>JAQWAU010000084.1 GCA_028707535.1 Heliobacteriaceae bacterium | reverse complement strand
GCGGGCCGTATCCGGAATTTTTAAAGCAGCGGATTCGCAGCCATAAGGGGCATTTATCGAACCATGACGCCGCCGAGGCCTTGGCTAAGACCGACTTGAAAATAGGGGCCCATGTCTTCCTTGCCCATCTTAGCCAGAAGAACAACCGGGCCGAGTTGGCTGAAAATACGGTGACGGATCATTTATGTAACCAAGGCTGTGCCGTTGGTCGTGATATCATCCTCCATGCCACTTATCCGAACTGTGCCGTCGGCTTGGTCAAGTAAAAAACTAATAGCCAATCTCTAATTCCGCCGGGTTATCAGCTTCACCAATTACCCAGCTCAACACGATGTTTGCCGCCTTGGCTGCTGCAACCGTCATTCGGGGAGCCATGGCCGGGTAATCGGGATTGACGGTCGTACGTAGATCCCCAATCAGAAAAACGCGGTTAGCAATTCTCCTGGTGATGAGGTTAGCGGAATTACCCCAGCCTGTCGTGCCTGAGGCACATATAAACAGCTTGCCGGAATTGCCGTAAGTCTCCATTAAAAGTGCTTTGCTTGCCCCTTCGTTTAACGCTTCGATGACTATATCACAGTCGGCGAAAATGCTCTTCACATTTTCCGGGTTAATCCGCACGGCCGGCGTTTCCAAAACCAAATCCGGGTTAACCCGCCGCAGATTCTCCTGTAAGGCGGTTACTTTTTTTTCCCCGATTTGGTCACCGAAGTAAAATTGCCGGTTAAGGTCAGACCAATCTACGGCGGCATAATCAACAATTTTGAACCGGGCAAAACCGCTCCGTACTAAAAACAGGGCACAGTTCGAGCCTAAACCGCCCGCTCCGGCAATGCCCACGGTTACCTTTTGGATCTGGGCCAGCCTTGCTTCCCCGATCTTTTCTACCAGGGCTTGTTCAAATTTATTCATATTCAGCTCTCCTTTTCACCCTATTTTTGTCTGCCTTAATATTAACCTGATTCCGGCCGGCTAGGAGAAATAAAAAGTCTTCGGATAAGGTTTAGCGGATTAAAACGCTTCCTTAACGAAGACTTTTCCCCACAACAAGTCTTATTATAAAGCAAAGAGGCCTTTCTATGAAGACATTTTTTAGAAATCGTCCGGCTAGGGCTACTTAGTGCCGTGAGATCCCGGAAGTTCACTTCCGATTCCGGGTATTCTAATGATAGTGATTGTCTTTAACTTAGCCGGCAAAAACGAGAGGGAAGGAGTTTTTCGGATGAACGATCTTGCCCAAGCTATTAACGATCCTTGGGTCTTGATCCCTTTGGTGTTATGGAGTGTTGTCTGGAAAGGTTTTGCTTTGTGGCATTCGGCCCGCAATGACCAGCGAGGGTGGTTCGTGGCTTTGCTGGTGATTAATACGGTTGGGTTGCTCGAAATCATCTACCTCTCGTTTTTCCGCCGAAAAACCCGCATTCGCTTTTAAAATGTGTAAAAGCCCTGAACTCAGTTGAGCCCAGGGCTTGATTTTTTTCCGGTAAAATACTTATGAAGTTTGCTCCGGAGTAATGCTCCGGTTTTCCGTTGCCACGATAACGCCCCCGGCCAAAACGATTAATCCGCCGCTTATTTGCAGCCAGGTAAGCTGTTCTTGAAACAAAACAAAGGCGCACGCATTTTACGGCGGAGAAGAAGAAAGTTGACTGTAAGGTGTAAAGTACACCGCCCAATAACAACATCAAGGTAAGCTCATTTTTGGTTATATGTAAATTCCTGAGGTTGTTAAAGGAGAAGCCGAATAATACCAACGCGGCAATGGCGAACCGATTGGGCAATTCTGCTCGGCATCCTCCTTTTTAACGTGTATCACCCGATGATTTCATGGATAGAGCGATTTTACCCTGTTCCCGGTCAACGGTCAATACTCGGACAGAGACAAGATCACCTACGGATACAACTTCCAAAGGGTGCCGGATATACCGGTCAGCCATTTCCGACAAATGTACCAACCCGTCATTTTTTACCCCGATGTCGACAAAAGCACCGAAATCCACCACGTTTCTCACCGTTCCGGTGAGCAGCATACCTGGGGTTAAATCCTCGATGCTCAATATATCGGTGCGGAAGACCGGTGCGGGGAAGTCATCCCGGGGATCCCGGTGGGGTTTTGCCAAACAAGCCAGCACGTCTTGCAGGGTTGGTTCCCCGGCACCCAGGCTTTGGGCCAGTCTTGCGGTGTCCTGGACCATAATTTTTTTTACCAGTTCGGGTTTGCCTATTTCCACAAGGTTTGTTCCGGCTACCTGCAGCACGTGCATTGCCAGTTGGTATGATTCCGGATGAATCGCTGTGGTGTCCAGCGGATTGTCTCCTGCGTAAATCCGGAGAAAACCGGCAGCCTGCTGGAAAGCCTTGGGTCCCAGTTTGGCGATCTTGAGCAGTTCCCGGCGGTTCCGGAATTTTCCGTTAAGGTCGCGGTATTCGACAATATTTTGGGCCACTGTATTCGAAATCCCGGAAACGTATGCCAGCAAGGAAGCAGAAGCCGTATTCAGTTCTACCCCCACGGTGTTGACCACAGATTCAACTACTGTGGTCAGGTTTTCGTTCAGTTCTTTTGGGGGAAGGTCATGCTGGTATTGACCCACTCCGATCGCTTTTGGTTCAATCTTAACCAGTTCAGCGAGGGGGTCTTGCAGCCGGCGCGCAATTGATACGGCACTGCGTTCCGCTACATCAAGTCCGGGGAATTCTTGGGCTGCTACCTTGGAAGCGGAGTAAACACTGGCTCCGGCTTCGTTGACGATGGTGTACGGGATGGATAGTTTCCGGTTTTGGATTAATGCGGCAATAAACTGCTCGGTTTCCCGGGAAGCGGTGCCATTGCCGATGGCGATTGCGGTGACCCCGTACTGTTGAATCTTTTGGAAAAGGATTGCCTCCGCCTCGGCAATTTTCTTCTGGGGCGGGGTGGGATAGACTATACCGATCGCCAGTACCTTGCCGGTATCATCAACGATCGTCCATTTGCAGCCGGTCCGGTAAGCCGGGTCGAGGGCCAGAATGACGTGCCCTTTGACGGGTGGTTGCATGAGCAGGCTCCGGAGGTTTTTGGCAAAGATTGTCATTGCGTGTTTCTGGGCTTTTTCCGTCAGTTCGTTTCTTAAACCCCGTTCAATCGAGGGCTTGATCAGCCGGGTGTAGCTGTCCTGTAAAGCCTGGGAAACACAAGTCGCCGTAATCCCCGGCCGGACATACCGGTTTTGTAAAAAGGCGCTGATTTGCTCCGGAGGAACGGTGATGGCCACCTTCAGGATTTCCTCCCGCTCCCCCCGGTTGATCGCCAGGATCCGGTGGGACGGAATCTTGCTCACCGGTTCCTGGTATTCATAATACATCCGGTAAGGGGAATCAACGGCCGGGTCTTTAGCGGTCACAACCACTACGCCGTGTTTGCGGCTGTATTCCCGGATCCACTGTCTGGTGGCGGCATCTTCGGCTGCCAGTTCCGCGACAATATCCCGGGCCCCCTGCAGGGCCTGTTCACTGGTAGGAACCTGTTCGGAGACATATTTCGCCGCTTCTTCCTCAAGATTACCTTGGGCCGGGAAGGAGAACAGGTAGTCGGCCAACGGCTGAAGTCCCTGTTCCCGGGCCACCGCCGCCCGGGTTTTTCTTTTCTGCCGAAAGGGGAGGTAGAGATCCTCTAAATCCACCAGCTTTGTCGCCTGGTGAATTTGCCGCTGCAGTTCTTCAGTAAGTTTGCCCTGCCCATCAATCAGGCGGATTATTTCTGCTTTTCTTTGCTCC
>JAQWAU010000083.1 GCA_028707535.1 Heliobacteriaceae bacterium | reverse complement strand
ATTTTCCGACCAGGCAACCCTGGTGGAAATCGATGGCGCTACTGCCCGTTTTGATGAACGGGGGATCGCCGATCCCCTAATCGGGTCGGTACACGACCCGATTTACCAAGGGGCTGGGGCACTGGGGCTGGCCGGGGTGCCGCAACCCAAGGCGGGAGCGGTAACGAAGGCCCATGGCGGTCTGTTATTTATTGATGAAATCGGGGAATTACACCCGATTCAGATCAACAAGCTGCTTAAAGTCCTCGAAGACCGGAAGGTCATCCTGGAGAGCGCCTATTATTCCCAGGAAGACCTTAATATTCCAAAGCATATCCACGAAATATTTCAAAACGGGCTGCCGGCTGATTTCCGGTTGGTGGGGGCGACGACCAGGTTACCCCAGGAGATTCCGGCCGCTGTGCGCAGCCGGTGCTTGGAAATCTGCTTCCGGCCACTAACCAAGGGGGAAATTGGGGACATTAGCCGGCGGGCCGCCGATAAGCTACAGATGACGGTGCCCGAGGCGGCCGTGGCGGTGATCCAGCGGTATGCCAATAATGGCCGGGATGCGGTTAATATTGTGCAGATTGCCGCCGGGCTGGCTTTAACCCGCGAAGAAACCAGTCTTAGGGTAGAAGATTTGGAATGGGTTGTGCATTCCGGTCAATATAACCCCCGGCCGGATAAAAAGATCCCTACCGAACCCCAAATTGGGGCGGTTAACGGGTTGGCGGTATCCGGCCCTCTAATCGGCACCGTGATGGAGATTGAAACCGCGGTTACTCCCGCGTTGCCCGGGAGAGGGAAGGTAACGGTTACCGGAATTATTGATCAAGAAGAAATGGATAGTCCCGGTGGTCGAAAAGTCAGACGGCGCAGTCTGGTGAATGGTTCCATCGAAAACGTTTTGACTGTGCTCAAACATTTTGCGGGGATCAATCCCCGGGACTGGGACATTCACATTAATTTTCCGGGGGGTACTGCAGTTGACGGACCGTCTGCCGGGATTGCGATTGCTACGGCCATCAACTCCGCAATCAAAGGTTTTCCGGTAGATAACAAGTTGGCGCTGACTGGTGAGTTGTCGGTGCGGGGTTATGTGCAGCCGGTGGGCGGGGTAGTGGCCAAAGTAGAGGCAGCCCGCCTAGCCGGGATTACGCGGGTGATCATCCCGGTCGACAATTGGTTGGAAAGCTTTCGGTCACTGGAACAAATCCGGGTTATTCCGGTAGAAAGAGTAGAACAGGTTTTTGCCGAAGCATTGCGGGGCGGAGACAACGGTGCACAAGAATCGGTAGCCCGGGGGGCGGAGTTGGTAGCCGCATCGGCCTTCGGCCTTGGGGTTTCCAGCTAAGACTTGGATAACCTGGACGGGAAAAAAGCTGTGCTTTGCCATAGAAATATAGTAGAATGAAAAGAGGTTTAAGCTGGAGGTGTTGCCCAAATGGCTGATTCGAAAAAAACGCGGCGTAAGGTGCAGGACCTTCCTCTGTTGCCCCTAAGAGGAATTCTCGTTTTTCCTT
This sequence comes from Heliobacteriaceae bacterium, assembly GCA_028707535.1. GTDB lineage: Bacteria > Bacillota > Desulfitobacteriia > Heliobacteriales > Heliobacteriaceae > STF2-203. The sequence goes on along the minus strand of JAQWAU010000083.1, from coordinate 2,366 downwards.
ACATGGTGATCCATTTGGATGTCGGTAGGGAGCGTTCGGTAAATGCTATAGAAGAAGCGATGGCCCGGGAACGAATTGTCTTTTTGGCTACCCAAAAAGAAGCCCAGGTCGATCAACCTACCGAAGAGGACATTTTTCGGGTTGGTACCATCGCGGAGATCAAGCAGTTGCTCAAGCTACCGGGGGGTACGATTCGGATTCTGGTTGAAGGTATTTCCCGGGCGGAAATCGTCACTTATTTGGACGGCGAACCTTGTATGAAGGTTCGGGTAAAGGAATATGCCGAGAATGAAGACAAGACGCCTGCCGTTGAAGCCTTGATGCGTTCTTTGGCGTCCCAGTTTGAACAATATGTAAAAATGTCCAAGAAAATTCCCCCGGAGACCTTGGTATCGGTAGTGGCGATGGAATCCCCGGGACGGCTGGCCGATATGATCGCTTCCCATTTGGTACTCAAAATTCCGGATAAACAGAGTATCTTAGAGGCCTTGGAGGTTCCCAAACGGTTAGAGCTTTTAACCGAAATTTTGGCCCGGGAAATGGAAATCCTCGAACTTGAGCGCCGGATCCATGTTCGGGTACGTAAACAAATGGAAAAGACCCAAAAGGAATACTACCTGCGGGAACAGATTAAGGCGATCCAAAAAGAGCTGGGGGACAAGGACGACCGGCAGGCGGAAACTGAGGAACTGCTGGAAAAAATCGCGAAAGCCAAATTACCGAAAGATATTGAAGAAAGAGCTTTGCGTGAAGTGGAGCGGTTGGAAAAAATGCCACCGATGGTGGCAGAGGCGACCGTTGTCCGGAATTACCTCGATTGGATACTCGCTTTGCCGTGGCGGAAACAGACGAAGGACTGCTTGGATATAGTTCGGGCGGAAGAAATTCTTAATGAAGACCATTATGGTTTGGATAAAGTTAAAGAACGGATTATTGAATACTTGGCCATCCGCAAACTGGCAAAAAAGATGAAAGGGCCGATTATTTGTTTCGTCGGACCGCCCGGGGTCGGGAAAACCTCCTTGGGTCGTTCGATTGCCCGGGCTTTAGACCGCAAGTTTTTCCGCCTTTCACTGGGGGGCGTTCGTGATGAGGCGGAAATTCGTGGCCACCGGCGGACTTATGTCGGGGCGATGCCGGGCCGGATTATTCAAGGCCTACGGACAGCGGGTTCACGCAACCCGGTTTTTCTACTCGATGAAATTGACAAGATGAGTGCGGATTTCCGTGGTGATCCGGCATCTGCCTTGTTGGAAGTATTAGACTCGGAGCAAAACCGCTTTTTTTCCGACCACTTTATCGAAGCGCCTTTTGATTTGTCCAAAGTGATGTTTATTACTACGGCCAACGGTATGCACAATATTCCCCGGCCCCTTGTGGACCGGATGGAAGTAATTTATATTTCCGGCTATACCGAGGAAGAAAAGGTGCGGATTGCGTTAGATTACCTGATTCCCAAACAAATTAAGGAACATGGTTTAAAACCCGACCAGGTCCAGATCTCGGAAAACACGGTCCGGCGGTTAATCCGGGAGTATACCCGGGAAGCCGGTGTTCGTAATATTGAACGGGAGATTGCTGCCCTCTGCCGTAAAGGGGCACGGATAATCGTTAAGGACCCCGAACGGCGGATTTCGGTAACGGCCGGTAACCTGGCTAATTATCTCGGGATTCCCCGTTACCGCTACGGGATGGCGGAGACCGAGTCCCAGGTAGGGGTGGCCACCGGTTTAGCTTGGACGGAAAGCGGTGGTGACACCTTAGCCGTCGAAGTGGCTTTGCTCTCGGGCAAAGGCACGGTTTCCTTAACCGGTAAGCTTGGTGACGTCATGAAGGAATCGGCCCAGGCCAGTATCACCTATGTCCGCTCCAAGGCGCAAGAATTGGGGATCGAACCTGGTTTTTACCAAAGTACAGATATTCATATCCACGTGCCGGAAGGGGCGATCCCGAAAGACGGGCCTTCGGCAGGGGTAACGATGGCTACCGCCGTAGCTTCGGCGTTGGCTCACCGGCCGATCCGGCGCGAAGTGGCCATGACCGGGGAAATTACTTTAAGGGGTCGTGTATTGCCGGTAGGCGGCATCAAGGAAAAAGTCCTGGCGGCCCACCGGGCCGGCTGTTCAACCATCATTTTACCGGGGGAGAACCGCAAAGACCTTGAAGACATCCCGGCCAATGTTAAACGTAAATTACGGTTTGTCCTGGTCGACCACATTGACCAGGTGCTTCCGGAAGCTTTGCTGGATCCATTGCCGGCGGAAACCCCAGCTACCGCGGAGCCAATTCCGGCGTTGTTGACCGAGCCATCAATGCCGGTGATTCCACCGGTGATGAATGATGTGCCTCCCGGTTACCAAACTTAA
>JAQWAU010000082.1 GCA_028707535.1 Heliobacteriaceae bacterium | reverse complement strand
TGACCACTTCAGGTGACCCGAAGAACACCTTGAGCCGGAACACCACTTTTTTGGAAATCGGGGCTGACCGGGAAGACCAGGGCCAGACCGTCCATTCCTCGCAAGCGGAAAAAATCAGCGAAAGCGTCAAGTTCAACAATCTTTATGTCAACGGCGAAAAGACCGGCAACTTAAAATTCGACCTGCTCGACGGCCAGCTCTCCAAATCGGTGGTCGTCGACAAACATCCGGTGGTAAACTTTTTCAGCGGCAATTTTGAAGGGCGCAAAATATACAATGTAAACAACGGGGCCGGCCGGCTTACCGTCGACATCTCCGGCACTACGGTGGGCTATGACCACAACTGGGGCCGCTCCGAAACCCAGCGCCTGACCCAGTTGTACCAGTACACCCCGCTCAATCCCAAAGCGACCGACCCGGTCTGGAAAGAGCCGTGGGACGGCCAGGTCGATTTCACGATCAATCTTTCCACCGACCGGGAACTTTCCTACCAACCTAATGACCCGGCCAACATCAGTTTTAGCGGTGGCTACCTGATCAGCGAAACCGGCGCCTCCGCCGTTGTGGCCACCTATAACCTGCCGAGGGTTACCGCCGTTATCCCGGAGGCCGAAAACGCGACCCGGCGGAATGCCGCCGCCACCTTGGCCGCTGACAACCTGTGGCGAAACGAAGGCACCTTACAGTGGGGCCTGACGGCAACCCCCAAACTGACCCGGATGTATGTGCCGGAATATGAGGACATCCGGGGCCATTGGGCCGAACCGGCCATCAATGTACTGGCCGGGCTGAAGGCCTGGCAATCACCCCAGGGGTTTTTCGGTCCTGACCAGGAAACCACCCGGCTGGATTTTGTGCGGGCCTTGATGCAGTCTCTCGGGATAGTGGCCCCGGAAGGGCCGGACGGGATGATCGCTTATACCGCCGGCTACCCCAACCTGCCCGAGCCCGGCGGCCAGGGTACGGGGATTAAAAAGGCCAACCAGGGTTTCACCGGCACCACCGGGGTACCCCGCAGCCGGCAGGTAAAACCGGAACCCTTGCCGTTTGTGGATCTTCCCCAGGCCACCCCGGGTTATGAAAACGTAAAATTGGCCCTGGAGAAAAAAGTGGTCCAGGGGATCAGTCCGACCCGGTTCGACCCTTATGGCCCGATTACCCGGGAACAGGCAGCCACCGCGCTGGTCCAGGCCTTGGGCCTGGATACCCTGGCCCCTGCCGGCCAGCCCCCCGGCCTTTTTTATGATGACGGAGAAATCAGCTGGTGGGCCAAGGATGCGGTCTATGTCGCCGAACAGCTCGGGATTCTGGCCGGTGATCCTTACGGCTTTTTCCGCCCCCGGGAATACCTCTCCCGGGCGGATACCGCCAGTTTATTGATGAACACGATCCGGTTTTTGCAAACCACCCTCCCGGCGGACTACCGGGACCGTATCCTGAACCAGGGGTGGTAAGCAGGCGCAAATGAGGTGATCTTGATGTCTTTTTCTCATATCACAACTCCCTGGTGCCGGACTTTTTTGGCCGTGATTTTAGTATTGTTTTTTACGGTTTTTGCCGCTGAAGCGGCGGAAATCCGCCTGATCACCACCGATCCCCGGGGGATGAATGATCCGGCTCAGCCTAACGGTCCGGCCGAGGTTCCCGTCGACAAGGTTTTTTCCTTTCTTTTTCAAGTCACCGACGGCTACCTGACCGGCGGACCCAACCTCCACCAGGTTGGGATCCGGAACACCGCCACCGGGGCGGCCGTTTCTTGCCGGGCCGGCTGGCAGGACCAGGGGATTTTGACGGTGGAGCCTTTACAGCCCCTGGATTGTGATGCCGCCTACGTTGTGGAAATCCCCGAAAACGCGATCATCCGGCCGGCGGATGGGGCTTCGTTTCCACCGGCCGGCTCCGGGACGGTTTATCAGTACCCCTTCCGCACCCAAAGCCGACCGGCCGCCCAACCGGTCAACCTGAAAGGCCGGGTCTTAAGCAAAGGTACCGTGGAGTGGACCTGGGATTACAGTGGGTCGACCGGCAACGGGTTTAAAATCTACGCCGGTCACCGCGAGGTCCAGACAATCTACGGTACCGGCACCTTGCGCTGGGTCGAATCCGGGCTGGCCGACGGTGAGCATACCCGGACCGTGGCCGCTTTTCAAAAAACGGCCGACCGGGAAATCCCCGGTCCCATGTCCGCTCCCGCCACGGTTACCGTTGAATCCTTAGGTAAGCCGGGGAATTTCAAAGGCGAAAAACAAGGCAGCGGGGAAGTCCTGTGGACCTGGGATGATAATGCTTATGCCGAAACCGGGTATAAGCTTTATGATGATCAGGACAACCTGATTGCCCGGCTCCCAGCTAATGCAACTTCTTACCTGGAAACCGGCCTGGCTCCCGATGTCTACCATCACCGTTACATCGTCGCCTACCTGGCCGCGACCGGCAATGAACCGGCGCGCGAAGGACCCCGGTCGGATAGAGATGAGGTCCGCACCGACTATTATCCCGACCGGGATAGTTGGAGCCGGCGCGCCGGGGGAGACCGCTCCCGGATTGCCGATGCCGTTTACGCCGCGGTACAGTACGCGATTTCCCCCTCTGATGTCGTGGTGGTTGAAAACATCGAACGCAATGACGATGCCAGCTACCAGGTTTGGACGGAAAACAACCGCTGTGTCGCCTTTACTTACCAAGCCTTGAAAAATACCGAGACGGTGGTACGGATCACGACCAGCGCCACCGAGCTCCGGGTTCCCAGCCGCTGGCTGCGCCGGAACAATGAAGGGGAAGGCAGTGCCGTCCTGCTCCGGGAATATATCGACAACACGTTGCCTCCGGCCGGCAAGGTGCGGGTCAGCCCGGCCTATGCCTTTGACCTGGTGCGGTACTCCAGTTACAGTAAAAACGGCTATGAAGCTAATGCCTTCAATGACGATGACCCGGTCCAGTTGACGATTTATTACGATGCCTGGAATATAAGCAACCCGGCGTCATTAAAGGTGTACAGGCGGGATTCGGGTACGTGGCGGCAAATCCCCGGCAGTGTCGATACGATCAGCCGGTGTGTCCGGGCCCGGGTCACCGAGTTCGGGGTTTTTGCCTTGTTTGAAAATGCGACCGGCCAGACGACACCGGTTCCGGGGCAGGATTTTTCGCTGCCTCCCGGGTATGTTTCCGGTGGGGGCTACCCGAATTATTCCGGCGGCTATACCGCTGCCCCGTTTTTTGCCGACCTGTTGGGCCACTGGGCCCGGGGAGTGGTGGAAAGCATGGCAGCCCGCGGGCTGGTTAACGGTACGGCCCCGGGTATTTTCGACCCGGATAAGGCAACTACCCGGGCGGAATTTATCACCTTGCTGTTACGGGCTGTCGGGGGGGCGGATGCAGCCCCGGCCGGTGTGCTGCCTTTTAGTGATGTGCGGGCTGACGACTGGTTCGGCGGCAGCATCCGGCAGGCCCTGCAAAAAGGGTTGATTAACGCCGGGGGTACCTTCCGCCCGTATGCGCCGGTGACCCGCCAAGAAATGGCGGCCTGGACCGGCCGGGCCTTAATCGGCCGTTCCTACTACACCACCGGTCCGGTACCGGAGCATTTTCCCGATTGGCCGGCGGTCGAACCCAGCCTCCGTGAGGATGCCGGCCGTTTGGTCCGGGCAGGGGTGATGCAAGGCCGCCCGGACGGCTGCTTCGACCCCGGCGGTGCGGCTACCCGGGCCGAAACCGCCGCCCTGATCAACAACTTCTTGGAACGCGTCCGGTAGGGGCAAAATATTTTCGGCAAGACGGGTTATTCGGAAAGGTTATTTCCGCCAAATAGCGAAATAATTGGGTGGAAGTAAAATATCCACGCATCTTGGAAGGGGGAGGGTGCAGTGCCACACAGTGAATTACGGGTGATGCTTCAAACCGTAGTTCAAGAAGCCGTGAAGCCACTTTGGGAGGAACTTCGCCAGGTTAACGTTCGTCTGGACCGTTTGGAGCAAGGGAT
>JAQWAU010000081.1 GCA_028707535.1 Heliobacteriaceae bacterium | reverse complement strand
TTTACCGGCCTGGCCGCAGCCGCGCCAGCCGCGCCGAATATCACTGTAAACACCCAAACCGGCGCATTGAACGGGTTGGAGGCAGGCATGGAATACCGGGTAAATGGGGGGAACTGGACCGACTATAACCTGGCAAATCCGCCTTATTTCACAACCGGCGCGGTAGTCGAAGTCCGGTGGAAGGTTGGCCCGGGAGCGGTGACCATTATGGTCATACCGGCACTTTCGCGGGCGGTTAACGCTGTTGACGCGATCAATTACCAGACGGTCGAGGTCACCTTAAAAGATGCGGTTACCACGGTATCGGCAGCCAGCTTCACTTTTGACGGGGGCCTTAGCGTCATAGGGGCGGCAATTAAGCCGAACACCAGTAATAAAGTCATCGTATTAACTACCAGCGCACAGACGGCGGGAAAAGTCTATGTTTTGACCTATGCCGGGGAAACCTGGGGCGACCTGGCGATAATCGGTTTGGCCCAGGATGCTTCCCCGGCGCCGAACGTGACCATTACCGCAGCCAATCAGGTACTCGGATATAACGCCAATACGATGGAATACCGGCTCAATGGCGGGGAGTGGAAGTCTGATTCGATTCCCGCGCTTAAGGCGGGGGATGTCCTGGAGGTCCGGGTGAAGGGTCCGCCGGCCGGGGCGATCAAGCGGTTCCGGATTTCGGAAGGTGCGGGAGAACCGGGGGCCGGGAAGATAACGGATGTTCAGTTTGTCCGGTATGTTTTCAAGGATGAGGAGTTTTACGCCATAACAATTACCTGTACCAGTGATGTTTATTATGCGGAGATCAACGACATGCCGTTTAGCTATGAGGGAAAGAACATTTACAGTGTAAACCTGACCGGGATTACGGCCGGGGAGACCGTAGCCATCAGAGTTTACAACAAAAACAAGGTTTTGCTTGAGGAAAAAGTCTGCGAGGTTAAATAACCGGTTGCCCTTTTTTGGGGCCAGCCTTGTTATAAAGGGCGTTGTTACAGCAACATACGGCAATATGGCATTCTAATTATCCCTAAACAAAGAATGCAAAGGGGTGATCGGAAAAGGCGTATAAGCTAGGGAGGACGGAGGGGAATCAAACCCAAAAGCAAGGAGGCGAAAGATGTGTTTTCAGGAAGAACACAAAAACGGGTTTGGGCGGTTCTAGTTGCCCTGGCCGTATTGGGCTGCAGCGGTATCACCGGTCTTTCTCCGGCTCAAGGTGCGGACAATACCCTGCCCATCAGTTATGACTTCCAGGTGGTGACCCTTGGTAACGACAAAAAAATAGTTGTAGATTTTGATTATGCGCTTACCGGTATAAACAATCCAGCCGGAATCACGGTTGACAAGGGTGCTGCCCTGGGGGCGCCGACGGTCAAAGACGGCAAGCTGGAATTGATTGTGCAGGATCTCGATCCGGCGGTGACGGATTACACCATCACCATTCCCGGGGGAACCTTAGTTTTGGCCAATTACACCCAAGGTGGCGATATTCGGATCAAGTTCAACCCTTATGACATCACCCCCGGTTTTGGCTCCCTTTTCCAAGGTAATAACCCGACCAGGGCCAATATCATTTTTGCCCAAAACGATGCGGATGAAATCACCATGCATATCCCCGGGACCTATATCACCAACATTACCGTCCTCACCCAACTTGACCCCGACCGGGCGAAAAGCACGGCCGAGGTTACGGTGAATACCCGGGAGGTACACAGTGTAAAAATCACCATTAACGGGACCGAAAACAAAGTCGACCGTAACCGGGGCACTTTCGAGACCGGTATTTTCAAACAGGCTTTTCAGGGTGTGGCCGAAGGGGACGACATCTTCGTCTATGCCTATGATGTTAACGGTAGTTTCCTAGGCCGCAAGGTGACGCGGATCTCCGGGGATGACGCCACGAGTTTCGACCCCGCCCAGGATATTGGCTATGCCCGGCAAACCAAAACGGTTAAAGATTATCTTGACGGCACCATCACGTTGGTTGACCTCATCGGCAACCGGCCGGTATCGGAACTGGAAAATATCCGGATCCAGTACAATAATGTGCCTTACATCCGCACTGCCGCCAATGCGGGCGAGTTGTCCTACGCGGTAGCGGAATTGACCAAATACCAACTCAGCAATGTCGGGGCGAATACCTGGCTGCGCTTGACCGGGGATGTCAGCGATTTAACGATCAACGAATTTAGTTTCCCGGTGGACGGCATGCGGATCGCTTCTTCCGTGCCGGGAACCAAGCGGTTGCTTAACGGAAATATCAAACTTGGGGATGGGGTTAATACAATGTCCCTTTCCCTGACCGATGTCAATATTGCGGGGAATCTGGACATTGATGTCGGTAATACCGGCCATGTGACCCTGAACAATGTTATGGCCACCTCCATTACGGTTACCAGTGCCGGTCCCAATTCCGTTGAATTAAACGGGGTGACGGCCAACAACCTCACGGTCCAAAACAATAATGGACCGGTACGGGTAATCGCCGGGGCCGGCACGGCCATCGGCACAACAATAATCAATAACGACGGCCGGTTTAATGTGGAATTGAGACAAAACGGCGGTCAATTTACTGCTGTCCGCGCCAACAATACGGCTGGAGCAGGCAGTTTAATCCTGAGCGGCAACGGGACAGCCGCCACCTTCCCGTCCTTGGAGCTGGCCACCCAAGGCGGACCGGCCCGGTTGACCCTGGGGGCCAATATTACTATAACCTCCCTGCTTGCCAACAGCCCTGCCGTGCTTACCGGATCGGGGGCTACCTCCCGGATTATTACGGCCACCGCGAGTACCGGCCTAAACAACGGTGCTGTGGAATACACCGGATTAACCTTAGTCAATCCTCCTTCTCCGGCCGGCAAATTCGCCATCGGCGGCGGTGGAGGCGGCGGCACGGCGGCTCCGGCTTGGGCCACAGGGTATCCGAAAGTACAAAACGTAAAATTAACCGAGTTTGAACTAGCGGTAAAAACCGATAAAACCGGAACTGTGGATTACGTTTTGCTGGCTAATGGCGCCGGGTCCCCAACTCCGGCTGAAGTCGCCGCTGGAACAGGGGCCGGGGGCAGTGCCGCTGTAAAATCCGGGACTATTCCCGTCGTTGCCGCAAACGTTGAGGCAAAAGATACGATTAGCGGTCTGCCTCAAAACACCGCTTATGACCTCTGGGCGGTCGCCAGAGACACGGCAACAGGCACCTTGCAGCCGGTAGCCTACCAGATCGATGTGCAAACCGCCTATGCCGAGATGCTGGTTGACGGCACTCTGGCCAAACAGACCACAAACCAGAACAGCATCAAACTAGGAGAAAGGGATCTCACCCTGGTATTGACGGGGGATGTCCGCTGGGCCGATGATATGGTAAGCAACGGTGCCAAGTTAACCGCCTTGAAGGCGCTGATTTGCGAAGACGCACTTGGAGCTACACCGGCGACGGACTTAACGGATGTTTTGACCAGTGCCAACCTGCGGCTGAGCATCAACAAACAGACCCTGTACATCGATATGCCCCAGAACCTGGGTTACACGGATGTCGGGCCTACCAAGAAAACTGACAAGACCTATCATGTCGTCATGCCTGCCAACAATAATGATGTCTTGTTTGTCAACGCAGCGGACGGCGGTGTTACCGCCACGGTTCCGGAGGTGCGGGCAACCGGCGGCTACAGCAATGAATTCACCGTAAAATACGTAGCTGATTTGAGCGGGATCAACCTGGCGGTCGGACCGGTCCCGGCCACAGGCCCCGTAACGGCGACCATCTACGGCCTGGCTACTGATACGAGCCTGGAATACAGCTTCAACGGGATTACCTGGACTACCGTAGCCGGTGCCACTGCAACGGGAACGGTGACGAACGGGTCGACCGTGACGGTCCGCGAAAAAGCCGATCCGGTCAATAAAAAGCAGTTTGCCGTTTTAGCCGGTGAGGCCTGGTTTACCGGGGATTCTACCCCTGCGGACGTTCGTGCTGCTTTGGCGGACAACACGGTAACCAAGGTACACCTGGCGCC
>JAQWAU010000080.1 GCA_028707535.1 Heliobacteriaceae bacterium | reverse complement strand
TTTTTGAAAAATTAATTTGTTCATTTTTCCGGTAGCCTGTACTGGCCACCCGGGCAACCAATTCCCGGCTTTCGTTGAAAATATCAACCGAATAGCCGGTTATTTTATTACCTGCCGATATTTCCTTAGCCTCAGCTGTGAGGAGCCCTTGAGCCGGTTTGAAAAAAGTAATGTGTGAGTTCAAGCCTACGGTTACTTGCCCGCCGGCGTTAGCCGCAGCCCCGAAGGCCAAATCAGCCAAAGTGAAAATGGCCCCTCCCTGGACCAACCCCGCCGCATTATAATGATCGCGCGTAATCTCCATCCGGGCCACCGCATAACCCGGCTTCACCGCGACCAGTTCAATTCCCGCCCGGGCCGCAAATCGATCCTGCTTGAAAAATTCCCGGAGCTTAGCTTCCAAGTGTTTTCACCCTCCAAAAATTATTCCCTTTCGGTATTCTGGACCGGCAGCAAGATTCCTGCGCCAACTTGCAGGTTGAAATGTTTCAATGAAATTTATTTATTTGATTTATCATTATTTATTATATATAATTGAAGCAGCAATTTACCGGAACCAAAATTTACCACGGCGGAAAGGGGACGTATTAATGCGTAAAACTACTTTAATCACCTTGCTGGTCTTTGTTTTGGGCGCTTTCCTAACCGGGTGCGGACCCACCCAACAAACCCAACAACCCCAGCAAACCCCGGAGAAAACAACATCCATAAAAATCGGCGGCTCCAGTACTTTAGCCCCGGTGATTGCCAAATGTGCCGATAACTTTACTGAAGCATTTAAAACTTGGAACAAGGTTGACCCCAAACTACCGGAAGAACCAATCGTTATTTTTGTTTCGACCGGTGGGTCCGGATTCGGAATCAAGGCCGCCGTTGACGGAACTGTTGATATCGGCCTTACGGCACGGGAAGTAAAGGAATCGGAAAAAGAGAAAATTCCCCAAGGCAAGATCTTCAAAGTCGGCTCCGATGTGCTGACAATGGCCGTCCATCCCGAAAACCCGGTGTTGAAAGTAAAGCCGGATTTAACCACTGCCGAGATTAAAAGCATTTTCGCCGGAGAAATCAAAACCTGGCAGCAACTGGATCCCCGGTTGCCTGACCGCCCCGTCGCAGTGATGGTGAGAGACTTGGGTGGCGGCGCGAGTCAAGTGTTTGACGAAACAGTGATGAAAGGCACCCCGATTGCCAAGGATGCGCTACAGATCCCTTCCATGGGCGCCCTGGCGGCCAAGGTGATGGATAATCCGGCAGCCATCGGCTATGTTTCATCCGGTATGGTCAATCAGAATCAAGGCAAAATTGCCGTACTGAGTGTCGACGGGATCGCCCCGACAACGGAAAACATCACCAGCAGCAAATATAAAATTGCCCGGCCCCTATTGATGGTCACCAAGGATCAGCCGGATACCCGCCAGCAACTCTTTATCGATTACATGCTGTCCGCAAAAGGCCTTAAAGTGGTGGAAGAAATGGGGTTTGTTCCCCCCGCTAAGTAGCAAACCTTCCAGCGAGCTGATTGATAATGATTAGGAAAAACCGGCCGTTAAGGGAACCATTCGGCGTGTTTTGTCTGGTAATTGCGGTTGGAGCCACCCTGACCCTGTTGGCAGTGGTTTTGTTTATGCTCCGGGAAAGCCTGCCGGTTTGGCAGGCTTACGGCTTATCCGCAATCATTGCCGGGACGGACTGGTCCCCCTTGACCGATCCGCCCCGGATTGGTCTTGCCCCGATGATTTGCAGCACCTTATGGGTCGCCCTGGGGGCGCTGGTCCTTTCCGTACCCCTCGGCTTTTGCGGAGCGATTTTCCTAGCGGAATTCGCCCCGGCCGGGCTGGCGGCAATTCTCCGCCCGGTCCTCCATATTTTAACCGGCATCCCCTCGGTTGTTTACGGCTTTTTAGGTGCGGCGGTTTTAGTGAAGTTTTTCGAAGTCACTTTTGACCTGGCCAGCGGCGAATCCTTATTCTGTGCTTCCCTGGTCTTGACCGTCATGGTGCTGCCGTATATTGTTGTTACAGGTGAGGCGGCTTTACGCGCCGTACCGCCCGAATACCGGCAGGCAGCCTTAGCTTTAGGGGTTTCCAAACAGTACATGACAATCAAAGTGTTGCTCCCCTTGGCAAAAAAAGGTCTCCTGGGGGCCTTTATCCTGGCCTTCGGCCGGGCAACCGGAGAAACGATGGCCGTACTGATGCTGGCCGGAAACACCCTAATCCTGCCGTCATCCTGGTTCAGCCGCGGTGAACCGCTCTCCGCCTTGATCGCCCTTGAACTAGGTACGGCATCCGCCGGCAGCACCCATTATCAGGCCCTCTTTGCCGCCGGTCTGGTACTACTTGTTTTCGTCCTCAGCATCAATCTGTTGCTGCATTTTTCCGGCAACCATACCGGTGTCAGGAGGCGGGAAGGTTGAACTGGCGTCACGGGCAAGACCGGTTATGGCTGGCCGCCTTTTGGGGAGCCGGTCTTTTAATTTTGCTGATCTTAGGGAGTATTCTCAGCTGCCTGTTGATTAAAGGCGGCCCGGCTCTCTCCCTGGATTTTTTAACCACCGGCCCCAAGGGTACCCCGCTCGGAATTTCCGGCGGCATCCTCCCTTGCCTGAAGGGCACCATCTCCCTGATGGCTATTGCCTTAACCGCCGCCGCTTTCCCCGGCATCGTCACCGCAGTTTACCTGGTGGAATTCGGTGAACACTCCCGACTGAAGAACATAATCAATCTCACGGTCCAATGTATGGCCGGGATCCCCTCGATCGTCACCGGTTTGTTTGGTTACGCCCTTTTTGTCGTTTATTCGGGATTTGGGATATCCTTGCTGGCCGGGGGCCTTTCCTTGGGGATTATGGTGTTTCCGGTCATCGTGGTGACGGCCCGGGACGCTTTGTTAGGGGTTAACCCGCTTTACCGTTTAACCGGGCTTTCTCTTGGCGTATCGCGCCGGTACTTACTGGTTCGGGTTATCCTCCCCCAGGCTTTACCCGGAATTCTCAGCGGTCTGTTACTGGCCGCCGGTTATGCCGCCGGCGCGACAGCCCCGATCATGGTAACCGCCGCGGCGATTTCGGCCGGTTCATCCGGTAATCTCTTCACCCCGGTCATGGCTTTACCGTATCATCTATATATCCTGTTCAGCCAGCACATTTCCCTGGAAAACGCCTATGGCACGGCTCTGGTGTTGGTCTTGCTGTTGTTGTTGTTAAACACCACCGCTTTGTGGCTGCGCCGAATCAAAGAAAAAGGGGCTTAAGTCAGCAATGGCTTTGTACGTCAAAAACTTCAGCGCCGGGTTTGCCGGCCACCAGATCCTAAAAACGGTCACTTTAAGGTTTAAGAAAAATCAAATCAATGTGATCGTCGGTCCATCCGGGTGTGGCAAAACCACCCTGCTGAAAAGCATCAACCGGACGGCCGAAATGGAAAAAGGCTTTTCTTTTTCCGGGGAAATCCGGCTGGGAAAAGAAAACGTCTACGCCAACCAGGACCCCTCCGTAATCCGCCGGAAAATCGGGCTAGTCTTTCAAACCCCGGTAGCATTACCCCTCAGCATCAAAGAAAATGTCCTTTTCGGGCCCCGTTATTTCGGTTGTAGAGATAAGCCTAAACTGGCCACCGTCGCCGAACACTGTTTACAAAGAGCTGGGTTGTGGGCAGAAGTAAAAGACAAGTTGGACCTCCCCGCCCGGACCCTCTCCGGCGGCCAGAAACAACGCCTGGCGATTGCCCGGGCGCTGGCGGCAGAACCGGAAGTATTATTACTCGATGAACCCTGTTCCAGTCTGGATCCGGCTTCGACCAAACTGATTGAAGCGCTTTTGCTGGACCTTGCCGGTCAGCTCACCATTGTCCTGGTGACCCACAACCTTTTTCAAGCCAACCGTGTTGCCCATGAAGTAATTTTTCTGATGGATGGTCAAGTGATCGAATCCGGATCACGCGACCAGATGTTTTCCCATCCGGAACAGGCCGAAACCAAAGCGTTTTTTTCCGGCCTGCTGTGACCATCTTGGTGGAATATTAACCGGCCAAATTCCCCATCCTAGAAAAAACTACGGAAGGGGATGCAGATGACCAACGGGCAATCAAAAAAGTACGCGGTAGCCCGGCCCCGCGAAAATCACGCCACCGCCGCCTGGGC
>JAQWAU010000033.1:3312-17444 GCA_028707535.1 Heliobacteriaceae bacterium | reverse complement strand
CCGGAGGTGTCAGGAGAACCGTCCCCGTGACACCCCCGGAATTAAATTTGTGCCGGGGCTCTTGCTCCCGTATAATAGGGACCAAGGGCATTATTGTTCTCTAGGCAAAATATTGGATCTGAGTTGGTGTTTTGATGAAGCAATTCAAAACCGTTCTGATCGGGCTTTACAACTCCAAAGCTTTGGGAGTGCGTCAGTTGGCAGCCGTATTAAAGGAGCACGGCTACCCGGTGAGCATCATTTTTTTCAAAGACTTTAACAGCTTAAACGCACACAGCCCAACCGAACGGGAATACGATTTACTGCTCGACAGGCTCCGGGAACTTCAGCCGGATTGCATCGGGCTGAGTGTGATGTCTTCGCTTTACCTGGCCGCGGCCCAGGAGTTGTCCCGGCGCTTACGGGCGGCTTTTCCGGCCGTGCCCTTGGTCTGGGGTGGGGTTTATGCCACCTTGTTTCCCCAGGAATCAGCGGCATATTGTGATTACCTGATGCGGGGTGAATGTGACGAAGCCATCGTGGACCTGGTGAACACCCTGGCTCTAGCGGCGGCATCCCCGGACGGCACACCCGAGCCGGCGGCCCTGGCCCGGGTACCCAATCTTTGCTACCGGCAAGCCGGTGAGCTCATTTGTAATGACCTGAACCCTTTGCAGACCGACCTGGATGGCCTGCCGTTTCCCGACATGGGTGGTGACGACAAGTACCACATCACCAACGGCCAACTTACCAACGGGGATCCCCAATTAAGCAGCATCTCCTACGAGATGAGCGCCTCCCGGGGTTGCCCGTTTGTCTGTTCCTACTGTAGCAGCCTCAACCTTAAACGCTTGTACCGGGGCAAAGGCTCTTTTGTCCGCCTGCGGTCGGTAGCCAGCACTTTGGCCGAACTCCAGCGGGCCAAGCAAAAGATGAAAAACCTGCGGATGATTTGGTTTTGGGACGAGATCTTCGCCGACGACGAAGACTGGGTGCGGGAGTTTACCCGGGAATACCGGAAAAAAATCGGTCTGCCTTTCAACATCTGGGGTCATCCACTCAAGATTAACAAGCGAGTGATGGACATGCTGGTCGAGGCCGGACTGCACCAAGTGGTAGTCGGCATCCAGCACGGCTCCCCCCGAATCCGCAAGGAAATCTACTTCCGCCGGGAGACGGACGCCCAAATTCTTGCGATGAGCCGGATCCTCGCGGCCGCCAAGGTGCCGGAAGTAATTTATGACCTGATTCTCGACAGCCCGTTTGAGACGGTGGCCGACCTGGAAGCTACCTACTTATTGTGCCGGCAATTGAAAAAACCGTTTCAACTCCAACTGCATGGTCTCCATTTCTTGCCGGGCACCGATATTGAAAAAATCGCCTTGGAACAAGGTGTGCTGACCAGGCAGGACTTGCAACGCCTGCATGACCGGCCCATTGAAGAACAATACCGGTCATTTTTGTGGTGGACCCATACCGGTTCCAAAGAGGACCGCACCAGGGCCTACTGGAAAAACATGATCTACCTGACCCAGTTCAACTGGGCGACTCCTTTGCTGCCTATTTTTAAGGCCGGCTTTTTCCAGACCCGACCGGGGACGATGAATTTGCTGCGCACCACCGGCAATGGCTGGAACCTGTTCCGCCGGGTTAGCCGGAAAGCGATCCTGCGTTTGAAACCCGGCCGGTAGATTTTCCGTCTCGTGTTTAGACCAGACCCCCGAAGGCAAGAATGGAAATAGAAACTTGCCGGAGAGGGTGTTTTTTTGTTCAAGTTTATTTTTCAGCTGATCGGCCAATTTGTCTTATTGTTAATTATTAGTTTTTTTCTGCTCTTCCGGAACGACGGGGCGGGAGCAAAATGGGTGATGTACGAGACACCGCAAATGCTTACCCAAATCGAACAAAACCTGTGGGCTTGGGACCAGGAATTCTTTGGCGGCACCTTCCGGGAAGCCTTGGCTAAAAACGGGGGCCTGAAGTTTCCCGGCCGGAATGATGGCGAAACCGGGGAAATCGCCGGGGGAATCCAGGTTAACCTGGCCACGATTAACCAATTGTATACGGCGATGGAAAATGCCGGGATTGTGCCGATTGAGGGCCAAATCACTGTATGGGTGCCTTTAGATGCTACCGTCCTGGCCCAAAGGCCGGAACCTGCGCTACCGGCTCCTACAGTAATGACGGCCAACACCGACCCGGCCAGGCCGGGTGGCGAATTACTCCGTAAATTGGCCGGGGAGGCCTTTTTAATCCAGGCCTACCGGGAAATTAGCGGTAATGCGGCTACCGACACCCCGGTGGTCAAAGTCGACGGGACCCGCTTTTTCGGTCAGGTCCGGGGAAGCCAGCCTGATGGCGCCCAATTGGAGTTGACCCTGCAACTGGAGGGTGACCGCGGCCACCTGGCGGCGGTCCTGCGGCAGCCGCTGCCCGACCTGGTGCGGGGTGCTTGGCCGGCGCAACTAAAGAAGCTGACCGAGCGGGCGGACCGGTGTGAAATGAGTGTTAGCTTGAACGGCGTGCGGCCAGGCATTCTGGGCTTGGATGAGCAAGAAAAAATTATCACCGGCTGCCTGACCCAATTGCAGGCAAAAAAAGTCGAAACCGCCGGGCGGGACGGGGTTTTGGTCAGTGCCTACTCACCTTTGTTGCCCGCCGGCATCTGTCTGGGCCGGGAAAATATCAATCTCCAAGTCCTGGTCCGTTACCACGGCATCGACCGCCAGACCCACTTTGTGTTTGGCTATCCCTTGTTGATCCAGGAAACTTAAATAATTACTCCTCGCCGGGAGAATTAAATTTGCCTAAACATAAAACATTAATTATAGATGGTAGCAGGAAAGGAATTCCCGGTTGTCGAAAAATAGCGGTGTGAACCGGATAGAAGGAGGTGCAACCGGCATTAAACCTGCCGGGCAACAAGCAGATGATGATGGCAAAAACGACTTAATGAATACGAAAATCACCATTACCGGGGGAAAACCCCTGCAAGGTAAAATTACCGTATCCAGCGCCAAAAATGCGGTTTTACCGATTCTGATCGGTTCCCTTTTGGCGGAAGGCCAATCCACAATCATAGATGTTCCCCGTTTGGCTGACGTTGATACCACATGTTCCCTGTTGCAACACCTGGGTTGCACGGTGTGGTGGGAAAACCGCAACATTGTCGTCCAGACGGGAAACCCGGTTACGCCGGAAGCACCGGATGAATTTGTGCGGCGGATGCGCGCTTCATTTTTAATTATTGGGCCTTTGGTGGCCCGTTACGGTCGGGCCCGGATTGCTTTACCGGGTGGTTGCGCCATTGGCTCCCGGCCGGTCAACCTGCACTTAAAAGGGCTGGAAGCCTTGGGGGCCTCGGTCCGGCTCGACCATGGCACTGTCGATGTCTGGTGTGACCGTTTGCGCGGGGCGCGGGTCTACCTCGACTTTCCCTCAGTAGGAGCGACCGAACAACTGATGATGGCCGCGACTCTGGCCTCCGGGCAGACCATTATTGAAAACGTGGCGGAAGAACCGGAAATTGTGGACTTGGCGAATTACTTAAACAGCATGGGCGCCCGGATCAAGGGAGCCGGCACCCCGGTAATTAAAGTAGAAGGAACAGACTCCCTCAGGGGAGCAACCTATGCCCCAATCCCCGACCGGATTGAAGCCGGTTCCTACATGGCGGCGGCAGCGGTATGCGGCGGCGATCTGACCATGGATAATGTGATTGCCGACCACTTAAAACCGGTGATCGCGAAACTAAAGGAAACCGGCGCCGAGGTTACGGAACTGGAAAACAGTATCCGGGTGCAAGCCACCGGCCGGCTAAAAGCGGTGGACGTCAAAACCTTGCCATATCCCGGCTTTCCCACCGATATGCAGGCCCAGATGATGGCCTTGCTGGCGGTTACCCAAGGGACCGGAGTAGTTACGGAAACGGTTTTCGAAAACCGGTTTATGCATGTAGAAGAACTAAAAAGAATGGGGGCCAGGATTAAAGTAGAAAGCCGTACCGCCATTATTGAAGGGGTGCCGAAACTGGCCGGGGCGCCCGTTAAGGCCACCGACCTGCGGGCCGGGGCAGCCCTGATTATTGCGGCCTTGGCTGCCGAACAAGCGACCGAGATCAGCTGTGTTCACCACATTGACCGGGGCTATGACAACATCGTCGGCAAGCTGCAAGGGGTGGGGGCCGCCATTTCCCGGTCGGTTGCAGAGTGAACAAATCAGGTTATTTGCCGGTCCTCTCCCGCATATGATTGCCGTAAGGGTGCGGGAAGGGGCGGAACAAAAATGCCGTGGTTCTGGAAATATCAAGCATGGCTTGCCGGAACCGGGGCTTTTTTTATTTTTCTGATTTTAGGAATTCCGTTTTTAGTGCTTACCGGTTGGTCCCCAATTACCAAACTTCCGGCCGGTCCCCAGGCGGAACCGCAGGTCCGGCTGGAATTGGCCGGGGAAACCGTAGCCGAATTGGCGATGGAAGAATACCTGGTCGGGGTGTTAGCCGGTGAGATGTCCCCCTTAAGTCCGGAGGAAGCCCTAAAAGCCCAGGCCGTAGCGGCCCGGACCTTTGCCCGCCACCGGCAGCAGGCCGGGCAGCCGCTTTGTCCGACGGTAAACAGCCAAGTGTGGCGGTCGCCGGCGGAGCGGTTGGAGCGCTGGGGAGCGGACGCGGCACCCCGTTATACCGCCCGGCTAGCGGCGGCGGTTAACGCCACCCGGGGCGAAGTATTGGTCTTTGAAGAGCAGATCGTTCAAGCCCAATATCATGCTTCCTGTGGCGGCCGGACGGAAGCAGCGGCTGCCGTTTGGGGCGGGGACCGCCCTTATTTGCAGAGTGTGACCTGTCCGGAGGCCCAAACCCCGGGGGCCCCGGCAGAGACCAGGTTCCGGCCGGCAGACCTTGACGAGCGGTTCGGCACGGCAATTGCCGCCTTGGCGCCACAGGTGCGCCCAGGGGCCGTGCAAGTTGTCGAAAAAACCGCAACCGGCCGGGCTCAAAAGGTAAAAATTGGCCGCGAAGAGATTGCCGGTACCCGCTTCCGGGCAGCCTTGGGGTTGCCGTCGACCGATTTGACCC
Source organism: Heliobacteriaceae bacterium (assembly GCA_028707535.1). GTDB lineage: Bacteria > Bacillota > Desulfitobacteriia > Heliobacteriales > Heliobacteriaceae > STF2-203. The sequence goes on along the minus strand of JAQWAU010000033.1, from coordinate 12,391 downwards.
TGGCTTGGCAAGGGCCGGATCTCCTTGTAGAGACCCGGGGCCGTGGCCATGCGGTCGGGATGTGCCAGGCCGGGGCGAAATTGCTGGCCGAGGCCGGCAGTACTTACGACCAAATTTTGGCCCATTATTACCCTGGGGTCACAATCCGGCGAGATTATCCGTAAACCTCCGGAACCATTAGGGGCGCTTTTGCTGGAAAAGGCTGGTCGGTCTGTTTTCACCAATAACTCATATAATCATACTGATTTCTTGGTGAGGGAGGACCGGGCATGCAAGAATACATCCGCAAGCGCGTGTTAGAGGCGTCCCAATATATCCTTGAGTCAGGTGCGACTGTGCGCAAGACGGCAACTATGTTCGGCGTCAGTAAAAGCACTATTCACAAAGATGTTACCGAACGCCTCCCCACAATCAACCCAACATTAGCCCAAGCAGTGAAAAAAGTGCTGGAACAAAACAAACTCGAACGGCACATCCGGGGCGGCGAGGCCACCCGCCGCAAGTACCAGGAAGCAAATTAACCCATAAATAACGATTCCCCCTTGGCTCAAGTAAGGCAAAACGGTATACTAAACACAGCATCCAAGAAATGAAAAGGCTAGGGGGACAGGCTCTTGTTTGGCTTTGGAGTGGATATCGGGATCGACTTGGGAACAGCGAGTATTTTGGTCTTTGTCAAAGGGAAAGGCATTGTCCTCAACGAGCCTTCGGTGGTAGCGATCAATAAAGATAGCGGTTCGATTATCGCCGTTGGCGAGGAAGCCCGGCGCATGTTGGGGCGGACCCCCGGCAATATTGTCGCCATCCGGCCTTTGCGCGATGGGGTGATTGCCGATTATGACGTGACCGAACGTATGCTCCGGTACTTTATCATGAAGGCTTGCGGGAAGTCATTTTTCTTTAAACCCCGGGTGATGGTGTGCATCCCTTCCGGGGTTACCGGGGTCGAGGAGCGGGCTGTCCGGCAGGCTGCCCTTCAGGCGGGGGCCAGGCAGGCCTACCTTATTGAGGAGCCTTTGGCGGCAGCCTTGGGGGCCGGCCTGGATATCGCGGAAGCATCGGGATCAATGATTGTCGACGTTGGCGGGGGGACCACCGATGTCGCCGTGCTTTCCTTAGGGGGCATTGTTTGCTCCAAATCCCTGCGGGTTGGTGGCGACAAATTTGACGAAGCGATTGTCCGGTATATCCGGAAAGAACATTCCCTGATGATCGGGGAACGCACTGCCGAAGAACTGAAGATCAAGATTGGCACAGCCTACCCTTCCGGAACCCGGGGCGAAGAGTTCGCCGAAATCCGGGGACGGGACCTGGTTTCCGGCCTGCCTAAAAACTTAAGGGTATCGGCGGGGGAAACCTACCGGGCCATGCAAGAAAATATCGAGGCGGTGGTCAGTGGGGTGAAAGAGGTATTGGAACGCACCCCCCCGGAGTTGGCGTCCGATATCATGAACAAAGGCATCGTGATGACCGGTGGCGGCTCACTGCTCGTCGGGCTGGATACCTTGATCGGCAAGGAAACCGGCTTGCCGGTACATATTGCCGATGACGCCGTATCCTGTGTAGCCATCGGCACCGGGCTGGCCCTCGGGATGCTTAATTACCTGCAGAAAAACAACGTTGTTTCCAAAAGGCTGCTTTAGCCGCAGGGGAGGGAGCGCTGATCACCGGATACCAGGTGCGCAAGGCCATCATTCCGGCTGCCGGGTGGGGAACCCGGTTTCTCCCGGCAACTAAGGCTTTGCCCAAGGAAATGCTGCCGATTATCGACAAACCGGCCATCCAATATATTGTGGAAGAAGCGGTGGCGGCCGGGATTCAGGACATTTTGATCGTAACCGGCCGGCACAAGCGGGCGATTGAAGACCATTTCGACCGGTCTTTGGAACTGGAAAACTACCTGGCAGACCGGGGTAACCGGGAGTTGCTGGCTTGTGTGCAGAATGTCGGCCGGTTGACCGATATCCATTTTATCCGCCAAAAGGAACCTTTGGGCCTGGGCCATGCCGTGTATTGCGCCCGGGCCTTTGTTGGTGACGAACCATTTGCCGTTTTGTTGGGTGATGACATTATCCAAAGTGACCGGCCTTGTATCGGCCAACTGATTCATGCCTACCAGATGGTGGGACAAACTATAGTTGCCGTGCAACCGGTTCCCCGGGAACACAGTAACCGTTACGGGATGGTAAAGCCGCAAAAGATGGTCCGGCCCGGCCTGTGGGAACTGGCCGCGATCGTGGAGAAGCCGGTCGCCGCAACCACCCCGTCGGACCTGGCGGTAATGGGCCGCTACATCATTGACCCGGCCGTGTTCGGCATTTTAGCCCACCTGCCCCCGGGGCAAGGGGGGGAAATCCAGCTTACCGACGCTTTGGATGCCCTTCACACCCGGCTGGGGCAGAAACTTTACGCCTACCAGTTTACCGGCCGGCGTTACGACATTGGGGATAAGCTCGGCTATCTGCAGGCCACGGTGGATTTTGCCTTGCAACGGCCGGATCTGGCCCCGGCGCTCCGGGCCTACCTGGCCGCAGTCGGCGGACACGAAAAAAAGCTTGACCAAGGGGGTACAACGGAAAATTATGACCTGGGATAAATCCAAGAAAAAACTGGCCGTCATCGGCGGCGCGATTGTGTTGGTGGCAATTATATTCGGGTTGGGATTCGGCCTGCAACCGGAGCGTTATGACCCGATTAAAGGACAACAGACCAACCGCACCGACTTTTTGGAGGCAATTGTCGGGCCGTATGACGCTAAAGGCAAGACTACCCCGGTGGCGGTCCGCAACCTGACCAACCAAACCGTCCGGGAGGTCGAAATCGCCGTCTCCGGCAACCGGCCGGGCCTGGAAGTCGAAAGTGACTGGTCCGGGGCGGAGGTGATCGCCAAAGGTGACAACCGGGTAATTTCCATCAAGGAACTGCCCGGGAAAAAAGAGGTTGTTTTCCAGATCCGCAATGTGCCGAAAGATTACCTTTTAATCCACCTGTACCACGCCGGGGAAGAGACTAAACTTTGGGGCAAGTAGCTTAAAGCTTTTACCCCTGATTCCCGATAATAAAAAGGCAGGAGGTGATGTTCACCCGATGATTCGCGGATTATACACCGCCGCTGCCGGGATGCTGGTGCAGCAGACCAACCAGGATGTTGTGGCCAACAACCTGGCTAATGCCGACACCACTGCCTTCAAAAAAGACCGGGTCTTGGTGCGGTCATTTCCGGAAATGCTGATTCACCGCCTGGCGGACTTCAGCCCCCCGGGGCCGGGGTTCAAAAACTCCCCGCCGCTGTTGGGGCGGCTGGGTACCGGAGCGGTGGTGGACGGGATTTGGACCGACCCTGCTTACCAGGGGGTCCGGGTTACCGGCCGGCCTTTGGATGTTGCCCTGACCGGTGAAGGCTATTTTGTCGTCAATACCCCGGAAGGGGAACGTTACACCCGGAAGGGGGATTTTACCATCCGGGCGGATAATGTGCTGGCCACCCCGGAAGGTTACGCTGTCCAGGGGCAAGCCGGCGACATCGTTCTCCCCCCGGAGACAGGGTGTCATATTGACCCTGCCGGCCGGGTATGGGCCGGGGAACGGGAGATCGACTCCCTGCGGCTGGTCGCCTTTGATCCGGCCGGTCAGGAGGCAGCCTTGACCAAACAAGGGGACAGCCTTTACCGGCAAGCTGACCAGGCGGGGGGCGGGCCGGGAGGGGCTGCTGCCCGGGAACTGGCGCCGGCCGAGGGGAGGGTGCAGCCTGAGGCCCTCGAAGCGGCCAATGTCAACATCGTTCAGGAAATGACGGCGATGATCGTCCTGGCCCGCGCTTATGAAGCCAACCAGAAGGCGGTCCAGGCGATGGACGGCACCCTGGAAAAGGCCTGCAACGACCTGGGCCGGGTGTAGAGGCAAAAAAGTGATGAATTTCGGCCGGACCGCTTGCGGAGGCCGGCAGGGCCGGAATGACGGAAGGCCCTGATTATTAGAGGAGAATGCCTGATGATGCGGTCACTTTACACAGCGGCGACGGGCATGATGGCCCAACAGCTCAACATGGACACAATTGCCAACAACCTGGCCAACGTTAATACTTACGGGTTCAAAAAAAGCCGGGCGGAATTCCAGGACCTGCTCTACACCACGATCCGTGGGGCAACCGCCCAGGTGCCGACCGGGATGCAGGTAGGCATGGGGGTCCGGCCCAGCTCGCTTACCCCGATCCTTACCGCCGGGCCGTTGGTCCAGACCGACAACCCGACCGATCTGGCGATTGCCGGCGCCGGCTATTTTCGTCTGCTGAACCCGGTAAATGACGCCATTCCCTATTACACCCGTGACGGCAGTTTCAAGCTGGATGCCGAGCGGTACCTGGTTAACGCCGACGGTTTGCGCTTGGAGGATATCGACCCTTTGCCGGAAGGCGCCTATGACCTGGTAATTTCCCCGGAGGGGGAAATCAGCTACAAGGATGCCGACGGGGCGACCGTCAACACCGGGCAAATTATCCAGCTATATAATTTTGCCAACCCGGCCGGCCTGGCGAAATACGGGCGTAACCTCTTGGTGGAGACGGAAGCTTCCGGGGAAGCAATCGGTGGCGACCCGGGCCTGGAAGGCCGGGGAACCCTGGCCCAGCGGTACCTGGAGTCCGCCAACGTCCAAGTAGTAGAAGAAATGGTCGCCATGATTACGGCCCAAAGGGCCTATGAAGTTAACACCAAAGCGATTCAGACCACCGATGAAATGATGGGACAGGCCAATAACCTCAAACGTTAATCATCCAGCCCCCGGTTGCCGGCTTTATTCCGGACCGGGGGCTGATTTTTTTGGCTAGGCAGGATAATCTTTGGAAAGAGGCGAATTTTATTGGTAACGAATTTTTCAAGGAGGGAACAGCCATGAAAGGCCGATTTTTCCCTTGGCGGTGGCTTGCCGTCTTTACACTTATTTGTTCGGTTGCCCTCGTTAGCGTGGGCCCTGCTGCCGCTGAGACTGTAACTAGCTACAAAACGAATTGGGTTGAAGGCTTTACTTCCGACAGCGAGCTGGACCAGATGCGCGCCGCTGTCGAAAACTACATTACTAACGAAGGGGACTTAAAGGGATTAGCCGCCAACCTGATGCTCGGGTTTGGCGGTTACCAGGAGTATTATGACAATCGGGCAGCCTTCCTGGTCCATTTTATCGGGCGGACCAACCCGGAAGAAGGCTTTAGCGTTAGCCCGGTCCGGGGAGTTAAGGGGCAGATTTCTTTCGGGAAACTTCCCGACGGTTACCATGTTGTGAACACAGTTGCTTTTCAACTCCGGCGGGAAACCTCTCCGGAGCGCTGGGTGGTAGAGGCCTGCTACCGGAACCAGCCCAATTTCAGCCGGATCGGGTTTATGACCAATGCGCGGGACGGCGGGCCGATTGTTTGTTCCACCCTGGTGGACCCCAAACTGTTTGCCCGGACCGCGGTACTCACCGATGGTCCTACCGGTTTTACCGTAAAAGTACCTTATGAAAATGTGCAACGGGCGGCTTTTATCCGGTTGCAACAGATTTCCACCGGGGAACTGGCCGGGCTGACCACTGCCGGGGTGGCGCCTCTGCGGGCGGTCCGGGTAACGACAAACCCGGAACAGCGAGATTCCAGTGTGATTTTTACCGCTCCTTTCATTGTGCGGTTTGAGGCGACCGGGCTGACCGAACCCAACCTGGGTTATTGGGATGCCAACCGGCATAAGTGGGTCCAAGTAGCGGCGACGGTGGAGACCGAAGAAGCGGCGAACGGGCAAAAACGCTATGTCACCGCCGAAGTGCGTTATCCTGGTGAATTTGCGCTCTTCCCCGCCCCCATCGGCGAACCGGTAGAAGACCCGGGGGTGCCGCCGTCACCGTTTGATTCGCTGGACCTGATTAAGGGGATTCGGATTGACGACAAGGCGGTTAACATCGGCGTCGCTAAGCCGTTCATCCGGGACGGCCGGGTGATGGTGCCGGTCCGGCTGGTGTCCGAAGCCTTGGGTTGTAAGGTTAACTGGGAACCAGTGGAAGAGAAAGTAGACCTTTACCGGGGAGACCGCCAGGTAATCTTTTGGGTTAACCAAAAACGGGTGATTACAAATGGTCCCTGGATTGCCGTCGATGTACCGGCGCAATTTGTCGGTAACCATGTGGTCGTACCCTTGCGTTTTTTGGCCCAAGGCTTGGGGTTTGAGGTTTCCTGGGACGCCCGGAACCGGATTGTCGACATCAAAACAGGAAAGTAAAATCTGTGGTTGTTCACATGGGCTTGCGGCGGGTAAATGCGTTGACAAGCTTTGCGCCGGCCCCCTATAATTAGGTTGACTGACCATTCGGTCGGAAAAAAGGGGGCTTAAGGGGCAGATGGCAGCCAAGAAATATTTCGGTTTTATCCCGGTTTTAATCATCGCCTTGTTTTTATTACCGTTATTGGGCGGTTGCAACAAGAATGAGGCCACCTCAGCGGAAGACCAGGCCAAAGCGCGGCAGATTCCGGTCTCCCTGCAACCGGTCCAGCGGGGGCCGATTGCCAATGTGATTACCATTAGCGGGAAAGTCACCGCCGGGGCGGAGATTAATGTTGTCCCCAAATATGCCGGGAAAGTGGTCCGCACCCTGGTCGAGGTGGGCAGTGAGGTAAAAAGCGGTCAGCCGTTGGTAGAGCTGGATACCAGTGACCTGGAATGGCGGCTCCGGGAAGCCCAGGCGGATTTAGAGGCAGCCCGGCTTGATTTGGCGGCCGCAGATCCCCAGGTAGAGGTCCAACGGGCCAATTTAAAAAGGTTTGAATCCGAACTGGTTTTACAACAAGCGAATTTAAGCCGGCAGCAGCAGTTGTACGAAGCCGGGGCTGTATCCAAACAGATCCTGGAAACCCAGGAAAATGCCGTTGTCGCCGCCCAAACCGGAGTGGAGGCCACCGATCAGCAGATCAGGGCATTGGAAGCGGCCACCGAATTAAAAAGGACGATTATCGACCGCCGGGAGGCGTCGGTGAACAGCTTGTTGGACCAGATTGCCGCGATGACGGTAACGGCGCCGGTGGCCGGGAAGGTGGCCGCCAAACATGTGGAACCGGGAGAAGCGGCTTCCCCGGCTGCGCCGGTGGTTACCCTGGTCGATACGGCCAAGATGTATCTGGAAGCCAGTTTGTCGGAACGGGAAATCACTTTGGTGTCCCCGGGACAAAAGGTACAGGTAGTTGTTGATGCTTTAGGAGATAATTTCACCGTGGAAGGCAAGGTCAGCAATATCGGGCCGGCGGCCGACGCCAAGACCAAAGCTTTCCTGGTCCGGTTCCAGCTTGATGATCAGGCCGGTAAGCTGCGACCCGGCATGTTCGGCAAGGTTTTGCTGGTCACCGGGGAAAAGAGTGATGCTTTAGTGGTGCCCAAGGAAGCGGTGGTGGAGCGTAACGGCCAGAAGGTGGCCTTTACGGTGGGTGAAGGCAAGGCCGTGCTCCGGCCGGTTAACTTGGGGCTGAATGATGAAAAGATGGTCGAGGTTACGACCGGGTTGACGGATGGGGACCAAATTGTGGTCACCGGTCAACAAAACCTGCAGGAGGGTAACCTGGTGAATGTGGTCGATCAGCCTTCGGATACCGGGGGGAAATAGTGATGAGTGATTTGGACAAAAGAACCCGGATTCTGTTGGCGGCGGTACGGATCTTCGCCCGCCAAGGGTACCATAATGCCAAGATTGAGGAAATTGCCCAGGAAGCCGAAGTCGGTAAAGGGACCGTTTACGAGTATTTCACCAGTAAACAGCACTTGTTTGTCGCGATGTCCAAGTATAGTTTTGACCGCTACCGGGATTTTGTCCTCCAGGCGGTTGAGGCGGAAGCGACCACCCAAGCCAAATTGACCGCCCTGGTCAGGTGCCACCTCGAGTTTATGCGGGAGACCAGCCAATTAGGGTGCATTATCCACCGGGAAGAGGTGGATACCGATGGTTCCCTGCACAAATGGATTTTGCAGGAAAGGCATAAGATGCTGGTCTGGATGGAGGATTTTTTGCGGGAGGCGGACGCCAAAGGGGACCTGCGGGTAGAACACCCGCCTTTAGCGGCCTTGGCCGTCATGGGGGCGATGGGTGTGGTCGGGATGGCGGTTATGCACAAAGAAGATACTAGTAATGTAGCGGAGACAGCGGAGCGGTTGCTGGCGGTGCTCCTGCACGGGCTGGCTGTTCCCGAAAACAGGGAGGTAAAAAAATGAGTCCGAAAAAGAAAGTGCAAAATGTCCCTGGTCTTGCTGGAACCCAGACCGAGAAAAACCTGATGGCCGCATTTGCGGGGGAGTCCCAGGCCCGCAACAAATACGACTATTTTGCTTCCATTGCCGATAAGGAAGGCTATAAGCAGATTGCGGCGATTTTCCGGGAAACCGCGCTGAATGAACATGTACACGCCAAACTCTTTTACCAGGCGGCGGCAAACTTCGGTTCTACCCTGGAGAACCTTTTGGCGGCTGCCGCCGGGGAACATGAAGAGTGGGCGGATATGTACAAAGGGTTTGCCACCAAGGCCCGGGAAGAGGGTTTTCTCGATGTTGCCGATTTGTTTACCGAAATTGCCACCGTGGAAGCTGCCCATGAGGCCCGGTATCGCGCCCTGGCGGCCCGGATGGAAAACGGAACCCTGTTTAAGCAGGACAAACCGGTCAAGTGGCACTGCCGGAACTGTGGCTACATTTACACCGGTACCGAGGCCCCCGACGTTTGTCCCGGGTGCCAGCATCCTCAAGGTTGGTTTGAACTTCTTCTGGAGCCTTAAATTGATCCGAAATTGAGAGGTGACAGGGGACGGATCTGCTGACACCCGCGATGAAAAACCGAAAATGAAAACACAAAGGCCCGGGAGGCAATTACTCCCGGGCCTTTGTGTCGGGGTACGATGATGCCGCAATTTATCGGCCCGCTCCACCTAAGCTGCCCGATTGCGGCACGCCACCGCCGGGAACGGGAAATCCCATTCCTAGGGTAATCCGGCGATGCAAACTGCGGAGCTTAATCTCATGCTCACCGACTAGTTCGGAAAGGGATTTTTGGTCATCCTGAATCTCAACGAGGGTGGCTA
>JAQWAU010000033.1:0-3212 GCA_028707535.1 Heliobacteriaceae bacterium | reverse complement strand
TAAAACATGTTTTCGGAAATAGTGGTTAACTTGGCGGTGGTTTCTTCTTGGCGGTGCTCCAAGGAACTGGTAAGGGCATACAGTTGATCCTGACCGGCCTTAAGGACATTTTGGCCTTGTTCCAGAAGTTCCAGGCGATTATTAGCTTGTTCCAGCCCTTGCTCCAAGGCTGTCTGTCTTTGTTCCAGGGTTGTCATCCCTTGCTCCAAACGGTCCAGACGAACGTTAACCTGGCGAAGTTCCTCCCAAAGTGGCTTCACGGCTTCTTGAACTACGGTTTGAAGCATCACCCGTAATTCACTGTGTGGCACTGCATCCTCCCCCTTCCAAGATGCGTGGATATTTTACTTCCACCCAATTATTTCGCTATTTGGCGGAAATAACCTTTCCGAATAACCTGTCTTGCCGAAAATATTTAGCGCCTACCGGACGCGTTCCAAGAAGTTGTTGATCAGGGCGGCGGTTTCGGCCCGGGTAGCCGCACCGCCGGGGTCGAAGCAACCGTCCGGGCGACCTTGCATCACCCCTGCCCGGACCAAACGGCCGGCATCCTCACGGAGGCTGGGTTCAACCGCCTGCCAGTCGGGAAAATGCTCCGGTACCGGACCGGCGGTGTAGTAGGAACGGCCGATTAAGGCCCGGCCGGTCCAGGCCGCCATTTCCTGGCGGGTCACCGGCGCATACGGGCGGAAGGTACCCCCGGCATTAATCAACCCTTTTTGCAGGGCCTGCCGGATGCTGCCGCCGAACCAGTCGTCAGCCCGCACATCGCTAAAAGGCAGCACACCGGCCGGGGCCGCATCCGCCCCCCCGACAGCCCGTAACAGCAAGGTGATAAATTCCGCCCGGGTAGTTGCCTTATTCGGGTCGAAAATACCCGGGGCCGTACCGTTAACCAGCCCGCGGGCCGCCATGCTTTCCACCACTCCCCGGGCCCAGTGGCCCAACAGGTCGGCAAAAAACGGGGCAGCGGTATAGCCGCCGGAATAAGTCGGGTAGCCCCCACCGGAAACATACCCGGGAGTCAACGAAAAATCCTGCCCTGGAACCGGTGCCGTCTGGCCGGTCGCATTTTCAAACAAGGCAAAAACCCCGAACCCGGTGACCCGGGCCCGGACACACCGGCTGATCGTATCGACACTGCCGGGGATTTGCTGCCAGGTACCCGAATCGCGCCTGTATACCTTTAATGACGCCGGGTTGCTTATATTCCAGGCATCGTAATAAATCGTCAACTGGACCGGGTCATCGTCATTGAAGGAATTAGCTTCATAGCCGTTTTTGCTGTAACTGGAATACCGCACCAGGTCAAAGGCATAGGCCGGGCTGACCCGCATCTTTCCGGCCGGGGGCAACGTGTTGTCGATATATTCCCGGAGCAGGACGGCACTGCCTTCCCCTTCATTATTCCGGCGCAGCCAACGGGTGGGAACCCGGAGCTCGGTGGCGCTGGTCGTGATCCGTACCACCGTCTCGGTATTTTTCAAGGCTTGGTAAGTAAAGGCGACACAGCGGTTGTTTTCCGTCCAAACCTGGTAGCTGGCATCGTCATTGCGTTCGATGTTTTCAACCACCACGACATCAGAGGGGGAAATCGCGTACTGTACCGCGGCGTAAACGGCATCGGCAATCCGGGAGCGGTCTCCCCCGGCGCGCCGGCTCCAACTATCCCGGTCGGGATAATAGTCGGTGCGGACCTCATCTCTATCCGACCGGGGTCCTTCGCGCGCCGGTTCGTTGCCGGTCGCGGCCAGGTAGGCGACGATGTAACGGTGATGGTAGACATCGGGAGCCAGGCCGGTTTCCAGGTAAGAAGTCGCATTAGCCGGGAGCCGGGCAATCAGGTTGTCCTGATCATCGTAAAGCTTATACCCGGTTTCGGCATAAGCATTATCATCCCAGGTCCACAGGACTTCCCCGCTGCCTTGTTTTTCGCCTTTGAAATTCCCCGGCTTACCCAAGGATGCCATGGTAACCGTGGCGGGAGCGGACATGGGACCAGGGATTTCCCGGTCGACCGTTTTTTGAAAAGCGGCCACGGTCCGGGTATGCTCACCGTCGGCCAGCCCGGATTCGACCCAGCGCAAGGTACCGGTACCGTAGATTGTCTGAACCTCGCGGTGACCGGCGTAGATTTTAAACCCGTTGCCGGTCGATCCACTGTAATCCCAGGTCCACTCCACGGTACCTTTGCTTAAAACCCGGCCTTTCAGGTTGACCGGTTGGGCGGCCGGCCGGCTTTGGGTGCGGAAGGGGTACTGATAAACCGTTCCGGAGCCGGCCGGTGGAAACGAAGCCCCATCCGCCGGCCGGATGATCGCGTTTTCGGGGATTTCCACAACGTAGGCGGCATCACAATCCAGGGGCTGTAAAGGATCCACCGTCAAAATCCCCTGGTCCTGCCAGCCGGCCCGGCAAGAAACGGCCGCCCCGGTGGCGGTGTTCCGGATCCCAACCTGGTGGAGGTTTGGTCCCCCGGTCAGATACCCGTCGGAAACCGAAAAAAGAAAAGAAAAAACCTGATCAACGGGAACCTCTCCCGGTCCATTGGGCTGAGCCGGATCATTCATCCCCCGGGGATCGGTGGTGATCAGGCGGATTTCCGCCGCTTCAGCGGCAAAAACCGTAAAAAACAATACTAAAATCACGGCCAAAAAAGTCCGGCACCAGGGAGTTGTGATATGAGAAAAAGACATCAAGATCACCTCATTTGCGCCTGCTTACCACCCCTGGTTCAGGATACGGTCCCGGTAGTCCGCCGGGAGGGTGGTTTGCAAAAACCGGATCGTGTTCATCAATAAACTGGCGGTATCCGCCCGGGAGAGGTATTCCCGGGGGCGGAAAAAGCCGTAAGGATCACCGGCCAGAATCCCGAGCTGTTCGGCGACATAGACCGCATCCTTGGCCCACCAGCTGATTTCCCCGTCATCATAAAAAAGGCCGGGGGGCTGGCCGGCAGGAGCCAGGGTATCCAGGCCCAAGGCCTGGACCAGCGCGGTGGCCGCCTGTTCCCGGGTAATCGGGCCGTAAGGGTCGAACCGGGTCGGACTGATCCCCTGGACCACTTTTTTCTCCAGGGCCAATTTTACGTTTTCATAACCCGGGGTGGCCGGGGGAAGATCCACAAACGGCAGGGGTTCCGGCTTTACCTGCCGGCTGCGGGGTACCCCGGTGGTGCCGGTGAAACCCTGGTTGGCCTTTTTAATCCCCGT
>JAQWAU010000079.1:1546-4167 GCA_028707535.1 Heliobacteriaceae bacterium | reverse complement strand
GATATGTAGAGAATATAACTGTTCCCCACCGTGTAAGGGCTCTGTGGCCGGACTATAACCGTGGCTAGACCGCTTCCGGAGGTGGTTACCGAAACCGGGTGTTTCACCCCGGTCACCGTGTTCCAGACAAAAATCCCGTCCCCGGCGCAAGTGGTCAGGTAGACATCCTGGTTAAAGGTCACCCGCCACTCTTTAGTGGCGACCACACCCGGTACACCGGCCGGGTTATCCCATAACCGGTAGGCGGCATCTCCCGGGGGGAGCCGGGGTTCTGCCGGTTGATCCGCGATTGGTGTCCAGGCAACCTGGTGATTGCCGGGGCTGCCCGTAACTTGTACCGGCAGGACTAATGGCCGGGCAAACAGGCTGCCGGTTACCTCGAGGCTATAGTCACCGGCAGCCAATTCCCGGTATCTGGTGTAGTACCGGGTGGCGGCATTGTATTCCTGCACCGGTGTCCCCTGCTGTGTTAATACATATCGGCAATCGGGGAACTCACCGTTTTTTAACCGCAAAGACAAGTATTCGTGGCCATCCAGCTTAACCACCGTGACCGTCTGCACGGCCCAATCCGGCAAGGTGGAAAAAGACCATGACCGGTTAAGCGCCGTTACCGTACCGGCAGTCGTAACCCGGCGGGCCTGAACCTCGGCGGTATAAACAGCGCCAGGCAGCAGCGGCTGTTCCGGCAAAAGGAAAATATGTTTTTTCTTGTCGATTTCCCGGGAGGAATCGACAATATAACAGGCAACCGGATTCCCCGCCCCATCCCGCAATACGGCCGAAACCGGCTGTAGTTCGGCGGTATTACGATCATGGACACTAAAACTAACCGGGTAGCCGGTATAAATCCGGTCAAGCCCATAGGCGGCCAAAGGGTTGGGATCCTCGGCCACAAACCAACCCACCTTGGCATCGGTCTGGCCGGGGTAAGGGTAGACGACCACCCGGTCATCATCACTGCTCCCCACTCCCCCGTAATTGATCACCGTCGCCCCGTTAGCAGTACCGGTAACCGGCCCGGAAAACCCGATCCCGGCCTCGTTATAATTAGGATTGACATGCCCCAACCGGTGATAAGGGGCATCCATCAAAACATCGATCCCGGCCGCTGCCGTCGCATCATTGTAAGAAATACCTTCCCCTGCCACGCCGGTGTACCCGAAATAAGCCGCCCGATCCTGAGGGCTTACCCCGGTAAACCCGTCAAGACCCGCCTTTTCGTAGTGGCCGGTAAAATTATGCCGTTGCAGATAATTGCTATGGGCCTGGGCACTTTGCGTCAATACCGGTTGCTTGGTCAGTACCGGCAACCCCAGCAGCGTCCGGAAGCGGTTGACCCAGGCCAGCCCCTGCGCCTCCTCTGCCGCCAAATACTCCTGATCCAGGCCGGCAAAGGGAGCAACAACCTGGTCACTAATCGAAAATTGACCGGAAATCCGGATCGGGACATAGCCCCGTAATTCCAGGGTAATCTCTACCCGATGTAACCCTGAGGCCAAATCGGTATCCGGGGTATAGATTACCGCCTCCCGCCCCCGGTCGAAAACTGCGGGAACCGCTTGTCCGTCCAGCAGCATCTGCAAATCATCCACCAGCGTATCGCCGGCATAAACCTGCCAACAGACCGTCGGCCGCCGAATCCCGAGTACACTCCCATCAGCAGGGCTGAATGTAGTTGCGTAGGAAATCGTCCCGTCAACCGGCAGAGAATCACTAATCCCGGCCGCTGCCGTCAGCGGCACTGCCGATAGAAGACCGGCCGCTCCCCAGGCGGGGACCACACCGGCAAAAGCGATCCCGGCCAGCAGCCAAAAGGCTAAAAAAGCATAACTAAACCGTGTCCGAAACCCCATTCTCCTCACCCCTCATTGCAGTATTTTTCCTGCAACTACAAGAATAAGGGTTCTTTCGGCTGTCTGCAATGCGGAAAAACCACTTAGCCGACTACTTTGTATCCGGCCTTAGCAATAGCTTTAACCAAAAGGGCCCGGTCAGCCGGGCCGGCAACTACGGCTTCTTTTCTTGCCAAATCCACTTGAGCGCCGGTTACACCCGAGAGCCCTTTAAGCGCACTTTCTACCGCCTTTTTACAATGCGTACAGGTCATTCCTTCAATCTTCAGCACGGTCTCCGCCATCATTTCCACCTCCATCCCGCTTAAACTAGCTTAATCAATTAATTTCCGGCCATACCCTTTAAGCAGTAAGGAATTAGTTACTACAGATACTGAGGAAAAGGCCATCGCCAGCCCGGCCCATTCCGGCGGCAGCAGTTTTCCGGTTAAGGGATAAAGGACGCCGGCAGCCACCGGAATGCCGATTGCATTGTAAATCAAAGCCCAGAAGAGGTTTTGCTTGATTTTATTTAGCGTTTTCCGCCCTAACCGGATCGCCCTTTCCACATCGAGCAGGTCATTACGCACTAAAATTATATCGCCGGTTTCCTTGGCCACATCGGTTCCCGAACCGATCGCAATCCCGATATCCGCCTGGGCCAAGGCGGGGGCATCGTTAATCCCGTCACCGACCATGGCCACTTTTAACCCTTGTTCCTGATACTTTTTGATAATATTGATTTTGTCCCGGGGTAAAACCTCGGCATCAATCGCCTCAATACCG
>JAQWAU010000079.1:0-1446 GCA_028707535.1 Heliobacteriaceae bacterium | reverse complement strand
GTAAGCCCGAAACCGCTTCCAGTACTGCCGCCGATTTAAAGAGCAGGCCGCGATTGAGGCCGACACCGCTGCCGACCATGATCGCGGTCGGGGTCGCCAGCCCCAAGGCACAGGGACAGGCGATAACCAAGACGGCGATAGCCGCCGTAAAGGCAAAGACAAAGGTGCTGTGAAGGAAAACATACCAGACTAAAAACGTGATTACGGCGATGGTTACCACCGCGGGAACAAAATAATTGGCGATCATGTCAGCCAGGCGCTGAATCGGTGGTTTAACCCCCTGTGCATCGGCCACCATTTTAATAATCCCGGAAAGTACCGTGTCTTTACCCGTCCTGTTCGTTTTCACTTTAATCCTGCCGGAGCGGTTAATTGTCGCCCCGAACACAGTGTCCCCGGTTCCCTTATCAACGGGAATTGATTCCCCGGTCAGCATGGCCTCATCGATACTGGCCCGGCCGGCGATAATCTCGCCGTCCACCGGTATTTTTTCCCCGGGTTTAACCAGGACAACATCGCCGATTTTCAGATCAGTTGCGGCTACTTCCTTTTCCTCGCCGTTGACAAGCAAGCGGGCTTTATCAGCTTGTAACTCCAGCAACCGTTTTAACGCCTGACCGGCCCGCCCTTTCGCTTTGGCTTCCAGGTATTTTCCGAGACGGACAAAGGTAATCAACAAAGCTGACGTATCAAAGAAAATCGGCCCTTCGAACAGCTGAAAAGTCGTCATCACACTATAGCCGTAAGCGGCTGTAATCCCCATGGCCACTAAGACATCCATATTGGCCGCGCGGTTTTTCAAGGCGTGATAAGCGCCACGATAAAATATCCAACCCGCCGTAAACTGGACGATGGTGGCCAAAGCAAACATCGTATACAGCACTGGTCCCGTCATGGGAAGATACATAAGCGGCATAATCGGCAAAGCCAGAATCGCACTGAAAATCAGCCAATTGCGTTGATTAACCACACTCTGCCCGGCTTGATTTTCGTCCTTGTCCTCCAAGGGAATATAGCCGGCATCCCTTACCCGGGCAAAGAGCTTGCTTGCATCTACCATCCGGGGATCAAACGCAACCGTCACCGTCTCATTGGCAAAGTTCACCGCAACCGTGTGGACACCGGGGATCACTTTAAGCTTTTTCTCAATGGTCAAAGCACAGTTGGCACAGGTCATGCCGCTAACCTTAAACTGCTGTTTTTGATCAGCGGGGACCAAATCAACAAAAGAGTCGCCTGCTCCTGCAGTGGGAACAGGTTTGGTTGCATAGCCGGCTTCTTCGATCACCCGGTTTACCTCATCTATCCCTACTTGGGTGGTATCCAGGGAAAATAAAGCTTTACTGTCCGCTAAAGAGATCCGGATATTTTCCACACCCGGTAGTTCCTCCAGTGCTTTGGTCACCCGCCGCACACAGTGCTCACAAGTCATCCCGTAAACAGGAA
>JAQWAU010000008.1:23624-63064 GCA_028707535.1 Heliobacteriaceae bacterium | reverse complement strand
CGACCGGCCCTGCGGTGAACAGGAGGTAAGGCCACTAATCAGCACAAAAGCGATGATCAATAACCAAAACAATCGGTGCATGGTCAAACCTCCTTAAGAACGTTATGTTTTAAAGTTCCCTGTTTCAGGGGAACCCTATTCTTAAGGAAAAGCAAGAGCACTTGATTAAACTGTATACTACCAAATACCGGTACATATAATAGCAGCAGTGAAAGGGGTGAGCTCCTTGCTGTTCATTTTATCGATAGGAGCAAGCCGTAATCCTGATGAATTGGGGCAAAGCCTAGTCAGGGAGATTGCCGGATTAATCGGCCCGGAATGGCGTCTCGGCCTTAGGATGGAGCAAGAAAACGGGACGTATAAATTGTTGTGCTATTGGAATCTTTTGCCTCCGGGAGGGGATCCGGACACAATGGCTCCCCTAATCCACCGGTGTGCGGCCCGGCTGGTAGCTGATTGGATTGTAAACGTCTGGGAGCCGGATTTGCTGCAGAAACAACTGGCTGCCCAGCATTACTATTTTTCTGCTGCCGAAAGAGAAGGGGTCGTTCTTAAGGCCCGGCAGGTTTTGCAGCAGGAAGAAAAGGCGACTAAGGAATACCTGGTTTATAAGCTGGGCCGGCGGCAGCGGATTACCGCCCGTTTGCATGAGGTTTTTCAAGCTCACCGCCGGTTGCATGTGGATGGGTTTATCCGGTTTAGGCTGCGTGATTATCTGCAGCGGTTGGCAGAGGCGATGGATGCGGCGGTTGAGGAGTACCTGCTGGAAAAGGAATATAATGAATTTATCCGGTTGTTGCGGTATTTTTTAGAAATCCAGGAAGCCAAACTGCCTATGGTTCACGTGATTCTACAAACAAGTGGCAATTTCAGATTGTTGGATGCCCGGGAACAGCCGGTGAGCAATGATCTGGTTGACGGGGTAAATAAAGACATGGGTGACCAGGATGTTAGTTATGAGGACCTATTGATCAGCACTTTGGTTACGGTAGCCCCGGAAAAGGTTGTGTTGCATTTTTGGGAGGGTAGTACCGGTGGTGACGCTTTACCGACGATTCAAGCAGTTTTTGGGGACCGGCTGCACCATTGTCCCGGGTGCAAGCATTGTCTGCCACCGGTCAGGGAGACCGGGAACATATAACCAAATAGCCCAATATGATTTTTCTGCAGCTTGCACGTTTAAGGGCGGATCTGCTATCCTGAGGGCATGAACGGAGTTAGTATAGATCTATTTTTGATGCCTTTGGTCGGGATGATTATCGGGTGGTATACGAATGTCCTCGCCGTACGGATGCTTTTCCGGCCACTAAAGCCTTTGCGTCTACCAGGGTTCCCTTGGGCTATTCAGGGGGTAATCCCGAAACGCCAAGGAGAACTGGCGGAGAAAATCGGGGAAGTTGTCGAGAACCAGCTGTTTTCACCACAAGACCTTTTGACCAGGGTAAACTCGGCGGAGAACCGGTACAAGCTGGTCTGTTCTCTGGCGGATGTGGTGGCTGGCCAATTAGGCAATCGGTTGCCTTTATTTTTACCCCCGGGTGTGCGGCAGATTTTAAGTGATTCCGCCCGGGAATTAGTAATGAAAGAGGCGCCGGCCGTCTTAAATCAGATGGGGGACCGCATAAACCATTCGATCCAGGAAAATGTGCCGATTAAAGCGATAGTGGAGGAAAAGGTCCGCAATTTTGAGTTGGCGCATTTCGAGGCCATCGTATTGAAGGTGGCCGGCAAGGAACTCCGTTATATTGAAGTTTTTGGTGGAGTTTTGGGGTTTTGTATCGGTTTGGTCCAGGCGATGTTATCCTGGTTCTTACGGGTTTGATTACTCTGGTTTGGTTGACAAGCCTTCACCGGGTGTTTAAAATATTTCTTTAAGATGGAGTGATTGCCTCTTGCTTCCGGCTAGGTGCGGGAGGCTTGATTTTATAAGGGGGATGTTGTTTTTGTCGAAGGTGACGGTTACCCTGAAAGACGGTGAGGTCAAGGAGTTTCCCCAGGGGACCACCCTGGCCGCTGTGGCGGGCAGTTTCGGCCGGAAGTTTGCGCAGAACGTTTTGGCGGCCAAGCTTGACGACCGGACGGTAGACCTGACTATACCGTTAACTACGGATGCAACAGTGGAATTGCTTACTTTTGAAGACCCGGCAGGACAACAGGTGTACCGGCACTCGACATCACACGTTCTTGCTCAGGCGGTTCAGAAGTTGTTTCCGGGGACCAAGTTTGGGATTGGGCCGGCAATCCAGAATGGGTACTATTATGATTTTGATACGGAACACACCTTTTCCCCGGAGGACTTGGCGCTAATCGAAAAGGAAATGGCGGTTATTTGTCAAGCCGATCTCCCGTTTGTGCGCCGGGAGGTCAGCCGGGAGGAAGCCTTGCGTCTTTTTGCGGACCGGGGGGAAAAGTATAAGGTCGAGTTAATTTCCGATTTGCCGCCGGATGCGGTGATTTCTCTGTATACCCAGGGTGATTTTACCGATCTTTGTGCCGGTCCCCATGTGCCTTCAACCGGTTATATCAAAGCCCTCAAGTTAATGAGCCTGGCCGGGGCTTATTGGCGCGGTAATGAAAAGAACAAGATGCTCCAGCGGATTTACGGGACGTCTTTTGCGAAGAAAGCGGGTTTAGATGAGTATTTACACCGGTTGGAAGAGGCCAAGCGGCGGGACCACCGAAAAATTGGGCAAGAGTTGGCTTTATTTACGATCCTGGAGGAGGGGCCGGGTTTTCCCTTTTTCTTCCCCAAAGGCATGATCATCCGGAACGAACTGGAAAGTTTTTGGCGGGTGGAACACGAAAAGGCCGGATACCAGGAAGTCCGGACCCCGATTATTTTGAACCGGACCTTGTGGGAACGTTCCGGGCACTGGGACCACTACAAAGAAAACATGTATTTTACCCAGATTGACGAACAGGACTACGCCATAAAGCCGATGAATTGCCCTGGCGGGATCCTAATCTATAACACGGCGGTACACTCCTACCGGGATTTGCCGTTGCGGATGGGGGAACTGGGTCTTGTGCACCGGCACGAACTTTCCGGCGCTTTGCACGGGTTGATGCGGGTCCGCTGTTTTACCCAGGATGATGCCCATATCTTTATGCTGCCTTCCCAGATTAAGGACGAGATCACCGGGGTGATCGATCTGGTTGACCGGTTTTATAAGACCTTTGGTTTTTCCTATCATGTAGAGCTGTCCACCAAGCCGGAAAAAGCCATGGGCAGTGACGAGATCTGGGACAAGGCGACCCGGGATCTGGAAGAAGCCTTGCAGGCCAAGGGGATGGAATACAAAGTAAACCCGGGGGACGGCGCTTTTTACGGGCCGAAGATCGATTTTCACCTGCAGGACTGTCTCGGCCGTACCTGGCAGTGTGGGACGATCCAGCTGGATTTTCTGATGCCGGAGAAGTTTGACTTGACTTATGTTGGTGAAGATGGGCAAAAGCACCGGCCGGTAATGATTCACCGGGTGGTTTTCGGGTCGATTGAACGGTTTATCGGGATCTTGACGGAACATTATGCCGGGGCTTTTCCGGCCTGGCTGGCCCCGGTTCAGGTCCGGGTGTTGCCGATCACCGACCGTCACCATGCTTATGGCCGCCAGGTTCAAGCCACATTGGCCGGCCGGGGATTAAGGGCCGAGGTGGATGCCCGGAACGAAAAAATCGGTTATAAAATTAGGGAAGGCCAGGTGCAAAAGATTCCCTACTTGTTGGTGGTGGGGGATAAGGAAGCGGCTGACGGCCTGGTCGCCGTGCGGAAGCGCGGAAAAGGGGACCAGGGGGCCTTGCCCTTAAGTGAGTTTATCCCGGCAATTGAACAAGAAATCGCTGAAAAACGGAATCCGTAACGGCCAGCGAAAAAAAGCCCGCCACCTATTTCCGGTTGGGGAATCAGGTGGCGGGCTTTTTGTTTTTTACCACCACGGGTGGGGGTGGCTGCCTGATGAGTGAGGCCAGGGGGGTGGGCAGCAGTGGGGTTGGCAATGTCGGCAGTGGTGGGGGCAGCAGTGGGGTTGGCAATGGCGGCAGTGATGGGGGCAAGGGTGGGGATGACAGTGCCCCCAGCCTGGTTGAACTGTGGCCGGGGATGAGCAAATGGCGATTTTCACCGTCTGATTACATACAGGGCGGCGTTTTCGTTTCGACCGGAAACAACGGGTGTGCATCAGGATCCCTCCATTCAACCAGAGTAAAAGGCTTTCAGGAAAAAACTGGAATGTTTTGTTATATCTATATGTTACCGGGCAGCTAATGGTTCCAATTGGTAACCGGAGTAAGGATCCCGAATGAATTTGGCTTGAGCTTGTCCTCCCTCTGTTCATACCTTCGTGACGTTCCAACATTTATGTAAAGACAGGGGTAATCATCCATGTAAGTGGTCCACCTTTACTTTGAGGCGGCTTTTACCCTGTCTTCGGAAAAGTTTAAGTTCTTAGGATTGAGGGGTTAATCATTTGAAAAAACAGCGTGCCCTTGCTATAAGCTTAGACGGGTAATAACGAGACGGAGTCAACCAGCCAGTGCTGAACAGATTCGGAAACCGATTTTGGTGTGGAACGATAAACGGCAAACTCAACAGTTAAAGAGGATTGTCCTTCAGGAACGGCAAAATCCGATGTTCCGAAATGCATCGTATAACCGGTTTGGCTCATTTCCTGGTCTATAATCACAATTGGGCCGATAAGGTCTGTGTTTGAAAGCGTGCAATATACATTTACCCTTAACTGAGAATCAGTCAAGGGACCATACGAACGGAGCAGACGGGTGAAAAACGTTAACTGATATCGTTTGCCGGTTAATGCGGGGACATTTTGTAATAGAAATCCGGTTCCATAATCAACCGGGCCTGCCGTTGACAGCATGGCGGCGAGAACACCTTCGTGAGCTTGACTACTGAATGTTACCACATTGTTACGGTTATACCAATTCAAGAATACGTGGTATCCGGGATCCAAAACTTCGAACCCACCATTTTTTACTAGATTGAGGTCGCCTTGCGGCTTTTCCTTGTCTGCTACTCGATGGGCAGAACAACATACTTGTGGGCTTACAGCCGGTATTACTGGTCCCGTCGACACATTGCTCGATGAATTACTATAAAAGGGCAGGTAAATCGTGGGCTTACGATGGTTACATAAAAATGTACGGCGTTTTTTTTTAAAATATGCTTTTTTCTCACTCATTATGCCCCCTTTCTGTAGGCTAAAAATAAAGCATATCATCCGATTAATTGCGAAGGATTGTCATTATCGAGGGACTCTTGAGCTTTTTCCAAAATATTTGTAACCCATAAAGCATCCTCAAGGGATGTACGGGGGTTTTTCCCATATAGAATACATTCAAAAAAGTGACGGCATTCTGCAGCTAGAGGCTCCACCATTGATACCGGTAATAATATTGTTTCATTCATATTCATTAGCCTTACTGACTTTTCCACCAAAGTGTCATCAAATTCGGCACTAAGTTCCCTGCCAATTACCTTTATCTTACGGCATTTTCCAGGAGTAATTTGGCTGACATTTATAAATACCGGAATTTCACGAGTACCCAACTGTAAACCAAGGTAGATGAATACTGCTTCCAGTCCGGGTAGATGTGATCCGATCCCTTTTGCAGTAATGCTGCACGGGCATGCGCCGAAAATATAACGGATCATGGACAGATCATGAACAGCAAGGTCCCAAAGGGCACCAACCGCGGCCGGAAGATCATTAAGATGAGTACGGGACATCAGAATAAAGCGAATTTCACCCAGACGCTTGGCCTCGATCACTTGCTTTATAGTTTCAATCGCGGGATGATATTCCATTATATGGCCGACCATTAAGATTTTCTGTTCTTCGTTTGCTATAAGAAACAATTTTTTAACTTCCTTTGTTGAAAACGCGATCGGCTTTTCAACAAGTACATGTTTTCCATGCCTTAGGGCTTTAGTACATAAAGCTACATGGGTTTCTGGTGGGGTAGCCACTATGACTGCATCTACGCTATCGCTACAGATAACCTCATCAGGATCCGAAGATGCAATAAGATGCGGATAAAGCAACCCGATCTGTTCGGTATTATTTGGGTTGATATCAGCAAATCCAACTAATTGACATTCCCCAATTCCAGAAAGTACCCGTAAATAGTTCCGCCCCCAATGTCCCACTCCACAGACAGCAACCCGGATCAAATTCCTCTCTCCTTTAGACCACGGTCAATTATGGACAGGAAGCGGAGCTTCCGGTGATGGGAAGCTCCACCAGAAATGTAGTCCTGTTTAGGCTTGGCCTTGGTAATAGATGGATATTGATGCCGTGTTGCCAGAAGTGACAGCTGCATAAGCAACTGCTGCATAGTTGGCGTAAACGCCAGGAGTAAGGATGGTTCCGGTACCGGTACCTAAGGTTATGGTCGGAGTCCCGTTGTCATTAATGAATAGGTTTCCGTCGGCGCTAACCATTAGACGGACCAGAGCCGTATAATCGGCACTGCTATTGTAAACCAGGAAATTGTGTTGGAAGTATTGCCCGATGTATTGACTGGTAGCATTATTAAAAATGGTGGAAGTTGCACTTACATCTTCGACGGCTACCTGAGCCATGCGACTGGCTAGAGTAGATTCCGTTTGCAGACATGCCGCGGTCAAGTTCGATACTTGGCTTTGCAAACATGCCGCGGTTAAGTTCGAAACCTCACTCAGCAGACATGCCGCAGTCAAGTTCGATACTTGGCTTTGCAAACATGCCGCGGTTAAGTTCGAAACCTCACTCAGCAGACATGCCGCAGTCAAGTTCGATACTTGGCTTTGCAGACATGCCGCGGTCAAGTTCGAAACCTCACTTAGCAGACATGCCGCGGTCAAGTTCGATACTTGGCTTTGCAAACATGCCGCGGTCAAGTTGGAAACCTCACTCAGCAGACATGCCGCAGTCAAGTTCGATACTTGGCTTTGCAAACATGCCGCGGTCAAGTTGGAAACCTCACTCAGTAGACATGCTGCGGTCAAGTTTGACACTTGGCTTTGCAAACATGCTGCGGTCAAGTTGGAAACCTCACTTTGTAAACATGCCGCGGTCAAGTTTGATACTGTGGAATGCAGACAACTGGCAGTAGGTTGGGCAATTTGAGCAAGTAGGTTTGCTGATACATCGTTAAACACCTTCATCGCCATATGATAACCCCCTCATTAAATTCCATAATTTCCCTCGATGCATGTTATGTGTAAGCATAAGAGGGGGTTACTATTTAGGTGATAATTTCGGCAATATTTACTGGTGTTACATCCCGATAATAGCCCAGGTATTTTTGGGCATACCTCGCCAACGTTTTTTGCAAGGCATCTTCCGCCTGGTGTCCGGCCGGAACAAGCCGGTTAATCAGGTTCAGAGGTTCTTTTTCAGCGGCGACGAGGGATGATAAATGTTGCTCTAAAACCGCTTCCGAATCGGGAAATGACGGGTCACCCAGCGCAGTCGACAGGTGAGCAAGTGCTTGGCTCTTTAATCCGGTGGTCAGATATAGTTGGCCGAGAAGTAGGTGGGCGCGAAAGGTGCCACTGCCATCAAGTGATGAATACTGGCCCGGAGGGACTCCCCGTTGTAGGCAGACATGTAATGCCGCTTCTGCTTCAGCTAACCGATTTTGGATTAATAATAGTTGGGCCAGGATGAAGTATAGGTCGGTGTAAAGAGGATATTTAGGAATCGCCCGGAGGATTTCTTGTTCTGCTTCTTCGTACTTGCCTAAATGTAATAAGCACTCAACGGTTTTGGCCAAAATATCCGGTTGACACGCGATATCCGCTCCGGTGACGGCTTGGCACAATAAGGCGAGGGCATCGTCAAACCTGTTTTGTTGTAATGCTTCAATCGCAAGGGCATAGAATACAAACTCTTTGTTTCTTTCTTTTTCGGCGGCAAGTAAGTTGAGATTACGTTTGCCTTTGTTCAACTCACGTTTTACTGGTTCCAGGTAGCCATAATGGTGGATCAGAACAGGACATATCTCGAAATGGGCTTGCGGGTTAGCGCGTAAAATACTGGGTACCACCTGTTCATGAACTTTGCCCTCATATCGGTAGGATAGACGGTTGCGAAACAGGATAAAGATTAAATCCCTGATATAAGCTGAAGGTTTTTCGTTACCCCAATAGTTGAGCACAGGTAGGAAACATCCTTCGATGCCCGATTTTTTTAACCAAGCTTTGATTACGAAACCGTCTCGCATACTGATTTGCATGTCTGCGTCAAAAATGAGGATCCAGCGGCCTGTAGCTTTACTCAGCGCAAAGTTTCTGGCGTCGGAGAAGCTTCCCGTCCAGGCAAAGGAATATACTTCCCCACCCAAACTCCTAGCCAGTTCAACAGTATTATCGGTTGATCCCGTATCAACAACAACGAATTGATCACAAATGCCCAATAATGGTCCAACGGCGTCAGATAACCGGCGTTCTTCGTTTTTAACGATCATGCAGAGAGATAACTGCTTCACTTTTTGTGTTTTACCTATAGGCTTGTGACTTCCCGGCCAAAGTTTTGAATTCCACTCCGGCAGAGATTCTGCAACAATTTTTAAATAGTATTTGATTGCCGGGGTATTTCCCAGGGAGGAATGAGCCAGGGCCAACCCGTAGAGAATCCACGCATCCGGGACAATTTGTTGCTTTCGGGTAACAAAGAGATTTTCCAAGGCGTTCCTGGAACCGGTAGCCTTCCCGAGGGAATAATCAAGCATCGCTGTTAGCAACCGTCCAAAGTCGGAATCCCCTACTGGATGCTGGCTTAGGTTTTTTCTACACACTAAGCGTTGTCTACGACTCGATGAAAACAAAAGTTCGATATCTGTGCCGGTAATTGCCGAAACGGCTTCCGGTAAAACTGCCTGCATTGCATTAATTAGCGGTTTCATTGCTCAAGAACCCACCCCTCCCGATAAACCACATGTTCGGGTTTTACTGAGATTTCTGGCCAGCACTGATTGGCCTGCTGGATGAGTGCTAAAGCTTTTTTCAGGTAATTGGGCACACCGGTGTGCTTTTTATCCCGGGGAAACCGAGTACTGCGGTAAACTTGGAGTCCCAGGCGCAAATGTATCTCTGCCATTAGCGTAAAGAAATATGGGTCGGCATTATTAGAGGAATCAAGGTTAGCCAGTAATCCTAACAAACTTTTACCCGGTTCTTTTCGCAAACGCCAATGAGGAATATGACCGCCCAAACAGTCGGGTTTCACAGAGATCAATCGATGGTAAACTACATCGGCTAAAGGTTCCAACCGGCTAAAAGTAAAATACCAAAAGGCATTGCGGAGTATTTGTGGATTATTTGGGAGTTCACGTATGACGGCATTAGTTTGGGTTTTATAACCGGCATGGGCGATCATACCAACAAGTGCCACTAACTGTGAGGATTCCTTTTCATTGCTCCAATCCAACTCTGGGGAAGTAATCTGCGTATTAATCTTGCTGCAGATCCAGTTCCATATCCGGAGTAAACGGGAAGAAGCTGAATGTTTATTTACTGAGAGTGGCTCAAATCGGCCTTCGGCGATGTTCTCCGTCAGTCGGAAGACCTCAATGTTCGGTGCTAGTGTTCCAGGCATCTCCCACAACCACCCGGTGGTTTTTTCCTCCACCGGCAGGTCCTTTAGAATTACCCTTGCTTCCTGAGTAAACCCCTGACCTAGTAAAGCCCATGCTTTCCAGTAGTAGATTAAATTACTTTCACTCACGTTATTTGCTGTCAAGCGGTTAACTAGTCCGGGTTCCAACTTTTTGACAGCCTCAATGGCCTCGCTAAAACATCCGCACCGATTTAGCATGACCAGTACGGCAAGTCCCGTTTCCTGATTATCCCAGTTAAACCAGGTGTTTAAGTGCAGTTGGAATTGGGTTTTCGTTAAACAGCGCCTGGCCAACTGTAACAAGGATAGAATGGAAGCACCGTATGCTTTGTTTTGATTTAGACTTAAATAGTAATGTTGTAATGCTTTTTCCCAGTTACCCAAACGTTCATGGGTGCATCCGGCAAGTTGGTGGGCCCGGTAGGTACCGGCACCATCCACTTGGGGATAAGCATTACGAGAGTGACCGAGAGCAAAGCACTTGCCCAGTGCGTGGAGGGCTTCCGGGTACCGGCTGTCGGCATAGTGCCAGTTGGCGGCTGTCAGAAATATGTCGACATAGTCCGGGTAGGCCTTGATCCCTTGCTCTAGCCACTTCCATGCTTCATCTTTTTGCTGGGTTAACCGGTAACAAAAAGCCAGCCGCTGGAAAATGTCCGGATTGATGGCTGATTCCGGCACCATACATTCATAGGCATTTCGAAAATGGTGCAACGCTTGTTGGTAATCTTTTTGCTTGTATGCCTCTAGGCCTGCC
This sequence comes from Heliobacteriaceae bacterium, assembly GCA_028707535.1. Lineage (GTDB taxonomy): Bacteria > Bacillota > Desulfitobacteriia > Heliobacteriales > Heliobacteriaceae > STF2-203. The sequence goes on along the minus strand of JAQWAU010000008.1, from coordinate 52,690 downwards.
TGGTATTGAAAATAGGAGTTACGGGGGTGAAAATCTAGTTCCCACGTCAGAATAGTCATGTTTCTACGGTTGCGCTTTTGATCTTTTTCTTCATCATGGAGGTATCCATGATGGAAAATAATATAAGGCCGGCTCTCGATGTGTGGGGGTATTGGACCTGCTATTTGTTCATGGATGGCTCCAACGTAATATAAGTCCGGCCTGTTGCGGAATAGCCGGCCACTAAAGTGGCCAAGGCTGGATAAATTTTCTTTCGGTCCGATGTGGTTGACTGTATACAAAGCATAGCCATCAGCAATCCCTTTACGGGCCAGCTGGGGGATTTGCTCTTTAGCTTCCGGGGACAATTCATCATCGGCATCGAGTATCAGGATCCACTGGCCTGTTGCTTTATCCATGGAAGCATTACGGATTTTGGCAAAGTGATCAATCCAGGGTTCATAAAAAACTTTGGCGTTAAAACTTTGGGCGATTTCTACTGTTTTATCCTGTGAACCGGTATCAATTAGAATGATCTCGTTCACTACACCTATGACACTTCCTAGACAACGTTCCAGGTGTTTGGCTTCATCCCGAACCATCATACAGAGTGAAAGGAGGGGTGGCGGGGGTGAACCGATTTTGATTTGCTCCAATACAATAGAAAGTTCTCTTTTGGCGATTTGTTGAAGGGTAGGGTCCCAATGGTATTGTTCGTCCGGTGGATCCATCGTCGCACAACGGTGGTATGCTCTGGCTGCGTCCCGTAATTTGCCGGTCTGGCGATAGAGGTGCGCAAGATAGTACCAGTAATCGGGGATGAACGAAAATTGCTGAATTCCCGGCCATAATACTTGAAAAGCTTCACGGTACCAACCCAGGTTCAATTGACAGTTAGCCAGGTTTTTATAAATCTGAGGTACCCAGATTAATTTCTGGGGAACTAGGGCTTTGGCTTTCTCTAGGTGGGGAACAGCTTCCCGGAAGCGACCCGCGGAAGCCAGAGCGGTACCCAAATTAAAAAAGGTGAAGGGATCGGCGTCAGGTCCAGCCGCTTCTTCAGCCAAGAGCCGAATGTTGCGCTCCGCCCGGTTTTTTCGGATCATCTCGCTTGGGGTATATCCAAAGTGATAGATAAGTAACTTTGGTTCAAATACAACAGCCGAAGTGTTGTAGGGTATTCCGATCAACTGCTCATGAATGCGCCGTACATAGCGAATTTCGGGTCGATTGCGCCAAATTCGGGGTCGCATTGACTTATTATATTGGCGGCCATCTTCACTGATAAAATCGTGAATTAATCCTTGATAGGCTACAATGTCTTGATGAGACAATAACTTTTCAAGTTCTTTTCGTCCCGGGCCTTTCCATACTTCATCGCCATCCATTGTCAGAATCCACTGTCCTTTGGCTAAAATTAATGCCTTGTTACGATGGTAAGAAAAATCATTTTGCCAGGGATCATCGATTACTTGGGCGCCGAAAGAAAGGGCAATTTCTCTGGAACCATCTGTTGATCCTGTGTCAATTAATACCACTTCATCCACAATACCGGCTAAACTCTTTAAGCATTTGCCCAGATACTTGGCTTCATTCCGAAAAACCATACATAGCGTGATCAGAGGCTGACTCATGAGTTCTTCAACCCTTCTTCTAACTGCTTACGAAGTTGACGGAAAAGGTCACTATCGGGAAACCGTTGTTCACCCAGGCGAATCCAACGTTCAGCTTCTTGAATAAACAGGTTGGCCAATTGACGATACCCGTTTATGCCTAACCCTGAGTTTTCAATGAAATTTTGGGCTCGTTTTTTATTTCCGTGAATCCATTCAATATAAGCCAGGCCCAAACAAGCTTGGGTATAGTAGGGACTTTGGGGTGTAAACCGTAGTAACATGCTATGCGCTTTGGGGAAATTGCCTTTTTTAAAGTGAGCTAAGCCTTCGAGGTAGGTCAATTGTTCGGAAATGATGGGATATTGGCCACCTTTTACCAATTTTTGGGCTTTACTGATATATACAAAAGCCAAATCACTAATCCCGTGGTAAAGGCAGGCATCGATTAAAAGAACGACATTGCTGGGATTAAGCATATCGAGGACAGGTTCAACCTTGGCCCGGAAGGCGGCCGGACCTAGATGTGTATTAACTTCTTTAACCAGGGTGTAAAGCACTTGCACCTGCGAAGGGTCAGCTTCAAAGGTCTGTGTCCGGTATTGAATTGCTTGTTCGTGGTTCCCTAATTGATTGTACAGGTCGGCTAGGGCGTTGTATGCCCGGTGGCTGCCGGTGCCATTTTCACAAATGTATGCAGGATTACCTTCCCCTGACTCAATTGCTTTTTGGTAAGCCGTCACGGCTTCCTCCAACCGGCCAAGGCGGCTCAAGGCATAACCTTTCAAAAAATGTAAGTCTGCGTAATCAGGGTAGGTTTGCAAAACTTCATCTGCTGTTTCTACAGCTTCTACAAACTGACCCATGTTCATTTTGTTACTGATGTAGTCCTTCATTAACCGGCTTACCCACTGCATATTGTTGTCCGCTATCTGCAAAGCTTTTTCATAATACTTGGCTGCCCCGGTCCAATCTTGCCGGAAGCCACGCTCTAAAGCCAGGTAGTAGTAATCATAGGCATCAGGCTTGCGGGTTTTAATGTCTGCTAACAGCAATTGTTCATTGCGTTCCCGTTTGTTCTTGGCGATTACCCGTTCATCCAGATATCCATAGTGCAAAATAACCAAATCGCGTCGGGTGAGCGTGTGGGGTGATCGCACGACCGAACCATCCATTTGTTCGTGAACTGCCCGGCTAAACCGGTATTTTTTTCTGTTTTTTACAATCCGGATCTGAGGAACATCTTCAGTCTGGGTTCCGGATGATGAATTGCGGTAGCTACGTATAGTTAGAATGAGCCCTTCAACCACCTGGTCATTAAGCAAATTGGCGATTTCACGGCTGGTTTCAAGCGGCATTTCTTCATCGGCATCCATTAACAACAACCATTTCCCCCGGGCTTTATCCATACTGAGGTTGCGGGCGGCAGCGAAACTGCCTTTCCATTGATAGGGGATGATGCGTGCTCCGAATGACCGGCCGATTTCCACCGTCCGGTCTGCTGAACCGGTATCGACAATCACAATTTCGTCGACTAATTCCTTGACGCTTTCCAAACACCGAGGCAGCATTTCTTCCTCATCTTTAACGATCATGCAAAGACTTATCTTAACATCTTGCACCATCACTCTTTCCCTTCCATCTCTATTTCCAGGCGTTGGTAGCGCCATTCTCCTTCCCTGACCAGCCGGGCCGGACAATCGATATGCCGTAGCCAATAAATTCCCCGGGGAAGGGGATTGACCAGGTTCCGGATCTCGACATTTTCTCCACAGCCAAACAGGACATACCAGTACGGCATGTTCAAGCCGGCCTTGGCAAAAAAGCTGCTCGTGGTGAAAAATCGTCCGGCATTGATTTCAGTAGGCACGGGTTTCCCTGATTCGTCTTCTTTGAAGTCAATACAAAAGATACCGGTTGCAGTTGGGTCCGCTGCCTGTACAGCTTTTACCGCAATGTCATATACATCAGGACGGTCCACGGTTACCTGTACGATTGGGGTGCCGGTCACACCGGAAGGCGCTAAATGGGGATAAATGTATTCCAGTCTTTCCCGCGCCTGGGCACAAACCAGTTTGCCATCCAACCATAAGGACTGGCAGGCCAAGTTCCGGCCTGGAAGCAGGGGTTCTGCCATAAAGCGCCAATCTTTTCCCCTTGCTCGCCAGTATTCAATCCAAGCCACTACTGTTGTTCGATTGGGCACCGGTGTACTACCGGTGCCCCCGGCTCCGTGACTGGCCCTAAGCCAATAGGGATACTCGAACAACTTTTCTGCCCGGTCTATGTCCTCACTGGTATGAATGGCTAAAGCAGGTAGGGGGCGTAATCCGGCAGTGGCCCAGCGTTGAGCGGACGCCAATTTGTCTTGGAGTAAACGAATTGTATCCCGGTGTGGCAGAAGAGTGGCTGCACCTAATTCATCGCGCCATTCCGAAATCCGGGTAACTTCCCCATCTGGTTGGGGATGAATAAAATCAATACCCTCCCGTACAATGAGGTTTTTCAAGAAGTGCAAATATTCTTCGCTGTCTCCGGCCGGAGCTAAAAATGCCCGGTCTAAATCGGCCCATTCAAGATGATACTTGTTGACATCAACCCCAACGATATAAAAAGGCTCCGGGGCCATCCGCAAACATTGGACAAAATTGTTTCCCGCCGGGCCACCTACACCCGTGACTAATATTCGTTTCATTCACAATCCCCCATTTCTTTGTTCTATCTTGATAAACTTATTTATGCTTCCCGGTTCCCGGCCCCAACGTTTGTGCGGCAATAATTAGTAATTCACTGGCCAGATCGGGAATTTGTTTCCCTAATGCCTCTAATCCGGTTAAGATAGTGGGATACCGGGTGGCAAGCAGTTCCATCTGCTCATTGGTAAAAGGTTTCAGGAATACACCTTCTTCATGTATCGGCACCAGACCGGCAGCAGCCACATCGGCCCGCAATGTGTCCCAGACATAAACCCGGCGGTGTCCGATCTGTAAATCGGCGGCGGTTAGGGCGGTTTCTACGGAAATCAAACCCATCGCTTTACCTAACTTGCGGTGCAGGGAAAGTCCGTTAGGTACGGTAATGAAAACCTGGCCATCAGGTAAAAGGTGTTCATACGCAACCCGTAAAACCTGTACGGGATTCTGAACATGTTCCAGAACATGAGCTACCACCACATTGGAAAACTTACGGTCTAAACGAAGGTGTTCCAACTCGCTTTCCACGATTAATAAATTAGGTGCTTCCACGGCTTGACGTAGTCTGTTTAACATTACCGGGCTGCCATCAACGGCAACTATGTCCGTAAAATCACGCGATAGATATCTGGTCATCCCTCCATCAGCACAACCCATTTCCAGACAACTGTTTCCGGAAAAGAAAGGGCGCATAGCCTTATACCGGGAACGAATCAGTTGGTGGTTAAATCCGGTATGGGTGGTGAACTGTGCAGCATATGTGTCTAGTAACAGGCTTTGTCCGCTCACTGGTATCCCGCCTTTTTTATTCTTTTTCAAAATGTTGTCAATATAAATGTTATGAAATGGACAACTGTTAAGTGCCCCCGGCCGGAAATTCCGGAATTAAATACTAGTTCATGTAATTCAGCAATCGGGTTTGTAACTGTCCCGGTCAGGAACCGGCAGGTTTTTCCGGTTTGGGGGGCTGATAAAATGATGGGGCTTGAAATAAAAGGAGGAAACCATGCATGAGACAGCTATTCCTGTTTGCCAGCCTTCGATTGGCCAGGAAGAAAAAAGCCGGGTGTTGCGTGTGCTTAATTCCGGTCAGTTGGCTGCGGGTTCAGAAGTAGCCACTCTGGAGGAAAATTTTCAAAACATGATGGGCAGGGAAGCGGTCGCGGTATCTTCGGGAACAGCTGCTTTAATTGCTTTAATGGCTACGGCCAAGCTCGAAAAAGGCTCTTTAGTAGCAGTACCGGCGCTAACCTTTGCTGCTTCTGCTACTTGCCTATTATTTAACGGTTTCGTTCCCGTCTTCGTGGATATTGAACCACATACCTTCAATATCAGTCCCCAAGCATTATCGGAAGCTTGTGAATCTTACCCGGTAAAAGCTGTAGTAGTAGTCCATCTCTATGGACGAATTGCTTCAATGCCAAGGTTGATCGATATTGTTCGGAAATACGACCTGTTGCTTATTGAAGATTGTGCGCAAGCTCCTGGTGCTGTATTGGACGGCAAGTTGGCGGGAACCTGGGGACATGGGGCAGCGTTTAGTTTTTATGCAACGAAAAATATGACTTCAGGTGAAGGGGGAGCCATTCTAACTGATAGCCCTGAATGGGCCCAAAGAATCCGGCAATACATCAATCATGGTCAGCAAGAACGTTATGTCCACACCAGTCTTGGTCAAAATTACCGAATGACGGAACTGCAAGCCGCTCTGGCCAATTGCCAATTTGAAAAACTTGCTGATTTTAACCTTCGCCGTCGAAAAATTGCCCAAAAATATGGGCAACTGCTAGCCGGATTGGCAATGGAACTTCCATCCCATGGGGTTCCAGGTTCGCATGTATTTCATCAGTATACGGTTCTAACTACCAACCGAGACGCATTACAAAAGGATTTGGCGGCTAACGGTATTGGCACAAGTGTTCATTATCCGCGGCCATTGTATCAGCAGTCGGTTTTTAACAAAACCCCAATGGTTAAGCTGCCTTGTCCTGTTACTGAGTCACTGTGTCCCAAGCTTTTATCACTACCCATGTACCCTACTCTGACGGATGAACAGGTGAATCGGGTTACCAAGCAAATCCGAGACTTTCACAGCGCCATCTCTTAAATTATCGTTGTTGGTATCCCGGGCTGCGGTTAAGTATTTTCGCCCGGCTGAAAGGGATTGTTCAGCGGCTTTCCCGGTTGCCGGGTAGCACTTACTCCGGACACACATATAATACGAGTAGAGAAATCAGGGATAATAATTATGAGATAAAGGGGGCTATGTGGATAATGCTGTGTTTGCCTGGCTGTGTAAATGCAACTGTTGTGGTCGGCCCCAATGAGGTCGCCGAATCCACCATAACGGTTCCTTGCACACCTTCGGTGCCCGGGGAAATTTCCTTTGCCTGTTGTGTGGTGCTGCGCAAGCTTATTCCCGCTGAATTTCCCGCTAACCTGGTTTTGGACGGCAAGAAAAAAGCGGATATCCCCGGACCGGAAGTAAAGATTATCGTCCCAGTGGTGGTATTCCGCGAGTTAAAGCGACAGGTATGTACACACCAGTTCCAAACAGTATGTATTCCCCCTAATGCCGAAATTGTCGCTTGCCGTCCGGTGAATGTAACCACAGCGGTGACGATTCTCGGGTTTGACCCGGTCTGTGGCGAAAACAAGCAGGTGCAGGTAACGGTAACTTTTGATGTTGTAGTTTTATTTTCTGCCCAGGTTGACGGGAAGACCCAAATTGTCTCCCGCCAGTTTTGTGACTTGACCTGTGTGTTGGTTTTTTGCGTTCCGGAACCGGAAACCGGGGAACTGGTAGCCAAAGCCAAGGTCGAGCCGGTGTCTCCTTTTTGCCGGCTATAATTTGCCGAACACACCGGCTATTGTCATTTTCAAGGCTGCTGGACTATAATCAGCGGCCAAATTTTTTTAAATGGGATCATTTTTTCGAAATGGCTTCCAAAACCTACACCGGTTCGATTATAATAATGCTTATAGGATGGTTTGACAGTATTGAGGTTGTTTAGAAGAAAAACAGCAGGATGGAGAGGATGGTAGGCGATGATGCTTTTTTAAAGATTCAATTTTTCCGGAAGGGAGATTGGATTTTTTATTTTTCCTGCTGGTGTTGATCAGGAGGTCATTTGATGCCGATAACCGAAATGCTTTCCCGTAATGCCGGCCTGTATGGAGCTGAAACCAGTTTGATTGAACGGGATCCGGCCCATGGCAGACGGCGAGAAATCACTTGGTTGGAATTTGAGAATCAGGCGAACCGGTTCGCGAACGCCCTGCTGGCCCAGGGGGTTAAGCAAGGGGATAAGGTTTCCTTGCTGATGATGAACTGTCTGGAATGGCTACCGGTATATTTCGGAATTTTGAAGACCGGCGCCTTGGCGGTTCCCCTTAATTTCCGGTATACCGCCGGTGAAATCAAGAACTGCCTGGAAACGGCCGAGGCCAAAGTGCTTGTTTACGGGCCGGAGTTTAAGCAAAGAATCGACGCGATTCAAGGGCAGATTAGTTCTTTGGAGCAGCTAATCTTTGTAGGGGATGACTGTCCCGGACAGGTCACCGGCTATGCGGGTCTTTTGGCGGCAGCGTCACCTGCCGACCCGGGGATTGTGATTCGGGACCAAGATGAGGCGGCCCTTTACTTCACCTCGGGAACGACCGGCATTCCGAAGGCGATTGTGCTTTCCCACGCAAACCTGGTGTCTGCCTGCATCACGGAAAGCCGGCATCATCTCCAAGGTCGTCAGGATAATTTCCTGTGTATTCCGCCCTTATACCATACCGGGGCGAAAATGCACTGGTTTGGGAGTTTAGTCGCGGGGTCAAAAGCGGTACTCCTGCGTGGGGTGGAGCCCCGGTGGATTCTGGAAGCTGTGTCGGCAGAAAGGGTATCCATTGTTTGGCTGCTTGTCCCTTGGGCCCAGGATATTCTTGATGCGATTGATAGCGGGGAAGTGAACCTGCAGGACTACCAGCTTGATCAATGGCGGTTGATGCATATCGGCGCCCAACCGGTGCCACCTAGTCTGATTCGCCGGTGGAAGCAGTGGTTTCCGCAACAGAAGTATGATACCAACTACGGGCTCAGTGAGTCTACCGGCCCGGGATGTGTCCACCTTGGTCTGGAAAACATCCATAAGGTGGGGGCAATTGGCCGGCCGGGGTTCAACTGGGAGGTCTTGATTGTCGATGATCAGGATCGACCGGTGCCGAAAGGCAAGGTTGGTGAATTGCTCGTCCGGGGCCCCGGGATGATGCAGGGTTATTATAAAAACCCGGAAGCCACCACAAGTGTGTTAAAAAACGGTTGGCTACATACCGGTGATATGGCCCGGCTGGACAAAGACGGTTTTATTTACTTGGTTGACCGGAAGAAGGATGTTGTGATCTGCGGGGGGGAAAACATCTACCCGGTGGAAATCGAAGAATTCCTCCGCACCCATAATGATATTAAAGATGCGGCGGTCATCGGTATGCCCGATCGGCGCCTTGGGGAGGTGCCGGTAGCCGTGGTGGAGACCAAGTCCGGCCGGGAACTTACGGAAACGGCACTCTTGGAGTTCTGTACGGCTTTACCCCGGTACAAAAGGCCGCGTCAGGTTTTCTTCGACAAGGTGCCACGCAACCCGACCGGCAAGATTGAAAAGCCCAAACTGCGGGAACTTTATTGTAGCGGGAATATTGCCCAAGTGGTTTAGCAGTTTCGGGTAAAAAAAGATGCCCTTCCTTTTATTCTAGGGGGATAAGCGGGAGGGCATTTTTATTTCCGACAGGATAGTTTTTTAGGAAAATCCGCCGGTAATGGTCGTAGGTGCTTATATTGGGGTTGGCGCCGGAGAAATGCAGGCACCAGGGTTCCTTTTGGCAGGGTACGCCGACGAGGTATCCTTTTTTGATGAACTCCTGGCTTTGGCTGGTATCGTAAAAATGAAAGCCGTCAAACAAGTCTTCCCGCCAGGGCAGGTCATACTGGGTCGCGATCAACAGGCCGTCAACAGCCGCCACCGGGCTGAACGGCATTTGGCCATCCGAAAAATTGAGCAGGTAAAAGGTGTTTACATAGGTTAACACTTTCCCTTCACAGCTCAACCCTTCCCACCACACCCCTGTAGGGGGTAACTGGCGGCAGCCGACCATCCCCAACAAGCCGAGGGTAGGGTGGTGCTGAAAAAGCGCTAAGAGATCAGGGATGAAGTTCCGGTTGATGATGAATGTATCCTGATGCAGGTATACTTTATACTTCGCCCCGGATGCCTTCATCGCGTTATTATACCCTTGGGCCAGGCTTGTGGCCCCGCGAAGCTGAACCACTTCCGCCTGGAAGCCGGGAGGAAGGGTGAGTTGCCGGATATGGTTCAGGCACTCCTGGCTCAGGGTTTCGTCGTCGACACAGGTCACAAATAAAATCTGGTTCACGGGATCACCCTCTAAAGCTTAAAGGCTTCGCAAACATATTGGTAAATCCGGGCCTGATCGGGAAATTGGTCTGCCGGCAAATTCAACCGGGAACAGATGTCCCTGATTGCTTCAATCAGCGCGGTTTCCCGGGAGTCCGGCGGTGGGGCCAATCCACAAATCCGGCCCATCCGGAAGCCGGTGGCCGCAAACAATCGCTGGATTTCCTTAAGGGTGAAGAAACGCAGGTGGGTTTTATCCAGCAGGCCGGCGGTAGTGTAAGTCCAGTTTCCGGCGATCAGTCCGGCCAGTACGGAGATGTGACCGACATTGGGGATACTGGCGATTACCGAGCCATCCTTTTTGAGCAAGGGTTTCACCCGGGTTAGGACTGCCCAGGGGTTTTTTAGATGTTCCAGGACATCGCCGAAAATAACATGGTCAAAGGTTTCCGGCGGGAAAGGCAGGGCCAGGGTTTCAATGTTCCCGCAAATGACCCCGTCCAACTTTTTCGCCGCTTTTTGGGCCACTGCCGGTGCTTGTTCCACCCCGAAAACCTGGATCTCCCGGGATTTTTTCAGCCGGGCGCCTAAGTTGCCGGCGGCACACCCGACATCCAAAAGGCAACAAGCCCCGGGATTGACGAACTGGAGCAGGGATTCGTTACATCCTTCGAAATAGCTGTCTTCCATGGTCGTCAATTCCCTCCACAGTGGTGCGGGGTAATCAGCCCACAAGCCAAAGCAGTTGTTTCCGGACAGGCGATTTTTTCCCCCAGCCGTTGTTCCATGGTAGCCACGAATTGGGCTGCCTGGAGCAGACTTTCGGGGCTGCCCGCATCCAGCCAGGCGAAACCGGCACCCAGTTCCACCAACCGGAGCCGGCCCTGCTGCAGGTAAAGGCGGTTGAGGTCCGAGATCTCGAGTTCCTGGCGGGCGGATGGCTGGAGACTAAGGGCTAGGCTAACTGCCTGGTGGTCGTAAAAGTAAAGGCCGGTAACCGCCAGGTTTGACCGGGGCCGGGCCGGTTTTTCGATGATATTGACGACCCGGCCGGCCTGGTCACATTCGGCAATGCCGAAAAGTTCCGGTTGCTCAACCCGGTAGCCGAAAACGGTGGCTCCCGGGTTTTGCGTTGCCGCTTGTTGCAGGGTAACCTCAAGGTTGTGGCCGTAAAAGATGTTGTCCCCTAAGATCAGTACACAATTGTCCCGGCCGAGGAAGTCGCGCCCGATGAGCAAGGCTTCGGCGATGCCGGCCGGCCGGGTTTGCACCCTATAGGAAATGGTGATTCCCCACTGGCGGCCATCTTTAAGCAAAGCCTGGTAAGGTTGTTCGTCTCCGGGATTGGTGATCACCAGGATTTCGGTCACCCCGGCCAAGAGGAGGGTGGTTAAGGGGTAATAAATCATCGGTTTATCATAGACGGGGAGGAGGTGCTTGTTGATTACCCGGGTGAGCGGATCCAGCCGGGTGCCCCGGCCGCCGGCCAGAATAATGCCTTTGTAGGTCATGGCGTGTTTTGCTCCTTTAAGCCACTTATGGTGTGGCACCATTCTTTATTGGCCAGGTACCATTTAACGGTTCGGCGTAGCCCGGTGGGGAAACTTTCCCGGGGTTGCCAGCCAAGTTCCTGGCGGATTTTGGCGGTGTTTACCGCATAGCGCCGGTCATGCCCCGGCCGGTCCGTTACAAAGGTGATTTGGTGACGGTAGGTTTTTCCGTCCGGCCGGGGGTGGAGTTCATCTAGAAGGTCACAGAGGTGGTGGACGATGGACAGGTTGGTTTTTTCGGTATTGCCCCCGATATTATAGGTCAGCCCGGGTCGTCCCTGGGCCAGGACCAGTTGTAAGGCCCGGCAGTGATCGGCAACATAGAGCCAGTCGCGGACTTGCCGGCCGTCACCGTACACAGGTAAGGGTTGCCCGGCGATGGCCCGCAAAATCATCAGGGGGATTAGTTTTTCCGGGTATTGGTAAGGACCGTAGTTGTTCGAGCAATGGGTAATCAGGACCGGTAGGCCATAGGTTTGGTGGTACGCCCGGGCCAGGTGATCGGCGGCGGCTTTGGAGGCGGCGTAGGGGGAATTGGGGGCATACAGGCTGGTTTCAGTAAAGGCCTCTTCAGTAGGCAGGAGCGACCCGTATACTTCATCGGTGGAAACGTGTAAGAACCGGAAATCCGCTTGTTCACCGGCCGGTAAGGTTAGCCAGTAACGCCGTACTGTTTCCAGTAAACGAAAAGTCCCGACGATGTTGGTCTGAACGAAAGGGAAAGGTCCCCGGATCGAACGGTCAACATGGGATTCTGCCGCCAGGTGAACGATTGCTGCGGGTTTGTGGTTTTGCAGTAGTTTTCGAACCAGGGCACTGTTGGTGATGTCACCCTGGACAAAATGGTGGCGAGGATGATCGAAGATTGGGGCTAGTGAGGCCTGGTTGCCGGCATAGGTGAGCCGGTCTAAATTGACGATCAGTTCTCCGGTGTGCAGGAGGCCGTGCCGGATAAAATTACAGCCGATAAAACCCGCGCCACCGGTAACCAGGATGGTTTTCATTGCTTATTATTCGCCTCCCCGTCCGGTTCCGGGGGACAATAATGCCGGGATTGCTCATATGGTTGGTCGATTAGCCTTGCCGGGTCGAATCCCTGTTGCAGCGGGGTTGCCGGGAGAATACCCCATTTAGCCTTAAATTTTTCCCAGTTTTCCGCCAACAGGGCCGCGGCGTTTAACTGGTTTTCGGCAAAGGTCCGGCTGCCGGCGTGGTGGATAAAGACGTCGTTGCAGACCCGGATTTTGTAACCGGCAATCCGGGCGCGGAGGCAAAAGTCAAGGTCTTCCCAGTTACCGGCCCCGAAACGGGGATCGAAACCCCCAATCCGCTTGATCACCGCTTGCTTAACCAACAGGCAAAACCCAATGACCAGGTCGGTCTCAAACCCTTGGGCGGCCTGGGTAATAGCCAGCTTGCGGGCAAATTTGGCCAGGGTAGGCCGGTTGTAATAAGGAACGGCGGTGACGGTCTGGGGGCCGGCGGCATTATTTGTCCGGGGGGCGATAATGCCGGCTTCCGGAAAGCTTTCGCCGACTGCCGCCAGCCGGGCCAACCAGCCGGCGGTCACCTCGGTATCGTTGTTTAAGATTAATACGTATTGGCCCCTGGCCCGGCTGATTCCCTGGTTGCAGGCACTGCCGAAACCCCGGTTTTGGGGGTTGGTGATCACGGTGACATCATCCCGGTCTTGGGCAAAATTTTGCAGGTAAGGGCCGGTGTCATCGGTGGAGCCGTTGTCAACGAAAATCAGCTCAAATGGTTCCCGGGTGTGGGCCAGGATGCTTTGGACACAAGCGGTGGTGTATTCGATGGCATTAAAACAGGGGATGACGATACTGGTGAAGGGCAAGGCGGGCTGGAACCGGTCGGTGTCCTCAAGTGTCTCCGGCGGCGGGCATTTCTCCGGGTAATAATGGCGGGCTAATTGGTGGGCGAAGACATTGGCGCTGTGTTGCCGCAAAAAAACGGCATTTTCCCGGGGTATGTCATCCGGGTCTGTTTCTTGCTGAAACACAAAGACGTCGGTGGCGATTAATAATTGGTGGCCGTTGAGCTTAAGGCGCCAGGCGAGTTCCTGCCCGTAAAATCCTCCGGCCAGGGTTTCTTCCAGGGGACCTGAATCTTGCAGCACTTGACGGGAAAGCATGAGGCAAAACAGATCAAGCAGCTCCGCAGGTACCGCCCGGCCTTCATTCCGGTCCCGGACTAAGGCGGTTAAAGCAGTAAAGTCGATATATTCCGGTAAGGTTTCGGCCGCCACATAACGTTCCAGTTGTTGTTTGCCGGCTGTATTGGTTAAAGGCCCCACCGCGGCAACCGCTTTGCCGGTGAAGTGTTTTTGCAGGCTGGTCAGCCAGTTTTCGGGGACGATGGTCCGGGGACTGAGGAGGACGATGTAGTCGTTTGTGGCGATGGCGATTCCGGCGTTGGCGGCCCGGGGATAAGCGATTTCATTACCTAAAAAAATGATTTCTACGGCTGGTTCCATGATTTGCAGTTGCCGCAAGTATTCTTTAGTGCCGTCGGTGGATTCATTATCGACAATAATCAGCTGGTCTCCCGGCAGCAAAGCGGGCAGGATACCGGCGAGGCAGGTTTCGATGGTTGCCCGGGAATTACCGGTGACCAGCACAACCGATACCTTAGGACGCATGAAGGCCTCCTCGTAAACCAGGTTAGGACAGCAGGCGACGTAAATCGATATTTCCCGGCAAGAATTTTGCGGCCTGCCGGGAAAAACGGGTTAGCAGATCGTTGCCTGCCTGGACCAGGGGACGAAAATCCCGGGGAGGGGGTTCTTTGGTGATTGTCTCCCCGGCCAGGGTTAGGCACCGGAGGCTGGCTTCATAATGGTTGGTTTTTGCCAGAATTTCGGCGGCAATGCTGAGACTCCGGGAGTTTAGCCAACCGTGAGCGGCCAGCAGCTGATCCGGGGGCGCTCCCAGCTCGGCATGCCACAAAGCCAGGCCGGTCACCGCTTCATCAAAACCACCGGGAATCTGGGCGGCTTGCTGCAAAAGGGCCAGGGCTTTTTCGGCTTCGTTCCGGTGGGCGTGAATACCGGCCAGGGCGGTTAGCGGCCGGAAGGTACCTTCCCCCGGGGTGACCAGGTGGTGTTCCCAGGGGGAATCTCCTTGGGCAAGACACTGCCGGAAGAGTGTTTCGGCCTGAGCGTGCCGGCCCAGCCGGCTATATACCCGGGCTTTTAGATAAACCAGTCCGGTACAGTCAGGGAAGTACGGGCAGGCGGTGTTGAGTAAAGTCATTAATTGCCGGTATTTGCCCGTGTGAAACAAAGCAAGGGCAAAGAGCTGACAATACCAGGCTACCGCTGCCGGTAACGGGGGAGTGTTGATGAGTAACTGTTCCAGGTAAGGCATGTTGCGGGCCAAGTAGCGGCAGGCACCCTGGTTGTCACCGGTTAAATAACAGGCTAATCCCAAGGCGAGGTTCCGGGTTAGCGGGTCGGTGTCTGCTGCCTGATGCAGGGCTTTAAGGTTGGCTTCCTGCTTGCCGGCCCGGTACTCCGGCGGGGCGAGGCAAGCAAAACGGTGGATGGTAATTTCTACCGGCAAGACCGTTTCCCCGGTTGTCCGGATGGCCGGGGTGATGTCCGGAAAAACCGTCCCTTGAAATCGGTAGGACCGCCGCCGAAAGAGCCGGCAACTGCCAAGGCAGAGGCTGTCGCCCGGAGATAAACCGGCAGCCAAAAAGTGCTGAATTTTTAGCTGGTAGCCGGCAGGACCGGGACGGTCCAGCAGGGTGGTGAGGGTCTGCCGGGTTTCGTCCGCTAAGGCTTCGTCGGCATTCAGCACCAGTACCCAATCCCCGGTAGCCTGGTCCAGGGCATAATTTCGGGCGGTTGTCAGGTTAACGGTGGCCGGCAGAGAGAACACTTTGGCCCCCATCTGGCGGGCGATTACGGGGGTATTGTCGGTTGAGCCGGTATCAACAAAGATAATTTCCCGGCCGATTTCGTTGATGCTCCGTAAACACCGGGCAATATGGGGGGCTTCGTCCCGGCCGGTGAGGCAGATACTTAAGGGCGGGTCCGGCGGCCGGATTGCCAGGCGCCGGATCCGGTTGCGCAAAACTGCCGGATCATTGGCCGGGTCAGGGGTTTCCCGGGGAAAAGCGGGTGGGGTGGGAGGCAAGGCCAGGTATTTGCCGAGGCAAGCCTTTGCGTTTGAGTAGCGCCCGCAGTGCAAATGGCACAGGGCTTCCAGGTAGTGCAGGTCGGTAAATTCAGGGTAGATAGCCTGGTAATGTTGCAGTTGGCGGATGGCCTCCCGGTATTGGTTCAAGGCAAGCAAAGTGGCAATGGTCTTTTTTACCAAGGAAGGGGCATAACCCTGGGTAGGTTTGGTTAGAGGCAAGGATTGCTGGAAACAGGTCAAAGCCTTTTCTTTTTCCCCCAGCCGGAGGTACTCAGTGCCCAAGTTATAGAAGTAAAAGCCATCCTTTTCGGCTTCCGGATAGCGGAGGAGAATGTTCAGGTTCCGTTGAATCTTGGCCGGAATGTTCGCCGTGGATGGGTTGTATCCGTGGTGGATGATCCGGATGTCGCTATGGCCGATGGCTTGGGGGCCGAAATTGTTGATTAAGGCAGCACTGATCTGCTCATGGATCCGCCCCTGGAACCGGAGACACGGCTGGTTGCGAAATAACCGGATGGTGGCGGCGACAATTTCCGCCCCCTGAACCACCGGGTTTACAATGGATACCAAATAGGCTTCATAGGTATTGTTGGCTATCGCTGTCCGGACGGCGGCCTTGCTTTCCGGGTCCAGTTCCTCGTCACAGTCAAGGACCAGGATCCAGTCACCGGTGGCTTGGGCCAAAGCCTTGTTGCGGGGCTTACTGAAGTCGTTCTCCCATGGTTCGGTGAGCACGTTAGCTCCCCAGGCCCGGGCGACGGCGATGGTGGCATCGGTTGAACCGGTATCCACCAGGATGATTTCATCCGCCAATTTTTTAACGCTATTGAGACAGCGCGGGAGGTTGGCGGCCTCGTTTTTGGCGATCAAACACAGACTAAGCCGGGGTTTCCGCATGGACTACAGCCTCCTGACACCGGCGCAGTTTATTTAGGGGGCCGATGACGTTATTCAGTTCCTGGAGCAGAACCGGTTGTTCCGGTTCCAAGGCAAGTCCCTGGGTGAGCAGGTGGTGGTATTGGCCTAACAGGGCGGCCAAGGTGGCGACAGCTAGTTGTTCGTTCTCCGGGTCATTGGCCAGGGTGGGCCAAAGCCGGCGGAAAGCCGGTTCAAAAGCACCCAGGCGGATGTAGGCGGCACCCAGGAGGAGAGCGTTTTCCGGGGTTGTTTGACGACCGGATGGGATTTTTTCCAGTAGCATTTTGGCTTCCCGGGGGTGGTCTTGGGTCAAGGCATACCGGCCTAAGGCCAGGTAGCCGGGGATTGGATCCGGGCTGCCGGCAATCAGGCAAGCGATCTGATCGATTAGACCAGGTTGCGTCCGGGACAATTCCCAGGCTACCGGCAGGAGTTGGGCTTTGCTGACTCCGGGCGGCCCGGGGCAGTTGCCGGGTTTCGAGTTTTCCCCGCTTTGGAGCCATTGCCCGGCTGTTTGCAGGGCCAGGGCCTCATCCTGCCAGGGAGATTGATCCGGGATGGCAGCAAGTACGGCGGTTCCGGCGGCAAACCGGCCCAAGGCCAGCAGACATTTGGCTTTAAGCAGTAAAAAAGGGGGGGGAAGGGTTGATTCCGGTTCGAGCAGGGCGAGGCAGGTGGCTGGTGCTTGCAGGTCGAACAGCAGTTGCGCTGTGGTCGGTAAGTCCAGGTGAAAAGTTTCGGTCAGGTAAGCGGCAACTGCCGTTCCTTGGCGGCCCAACTGACCCAGCCAGCCACCCAGCTGGATAAACAGGCTATAAACCGGCTTGAGGGTCAGGGCTTTTGTAAGATAAGTTACGGCTGCCGGGAAGTCTGCTTCTTCAGCAGCAAGTTCGGCCAGGTTGATTAAGGGGAGATAGGTGGCGACCCCGGCCGAAGTGACGTAACGGCCGGTGGCATCGACGAACCGGGTACAGTTTTCGAAACAGGCTTTAGCTTGCGCCTTTAATCGCAAATCCCGGTAAATCCGGCCCAGCAGGTAATGCAGTTCCGGGTAGTCCGGATAATAAATCAGGCCTTCGGTAGCTACCATCCGGGCTTGAAAAAGATCACCCATTTCGTAAAGGCAGACACAGTAATCCCGGTAAAGAGCCGATTCGAAGCCTTTCGCCGTATCCAACCGTTCAAAAGCAAATTCGTAATGTTGCCGGGCTTTGGCCAGGTCGCCGGTAAGGTAACAGCAAACCGCCAAATTATAATGGTGAAAGAGGTTATCCGGTTCGGCCGCTACGGCTTGTTCGAGAATCCGGCGGTTGCGCCGGGGTTTTTGCCGGCGTTCTAGAACATCCTGTTGGTAGCCGTAATGGATAATGGTCAGGTTGGCGTGTTTGACTGCTTCATCAGGATTGTTTTGCAGAATTGCCGGTAAGACCTGTTCGTGGATTGGCCCGGAAAACCGGTAAGCCGGGCGGTTGCGAAACAGCCGCAAAGCCGGGTGGGTAACGAAGGCTTCATCATCGTCTGCTAACCGGTTAACGATCGTAAACTGCCAGGCTTCAACCGCCGGGGTACCGGTCAAGGACCGCAACATCTTACCGGTGGCAGCCGGCAGTTCTTCATCGGCATCAAGAATCAATACCCAGTCTTGGGCGGCACAGTCCAGAGCGGCGTTCCGGGCTTGGGCAAAGTCCTCCTGCCAGGGAAAAGCAGTCACCTTGGCCCCGTAACGCCTGGCAATTGCCGGCGTTTCATCCCTGGAACCGGTGTCCACCACGATGATCTCGTCAACAAAAGGTTGGGCCGAAGCCAGGCACCGGTCCAGGTTTTCGGCTTCATCTTTAACAATCATACACAGGCTGATGGTGCTAGTTTTTTCGGACATTTTTTCACCTGATTTCTAATTACAGGGTTCAGCACTGCCAGACTATGCAAAAGCAAGGGGGAAGGCGACATAAGGACAGCCTTTCAGGCAAAAAAAACCACCGGGAGCAGGCCGGCGGGCGTTCACCGGTGGGCAGATAACGGATAAGGCGGTTGGTAGCAGTAGTTTAGGTTCCCACGACCGGCAAGGTCAGGCATTCGGCGGCGAAAATATCTACCCGGTAGGTAACTGCGGTACAGATGGTTTCGGAGATCGGAACAAGGGTATTGAAACTACTGAAAGTGACGCAGTCGACGAACTGTTGCATTACCACGGTCGGTGTCGGATCTACCCGCCGGATGCGCACCAGGAACTTGAATCTTTCGTTCCGGCAAAAGGTACATTCGGTGCCGGTGGTAAGGTTGAGCACAACCGCGCGGTTGGTGTCGCAGGACATCGGGATCGTCCGCAGGACCACCGTATTCGGGGCTACCGAGATGTTAAAGGTTTTGTTTTCCAGACCCATAGGTTTCCCTCCTCGAAGAGTTAATTTGTTGGCTTACAATTCCATTCTATGGCAACAGATATGCAACGTTACAGAACAGGGAGTTTTTTACTTGTGCAAAGCGTATTGGTTTAGGCACAGATCAAGGCCGTCTTCCCAGGAAGGGAGGGTGAGGCCAAAGGTAGTCTTGATTTTTTCGTTGGCCAGCACCGAATAAGGCGGGCGACGGGCCGGTCCCGGGTAATCCCGGCTTGTAATTGGAACCGGTTGCCGTTCCGGGCTGAGCCGGGGCAATCGGTTCATGATCGCGGCGGCAAAGCCCCACCAACTGGTCTGGCCGCCGGCGCTCAGGTGGTAGATGCCGCGTTTTTCCCCCAGGGAAAAACGGGTTTGGGCCAGGATTTGCGCGGTTGCTTCCGCAATAAGCCGGCTCCAGGTCGGGGAACCGGTCTGGTCGGAGACCACCTTGATTTCCGGCTGCCGGGCAGCCTGGCGGACAATGGTGCGAAAAAAGTTGTTACCCCGCCGGCCATATACCCAACTGACCCGCAGGATCAGATGCGGTACTCCGGTAGCCCGGATCGCCGTTTCACCGGCCAGTTTGGTCCGGCCGTAAACATTGAGCGGCCGGGGGACGTCTTCTTCGGTGTAGGGGACCTTTTTCCGGCCATCAAAAACATAGTCGGTGGAAAACTGGACGATCCCGATGTGCAGTTTTCTCGCCGCCTCGGCCAGGATGCCGGGAGCGGTACCATTGATCGCCTGGGCGGTTACCGGCTCGAATTCGGCTTGGTTAACGGCGGTGTAAGCGGCAGCGTTTACAATTAGGTGAGGTTTGATTTCCCGCACTACCCGGCGGATTTGGGCATAATCGGTCAGATTGAGCTGGTCCCGGCCAGGGGCGATAACCTTGGCTAAGGGGGCCATGGTTCGCTGAAGCTCCCAGCCGATTTGACCGTTTTTGCCGATGAGGAGGATTTTAGCCTGGTTTTGCCCGGACATCAGTAGTTTCCTCCATATGTTGGCAGACAGGCCGGGTTGATTTCGTTCAGGGCCGGGTGGCCTTGGTCCTTGGGGGAAAGCAATGGCTTCGGGTTAGGCCAGGTAATGGCGAGCAGAGGATCATGCCAGCAGATGCCCTGCTCGGTTGCCGGGTTGTAGTAGGCTGTACACTTGTAAGCAAAAAGGGCTTCGTTGCCGGTGACGTAAAACCCGTGGGCAAATCCGGCGGGGATATACAGCCGGCGTTTGTTGGCGCCGGAAAGAATAACCCCGACCCAGCGGCCGAAGGTTGGTGATCCCCGCCGGATGTCGACAGCCACATCGTACACTTCCCCTTGCAGGACGGAGACGAGTTTTCCTTGCGGCTCCGGAAACTGGTAGTGTAAACCCCGCAAGACGCCGTGCCGGGAATAGGATAAATTGTCTTGCACAAAAGTGGCCGGCAGGCCGGCTTGGACGAACCGTTCCCGGTGCCAGGTTTCCAGAAAAACCCCCCGGGAGTCGGAAAATACTGCCGGTTCAATAATTACCACCCCGGGCAGATTAGTATTTGTTAATTTCAAATCGCTCACCTTGTCTGCCTTTGATGTGCTTTAGTGTATGCAATGGCCAGGCGACCGGTAAGTGGTTCTTGACACCTTTACCTGCCCTATGCTATATTTACAAAGTAATGACAATCAAGTAGAAGCCATCCGCTTCTCACCTGGGGGCGTGAATGTTACCCGGGTTAATCCGTCAAGACCATCTGGGGTGTTCGGATCATCCTGTTTGGTGCGTTTTGTTGGGAGTAGGCGGGTGGAAGCCCGCTTTTTTGATTTGTTTTCGTGGCGAATTTTTAGGGGGGGTGAACATTTATCAGCAGGGATTTGCGCATCAACGAGGAGATCCGTGTTCGCGAAGTCCGGTTGGTGGGGGTTGAAGGAGAACAGCTCGGGGTTATGGGTTTTCGGGATGCTTTGCGGATTGCTCAGGAGAAAAACCTTGACCTGGTGGAAGTGGCGCCAACAGCTAAACCACCGGTTTGCCGGATCATGGATTATGGCAAGTACAAGTTTGAGCAAAGCAAGCGGGAACGGGAAGCCCGGAAAAAGCAGAAGATTATCAGCGTCAAAGAAGTCAAGTTAAGGCCTAACATTGAGAATCATGACTTTGAGGTCAAAGCACGTAACGCCATCCGGTTTCTGGAAGATGGTGACAAGGTTAAAGTGACCATCATGTTTCGTGGACGCCAGATCACTCACCCTGAATTGGGAAGATTATTATGTATTCGGTTGGCCGAGGTTTGCAAGCCACATGCCAATGTCGAGCGGGATGCCCGGGTGGAAGGGCGGAACATGATCATGATTCTTGCGCCAAAGGTGGAGTCTCAGCGGGAGGCCCGGGTAGAAAAACGTGGGGTTAAACATCACGATAAAACTGAAGTTCCCGTTCCGGCGGAAGCTACTGAATAAAGTATCGTTTAATGCTCAAAGATTACCCGATAAAATGAGGTGGAAGAAAAATGCCGAAAATGAAAACCCACCGGGGAGCCGCTAAACGGTTTAAACGTACGGCGTCTGGTAAGTTCAAAGGAAAGAATGCTTTTGCCCGGCACATCTTGGAAAAGAAATCCGCCAAACGGAAGCGCCATCTACGGGGAACAACCGTTATGGACAAAGCTGTTACCCCAAAATTGGAGAAATTGCTTCCTTATGCCTAAATTACGCCAACAATTATTTGCCCCTTTGGGCTTAAGAAATAGGGGGTCGTTGTCCTATGGCGCGTGTAAAAGCGGCAGTAATGTCCCGTAAACGCCACAAAAAGGTATTAAAGCTGGCACGGGGTTATAAAAACGCTAACTCAAAACTGTTCCGGACGGCTAACCAAGCGGTAATGAAAGCACTCATGTATGCTTATGCCCACCGGAAGCAGAAAAAGGGAGACTTCCGGCGAATCTGGATCACCAGGATCAATGCCGCCGCCCGCATGAACGGGTTGTCGTATAGCATGATGATGAACGGCTTGCGTAAAGCCGGAGTAACCGTGAACCGGAAAATACTTGCTGAGTTGGCGGTGCATGACTTACCGGCATTTGGTAAGTTTGTGGATGTGGCCAAATCGCAATTAAATTCTTGATTGAACAGGGATAATAAAATATTAAAAGCGGAAGAGACATGGCTTTAGGTCATGTCTTGCTTTTTCCCCGGAAAGCAATTATTCTGAGAAGTAGTCCGGAAAACAATTTATTTCCAACAATGGGAATGAGGGGCTCAAAGTGGAAACCCCCGGTGCAGAAAAAACAAACCCGGAAGCGACGCAACCGGCATATGTACCGCGAAAACCGTTGTTCGTTTCTTATGTCCGGTACCACGGTTCTCATGAAGGCCTTTCACCTTCCCAGGTCCTGGTGCTTGGTTTTGCGGTAATTATTCTGGTTGGCGGAATTTTACTCAGCTTGCCGGTGGCTTCCCGTAGCGGCCTGGGGACAGCGTTCCTGGACGCTTTGTTTACGGCGACTTCGGCGGTTTGTGTCACCGGGTTGGTAGTCGTCGATACTTATGACCATTATTCCCTTTTTGGTCAAATCATCGTTATTCTCCTGATTCAAATCGGGGGTCTTGGTTTTATGACCATGGCAACCTTGATTTACCTGCTAATGGGCAGAAAGATCAGATTAAAAGAACGTTTGTTAATGCAGGAGTCTTTGAATACTCTGACCATCCAGGGTGTTGTCCGCCTGGCGAAATACGTATTAATTACCACCTTCGTGATTGAGGGAATTGGGGCAATCATCCTTGCTTTGCGGTTCATCCCGGAAATGGGGCTGGTTAAGGGGGCTTATTACGGGGCTTTTCACGCTGTTTCATCCTTCTGTAATGCCGGTTTCGACCTATTCGGTGGATTTCGCAGCTTCACCGGCTTTGTAAATGACCCGGTGGTTTCTTTAACGGTTTCATCTTTGATCATTATTGGCGGGATCGGGTTTTCGGTCATTGCGGAGACTTACCGTTACCGGGAGACCGGGCGATTTTCCCTGCATACCAAACTTGTTTTTTTGGTTACCGGTTTCTTGATTCTGGCCGGGATGATTTTTATCTTAATCTTGGAATTGGAAAATCCGCTTACATTGGGCGCGTTAACTTGGGACGGCAAGCTTTTGGCGGCTTATTTTCAGTCGGTAAGCCCCCGGACTGCCGGGTGCAGTACCTTGGGCATGACTGATTTGCGTCCGGCTACCCAGTTTTTTCTCGTTATTTTGATGTTTATCGGTGCTTCGCCGGGGTCGACGGGCGGCGGCATTAAGACAACGACCTTGGCTGCCTTATTGGCCGCAGTTTGGAGTATTCGTCAGGGGAAGGCGGATGTGGTCTTGTTTGGTCGCCGGATCCCGCCGGACACGATTTACAAGGCGATCGGGATTACCGGTTTGGCGGCCATCCTGGTTATGGGTGTGACCATGTTGTTGACGATCAGTGAACAAGCGGATTTTCTGGCTTTATTGTTTGAGACGACTTCGGCCTTTGGGACGGTGGGCCTTTCGATGAGCGTTACCCCTCACTTGAGTAGTTTTGGCCGGGTGTTGATTATTCTGACCATGTTTGCCGGGCGGTTAGGACCTTTGACCTTGGCGGTGGCTTTGAGCAAACGTTCGAAGGCAAAAATCCGGTACCCGGACGAGCGGATTATGGTCGGTTGATGATGGGAGTTTGATACAAATGGTTAAAGACAAGGGAGCCAAACAATTTGCGGTAATCGGTTTGGGCCGTTTTGGCATCAGTGTGGCGAAGACCTTGTTCCGCATGGGCTTCGATGTGCTGGCGGTTGACACTTCCGAACAGCGGGTGAACGAAATCGTCGACTATGTGACCCATGCGGTCCAGGCGGACGTTCAAGACGAGGAAGTGATCAGAAGATTGGGAATCCGCAACTATGATGTGGTAATTGTCGGAGTTGGGGGTGATATCCAGGCGAACATTTTGATCACCCTCATTTTAAAGGAAATAGGGGTCAATCATGTCGTGGCCAAGGCGCAAAATGATTTACACGGGAAGGTGCTAGCCAAAATCGGGGCCGACCAGGTTGTTTTCCCGGAACGGGATATGGGGGTCCGGGTAGCCCACTCGTTGGCGGCCGCCAATATTATGGATTTTCTGGAACTCTCACCGACCCACTCCTTGGCCGAGATCCGGGTGCCGAACAAATTTATCGGGCAGAACTTGGGTGAAGTTGATTTGCGCGCTCAGTACGGGATCACCGTGATCGCGATCCGCAAAGGTGATGATATTATTCCTTCTCCCGGCGCCGACACGGTCATTGACCGGGGTGATGTTCTGGTTACCGTTGGTTCGAACGAAGAACTCAACCATTTTGAGGAGAAGGTGCGTTGACGGTTTTAACCTCGCGGCACAATCCCCGGGTGAAAGAAGCCCGCTCCTTAGCCTTAAAAAAGGAACGGGGGCTTGCTGGCCGGTATCTGCTCGAAGGGGTACGGCTGCTCGAAGAAGCGGTGGCGGCTGGGGTGCCCTTATTGTACTGCCTCTATACCGATAAGTTGGTCCGCAATGACCGGGGCCGGGCCTTGTTGGACCGGTTAATGACCACCGGGGTGGCCTGCTTGCCGGTCAAGGCCACAGTGTTGGATGCGGTAACGGCAACGAAGGAAACGCAAGGAATTGTGGCGGTTGCGCCGATCCCCGCGGTGTCCTGGGAAACGGTGCTAACTGGGGACCAGTTTTTGGTGGTTGTTGTTGACGGGGTGCAGGATCCCGGAAACTTGGGTACGGTCATTCGGACGGCCGAAGGGGCTGGTGCAAACGGGGTGCTTTTGACCCCGGGAACGGTTGACCCGTTTAACCCGAAGGTGATCCGGGCGGCGATGGGTTCTTTGTTTCGTTTACCTGTAACCTATGGACCTGAGCCGGAGGCCTTGGTTGAAGGCTTACAAACGAGGGGGGGCGCGCTGGTTGTTGGTGATGCGCACGGTGGTGTAGCTTATGATCGCGCTGATTGGCGGGCTGAACGGTTAGCTTTGGTGATCGGCAGTGAGGCGCAAGGCCCGCGGCCTTGTATGCTGGCTCAAGCCGGCCAAGTGGTCCGGATTCCGCTAATGGCACCGGTGGAATCGTTAAATGTGGCGGTTGCTGCTGCGGTTTTGCTGTTCGAAGCTGCCCGGCAGCGCCGGATTCCGGTACAGGGAGACGCAGTTGCTTCGGGGAAAGGCCTATGATATAATTTTGCTAGTTAGTGAACCCAGGATCGCGGAAAGGTTGTGGTGACTAAGGTGTTTTCCGCTGACTTTTTCTGGCGTATCTTCGTAACCACGGGTTCTGTTGCCGCGTATATTTTATACCGGCGGTTGGTTGTGCAATAGTTACTGCTGTTTTGATTAGGTAAATAGCAAAGAACGGGAGAAGTACTTCGCCGGGCACAATGGTGCCGGTGTCGCACAGGGTGGCAACCAGGCAGGTACCGGAAAAAACCGGGCCAAGTCGTGGGGGTGCAGTGTGCGGTCTGTTCATGCTTGCCAGGGAAGACGGGTGCCGGAGACTGGAAGCCCCGCTCAAGCGGTAGGGAGGAAATTCGCCCGGGAGCTGCCGGCTGAAGCGGCATCTTTTGTAGGTTTGCCGGGAGGCGGGCCGGATAGGTGATCGTGGGTAGGCCGGGCCGGGGTCCTGCCGTTATCCGGGAACGGCCGGTTTGGCCGGGTTGAGTGGGCCTGATGGTGTTTGGCCAGGGTCTAGCGGGGTGGTACCGCGGAATAATCCTTCCGTCCCCAAAAAGGGGCGGGGGTTTTTATTTTTAAAAGCAATTGTTTTCTAGGAGGGTGTTATGCGCGAGCAATTAGCGGCGATCCGCCGGCAGGCGGCCGAAAAGTTGGCGGTGACTGACAATTTAACCGATTTACAGGAATGGCGCGTCCATTTTTTAGGGAAAAAGGGGGAACTGACCCGGGTACTCCGGGGTATGGGCCGGTTGGCGCCAGCGGAACGGCCGGTCATTGGCGCTTTGGCCAACGAGGTGCGGGAAGCTTTGGAGGAGATGCTGGAAAACAGTACCCGCAGCTTAAAAGAAAAAGAGCGGCAGGCCGCTTTGGTGGCGGAAGCAATTGATGTTACCCTGCCCGGGCGGACTTTCGCGGTTGGCGGCAAGCACCCGCTTACCCTGATTATTGACGAAATCAAGGATATCTTCCTGGGGATGGGGTATGAGATCGCGGAAGGCCCGGAGGTAGAGCTGGATTATTATAACTTTGAAGCGCTTAACCTGCCTAAGGACCACCCGGCCCGGGATATGCAGGACTCGTTTTATATTACCCCGGATATTTTGTTGCGGACCCATACTTCACCGGTCCAAATTAGAGCCATGGAACGGCTGTGTCCCCGGTTGCCGGTTAAAGTTATCTGTCCGGGCCGGGTTTTCCGGCGGGATGATGACGCTACCCATTCACCGATGTTTCACCAGGTTGAGGGGTTGGTTGTTGACCAGGGTATTACCCTGGGGGACCTGCGGGGAACCTTGTTGGTGTTTGCCCGGCAAATGTTCGGACCGGACCGGGAGATCCGGTTGCGGCCTTCTTTTTTCCCGTTTACGGAGCCGAGCGCGGAAGTGGACATATCTTGCGTCATTTGTGGCGGCAAGGGCTGCCGGGTTTGCAAAGAATCGGGCTGGCTGGAGATTCTGGGGGCGGGCATGGTTCATCCCCGGGTACTGGAATATGGCGGTTACGCTCCCGGTCAAGTAACCGGTTTCGCTTTTGGGATGGGAGTCGAGCGGATCGCGATGCTCAAATACGGCGTTGATGATCTGCGCTTGTTTTACGACAATGACCTGCGTTTTCTGGCGCAGTTTTAAAGTAGGGGTGGTATTATGTTGGTACCGATGAATTGGTTGCGGGAATACATCGACCCGGCCTTGCCGGTGGAGGTTCTGGCGGAAAAACTTACCCGGGCCGGGATTGCGGTAGAAAATATTCGCCGGCAGGATACCGGTTTGGACAAGGTGGTAGTCGGCCTGGTCCGGGCGGTAGAAAAACACCCTGGCGCAGAGCGGCTGTGGGTCTGCCGGGTAGATCCGGGTACAGGGGAACTGCCGGTTGTGACCGGGGCGGAGAACGTGCGGCCCGGGCAAAAAGTGCCGGTAGCCCTGGTGGGGGCCAGCCTGCCGAATGGGCTGGTGATCCGGGAAGCGGAAATCCGGTCGGTCCGGTCGGCGGGGATGTTATGTTCGGCGGCCGAACTGGCCTTGGATGAAAAAACGGTGGCCCCGGAGGACCGCCAGGGGATTTTGGTGTTACCACCGGATGCTGTGGTCGGCCAACCGGTGGCCGTGGCATTAGGACTGGCTGATCCGGTAATGGAACTGGAGCTTACCCCCAACCGGGCTGATTGTTTGGCGGTGGTGAATGTCGCCCGGGAAGTAGCGGCAATCACCGGCCAGCCGCTCACTTTACCTGTTGTCACCGTCCGGGAAGAAGGTACCGGTATGACGGGGAATCAGGTTAAGGTGACGATTGAGGATGGAGAGTTATGTAGCCGGTATGCCGCCAGGCTGTTTACTGATCTTCAGCCGGGGCCGTCCCCGGCCTGGATGCAGCAAAGGCTGCGGAGTGCGGGGATGCGTCCGATCAATAACATCGTGGATATTACCAACTATGTAATGCTGGAGTGGGGCCACCCTTTACATGCGTTTGACTGTGATACGGTTAAAGATGGCCACATTATTGTCCGCCGGGCCTGGAAAGGGGAAAAATTGGTCACCTTGGACGGGCAGGAGCGGGAACTCAACCCGGAAAACCTGGTGATCGCCGATCCCGAGAAAGCAATTGCTTTGGCGGGGGTGATGGGGGGGGCGGCAACGGAAATAACCCCGGATACCCGGGTAATTCTTTTGGAAGCGGCCCACTTTCAGCCGGCTAGTGTCCGGCGGACAGCGCGGCAGGTTGGGTTGCGTTCGGAAGCTTCCCAGCGGTTCGAAAAAGGGGTTAATATTGCGACTGTTACGCTGGCGATGGACCGGGTTGCCCAACTGATTGAACAGCTCGGGGTCGCGAAGGTGGTTCCCGGTTATGTCGATGTGTATCGCCGGCAGTGGCAACCGGAAAGGATTCCGTTCCGGGTGAGCCGGATCAATGCTTTATTGGGCACCGCCTTGCCCTCAGGTGAGATGGCTAATTTGTTCCAACGGTTAGGGTTTAAGGTTACTTGGGATGCCGGCGAACCGGGAGAGACCGGGGTAGTGGCAGTGCCGACTTACCGGGCCGATTTGACCGGGGAACATGATTTGGCGGAGGAAGTGGCCCGGTTATACGGCTATGACCGGATTCCCACTACCTTGCCGGTAGGCCGGACCACCCATGGGCAGCGGACATGGCCGCAACTATGCCGGGAGAAAATCGTGAATACCCTGGTAGGCTGTGGTTTGCGGGAAGTAATTACCTTTTCATTTATTAACCCGAGGCACCTGGACAGGCTCGGCCTGTTCTCCGGTGAGCAAAAGGACAAGGTGGTGCCGGTTTTTAACCCTTTAAGTGAGGAACAGGGAGTTTTGCGCCCGACGATTTTGCCGGGGCTGCTGGAAGTGGCGGCCCGGAATGAAAATCGCCGGGTGGCGGATGTTGCGGTTTTTGAGTTGGGAGCGACTTTTCAGGCTAAAGCTTTGCCATTAAATGAACTGCCCGTAGAAAAATGGCGGGTGGCGGTCTTGGTAACCGGCCGGGGGCCGGGTCATTGGCAAAGACCTTCCCTGGATTATGACTTTTATTACCTTAAAGGGGTTGCCGAGAAACTATTCACGGTGCTGAAGATTAACGGTGTGGCTTGGGAGCCGTCGGTAGCATACCCGTTCTTGCACCCCGGCCGGGCGGCGCGGGTGTCAGCCGGAAACGGGGCATTCTTAGGTTACGTTGGTGAAATGCATCCGGCGGTGGTTGAGGCTTACGGGCTGGCCGGGCGGCCGGTAGTAATGGAATTGGATGTCCGCTGTTTGATTGCCTTGGCCCAGGCGAAAGCAGATTACAAACCGCTTCCCCGTTTTCCTTCGACAGACCGGGATATGGCGATGTTATTGCCGGATACGGTACCGGCCGGCCGGGTTGATCAAGTTATTGCCGCAGTAGGCGGGGAACTGGTGGAACGGTGGCGGCTTTTTGACGTTTACAAAGGAGTCCAGATTCCGGCCGGGTTCCACAGTTTGGCCTATACTATACGTTACCAGGCAGCCGATCGGACACTAACCGATGAAGAAGTGAATGCTGCCCATGAAGCGATTAAACAGGCCTTGGCCACGATGTTGGGCGCGGAGTTTCGTTGATGCCGGCAGGCAGTCTTTGGGACGTAATTATTGCCGGTGGCGGGGCAGCGGGGATGATGGCGGCGATCATTGCCCGGCGACAGGGGGCCAGGGTCGTATTG
>JAQWAU010000008.1:0-23524 GCA_028707535.1 Heliobacteriaceae bacterium | reverse complement strand
GCCGTGCTGGCTGGTGGCCGGGTTGTGGCTCAGGACCGGGGAGATTTGCTGTTTACAAATTACGGGATATCCGGGCCCCCAATCTTGCAAATCAGCAGGAAGGCGGGGGAATTGCTCCAGGATAATCAGGAACCCTGGTTACAGGTGACTTTGCTTGATACTTTGCCACCGGCGGCCCTTGACCGAATTCTGCAGGGACGTTTTGCCGCCCGGCCGGCCAAATCTTTGGAGTTTAGCCTGGTGGGCTTAATTAACAAACGGCTGATCCCGGTAATTTTAAAGGAAGCCGGGGTCCCGGATACAAAACGTCCGGTTGCCGGGGTGACGACAGCGGAACGCCAAAGGATTGTCAACCAGTTGACAAATTGGCGGTTTGGCATCCGGGGGACGAAATCCTGGTCTAGCGCCCAGGTTACGGCTGGTGGGATCGACACCGGGGGAGTTAATCCCGATACCATGGAGTCCAACCTGGTAGATGGACTCTATTTCGCCGGCGAAGTCTTGGATATCGATGGCTGTTGTGGTGGCTTCAATTTGCAATGGGCCTGGTCTTCAGGTTATGTAGCCGGGCAAGCGGCGGGTAGTGGCCTAGCTTAAAAGAAGCTGGGGAATAATTGGGCGTCCCGGTGATTAATCCGGGACGTCTGTTTTTTGGCAAAACTCGATCAAGAATAAAAGTAAAAAGAGGAATCTGTCGAAAAAAGTCGAACCATTAAAGCTTAATGGATACCTTAACGGTCTGACCACTAGAACAGTCGGTCAGACAGCCATTTGCTCTCTAGCTGATTGGCCGGTGGCAATATTTCGGTAAGGGAAAGCAGGTTGGATGATGCAACAAGTGATTGTACTTACCGGTGGTTTCGGCAGTGGCAAAAGCGAATTAGCGATTAATCTGGCCTTAGAATATGCCCGGCAAGGACCGGCAACCTTGGTGGATCTGGATATTACCAACCCTTATTTTCGCTCCCGTGAAGTCAAGGCGGTATTGGCGGCCAATGGGGTCAAGGCAGTGGTTCCCCCGGATGAATGGCTCGCTACGGAGCTGCCGGTACTTAGTCCCGGGTTACGGGGCTTGTTGCGGGCACCGGCCGGAATGGTGGTACTGGATGTTGGCGGTGAGGATATGGGGGCGGTTGTCCTGGGTGGGGTTCACGCCGAATTGCGGCAGGTCAAACATCAAATATGGTTAGTCGTCAATCCTTTCCGTCCGTTTAGCCAGGACGTTGCCGGCATTACCGTCCTTTGCCGCCGGATTGAGCAAGGGGCCAGAATACCGCTGACCGGGTTGTTCAGCAACCCCAATGTTGGTCACGCGACCCAACTGGATCATGTGCTAAAGGGCCATGAGGTGGTTGAACAGGCGGCGGTAAGCCTGGGGTTGCCGGTAACCGGGCTCGGCGTCTTGGCCGGCCGGGTGGCCGCATGGTCGGGCCGGTTGCGTAAGGAGTGTTGTGTGCCTCTGGTCCCCTTGGAAATTCATTTGGTACCCAGGTGGTTACAAGCTGGAAGCAATTTAATCTGACTTAAGGGGAGGTTCTTTTAAGCTGTGGCTAAGATTAGCTTCATGGAAGAAAGGTGCAAGGGTTGTGGTTTATGTGTGGCTTTTTGCCCCCGAAAATGCTTAAGGCTGAGCAACCACTTGAATGCTTTAGGTTATCCACCGGCGGAAGTTGCCGTTCCTGACCTCTGCACGGCTTGCGCGGTTTGTGCCCGGATGTGTCCGGATGTAGTCATTGAAGTGACCCGTTAACGGCAGCAGAAAAAAGCAGCAATCAACAAAGGAGGCCCTTTCACGTGAATAGTCCGGAATTGGTGTTGATGAAAGGAAACGAAGCGATCGGTGAAGCGGCGGTTCGTGCCGGTTGCCGTTATTTTTTTGGGTACCCGATTACTCCCCAAACAGAGATCCTGGAATATCTGTCTCGCCGTTTACCTGGGGTCGATGGTGCTTATGTGCAGGCGGAGAGTGAAGTGTCCGCGATTAATATGGTTTTCGGGGCGGCGGCGGCGGGGGCCAGGGTGATGACCGCATCCTCAAGCCCCGGGATTTCGCTGATGCAGGAGGGAATTTCCTACATTGCTTCTGCGGAGTTGCCGGCGGTGATTATTAATATTATGCGGGGGTCACCGGGGTTGGGGGGGATTCACCCTTCCCAGGCTGATTATTTTCAGTCGACCAAAGGTGGCGGGCACGGAGATTACCGGTTGGTGGTCCTGGCCCCTGCTTCAGTTCAAGAGATGATTGACTATACCGGGTTGGCCTTTTCCCTGGCGGAAAAGTACCGGACACCGGTGATTATTTTCGGCGACGGGATGATGGGGCAGATGATGGAACCGGTAGCATTGCCGGAAATGTTATCAGTCCCATCACCTACGGACAGGCCTTGGGCGACTACCGGGATGCAGGGCCGGGGACCGAACATCATTCACACCTTATACCTGCCGGCTGATGATTTGGAAGCCCATTGCCGGCAGCTATTTGCCAAATACCGGCGAATTGAGGAACGGGAAAAACGGAGTATGGAGTATTTCACCGCTGATGCCGAGGTTTTGGTGGTAGCTTACGGCATTGTGAGCCGGGTAGCCCGGGCGGCGGTGGAAAAGGCCCGGGAGGCGGGGATGAAGGTGGGGCTTTTCCGGCCGGTTACGTTATGGCCTTTTCCCGACAAGGCTTTGGTTAAGGCGGCTGCCGGGGCGAAACGGGTGATCACGGTGGAAGTAAGCATGGGCCAGATGGTTGAAGATGTGCGTTTAGCCTTGGGCCATAGGGTTGCGGTAGATTTTTACGGCCGGGTAGGACAGGTGCCCACTCCGGAGGAGCTCTTCGACCGGCTGATGCAATTACGAACGGAGGTGGCCTAGGTGGCTGACCCGCAAACTGTATTTTCCCGGCCTCAAACGCTGGTAGACCGGCCTTGGCACTTTTGTCCGGGCTGTCACCATGGCATTGCCCACCGGCTATGTGCCGAGGTTATTGCGGAAATGGGCCTGCAGGAGCGTACCGTAGGTGTCGGTTCGGTGGGTTGTGGGGTTTTTTCCTACGAATATTTTAATTTTGACGGGATTGGTCCTTCGCACGGGCGGGCGCCGGCGGTGGCAACAGGGGTAAAACGGGTGTTGCCTGACCATTTGGTTTTTACTTACCAGGGTGATGGTGATCTAGCGGCCATCGGTACAACCGAAATGGTGCATACTGCGGTGCGGGGCGAATTAATTACGATTATTTTTATTAATAATACGGTTTACGGCATGACCGGTGGCCAGATGGCCCCCACGACCTTGATGGGACAAGTGACGACGACCAGTCCTTTTGGCCGGGAGAGCCAGCAGGCCGGTTATCCGGTTCAGGTGTGCGAAATGCTGGCTACGCAGAAGGGTGCAGCTTATATTGCCCGGGCGGCACTGTTCAACCCGGCCCAGGTGAACAGGGCGAAAAAATGCATTCGCAAGGCGTTTGAAACCCAGATCCAGGGACTGGGGTTTAGTCTGGTTGAGATCCTGGCGGCATGTCCCACAAACTGGGGTATGTCACCCTTAGAAGCGTGCCGGCATGTGGAAACCGGTATGGTCCCCGTTTTTCCGCTGGGGGAATACAAAGTTCCAGGAGGAGGACAATAAATGATTCACGAGTTGCTGCTGGCCGGTTTCGGTGGACAAGGGATGTTAACTGTCGGGATTGCGTTAGCCTATGCAGGGATGATGGAAGGCCGGCAAGTAGCCTATGTACCGTCTTACGGCGCGGAAATGCGGGGTGGTACCGCGAATTGTATGGTGACCATTGCGGACCGGGAAATCAGTTCCCCGGTTGTCGCTTCACCGGCATTGGCTGTGGTGATGAACCGGCCTTCACTTGATAAGTTTGAGTCCCGGATTAAACCGGGTGGGGCCTTATTGGTCAACACTTCTTTGGTTGAACGGACGGTGTTCCGGTCTGACTTACGGGTATACCAGATTCCTACGCTGGAATTGGCTACTGAGGGTGGTATGGCCAGGGCGGCGAATATGGCGATGCTTGGCGCCTTGATCGGTGTTTGCGGGGTTGTGGATCTGGGGACAGTGCCGGCAGCCTTGGAAAAGGCTTTCAAGGGTAAATACCGGGATAAGCTGGCCGCCAATATGGCTGTAGTCAGGAAAGGGATCGAGTATGTATGTAATGTTCAAAAAGAATCGGCGGCAAAGCGGCGGGCAACAGCCTAAGTTGTCCAAGAAAAGAGGGGTTGCCGGTGGAATTCAAACCGATCAAAACCCGGAAAATATATGAAGAAATCGTAGAACAGCTACGGGCCTTGATTGCTAAAGGTAATCTGATGCCAGGGGATAAACTGCCTTCGGAACGGGAGCTTTCCGAGCGGCTGGGGGTAAGCCGGGCCTCGGTCCGGGAGGCCTTGACCGCTTTGGAGGTCATGGGTATTTTAGATGTCCGGCCTGGTGACGGCACGTTTGTCCGGGAAACAAATCAAAGTTCGATTATCGAACCCTTGGCTTGGGTATTGGCGGTGGAAAGAAACTCGATTGCCCAGTTAATGGAGGTCCGGCGAATCTTGGAGGTTGCGGCAGCCGGTTTGGCTGCCGTTCGGGCTACCGAATTTCAGTTGGTTAATATCGCGGAAGTCCTGCAAACTATGCAGGAGGCTGCCGGGCAACGGGAACCGGTAGCTTACGATTTGAAGTTTCACTTTGCGATTGCCAAGGCGACCCAAAATTCAGTTTTACTGCGCATTATGAATACCGTAGCCGACATTATGCACCAAAATTTTCGGGAACAGCGCCACCGGCTTTACAGTAGTCCCGGAGTGGCCGTGCGGGTGATCCAGGAGCATACGGCAATCCTTACGGCGATTCGGGAACGGGATGTTGATCGGGCTTGCCAGGCAATGGTGGAGCACTTGAATAACGTTGAGGCCGGGTTGGTGGCTACAGGGCCAGCCGGTAACAACAGTGAATAATTATTTCTGTTTATCGTTTGGCTATGCAAGCAGGGATTTTGGTTCCTGGTAGCGAAAGAAATCCCCCAGGAAAAAGAAGTTGCTGCTAGGGGGGGACACCGGTGAGTGAACCGGAAATGCACAAGGTTACAGTGGAAATTTACGGTGAGCCCTATACGATTCGTGGGGCGGCGCCCCCGGCGCACATGCGGGAACTGGCGGTAATGGTAAACACCCGGATGCAGGAAATCGGTCGCAAGGCTAGTCACCTGTCGGTAACAAAGGTGGCGGTGTTGGCGGCGTTTCATTTAGCCCACGATTTGGCCAAGTTGCAAGAGGATTATGATGATCTGATCAAAATTCTTAACGATACCCCGGCGGCAAAGCCGGGCAAGTAAACCGAGGAGGTAAGATGGAGGCGCCCTAGGCGCTTTTTTGCTTGCCGGGCGGGTTAAAATAGGCAGAAGGGGGGGACAGTGTGCACAACCAAGAAATTGCGTGGGCCCTGGCGGAAATGGCCGATCTCATGGAAATATTGGGTGAAAACCCGTTCAAGTGCCGGGCATTCCGCCGGGGGGGTGTGATTGTGGCTAATTTGGAAACCCCGGCGGCAACCTTGTTGGCCCGGGATCAACTGGGAAAAATCAACGGGATCGGCAAAAGCTTGAGTGCGGAAATCGCCGAGTTGCTGCGTGATCGGGAAACAAGGCAGCAGCGGGCTTTGCGGGAAAAGGTGCCACCCGGGGTAACCGAGATGTTGCGATTGCCGGGAATCGGGGTCCGGACGGTAAGGGCTTTTTTTGGGCAGGGGCTTACGACTTTGGAAGAATTGGAGGAAGCAGCCCGGGAACGTAAGATCCGGCAGATGCCCGGATTGGGCGTAAAAACAGAGTTTGCGGTTTTGCGGGGGCTGGAATTGTTGCGGCACCGGGCCGGCAAGTTTGCGATTGGGGTGACCAAACCCTTGGCCGAAAGTTTTGTGGTTTTTTTGCGGCAGTTGCCGGAGGTGAGGCGAGCCGAGATCACGGGGGATTTGCGGCGTAGTCAAGAGCTGGTCACCGAAATCCGGCTGCTGGCGGCAAGCAACCAGCCGGCAGTGGTGTTGGACTTGGTAAAAAAGCATCCCGCTGCGGCCTGTTTTTTGGCGGCGGGACCTGATTGGGTCCGCTTCCGGGTTAATTTTGGGTTAGCGGTACAGATTGAGGTGGTGATCGAGGAGCAGTTTATTCCCCGTTTGGTCGAAACCACCGGTCCACCAGCCCACTGGACTGCTCTGGCGGCTTACCGTGCCGGCCGGCGGTGTGATGGCGGGCCTTGGCAGCGATTTATGCCGGTTAAGGAAGCGGAAGAGCAATTTTACCGGAGTTTGGGTCTACCCTGGATCCCGCCGGAGCTGCGGGAAGACGGCAGCGAAATTCAATTGGCGGCGGCGGGCAAGCTGCCGGCGGTGGTGGAAATGGCCGACATCCGGGGAGATTTGCACTTGCATACGAATTGGAGTGATGGGGTTTCTACCCTTGAGGAGATGGTTACCGCCGCCAAGGAATACGGGTATGAATACATGGCGATTACCGATCATTCCCAGTCCCTGGGTATTGCCCGGGGGCTTTCCGAGGCGAAGTTGCGGGAACAACAGCGTTTAATCCGCGGGATGGCCGGCCGGAACGGGGATTTTGAGATTTTGTCCGGGGTTGAAATGGATATTCTTACTGATGCCCGGCTCGATTACCCGGATGCTTTTCTGGCGGAAATGGATTTGGTGATCGCTTCGGTGCACACAGGGTTACGCCAGCCCCGGGAAAGGATCCACAACCGCTTGGAGGCGGCGTTAAAGAACCCGTTGGTGGATATTTTGGGGCACCCTACCGGCCGGATGTTGGGTTCGCGTGAACCTTACGATGTCGATGTGGAATGGTTATTACAATTGGCGGCCAAGACCGGTACGGTACTGGAAATTAATTCTTCACCGGACCGGCTGGACTTGTCGGCCCCCCACGCTCGCCAGGCTCGGGATTGTGGGGTCATGTTGGTGATTAATACCGATGCTCATGACCGGGCCCGGTTGAACGAAATTGCCTATGGGGTGGCTAATGCCCGGAAAGCCGGGTTGATACCTAAGGATATATTGAATACGCGCTCGGCCGGGGAAGTGAAGAAAATTCTCCGGCGGCGAAAAGGGTAGTTTACGGGGGAAGAAGATAGCTTGGGGGAATAAGGGAATGAAACTGCAAGAGATCTACCAACTAGTGGTGTCTTTGGGAATCGCCGCAGATCCACGGGGGCCGGAAGGGGTTCAGCAGTACCTTAAGCAGCAGGAACAGTATATTGTGGATCTCAAGCCGGAAAACCGGTGGGAATTCGACCAGGAAAGACTGGTGAATCCTTTCAGTGATACCCGTATTTTGTGGGGTGATCCCGAAAAAGAGGTGAAAGGGGTCTTTGTCGGGATCGATATGGAAGTAGGCGAGGTATTGCTGGCTGACCGGCTGGCGGCAAAGGGCCAGCCGGTTGATTTGGTTATGTCCCATCATCCGGAAGGTTGTGCCCTGGCTGCTTTGCATCATGTGATGCACGTTCAGGAGGACATGCTGTACCGGATGGGGGTACCGGTGAATGTTGCTGAGGGGATTATGGCCGGCCGGATCAACGAGGTTAAGCGGGGCCTCGCGCCAGTGAACCATTACCGGGCCGTAGATGCTGCCCGGCTGTTGGGTTTGCCGTTTATGTGCGTGCATACACCGGCAGACAACCATGTTAATACTTACTTGGAAAAGCGGATTGCCGAAAGGCAACCGGTTCTGGTTAGTGATGTGATTAAACTGTTGCTGGAAATCCCGGAATACCAGGTGGCGGCAAGCCGCCAAGCCGGTCCGGTGCTATTTGCCGGCAAGCAGAGTGCCCGCTGTGGCAAGGTAATGGTCGATATGACCGGGGGAACGTCCGGTTCTGAGGATGCCTATGCCCGTTTGTCCCAGGCAGGTGTGGGTACGGTCGTCGTGATGCACATGGGGGAAAAGCACCGCAAAGAAGCGGAAAAGCACCACATTAACGTAATTGTCGCCGGCCACATGGCGAGTGATTCTTTAGGAATGAACCTGGTGCTTGACGTTTTGGAACAGCGGGGGCTGGAGATTTCACCTTGTGCCGGATTGATCCGGTTATGCCGTAATTCCGAAGGGAAAGGTCATAAAATCTAATTGAGGTGAGCAGCATGAAGGAAATCCGGACCATTATGGTGGTGGGAGCCGGGCAAATGGGCAGTGGGATTGCCCAGGTGGCGGCGACAGCTGGTTATCAGGTACTGATGCGGGATGTTGAACAGGAATTTGTTAACCGGG
The DNA here is from genome assembly GCA_028707535.1 of Heliobacteriaceae bacterium. GTDB lineage: Bacteria > Bacillota > Desulfitobacteriia > Heliobacteriales > Heliobacteriaceae > STF2-203. The sequence goes on along the minus strand of JAQWAU010000008.1, from coordinate 15,261 downwards.
GGCTTAACACGATCAAGAAGAACCTGCAACGCCAAGTAGACAAAGGGAAGGTGTCTGCTGAGGAACAAACGGTGATCCTCGGTCGGATCACCGGCACAGTTGACTTAGGACCCGCTGCCCAGGCGGACCTGGTTGTTGAAGCGATCAGCGAAAACCCGGACTGGAAAAAGGCGTTATTCACCGACTTGGATCAAATCTGTCCCAGTCATACCATCTTAGCGTCCAATACTTCGTCTATCTCAATTACCGAACTAGCCGCTGTGACCAAACGGCCGGACCGGTTTATCGGCATGCATTTTTCCAACCCGGTACCGTTGATGAAAATGCTGGAGCTGATCTGTGGGTTGGCCACTTCTGAGGATACCTACCGGATTGTCCGGGCTACCGGAGAAAAAATGGGCAAAGAGCCGTTTAAGGCTAATGATTTCCCTGGTTTTTGCGGGAACCGGATCATTATCCCGATGATTAATGAAGCGATCTATACCCTTATGGAAGGTGTGGCATCGGTCGAAGATATTGACGGGTTGATCAAAGCTGGGTACAATCACCCCATGGGTCCCCTGGCCCTCGCCGATTTGATTGGCTTGGATACGGTGTTGGCGATCATGGATGTTTTGTATGCCGGGTTTAATGATCCGAAGTATCGTCCTTGTCCCTTATTGCGGAAGATGGTCAGTGCCGGCCATTTAGGCCGCAAGAGCGGAAAGGGTTTTTATCAATACACTTAATGCCGGGAATAAATCCGGAAAAAACAGGGCCTGCTTGGAGGGCCCTGTTTTTTTTTGCACACCTTTCCAAGCATGGAATTTATTTATACTAGACCCAAAAGCTTTAGTAGTTTAGGATCAATAACGAAAACACTTAAAAAACCAAACCATAGAAAAAGGTGGCGGTGTACAAGCTGTTCGCCTCCGGGCGGGCGGAAAGAATAGAAGACTAAAAGGAGATGGACAAATGAAAAAGTTGTTGTTATCCGTGGGGATGGCCGGAGTGCTGCTGTTGACATTGTTTTCTGCAGCCTGGGCGGTTGACCAGGTGGTGGTTGATCATGCCGCATATTTACGGACTGAACCGGCGCTGGACGCAACAAAGCTTAAACTTGTACCAAGCGGCGAGAAACTGACCGTTTTAGATGCGAGCAATCAGTACTGGCAAAAAGTGCAAACGGTGGACGGTATAGTAGGGTATATTACGACAAACTCCTATTATGTTAAACCGGTAACCACACCGGCTGAAGATTCTACAGTACATAATCAGTTGACCCGACAATTAAAAAAAGGGGATACCGGTGAAGAGGTTAAACAGGTCCAGCAGCTTTTGAGCCAAGCCGGTTTTTATCAGGGCAAGCTGGACGGGGAATTCGGGGCTTTGATGGAAAAAGCGGTAATCGCTTTTCAAACCAAGTACAAACTGGTGACCGATGGTCTTGTCGGGCCCCAAACCTGGGCCAAATTAACCGCAGTAGCCGGTGACACCACTAGTCCCGGCAGTGGTGGTACAAATCCGGATCAGTTGACCCGACAATTAAAAAAAGGGGATACCGGTGAAGAGGTTAAACAGGTCCAGCAGCTTTTGAGCCAAGCCGGTTTTTATCAGGGGAAGCTGGACGGGGAATTCGGGGCTTTGACGGAAAAAGCGGTAATCGCTTTTCAAACCAAGTACAAACTGGTGACCGATGGTCTTGTCGGACCCCAAACCTGGGCCAAATTAACCGCAGTAGCCGGTGACGGCGCTACTAACCCGGGGACAAGCACGGTTACGACTAAAGTCCTCGGCAAGGGCACATCCTGGGAAACGACAATGTATGTGATTAAAGGCCAGGAGCCCGGCAAAACGGTTTGGGTCTCCGGGGGCATTCACGGCAATGAGGTTGCCGGTTACAAAGCCGCTTTACAGGTAAAAGACTGGCAGGTAGGCAAGGGAACCCTGCTGGTCATTCCGGAACTGAATAAATCCGGGATCAAAAATAACAAGCGGAATTCGCCTTATGGTGACCTTAACCGGGCTTTCCCGCAATCGACCAAGGAAACCGCGGATAATGCCCTGGCCAAAGCGATTTGGAACGAGTATTTGCAGTACAAGCCTGACTACCTGCTGGATTTACACGAAGGCTATGACTACCATGTCCAGAACAGCGCTTCTGTCGGTCAATCGATTATTTATTACCCTAAGGGGGATATGAAAACATACGGTGAGAAATTAGTGGCCCAACTGAATCGGACAACTCCGTCAAGCAAGCGGTTTTCTGTTTTGCGGTACCCTATAGGGGGGAGCTTGGCCCGGGCGGCCGGGATCTTCGGTTCACCGGCGGCCATTTTGGAAACCAGTTCCAAGGATCCGCTCAGCACCCGGGTGGCCAATCAGTTGACGGCGGTAAGAATGCTCCTGGAACATGCGGGTCTTGACCCGGTACCGGTTAATTAATCCTTGAAACAAAAAGCCTTCCGGCGATTATTATGCCGGAAGGCTTTTTGTATACATTTCCTGGTTGCAGCGAATTTATTGTACTCGGCAGTTAGATTTGTTATGATAACGCACAGAAGGAAGAGGGTGAGTGTTGCATGGATTTGGCGGATAAAGAAATGGTGTTGGAGCGGGCCCGGCAGGATCGCGTTAAAGTGGTGCGCTTGCAGTTTACCGATATTTTCGGTGTGTTGAAAAATGTATCGATTCCCGTGCAACAGTTGCCGAAGGCCTTGGATGGTGAGATTGCTTTTGATGGCTCATCGATTGACGGTTTTGTGCGGATTGAAGAGTCGGATATGATGTTGCGTCCAGACCCGGCAACCTACGCCGTTTTTCCTTGGAAGCCCCGGGAAGATAGTGTTGCCAGATTGATTTGTGATGTGGTGTTGGCAGATAACAAGCCTTTTTGCGGGTGTCCCCGGACGGTTTTGAAGCTGGCCCTGGCGGAAGCGGCGGCGATGGGGTATTCGTTTATGGTTGGTCCGGAAGCGGAGTTCTTCCTTTTTCAGCTTGATGCCCAGGGCAAACCGACGACGATTACCCAGGATCAAGCCGGATACTTTGATTTGGCCCCTGTTGACCGGGGGGAAGATGCCCGGCGGGATATGGTTTTGACCTTGGGAACAATGGGTTTTGAGGTTGAAGCTTCCCACCATGAAGATGCTCCCGGGCAGCACGAAATTGATTTCAAGTATGATGATGCTTTAGCGGTTGCGGACAAAGTAGTAACCTTTAAGCTTGTTGTGCGGACGATTGCCCAGACACATAGCCTGCACGCCTCGTTTATGCCTAAACCGATTTATGGGGTTGCGGGTTCGGGAATGCATTTGAACCAATCACTGTTCAAAGACGGAAAAAATGCTTTTTATGACCCGGCTGGGGAAGGGCGGCTCAGCAAGGAGGCCTACCACTATATCGCCGGCTTGTTGGCCCATGCCCGGGGAATTACCGCGATCACAAACCCTATTGTTAACTCTTATAAACGTTTGGTCTCCGGTTTTGAAGCCCCGGTGTATATTGCCTGGTCGGCGCAAAACCGCAGTCCTCTCGTCAGAATTCCTTCCAAACGGGGAGCTAGTACGCGGGTTGAATTACGCAATCCGGATCCTTCTTGCAACCCTTATCTTGCCTTCGCCGTCGCCTTAAAATCAGGTCTGGACGGGATAAAAGAAGGATTGTTACCACCCCCGGCCGTTGACCGGAATATTTATGAAATGACGGCGACAGAGCGCCAAGAGTTGGGGATTGCCAATTTACCGGTAAATTTACAGGAGGCATTGGACGAGTTAAAAAAGGACAAATTACTCCAAGAAGCCTTGGGGCCACATATCTTTCAGCGTTATGTGGCGGCCAAACAACTGGAGTGGGATATGTATCGAACCCAGGTACATCCATGGGAGATTAAACAGTATCTGTCCCGGTATTAAACGATATTGCTTAACGGGGACAAGATTAGATCCGGAGGAGGTAGATCAATTTGGCAACGGGAATCAACCCGTTTGAAATGGCGCAAAAGCAAATTAAGGTGGCTACCGACAAATTAGGGGTCAAGCCGGGGGTCTACGAAATTCTGAAGCAGCCCCAAACGGTAATGGAAGTTAATTTTCCGGTACGGATGGACGATGGCAGTATTCGTACTTTTACCGGCTACCGGGCCCAGCACAATTTGGCCATCGGTCCGGCCAAGGGTGGCATCCGGTTCCACCCTGGGGTAACGCTGGAAGAAGTAAAGGCGTTGTCGATGTGGATGACATTTAAGTGCGGTGTTGTCGGTGTTCCCTATGGCGGGGGCAAAGGTGGCGTGGTGGTGGACCCGCGGACCTTGTCGGCCGGAGAATTGGAACGGTTAAGCCGGGCTTATATTACGGCAATTGCTCCGATCGTCGGTCCGGAAAAAGATATTCCGGCACCTGATGTTTACACTAATGCCCAGATTATGGCTTGGATGATGGATGAGTTTTCCCGGTTAAAAGGCTTTAACAATTTTGGTTTGATTACCGGTAAACCGCTGATTATCGGTGGCTCCGCCGGCCGGGAAAAGGCAACGGCCCGGGGGGTCATGTTTGTGATTGAGGAAGCGGCCAATGCCATTGGTATGGCGTTGCCGGGGGCAACGGTTGTGATTCAGGGTTATGGTAATGCCGGTTCCTTCTGTGCCAGTTTGTTGCATGAACTGGGCTGTAAGATTATTGCGGTTAATGATTCCAAGGGGAGTGCTTATAATCCGGCTGGTTTGGATCCCAAGGCGGTAAAAGCGTTCAAGGACGAAAATCAGACGGTTAAAGGGTTCCCGGGTAGCCAGAACCTCAGCAACTTTGACTTGCTGACGCTCGAATGTGATATTTTAATTCCGGCTGCCTTGGAGAACCAAATTACCGGGGAAGTTGCCCCGCACGTTAAAGCCAAGATGTTAGCGGAAGCTGCCAATGGTCCGACTACCCCGGATGCCGACGAAATTCTCGCCGCGAAAGGGATTACCCACCTACCCGATATTTTGGCTAATGCCGGCGGGGTGACGGTGTCCTACTTTGAGTGGGTGCAAAACCTTTATAATTATTATTGGCCTGAGGAAGAGGTTAATACCAAGCTCCGGGTAATTATGGCCGACGCTTTTCGGGATGTTTACGGTATGTACAAAAACCACGATGGGATTACGATGCGTAACGCTGCTTACATGGTCGCGATCAACCGGCTGGCGAAAGCCATGGAGATCCGGGGCTGGGTGTAATCGCCTGACCAAGAGCACATAACCCACATCAGTCCGGCCCGGGATCGGCGGCAACGTAGGTCCCGGATCCGGGCTTTTTTGCTTTTTGCCCGGTAGCAGCCATTTTGCTATAATGGGACAGAAGCTGGCTGTGACCTGAAATTTGACGTTTAAGGGGAGTGACTTGTGGACAGTTTGCCCGAACTATTGGCCCCGGCCGGTTCGCCGGCTGCTTTGCAGGCGGCAATCGCTAACGGGGCAGATGCCGTTTATTTAGGGGGCAAGCGGTTTGGCGCCCGGCAGTATGCGGCGAATTTTGACCTGGACGAAATGAGTCAGGCGGTTGCTTTTGCCCATCGCCGGGAAGTCCGGGTTTATGTTACGGTAAACACCTTGTTGACGGACCGGGAGTTGGCCGAATTGCCGGAATATGTTCGTTACCTTTATGAGATTGGCGTCGACGCGGTGATTGCCCAAGACTTGGGGGTTTTAAGGGTAATTCGCCGGTTGATGCCGGAGCTGCCGGTTCATGCCAGCACCCAACTGACTGTTTGCAATCGTGAAGGAGTTTGCTTACTGCGGGAGGCTGGGGTCCAAAGGGTGATTTTGGCCCGGGAGTTGTCCTTGCCGGAAATTGCGGCAATCGGGCAGGTCCCGGGCATAGAGACCGAGGTTTTTGTTCACGGGGCTTTGTGTGTGGGTTATTCCGGTCAGTGCCTACATTCCAGTCTGGTAGGGGGCCGGAGCGGTAACCGGGGTCGCTGTGCCCAGCCTTGTCGCATGGCTTACCGTTTAGTTGATCGGGTGGGTAAACCCTTGGTAGACCCGGCTGTTGCCGGTTCTTACTTGCTCAGTCCGAAAGATATTAAGGCAATTGAGCTTTTGCCGGCGTTGATCGGGACCGGGGTCAAGGCTTTGAAAATCGAAGGCCGAATGAAACGGCCCGAATATGTGGCGGTAGTTGTGCGCCAGTACCGGCAGGCTTTGGACAGGCTGGCCGGTGAAAAGGAATTTAGCGTTCAGGAGGCAGAAGAAAAGGCCTTACATCAAGTTTTTAACCGGGGGTTTGCCCCTGCTTATTTGCAGGGTAATCCCGGGCGGGAATTGATGAGTTACCGGCGGCCAAATAACCGGGGCAGCTATTTGGGCCGGGTCAAGGCTTATCATGCTGGTACCGGTACGGTGCGGATCGCTTTGGCCGAATCCTTGCGCCCTGGTGACGGGATTGAAGTATGGGTAACCCGGGGTGGCCGGGTGGCCACAGTGGTGAAAAAGCTTTGGTCCGGAGGGCAAAGTTGTCAGGAAGGACGCCCGGGGGAAGAAGTTTCCTTGGAATTACGTGGCGCTATTTCTCCGGGGGACCGTGTTTTCAAAACCCTTGATGCGGCCTTAATTGCCAGTGCTTGGGAATCTTTCCGACGGCCGGTTGCCAAGGGCCAGGTGCCGGTCACGGCTAAGGTTTGGGCGGTTACCGGACACCCGGTAGAGGTGGAGTTCCGGGATGCTCATGGCCGGAAAGGCCGGGGAGTGACCGTTACGTCTGCCCAGGAGGCCCGAACCAATCCGTTGACTTCCGAGCTTGTTGCCAAACAGCTGGGGCGGTTAGGAGAGACACCTTTCAAGTTGGTCCAGGTTGAATTATTGGGTGACCCGGCGGTTATGGTGCCCTGGAGTCAATTAAACGCTGCCCGCCGGCAAGCGATTGCCGAGCTGGAAAGCCAGCGTCTGGCCGGTTGGCACCGCGTAACTGTCGAGGAAGTAAATTGGTGCCGGGATCTGCCGGCCTTGGGACTGCTTAACCCGGAAGCTCCCGCTTGTCCGGTAGGTGATCACCTTGGGGGGCCGGCCACCGACCCGGTGTTGACGGTGGCGGTGGAAGGTTTGGCCGGCTTGCGGGCAGTGCTTGCTGCCGGGGTAAGGGAAGTCTATCTTGGTACCGAGGGGTACCGGCACGGGCAGCCGTTTCTTCCCGGTGAGGAAAGGGCTGCCCTGGATCTTTGCCGGGAAGCCGGGGCTAAGGCAATGATCGCTTTGCCCCGGTTGTACCGGCCGGAACAAAAGGAGCGGGTCCAAGCAACGATCGACCGTTGGCAGGTAGCCGGGGCGGATTCTTTTCTCGTCGGGAACCTTGGGTATCTGGAATTGCTTGCTGCCCAAGGGCAGCAAGCAGTGGCGGGAATCCGGACGGATTTTTCCTTGTGGGTATTCAACGCCCAAGCAGCCGCTTTTTTAACTAATCTCGGGGTTGAGGGTTTTACTTTAAGCCCGGAACTTTCTTTGGTCCAGTGGCATTCCCTGGTGAATGCCGGGCTACCGGCGGCCGGAATGGCGGCTAGGCAGGCGGAAGTCATTGTGCACGGGCCGATGCCGATGATGATCAGTGAATATTGTGCTACCGGGGCTTTACTCGGGGGGATAGGAACAGGTAAGCTTTGCAGTGGGGCCTGCCGGGACCATCCGGAAGTTTTTCTTGAGGATCGGTTGAAGTTTCGCTTTCCGATTTTTGTTGATGCTTATTGCCGGATGCACGTTATGAACGCTAAAGAGTTATCCCTTTTGGGAAATTTACCGGCAATCGTTTCATTGGGGGTCGGAAGGGTCCGGGTGGAAGGCCGGGGCAAGTCTCCCCATTGGCTGCAAAAGGTGACAACAATTTACCGTCGGGCCTTGGCTGCCATTAAAACCGGTGCCTGGGAACCGGAGATCGGGCAAAAGTGGAAGGAAGAATTGTTGCGTCTACACCCGGCCGGCTACACCAAAGGACATTTATTCCGGGGTGTTGATTAGCAGGCATTAAGGGGTGGTGGGATTGAACGAACGGACTCTGCAAAAACTGGAGTTTGATCAGATCCGGGAACGGCTGGCCGGGCTTTGTGCTTCGGCATTAGGTAAGGAAAGGGCTTTGAGCTTAGGACCGGTTAACCGCCTTTGGCAGGTACAGGAGAGGCTGGCGGAGACCACGGAGGCCAAGGAGATTTTACGGCTGCGGCCGGCTGTACCCTTAGGTGGTATTCACGATATCCGGCCGGTTTTGCGGAAGGCGGCGGTCGGGGGAATCTTAGAGCCGGCCGAGTTATTGCGGGTTGCGGAAACGCTGCAAGCATCCCGGCGGTTGCGGGGATTTTTAACTGGTGAGGCGGCCAAGGCTACCCCGCTTCTGGCTGCCCTTGGTGAGGCTTTGGGGACCTACCCGGCCGTGGAGCAGGCGATTGCCCGGTGTATCACCGCCGAAGCGGTAGTTGCCGATCAGGCTTCCTCAACCTTGCTCCGGGTGCGCCGGGCGATCAAGGCCTTGCAAAACCGGATGCGGGAAAAAATGGAGGCGATGGTGCGGAATCCGGATGTGCAGCGGTATCTGCAAGATGCTTTAGTGACGATGCGCGGGGACCGTTATGTCATTCCGGTACGCCAGGAATACCGCCACCAGGTTCCCGGCCTGATCCACGACCAATCGGCTTCCGGAGCGACGGTTTTTGTGGAACCATTGGCGGTAGTGGAGATGAATAATGAGTTTAAACGGCTGGCAGCCGTGGAAAAAGAAGAGGTTATTAAAGTCTTACAGGCGTTGTCCGCGCTGGTGGCCGGGGATGCGGGAGACATGGAGACCAGTGTGGAGGTCTTGGCCCGTTTGGACTTCATTTTTGCTAAAGCCAAACTATCGGGGGCAATGGATGCCGGGCTACCGGTGGTGAATAATCATGGGCGGCTAATGATCCGTAGTGGTCGGCACCCGCTGCTCACCGGGAAGGTGGTTCCGGTTACCATTGAATTGGGCAAGGATTTTGACCTTTTGGTGATTACCGGACCGAATACCGGGGGTAAAACGGTAACCCTTAAGACAGTAGGGCTGCTTACCGTAATGGCGATGGCCGGTTTGCATGTACCGGCGGAAAACGGTACGGAGTTGCCGCTTTTCGAGCAAATTTTTGTGGATATTGGTGACGAACAGTCTATTGAACAGTCTTTGAGCACGTTTTCGGGACATATGACCAACATTGTCCGGATTATTAACCAGGCCGGCCCGGCCAGCCTGGTGCTGATGGATGAATTGGGGGCCGGAACCGACCCGGCGGAAGGGGCGGCTTTGGCCCAGGCCATTTTGGAGCACTTCCGGAACGAGGGCGTTAAAGTTATTGCCACCACCCATTACAGTGAATTGAAAGCTTTTGCCTTTAACCAACCACGCATCGAAAATGCCAGTGTGGAGTTTGATGCCGAGACTCTCCAGCCGACTTACCGGCTGCTGATTGGTCGGCCGGGCCGGTCAAATGCTTTTGAGATTGCTCACCGGTTGGGGTTGGCTGGTTCCTTGGTAGAACGGGCCCGTTCGTTTTTAACCCAGGAGGAAAAGGATGTTGCGGCTTTAATTGACAACCTGGAGGCCAGCCAGGTCAATGCGGCGCAGGAAAAGGAACGGGCGGAACGGTTGCGGCAAGAGGCGACCGAACGGCTGGAAAAACTGGAACAGCGGGAACGGGCCTGGCAGGAAAAAGAGGCTGATCTGTTGATCCGGGCCCGGGAGGAAGCTTATCAGGTAGTAAAAGAGGCCCGGGAGGAAGCCGACCGGATTATAAAATCCTTACGTGAGGCGATGACCAGGATTCCCGAGAAAGAATTGCTCGTCAACGCAGAAAGTGAGCGTAACCGGCTCCGCCGGTTTCAGACGAAAATCAGTGGGGAACGCTGGAAGGAGATTCCTGCGGCGGGTAAACCGCTAAAATCGGTGCAGATTGGGCAGTCTGTGTTTATCCCGCGGGTAAACCAAAAAGGCAGTGTATTAACACTGCCTAATGTTCAAGGAGAAATTCAGGTACAAGCTGGTATTTTAAAGCTGACCGTCAATTTGGGTGAGTTGCGGGCCGCACCTGCCGAGGTGAAAACAACCGGGGAAGCCGTCTATGCGGCAATCGCCAGCGGCAAGGCCCGCGAGTTTTCCCGGGAGTTGGATTTTCGCGGCACAACGGTCGAAGATGCCCTGGAACTGGTGGCCAAATTTCTTGATGATGCTTATTTGGCTGGGGTTTCCCCTGTTCATCTGATCCACGGCAAAGGAACCGGTGCGTTGCGGGCCGGGATCCGCAGTTACCTGCAAAAACATCCCTTGGTTAAAGGGTTCCGCGGTGGTGAACACGGGGAAGGAGGCACTGGGGTTACAGTCGTAGAACTAAAAAGTTAGCCTTGGGGTTTTGTCGGATCGATACCGCCCGGCTTTAACGCCGGTGGTACCCCGGGGGTGGGATTGTCGTCCGGTCCGGGGCCGGGAGTGACGGGTTCGCCCGGAGTGTCAGATCCGGGTTTTTTGCCGGGGTCTTTGTCTTGCTTGTTTTCCGGCTTGTTCTGGGTCGGATCTTTCGAGGAGCCGGGGTCTTGTGAATCTGGTTTTGTTTCCGGAGTAGAGCCGGGTTCTTTGGGAAAAGGTGCTTCCAGGTCGGCATCTTGGGGTTTAACGCCTTCCGGACAGGGAACCGGCCGTTGGAGGACGATGTTCTTAACTACCTTGGAACAACCGTCACCCGGTTGATGCCGTTTACCGGTATCGGCACAAACCTCCACTTCCGCCCATACCGGGCTGATTTCCTTCGGGACGGTGGTTTCGTCAAAAAGTTCGGTTCTGATGAATTTGGTTGGGGTCAGGGGGCTGGGCAGCAGTCCGGATTTAGTATCGATTGTTGCTTCAACAATGCCGCCCGGGCGGGAAAACCCTTTACTTTTTACCCCTTGCAAAGCCTTAACCATTACCTGACGCCAAATCTGGGCCGGATATCCGCCGCCATAGGCTTGGTAAAGGTAGTGACTTTTGTCTGTATCATCATAGCCCATCCAGACCACGGCGGCGAGTTCGGGCGTATAGCCGGCAAACCAGGCGTCTTTGTTGCCTTTAAGGCCCCTAAACTGGGGCAAATCTTGGGGCAATTCGGTGGTGCCGGTTTTTCCGGCAACCGGCCGGTCCATCTGGGCCTTTGTCCCGGTACCGGATTTTACAACTGTTTCCAGGATATCGGTCATCAAAAAGGCGGTAGTAGCCTTCATTACGGCCTGTTGTTTGGGCTTCACTTCCACATAAGGCTTCCCATCCCGGTCGAGCACTTTTAAGACGGCGTGTGGTTCGATCCAGATTCCTTTGTTGCCGAAAGCACCGTAAGCGCCGGCCATTGCTAAGGGACTCGTGCCTTGGGACAGTCCGCCAAGGGCCAGGCCCAATACTTTATCCCGTTTTTCGTCAAGGGTGTCGATGCCGAGTTTTTTGGCAAAACTGAATCCGGTTTGAATCCCGATTTCATTGAGGAGTTTAACCGCATAAATGTTTACCGATAATCGGGTGGCTTCCCGCAGTGAGATGAGGCCGCGATAAGTGCCGTCGTAATTTTTCGGGGCATAGGCGCCATAGCTTACCGGAACATCATCAAGCACGGTGGCCGGGGTTTTGCCGTTTTCCAAAGCCGGCCCATAGGCGGCAATCGGTTTGAAGGCCGAGCCGGGTTGACGCTTTAGGTTGGTTGCCCGGTTGAAACCCCTGAGGGCGGTATATTCTCTTCCGCCAACTAGGGCCCGGACCTGACCGCTGCTGTGGTCAACCACGGCAATGGCGGCCTGAACGGGAACATTGTCCCGGCTTTTCGGATAGTTGTTGGGATCGGTCAAAGCGGTTTCCGCCGCTTTTTGGGCTTTCGGGTCAACCGTGGTATAGATTTCGAGGCCGCCTTTATAGAGCAGATTTTCGCTGATACCGTATTTTTCGATGCATTCTTCAATTACATGGTCCACGAAATAAGGGTAGGCATTGGCGCCGGTAATGCCGGCGCGTTTGGTCCGCTCAATCAGCTTGGGTGGGTGCTGTTTTGCCTTTTCCGCTTCTTCCGGGTTTATGTAACCGAATTTGGCCATCTGGTTTAGGACGGCTTGGCGGCGTTGTTCCGCTACTTCCGCATTGCGGTAGGGTGACCATTTCGAAGGGGCGTTGGGGAGACCGGCCAGCAAGGCGGCTTCGGCAAGGTCGATTTGATCGACGTTCTTGCCTAAAAAGGTCTGGGCTGCCGCTTGGGCGCCGTAAGCCCCTTCCCCGAAATTGATCCGGTTTAAGTACATCTGAAAAATTTCATCTTTCGAAAAGGTGCGCTCCAACTGAAAGGCTAACACGACTTCCTGGACCTTTCGTTTGATGGTTTTCTCGGGGGTTAGATAGGCGTCTTTTACCACCTGTTGCGTAATCGTTGAGGCGCCTTGCGCTCCAAAGCCACCGGTGACATTGGCGATCACTGCCCTGATCATGGCGAGAAAATCAACCCCGTGGTGGTCGTAAAACTTGTTGTCTTCAATCGCCAAAAAAGCGTCGCGTAAGTGTTGAGGCACCTTGTCGATCTCGACCAGGACACGGTTTTCCCCGGCGTGGAGCCGGGCATATTCATTATTATTGCAGTCGTACAAAATGGAAGCGGTGTGGACGTCAAGTTCATTGGGGTCGAAATGGGGGGCATCGGTGGCCCAGGCAAAAATGAGTCCGGAACCAATGCCTAGGACGGAAACAAACAGAACAGCAGCAAGCAGCAGTAGCAGTCGTGGCCAAATGATGCGGCGCTGTTTCCGCCGGGGTGGCCGTTGCGGGGTATCCCGATTTTGCTTGTTCAAAAGAGAAGCCTCCTTTGATGTTATCCAGGTGTCGATCCGGAAGCGGACAGGTAATTCTTCGCGCTTATTATAGCACAATGGTCCGGGCTATTGAATTAATTGAAGATAGGGGCGGAATATGTTAAAATGGGCAACAAATTTAAAAAATATGCCCTGCGGATAGGGGGACCTTAATTTATGTGGGAAGACAGTAGCGTGCCTGAGGCGGTACAAATCGCGGTGGCCCGCCAATTGGCGGTAATTCGGCGGGGCGCGGCGGAAATCGTCCCGGAGATCGAATTGCAGCAGAAATTAGTGCGGTCGGTTTTGGAAAACCGGCCTTTGCGCGTTAAACTAGGCCTTGATCCCACTGCTCCGGACATTCATTTGGGGCACACCGTAGTTTTGTGGAAACTGCGCCAATTCCAAGACCTGGGACATCAAGTGGTAATCTTGATTGGTGATTTTACCGGCCGGATTGGCGATCCGTCGGGAAAATCCGAAACCCGGAAACAACTGACTACCGAAGAGGTCAACCGGAATGCCGAGACTTATAAGGAACAGATTTTTAAAATTCTTGATCCCGAAAAAACGGAGATGACCTTTAATTCAATTTGGTTACAGCCATTAAACTTCGCCGATATTTTGCAGTTGGCGGCGAAATATACGGTTGCCCGGATGCTGGAACGGGATGACTTTTCCAAGCGGTTGCGGGAAAACCTGCCGGTTGGTATTCATGAGCTTTTTTATCCCTTGATGCAGGGCTATGATTCGGTTGCCTTAAAGGCGGATGTCGAGTTGGGCGGTACCGACCAAAAGTTTAACCTGCTGGTGGGGCGGGCACTGCAAAAAGAGTATGGCCAGGAAGCCCAGGTGGCAATGATGATGCCGATCCTGGAAGGCTTAGATGGCGTTAACAAAATGAGCAAGAGTTTAGGCAACTATATCGGGATTAATGAGTCTCCCCGCGAAATGTACGGAAAAACCATGTCCATCACCGATGATTTAATGGTCCGGTATTTTGAATTAGTAACCGGAGTTCCGCTGGATGAAGTCGGGGCAATTACCGAGGGACTGGCGGCGGGAAGGCTGCATCCCCGCGATGTTAAAATGCGGCTTGCCCGGGAGATTGTTACTATGTACCATGGGCCGGTGACGGCGGCCCAGGCAGAGGCGGAGTTTGTCCGCATTTTTCAGCAAAAAGATCTTCCGGATACAATTCCCGGGTATGCTGTGCCACCGGAGAAAATAAAAGACGGTGCCATTTGGATTATCAAACTGCTGGTCGACAGTGGGATGGCCACCTCCAATGGGGAAGGGCGGCGGTTGATTAATCAAGGGGCAGTGAAAATCAATAACGAAACGATTAAGGACATAGATACCGAAATCCCGGTGGTTGATGGAACGGTAATTAAAGTGGGTAAACGCAAATTTGTCCGGTTGGTAAGCGGATAAGTTTTGTGAAATAATTTACACCCCTCAAATAGTTGGTGAATATACTGGCTAGACGGGGGGGACCAGGGTGTATCGGTTTCGCTGGCGACTAAAATGGCAAAGGTGGACTAGGCACGGTTCCGGGTTTTATTGGCTGGTTCCATTGGGCCTGGCCGTTCTGGGGATGGTATTATTTGTGTTGGCGGAATGGAACCTAAAAAGCCCGCTCCTAGCGATGGCCGAAGTGCGGGGGGTGGCCTTGGCGACGGAAGCTATTAATGAAGCAATCCGTCACCGGGTGGCCAATGATGCCAATTTCCGGGACCTGGTGTTTTACAAAACCGATCAACAAGGGCGGATCGTATTGCTCCAACCAAACACCTTGCGGATTAACCAGTTGGCGGCTGAAACGACTTTGGATGTCCAGCAAGCCCTGGCTGGTTTGCAGGAAACTACCCTGGCAATACCAATGGGCCAGATGTTGGGGACCCGTTTGTTGGCTTCCTTAGGGCCGAATATTTATGTCCGTATATTGCCTATCGGCAGTGTGCGCGTAAAACCGGTGGAGTTATTTGAAGAAGCCGGAATCAATCAAACCAAACATATGGTGTTTTTAGATGTAGAAGCCGTGGTTCGCATTGTCGTGCCGATGGTTACAGCCGAGATGCCGGTGTGTACCAGGGTGGCGATTGCAACGACGATTATTTCCGGTGCGGTACCGAATGTTTACTTACGGGGCGAGACACCGGTAAAACCGGTCGTTGATGTAGAAAAAACAAGTTGACGAGATATGCATTTCGTGGTACTATATCTCTCGCTAACGGCAACAAAAAATCCTGAAAAATTGGTGGTTGACACACCAATTAAAGGTGTGGTAAACTGATTGACGTTGGCGCAAGAAGGCTGAAACAAGCCGGATGGCGGGCAAAACCCCGGTCTTTGAAAATCGAACAGTTGTAATAGGAAAGCGTGCGGACAAAAGTCAAAACAAAAGGAAAAGCGAGCTTAGATTAAGCTAGCCGATATTTTCGGAGAGTTTGATCCTGGCT
>JAQWAU010000007.1 GCA_028707535.1 Heliobacteriaceae bacterium | reverse complement strand
GGACAAAAAAGGCAACAAAGTAACCGAAAAAGCATATCAATTCCTGTTTACCCAAGACCTACCCAGACCCGAAGGAGCATATGGTCCGGCGATTGACATAATTGAGTGGGAAGATTACTAAGACAAATGCAAAGCCCCTTTCTCGCAAGAGAGAGGGGCTTTTTTTCAACTTAATATCTTCTATCCAAAAAACGCAGCAATCTCCTCGCAAAGTTATTAGCCTCATTTTCAAGGCATTCCCAGTATTTCCCTCCTTCGAAATACAGGCAGATATTATAGTCTTTTTTTCCTGAGTGTAAGACCGCATGAGCCAATTCATGAGCCATGGTTTCCCGCCGTTCGTTGCTAACAAGACTGTCCTTCAAAGCAATTATCTTCCTTCCGTCTTTAGTACGAATATAAAGTCCAGTAGTATTTTTCGCAATCTTATTAGCCAAAAGCACTCTAATACCGCGATTTTCGGCCAGTTGAACCAACTTAATCCATATCGGGTCGTTTTCTTTCGCTAACAAATCTATAGCGTCACGGAGAATTATGCCATTCTCATTTGCCATAAGAAAACCCTCCTTATCATGCAGCCTTGCACGAGGGAGGTATCACCCGTATAATTACAGGTATACACCTTCTTCGGAAGGCTGTGTGGTGGGAAGTCCGTTCAGGTCGCCAAACTAGAGACGGACTTCCTTTTATTTTTGAGTTTTTGCCTTACGCAGCTTCTCAATTGCGGTTTCGCTGAAAAGATAATTTCTGGTGCCTGCTTCTCGCATTTCTGATGCGGTTAGATTAATCTTTTTGGCAAGTCTAATAATATAACTGGGATTGAGGTTTAATTTTTCAGCAACTTCTTTCGTAATAAAAACTTCTCTAACATCGGACATTGCAACACCTCCTTCTCTGTAAAGTACCACATCAGACGTCGTATGTAAAGCATAACTAAAAAGATTTTCTCATGCATCAAAAAAGCCCCGGCCTTACGGCCAGAGCTCTTTATTTGACAAATGGAGATTCACGCAAAACCCAGGGTTAACGATTATTAATACCAAGATTCTGTTTAAGCGCTTCCTGTAGAATCTGCGAGAAGTTGACTTTCTCCTGCTCTGCCAGATCGTTTAACCACTTGGGAATGGTCAGCGTCTTTTTCACAGCCCGGTTTTCAATAGCACTTCGATAGACCGGCATCCAAACATCCACCAGAACAACGACCTGGTTTCTTAGAGGATGCAGCTTCATTACCGGAGTAGGCTCCGGAATTTTATCCCCATCTTGCTCCATGCTATATAAGTGTAAGGCCATGGCCTCTTTAGCGTTGGAGATCGCCTCTTCGTCACTGTGAGCGCAGGGCAGACAGCCCGGAAGGTCGGGGAATGAAATGGAAATACCATCGTCAGCATAATCAAAAATGGCGGGGAATATATATCGGTCTCTTCTCATGGAATGAACCTCCTTTCAAAGGGGGGTGATAGATCAAGGGTTAGTTTATTTTAATTCCTGCCTGTCCAAATATGCTTAATACTGTTTTGAGCGGCACATCCTTTTTGGGGTGTGTTACTGTTACCTTGCCAGATCTCGTTGGGTGTTTGAAATGGTGGTGGTCACCAACAGTGTTAACGTGATACCATCCATCGTTAATAAGTATTTTAATGATTTCTCGCGAGGAATATGATTTCAAAGTCCCTTCCCCCCTGAACTTCCCTAAACTTAGTATAGAACGTATTATAACACGTGTAAACGAAAAGGCCCTTTCACGAAGGAGAGGGGCTTTTCTTGAAGAGGGGGATGTGGTAAAATCAATTCGTAAATCTATTTTTTAAACTAGAATATTTAGCTTAACATCGGTTAAGCACCTGGCTATGAAAGTAGCGTCTTTTTAAGGGCAACCTTTATGGTTGCCCTCTTGCCTTTCTATTGAACCCATAGTACAATAATCACATATCTATCCAATATTTGTTTGCCAAGCTTCGTCTAGGCAAACAAACTTGCCGCAGCGTCATAGAGCGCATGGGCAAGAAGCTTCACCGCAGCATCGCATGAATGCAAGGGTGAAGCAGCCTGTCGTAATACCGAATGCCAAAGCGCAGGGAGTATAAGGGCAGGCCAACCCAGCAGCATCGAAGGGAAACCGGGAATGCAGAGCTGGGAGAATACCCGATAGCCGGTAACGGAAAGCGGGGTACCGTGGCACGAAGTGCTGCGCGAAGGCTTCATACTTCGACGCAGTTCCACGGTCTGCAAGGGCGTGCAGGGAATCGCCTGTTATTGGAGGCTTTAGCCTTCGCATATTGGCAAACATGAAGCAATGCCGGTATGCCGTAACCGCCGTCACCGTGGCCGCATGGTGACAACAAAGGCGGATAAACGGACGAGCGAAACGCTGACTTAGTGCGCCCATTTTCAGGGTGTCGGGTGGCGTTGTTTTTGCTTTAAAAGAAAAGATAAAAGGCTATACTTTAAGACCCTCTCGTGCTAAAATGAGGTCATAAATTCTTATCAGAAGCACCGCTGATACCAATAAGCTAAGCTTAAAGGTAGCTTCGAGGGATGGCCTGTGCATGGAGAAACTAAGTTTTTCTGGGGTCCAAAAAAGTTCGGCATTCCGTTCAGCAGGATTTCATCGAACAACACCTAACAGGCGGGTGGACAAGACATCAAGTCTCTGCATGCCATTTTTCCCCAAAATGGTGTGAGCAGAAACCCCAAGGAGTTTCCTCTTTGGCGAACCTGGAAACGACAACATTCCTGGTAACCACCCATGAACGGATCTCGGAAGGGATCTATAAGTGGGACTGGCGGCTGGCCCGGTCGTAAAAGTTATTATAAGGGCTGTGGCATGGAGACCGCAGAATAAGCGTCTCCCCTGAATCAGTGCAAAAGCGGACTGGACTCCCGGAGGTCTCAGAAGGGAACCGCGTTGCTGACAGGTGAAAGGAGCTCCGGTGAGCAGATATCTGCTCTTGATGTTTGTTTTGGAAATTAAAGGATATTAAGAAAAAGGGGCAGGATTAAATCCTGCCAGAAAAACGGACGAAAAAAGCGACTGATTGATTAGGCGCTTTTTGGTGTACTTAAAAACCCCTTACCGTCCGGGGAAAAATGACGGTTGTCGGAGCCAGCTTCTCCGACAACCGGAGCGGCTTCTTCGACGGGAAGGAGAGAAATGCCTAAGTGGGAGATTATTTTTGCGGATCTAGGAAATTTGATAGCTTTCTGTGTTTTTGATTTGGGTGATTTGGGTGTAGTTTACAAGAACAGCAGATTAACGACCCGAGGAGCGACCCCAGGAGGTCATGAACAATGAATGACGCGGGAATTCAGCTGATATTAAACGAACTTCAGCAAATGAAAAATAGACAAGATGGGATGTACGAATTATTAAAAGCCGTTGAACACCGTGGTGAGGAAACATCGGCTGAAGTAGCGGCCATTATCGAAAATTTGAGCTATCTGAAAGGCGAAATGACGGCTATAAAAAGTGATATTTCCGGCATCAAAGAAAAACTTGCCAATATCGAAATGTCACAGGATAAATCCGAAAAGATCTTAGGGACATTAGCAGTTCGGACGTTGCTGCATGAAGCGGAAATAAAAGAGTTGAAAATAGCGAAATAGCCTTCGCGGTTAGCGAAGAAATTGAAGGATGGTAAGGCTTGGGGCCCGAAAGGCTCAAGCTAGAAAAAGCGGACAACTGATTAGCGACTTGGAAACAGGCGCTTTTTGGTGTGTCCGCTTTCTGGTTTTAAATTCTCAAACGCTTGGGATTTTACTCGGTTGGTATCCATCATCGTTTATCCTTCCCACGCCGGCCCAGCCGGCCGGCGTGGCTCTTTCTTTTCCTCCTGTTTTTCGTTGCCGCTTCCTCTCGCGGCAGCGATAACATACCCCGACATCTTGGTTGGCGGCCCGATCCCAACAGGGGTTAGTCGGCTGTCTGGTCAACGCCAATGACCCGTGCCGGTGGGGGGGTGCACCGGAAGGGGAGGGCGCGCAGCGGGCGCGTGAGGCCGATTTTGGCCACCGCAAGGGGGGTCGAGGGGAGACAATTTAGTTTGTCGCGGCGCGGCAAGGGGTGAAGTCTGGCTGGCCGGGAGGGCAAGCCAGACGACGGACGCAGCGGCCCGGGCCGGCCGTAGGCTAATCGTTTCTTCGCACGCGCGAAGAAACGATTAGCCACAAGAGCCTGGAAAAAGAGGTAAAAGCTAGCTTTGCTATTGCCTTTTTTCGGTTTTGGCAGCAGGAGGGATCAATTAATATGGCAAAGAAAAAGAAAAATAAAAATTATCGCCGACAAATTCTGAAATTGTTTGCTTTAGGCCGGTCATTCGGCCAGCAAAAATGGTCCATCATAAGAAATGAAGGCCGCCAGGGTATTGCGGCTAAAATATTTAATGCAAAAACCGAAGAAAAATATAAAAATATTGCATTAAGGTTTGGAAAACAAGTCGCGGAAAGGAGGGGGGGCGGCTCTTTTTTGCTAACGAGCATCACGCCAGCTGAGGTGGACCAATTTATTTTGTCCCGGGCCGAAAAGGTTGCAAACGGTCAGCTAAGCCCGTATACGGTCCGGGCCGAAATTCAGTCCCTTAAAAAGATGGAAAATTTGGTTAATAAGCATTATGGGAAAGTGGACTGGCAAATCTCGTCAGATCGAAAGGAGCGCCAAGAGAAATGGGATATTCCCCTTCGCCGGCGGGATTCCGTGCGGTCGCAGCATGGGCCGGCTTATTCGCCAGCCGATGCCGACCGGTTAACGGCTGCCCTGGCGGCCAAACATGGCCAAAAGGTCCGGGATGCCATAATCTTTTTAAGAGCAACCGGGGCGCGGTCGCAAACAGTTACCGACCGGATGGGCAACGCCATCCGGCCGGCGCGAATTGATCTTGCCCGGGGTACCGTTACCCTGCTCGAAAAAGGCGGGAAAACCCGGACAGTCCGGTATGACCGCGAATATCACGGAGAACTCAAGCGAATTGTCAATTCATATGGCAAAAACGGCCCGGACCATCCGATTTTCGGCCTTGACCAGCGGCGTTTGAATGATTGGGTACGGAAAGCAGCCGGCCGGCTGGGGATTGAAAACCGGGGACTGCATGGATTTAGGAAAGAATTCGCGGTCAAGAGGTTGGCTGAATATCGTGATAAAATTAGTCAGTCATTAACCCTGCGCGATAAGCAAAAAATGCCCGAAGCTGATGTCGTTAGCAATGCGAAATTTTTTGATATGTGCAATTCCCACTCTCGAATCGAGAATGGCCATGCCGGGCAAAAAGAAATCGAAAAATTTGAACGCTCGTTGGACACTGCGGCGAGACTTCTGTTGACGAGGGATCTCGGACATAATCGGGTGGAGGTCACTTACAGATACTGCTAGTCCTCACAACCCATTTTCTTAGCCCGAATTTAGCCCCAAGAAGCGGAGAAATACCCGACCAAATAGCCTTTTTACTTCGGGAGGGGGGTAAACTCGTCCTTGGGCCAAATTTGGGCTTCGGAAGGCCCTAATATTAATTCACCCAAAAATTGGACGAGATAATCAATAATCATTTCCCAATCTTCCTGATCCTGGGAGTATACTCGTTTAATTTCCATTCCGGCTACCCCCTTTGGTATAATGATTATGCAGATAAAAAGGAGGTACAGGCTTATTATGCGGGTAGCATTTTATGGCAGGGTTTCCACCGACGAGCAAATGGAATCCGGCAATATTGAGATTCAGTCAGACTTTGCCCGAAAATATTTTGATTTGCATGGTCCTGAATCCGGCGTTAGCGATTTTGAGATGTATCTCGATGAAGGGGTCAGCGGTACCGTTCCCCTGGCGGATCGCCCGGCCGGCTCCCGACTTTTTGCAGATGTCCGGGCAAAAAAAGTCCAAGCGGTATACGTATACCGCTTGGACCGTCTGGCCCGGAGCGTCAAGCATGTTTTGGATACTTACGAGTTTTTGGAAGCAAACGGCGTTTCCTTGAAAAGCATGACCGAAGCATTTGACACAGGAACGCCCACAGGTAAGTTTTTCATGACCCTCTTGGCAAGCATTGCAGCCTTGGAAAGGGACACAATCCTGGAGAGGACGCAACTAGGGAAAGAAAGTAAGGCTAGACAGGGGAAATGGGTATCCGGACCGCCGCCATTTGGCTACCGCATCGGCCAAGATGGATGCTTGGAAATCTTTGAGCCGGAAGCGGAAACGGTGCGGCTTATCTTCAACCTCTATGCCGAAAACAACAGCACGACCGAAATTGCCAAATACCTTAACGCCCGGAATATCCCTACCCCGTCAAAATCCAAAGGCTTAAAGAACGAAAGTACCGGTAAATGGCATGCCGGCCATATATCTATAATCCTCCGTACAGAGGCGTACAAAGGGACATATAATTATTTAAGACGGTCGAAGCGAAAAAAAGAAACAATAAGCATCGGTGTTCCGGTCATCATTGAAGAAAAAGCATTTACCGATACTCAAAACAAGTTGGTCGAAAACGCCGACGTGGCCAGAGGCCGCCGTGGCCGTCATTACTTATTGCGCGGCCTAATCTTTTGTGGCCACTGTGGCCGGGCAATGGTTGGGAACGCCGGATCGGCCAAAGAGGGGCGGGTCTACTACCGATGCACCGGCGCCGTCGACATCGGCCAGGGAAAACAGTGTAACGCCAAAATGGTACGGGCACAGGTGATTGAAAATGCGGTCTGGGCTGATATTCAGGAATTCATCCAGAATCCCGGCAAAATAGGGGATTTGGTCCAGAAAAGATTCTCACGAGAGCAAAAAGACCTGGAACCGGTTCGCCTGGAGCTGGCCGGGGTTGAGCAAAGCATAACCAATGCCCAAAATGCCCGGGGCCGGATAATTGCCTTAGCTGCCCGGGGAATAATCACCGATGACGAAGCCGAAACGGAATTACGGTCTTTGTTGTCCGAAATTGGCGCTCTTTCGGCGCGAAGAGAATTCTTATTTTCCCGGATGGAATCGGCCAGTCGTACTGAGCGGGAAGCAATTGATGCTCAGTCTGCCCTGGAAATACTGGGACGCGAAATTGATTCCGGCATATCCGAAGATAAAAAAGCGCAATTATTTAAGATTCTGGTCCGGCGGGTAGAAATGTTTACGGTTGAAAAGGATGGAAAACGCGATTCTAAGGCCTCTATCCATTACCGTTTCCCCGTAAGCAATGACCATTGTGTGGGGTTAAGCAAATTAGGAGATGTTAAAATGTGACGAGAAGTTTCTGTGGAACCTGCTATCGTTGTCCCAGGAGGGTAATTTTAAAGCGGGCCGGTTTGCCTTGATTAGTGCGGATGAAATGATCTGTGCCCATACCAACGAAAATGAATACAAGTCCTTTATCGCCAACAAGAAAAACGAGGCTTTACAGTCCCGGATTATTGTCATTAAGGTACCTTACAATCTCAAAGTTAGCGAAGAGATAAAGATCTACCAAAAACTGATTGATCAGTCTGATCTACAGCATATTCATATCGCCCCGCATGCTTTACGCACCGCCGCCATTTTTTCCGTGTTGTCGCGGTTAAAAGAATCCAAAAAGCAGGGCATGGATCTGATCAAGAAAATGCGGCTGTATGATGGTGAGGATGTCGAAGGATTTAAACAAAAAGACCTCATCGAACTGCAAGGTGAGGCGGTTGATGAGGGGATGAGCGGGGTGGACCCGCGTTATGTAATTAACCGTTTGTCTTCAGCTTTGATCCGTAAAGAAACCGTATGTATTAATGCCCTTGACGTCTTAAGGGCATTAAAAGACGGATTGGACCAGCATCCTTCGATTACTAAGGAAGAAAAAGAAAGATTGTTGAATTATATTGCGGTTAGCCGGAAAGAGTTCGATGATTTGGCTAAAAAGGAGGTTCAACGGGCCTTTGTCTACGCCTATGAAGAGTCGGCCCGAACGATCCTCAATAATTACCTGGACAATGTCGAGGCATTTTGTAATGGCATGAAGCTCACGGACCCAATTACCGATGAGGAGATTGATCCGGACGAAAAGCTGATGCGGTCTATTGAAGAACAGATCGGTATTTCCGAAAACGCCAAAAAGGCTTTCCGGGAAGAAATCTTAATCCGGCTTTCGTCTTACGCCCGTAAGGGGAAAGCATTCGATTATACTTCGCATGAACGGTTGAAGGAAGCAATTGAGAAGAAACTGTTTTCTGACTTGAAGGACGTAGTAAAAATCACCACGTCAAACCGTACGCCTGATGCGGAACAATTAAAACGGGTTAATGAGGTCACCGCCCGGTTGATTGAAGACCACGGGTATTGCCCGATTTGTGGCAATGAATTGCTTCGGTACATCGGCTCACTCTTGAACCGTTAGGGGGGAGGAGCCTTGACTGCGGAATTTATTTTATCCCGGGATGATTGGTCGCTACACCGTAAGGGACAGCTGGACCAAATCCGGCACCAGGAAAAAGTGAGGGAAGCGATCAAAAAAAATCTAGCCGAGATCATTAGTGAAGAAGCAATAATCATTCATGGCGGGAAAAAGATTGTTAAAGTGCCGATCCGTTCATTGGAAGAGTTCCGGATCCGGTATGATTACAACAAACAAAAACATGCGGGCCAAGGGGACGGGGAAAGTAAAGTCGGTGATGTCCTGGGGCGGGACCTGCGGCAAGGAGCCGGAAAGGGAGCTGGTGGGGCCGGCTCCGCCCCGGGTAAGGATTACTATGAAACAGATGTCCACATTGATGAAATCCAAGAGCTGTTGTTTGACGATTTAGGATTGCCGAACATGGAGGATAAACGGGCGCCGGAACTGGAGCACGATGCTTACCGGTTCACCGACATTCGCAATAAGGGACTACAAGGCAATATCGACCGGAAGCGAACCCTTTTAGAAGCATTAAAACGGAATGCGATGCATGGAAAGCCCGGCTTTTATCCGGTATTGCCGGATGATTTGCGGTATAAGACCTGGGAGGTGCATCACGAACAGCAGAGCAACGCCGTGGTCTTGGCCATCATGGACACCTCCGGCTCGATGGGAACCTTTGAAAAGTATATTGCCCGGACATTTTTCTTTTGGGCTACCCGGTTTTTACGCACCAAGTACCGGGCGGTCAAGATCGTGTTTATCGCCCACCATACCGAAGCGAAAGAAGTTACCGAAGAAGAATTTTTCACCAAAGGGGAATCGGGAGGAACGCGCTGTTCATCAGCTTACCAATTGGCCTTAGAGATTATTAATCACCGTTTTCCTCCCCGGGACTACAATATTTATCCGTTCCATTTTTCCGATGGGGATAATCTCTCGTCCGATAACGAGTTGTGTGTTCAGTTGGTGAACGAACTGCTGACAAAAGTAAACCAGTTCGGGTATGGTGAGATTGTCCGGTCACATTTCGCCAGCACCTTAATGAATGCCTTTCATAAGATCGAAAATCCTAAACTTTCGGCGGTAACGATCCGGGATAAGAGTGAAGTCTATCAAGCCTTAAAAACGTTTTTCAAACCAACGCCGGTGGCAAATTAACTGTTTTGCCGCAGCGTCCGTAATTCACTGTTTGGCATATGCAACCTCCTTAACTGGGGGATTGTGTATGCCTTTGTTATAGGGCAAAAAGCCCCTAGATTATATTTCTCGGTACAGGGTGTCCAACCCGGAAATCCACAGCTGTTTGCGGGAGGGTTTCAACAGGTTGTTTTTTTGCAGGTCGGCAAACACCTTGGTTACTGTTTCCCGGGAGACACCGGCGAGTTTAGCGATTTCCGCATGGGTCAATTGCAGGGGAATGGTGATGCCTTTGTTTTCTGTCTGCCCGTAGTCTTTGGCCAGTTGAATCAAACTGGCGATGATCCGGCTGCGAGCGTTCATAAATTGCAGGGCCTGGATCTGCTGGTTCGCCTGATTCAATCTGGCGGACAATATTTCGATCAGCCGGATGGTCAGGATGGGCATTTCTAGCAGGAGAGCCCGGAAGGGTTCCCGCAGGAGGACCAGGACAGTGGTTTTATCCAGAGCTTCGGCGGTTGCTGTCCGTAAGCCACTGGAAAAAAGGGACATTTCACCGAGAATTTTGCCTTCGCCCAGGAGCGCCAAGGTTTTTT
Organism: Heliobacteriaceae bacterium; assembly: GCA_028707535.1. Taxonomy (GTDB): domain Bacteria; phylum Bacillota; class Desulfitobacteriia; order Heliobacteriales; family Heliobacteriaceae; genus STF2-203. The sequence goes on along the minus strand of JAQWAU010000007.1, from coordinate 53,914 downwards.
CCCGGCCATCGTTATGTAGTTTGACCACTTTCACCAGTCCGGTGGTGATAAAGTATAGGCCATCTGCCGGCTGGCCTTCCACAAAAAGGGTGGTCCCTTTAGGATAAGTCCTTTGCAGTGTGCACCCAGCCAAGTGGTCGAGTTCTTTTTGGCTCAGACCGTTAAACATCGGGATTTGGGATAATCGCATCAAGAGACACCTCTTTTGGCAAAAATGTGGTGGCCGTTACAGCGAAAGGTTTCCCGGTAAATTATACTATTTAACAAATGACTTTAACAAATGATCAGTTGAAAAGGGAAAAGGAGCGGGAAAGCATGGTTGATTTGTTAGTGCGGAGGAAGCAGGCTTCCGGGTGGAGCGAAAAGTTGGCGATATTTATTGCTGCGGTGGTAATGGTTGCCCTATTTATTGGGGGTAGTCCGGTTTGCGCGGTCGAAACACCGCCGGTAGAACAACCGCCGGAGAATGAGACGGTCAATGTGCCGGTTAGCGGGGTAACTTTGGCACCCGGAGCCCTCACCTTGACCGTTGGGGAGGAACCGGTGACAGTAACTGCAACCGTTGCCCCGGAAAATGCGACCAATCAAGCGGTGGTGTGGCAGGTTAGCGATGAGAATGTGGTGATGGTCGATTGTAACGGGAACCAGTGTCTGGTAACCCCAGTTGATGTGGGGACCGCAACCGTAATTGTGTCGACGGTAGATGGGGAATTTCAGGCGGAATGTGTGGTAACTGTTAATGAGGAAATAATTGAGGAACCAGATGAGGAGCAAAACGATGGGTCTATCCAACAAGTGACCGGTTTGCGGTTGAACCAGGACGATCTAGAGCTGAAGGTCGGCCGGACGGGAACTTTGGTGGCCATGATCACGCCGGCTAGTGCCAGCCCGCTTAAAAGGGAGCTTGTCTGGGCCACCAGTGATCCGGCGGTCGTCGTTGTTAACCAGGTTGGGGTAGCCTGTAAAGTGACTGCGGTAGGAGTTGGGACCGCAACGGTAACGGTAACGTCCCCGGATGGTAACGTAAACGAGATTTGCCCGGTTGAAGTGACCGATACTGCGGGTGAGATTTTACCACCTGAGGAAGAAGGGGTTTCCGAGGATCCGGTCGAACCGGTTGATGACCCCGGTACCAAGGAATTTCCGGGACAAACGGGGGTCGATCCCCAAAAAATCTGGACGATCCGGTTTAACGGGCCGGTACATGTGAGCGGGATATCGACTGAGCGGGAAATTACCGTCCGGAATGCTTGCGGAAAACGTGTCGCTGTTACGTTACAGCCAGGGGATGACGGTAATTCTTTGCAAGTGATCCCTCCGGAAGATGGATATTTACCCGGCACGTATACATTGCGCGTAAAAAACCTCAAGAATGCGTCCGGCAAACTACTGCAACACCCGGTAAAAATCCGGTTTGCCGTGGCCGAGCCGGCCACAGTAGAGACGATAAATTAGTTCTCTGGGATAATTTTACACAAAAATTGGGCGGAACCCTGCCGGTTATCCGGTGGGGTTCTTTCTTTCAGGAGGATTCTCTTTGCAGGATGGAAGATAACCGGTATAATTCTGTAGTTAGAGAAAGTTTTGGCTGATGCAAGGATTAGGTTGGGGGGGAGGGGGACCTTTGAATAAGCGGTTAAAGTTAATTTATAATCCGGCGGCAGGCCGGGGTAAGGTGCAAAAAAACCTTGACCAAGTAATTAATGTGCTGCAGACAGGTGGTTGGCAGGTGGTTGTTTACCGTACCGGGGGGAGTCCGGAGGAAACGGCCGGCGAAGCGGAACGGGCGTGTACTGAGGGTTGTACGGCGGTAGTGGCGGCCGGTGGCGACGGCACGTTTCACCAGGTGGTAAACGGGTTGATGCGGGTGGTTGCTAACGGTCAGGTTCCCCCGGCTTTGGGCCTGATTCCGGCAGGAACCGCGAACGATTTTGCCAATAATGTGCGGATTCCGGGGGACATCGGGGAGAGTTGCCGGGTGATCGTGCGGGGAAAAACGCGGTCGGTCGATGTGGGGAGACTTGACCGGCACTGTTTTTTCAATGTCGCCGCCGGGGGGTTAACGACAGACATTTCTTACAAAGTAAATCCTCGGATCAAAAACCGGTTAGGCAAACTCGCCTATTATTTGAAGTCTGTGGAACTGCTGCCTCAGTTTCGCCCCTTTTCTCTCCGGATTACTTTGTTGAACGGTGAGCTGGTTTATGATGGACAAACCCTGCTTTTTCTGGTCTTGAACAGCAAAGGGGCCGGTGGCTTTCCTTTAATCGCGCCCCAGGCCCAGATTAATGATGGCTTGTTGGACCTGGTGGTTTTCCGTTTATGCAAGGCCCATGAGTTTGTCAGTTTGTTTTTGCGCGTATTGCGGGGGGAACATGTCCATTCCCCTTTGGTGACTTACCGTCAAGCCCCAGGGTTTGTCGTTAATGGGCCCCCGGAGTTGGAAACTGATTTGGATGGCGAAATGGGGCCGCCATTCCCTTGGACGGTAGGTGTTTATCCGGCCGCTTTACGGGTCTTTATCCCGTAGGTTTTTTATTGACACTGAGAACCGGAATCATTTACAATAAGGACAGCGAAAGAAAATCATTATCAATTAGCGCTGTTTGTAAGGAGGGGGATGAAATGGCGGCTTGTCAAAAATCTCCCATCAACATAAACCCTGATTCCGGGGTCAAGAAGTTGGTTTTGGCCGGTAACCCAAATGTCGGCAAATCGGTTTTTTTTAATTACTTGACCGGTTTATATGTTGACGTGGCCAATTATCCGGGTACAACCCTGGATATTTATACCGGGCGGTATCAGGAATGGGTGGTCTACGATACGCCGGGGATCTATGGTTTTTCTTCATTTAATCAAGCGGAGAAGTTGATCTGTGACTTGATCCTCGGGGCGGACTTGGTTTTAAATATCGTCAATGCGGTGACTTTAGACCGGGACTTGTTTCTTACCCGGCAGATAATTGACACCGGGGTTCCGGTTGTTGTCGCCCTGAACATGGGGGATGAAGCGGCCCGCCGGGGGTTGCGGATTGACACCGCCGTACTCAGCCGGGAATTGGGGGTTCCTGTGGTGCCGGCGGTGGCTGTTGAAGGCAAAGGGCTTAAAGAAACGGCGGCTGCCTTGGTCCAGGGGAAGCCTGGTCATCCCGACCCGGCCATTACGGAGCAGTTGGCCCTTTGGCGCCGGCAGAAACAATTTAACGGTACTCTTGGGGCGGCGCTAGCGGCCATGGAAGACGATGAAATTCAACGCGAAAAGGCTTACTACATTCGCCGGCAACAGGTAAACCGGGTTTACCGGGCGGTGGTGACGGAAACGCCGGTCGGGGCCACAATCGGGGCTAAACTTGGTTGTTGGTTATTGCACCCTGCTATCGGTCTACCGGTCTTGGTCGGGGTTTTGGGCCTGATGTACTGGTTACTTGGGATTTTCGTGGCCGGAGATATTGTCGATTTGAGCAAAGATGGTCTTATGCAGGGCTATTATGAGCCGTTTATCCGCAACTTACTGGGGCCGGTGATTGCCCCGGAGTCTGTTGCCGGAAGGCTCTTTTTCGGGGAGTATGGTATCCTGACGATGCCGTTTACTTTACTAATCGGGTTGCTGCTGCCTTTAGTCCTGGCGTTTTATTTTTTCCTCGCTATGCTTGAAGATGTGGGTTATCTGCCCCGGATGGCGGTGCTAACCGACCGGATGTTAAAGCAAATCGGGTTGAGCGGCCTGGCGGTGATCCCGTTTATTCTCGGTTTTGGTTGTGTAACGCTGGCCACGATTACAACCCGGCTGTTGCCATCGGAAAGAGAAAGGCGGATCGCAATTTTCTTACTTGGCCTGGTAATTCCGTGTTCTGCCCAATTAGGGGTGCTCACCGGGTTGCTGGCTGTGCTGGACCCGGCGCTGATCGGCTTGTTCGTGGTGGTTATGCTTACAATCTTTATCGGTGTGGGGACGATAATGGACCGGATTCTTCCCGGTCAGCCAGCGGATCTCGTGTTGGAACTGCCCCCTTTACAGTGGCCGCATCTAAGGAATGTGTTGCGCAAAACGGTAGTTAAATCAATGGATTTTCTTAATGAGGCCTTTCCTTTATTTGTTGGAGGGGCCCTGGTTCTCGGCAGCTTGCAGGTTACCGGTCTGTTGACCCGGTTGGAAGTTCTGGCCTCGCCACTTACGGTCGGTTGGCTGCATTTACCACCGGAAACGGCCCGAATTTTTATTATGGGCATGGTGCGGCGGGATTTAGGGGCTGCGGCTTTAGTCGACATGCCTTTGGCTTCGGAACAGGCCGTCGTGGCTTTGATTACCCTTACCTTATTTGTACCCTGTTTTGCTGCGGCGATGATGATCTTCAAAGAACGCCCCAAAAAGGAAGGGTTAGTTATGTGGCTGCTCATCTGGGTAATTGCGTTTTCTACCGGTGGCGTTGTCGCCCAGTTGTTGGCAACTTTTGAATCTATCCTCTGGACGGCTGGTCTTTTTATCTTGTTTTTGGCTTTGTTGGCCGGCATCGCCGTTTTTTTTGCCAGGTTACGGGAAAAAGGCCAACCGGTGCAGCCTATGGTTAAAGGTTAAACAGAAGTTGTTTTAGTTAGTTGGGGTGAAAGCTATGGGTTGGTTTGGTCGGGTTAAGTTAAAAAACGACCTTCAGGCTGGCGGTTGTCCTCCGGTTAACACCTGCCCTTGTTGTGGCCTGGCGTTCGGTTCCTGGCCCCGGGCAGGGGAATTACCGGGAAAATTTCTCCGGTGTCCCCGTTGTAATACCCAGCTTGATCGTCCGGCTGGTTGCACGGGTTGTGGGTTTTGTTGCGCAAAGGGGGGACAGTGATGACTTTAGCGAATGCACCGAAAGGTCAAATCATTCGGATTGTAAATATCCGGCAGCCGCTCTTCCGCTCCCGGGCCCTGGGGTTAGGCCTTTTTGAAGGGGAAACCGTTGTTCTACAGGAAGCAATTCCTGCCGGACCGGTAGTCATCCGGAAGAATCAGCGGGAACTGGCTGTTGGCCGCCGGTTGGCCGAGGATATTGATGTTGTCTTGGTTTCCCTTGAGGGAGCAAACCGGTCTTAGGAACCTGTCCGGCAAGTATACATGGATAACTATCGCTCAAATGGTGATTTGTTTGGTATAATGAGGACGTCCACGGTCTGATGGGCGAGGTGATTGTTTTGGTAATGGAACGGAAATTGGTGGAATGTGCGAAAATTCTTCGTAAGGCGGAAAAAATTGCCGTCCTGACCGGAGCCGGTATTTCAACGGAGTCGGGGATTCCTGATTTTCGCAGTCCAAATGGGTTGTGGCAAAAACGAGAGGCGCGGGAAGCGACCACCCGGTCTTGTTTCTTTTATGACGTGGATACGTTTTATCATTATTTTGCGCAACTATTTTTGGGTTGGACCGGGATCAAACCTAACCCGGCACATATTGCCCTGGCGGCGTTGGAACATGAGTTGGGCAAACTGGTATTTATCGTTACCCAAAATATTGATGGGTTGCATCAAATGGCCGGCTCCACCAACGTGGCGGAACTGCACGGCAATCTGCGTACAGCTACTTGCCCAAAGTGCCAAAAACAATACGACATGATCATGGTCCGGGAGGCTCTGGCAGCCAAACAACAGCCCCTTTGTGAATGCGGGCGGGTCGTAAAGCCTGATGTGGTGCTTTTTGAGGATCCACTGGATCCTTATACTTGGCGTCAAGCCCAAGTATGGACGATGAAAGCGGATGTAGTTTTGTGTGTGGGGACATCCTTGACGGTTTCGCCGGCCAATACTTTGGTTTACAACCGGCGTAACGATAGCACCTTGGTAATTCTGAATACGGAACCGACACGGTATGATAGTCAGGCGGACTTTGTCTTTCGGGAAAAGGCGGGAGAAGTTTTAAGCCGGATGCTCAGTATCTGTCGGCAGCAGGAATGATTTGCGTTTTATCAACGGATAATTGGACCGGCGAGTTTAGCCGGCACAACAGCCCGGGGATCACGCCCCGGTTATTTTTTTGCCATTGATCTTAAATATTATGACATAATTCTTGATAAAGGTTGTTTTGAACAGGATGATCAAATAAAATATAGGTGCTATTGAATATTGTGAAAAAATAAAATTTTCTAAAAACAATTTATCGGGAGGTGGTTGCCAGGTTTGCTGGCAGTAAAGCAATGCTTTCAAGTGCTAACAAGTTAGGTAATGTCTTATAAGATCTAATTAAGAACAAGGAGGAATATTGGGAATGAGAAGATCCAAGTGGCAGTTGGCAATGGCCTGTTTGCTATCGGTTTGCCTGTTGGTTACAGTGACCGGTTGTGGGGACACCGGGACCGATGCGGGAAAAGACGCGATCAAGCTGGGGGTCATTTTGCCGCTCACCGGTAGCGAAGCAATGTTCGGTACAATGGAAAAGAACGCCTTTGAAATGGCTTACGAAGAATTGAAGGCGGCTGGTAAGACGACGATTAATGGTAAAGAGATTAAGCTGGTTTTTGAAGATGACCAAGGCCGGCAGGATGTAGCCAAATCCGCTACGGAGAAACTGGTCAACCAGGACAAGGTTGCGTTATTAAGTGGGGGCTATAGCAGCGCCTGCACCAACGTTATTGCGGGTTCGGCACAGACGATGAACATACCTTTTGTTGCGGTCACCGGATCCGCAGACGATATTACCAAAAAAGGTTGGCAGTGGGTTTTCCGGGGTACGGCAGCACCGGCGAGTAAGTATACCGGCGCTCTCTGGGATATGATGGACAATGTGATTAAATCTAAAACCGTGGCAATTATTTATGAAAACACCGACTTCGGTACTTCATCGGCGAAAGGATTCCGGCAGGAATGCCAAAAACGGGGTATTCAAGTTGTTTTTGATCAGCACTACGAATCCGGCGCGATTGATTTCAAGCCGATGCTGGCCAACTTGAAAAATACCAGCCCTGATTTGGTGTTTGCGGTGTCATATGTAATGGATGCGGCGATGATCGTCAAGCAAATGAAGGAAATCGACTTCAATTCGAAGTTTTTCGTCGGTGGTGGCGCTGGTTATACCATGCCCGAATTTAAAGAAAATGCGGGTGATGCCTCGGAGTTTGTTGCTTCAACAACTCTGTGGGTACCGGGGGTAACCTGGCCAGGTGCCGGTGATTTCTTCAAAAAATACACGGATAAGTATACCAAAGAGCCTGATTACCACGGGGCCCAGGCCTATGCCACCGCGTACGTTCTGATTGACGCTTTGAACCGGGCCGGTGATTTGTCCCCGGCGGGGATCCAAAAAGCCCTTAAAGAAACAGATTTAATGACGGTGATGGGTCCAATTAAGTTTGAAGATTGGGAAGGTTACACCAATCAAACCAAACCAAGCACCTATGTGGTGCAGTGGCAGAAAGGGAAATTGGAAGTGGTCTGGCCGGAAAAAGTAAAGTCCGCTGCTCATGTTTATCCGGTACCTAATTGGAAGGAACGCTAGGCTAATTGCGGTTGCAAATGGGGGTTGTAAACGGAGAGGGGTTAGCTCCTTTCCGTTACAACCTGGTTGATCCCGCGATCTTAGGCCCAAAGGGTGAGTATTCGGTTAACTATCCGGGCTTTAGTTAGGATCATCAGCGGTACCGGTCACTGGGAGGTTAACCGGATATTTAGCCGGTGTATAGGGGGTAACAAAATGGAGCTGCTAAGTCAGACAATTATCTGTGGTATTTTACTTGGCGGGATGTACGCGTTAATTGCCATCGGGATGACCTTGATCATGGGCGTTATGAATATCGTCAACCTTGCCCACGGAGCATTGGTCATGGTTGGCATGTACGTTACTTATGTTTGTGCTCAGGAATTCGGGGTGGACCCTTACCTCGGCATGTTTGTGGCGATGCTTGTTTTATTTTTCCTTGGCTGTCTGATCCAGAAATTTATGATTAACCGTTTGGTTGAAGTGGAATCGATTCTACCGGAAAATCAGGTTTTGCTGACGGTGGGAATTATGTTGGTGCTGACTGAAGGTATTCGGTTAATTTTCAAATCGGACTATCGTTCCGTAGTCACCAGTTATTCTTCTGACACCTTATATTTTAGCGGGATGGCGATTAGTGTTCCGATGTTGACCGGTTTTTTTATTGCGATGCTCTTCACCTTTTTGCTTCACCTTTTCCTGACGCGGACTGATTTGGGAAAGTCGATTCGGGCTACGGCCCAGGATCGGGATGCCGCTGTCTATATGGGGATTAATGCTTCGAAAATTACGATGATTACCTTCGGGCTCGGGGCTGCTTTGGCGGCTGCCGGTGGTTCCTTGCTATTGCCCCTGTTTTACCTATGGCCGGATATCGGGCATTTGTTTACGGCGAAGTCCTTTATTATCACGATTTTGGGCGGGTTGGGCAGCACCGGCGGGGCGATTGTCGGTGGTTTAATCCTGGGTATAGCTGAGTCCCTGGGTGCCACCTATATATCAATGGGCTATAAGGATGTCGTTGGGCTAGTTATCTTTCTTTTGGTCCTGTTGTTCTTGCCCGGCGGTGTCAGGAGCTTAGTTAAGAGGTGGCAGGCATGAATAAAATAAAGAAATTAAATTGGCTCTTTGCCTTGTTGGTTTTACTGGCGGCAATCGCTGTTCCGTGGGTAATCAAGGCCCCTTATCACCTGCACATTTTGATTTTGGTGATGGTTTGGGCAACGATTGGGACGGCGTGGAACCTTCTGGGAGGATATACGGGGCAGGTTTCTTTTGGCCACGCGGCTTTTTTCGGGGTCGGTGCTTATGCGGCGGGCTTGCTTAACTTGCACTACGGGCTTTCACCCTGGTGGGGGATGGCTTTAGGTCCGGTAGTAGCTGCTTTGGCGGCGTTGCCGATCGGTTTGATTTGTTTCCGGCTCCGGGGGCCTTATTTTGCCTTAGCTATGCTGGCCCTGGGGGAAATCTTCCGCTTGATGTTCACGAACTTGACTGAGTTTACTAATGGGGCAAAAGGTGTCTTGATTATGCCGGAAATCACCTCTAAGATGTTTTTTTATTACGTGGGATTGACGGTATTGGTGGTTACTTTGCTGGTGACTTATTTGATCGTCCATTCCAAGATCGGCTATTACCTGGTTTCCATCCGGGAAGATCAGGATGCCGCCACTTCCTTGGGGATTCCAACGACTTTTTACAAGAATGTTGCTTTATTGCCCAGTGCCTTTTTTACCGGCTTGGCCGGGGCTTTTTACATGAATTACGTGGCTTTTATCGATCCAAACATTGTGTTCAATCTGTCTAACGTTTCCGTCATGGTAATTCTGGTGGTGATGATGGGTGGGGTGGCTACTACCTGGGGTCCGACGATCGGGGCAGGGATTTATATTGCTTTAGGTGAATACTTCCGGGCGACTCTGGGGTCGGCCAACGTTTTGGTGTTTGGGATCCTGGTTTGCCTAATCATCATGTTTATGCCTAACGGGATTATTGGCGGATTGGAGACCTTGAAACAGAAATTCTTTAGGAGCGGGACTGGTTTGCCGGGAGGTGGTAATGGTGAAGTTCTTCGAAGCTAAAAACGTGGTAAAAAGATTTGGCGGGTTGACCGCTGTTAACAATTTGAGTTTTACGGTGAGCCAAGGGGAAATCTTTGGTATCATCGGGCCTAATGGCTCTGGTAAAACTACATTGTTTAACTTAATCAGCCGGTTTTTCCCGGTCACGTCCGGGGAGATTCATTTCAACGGGCAACAGCTCGAAAATTTGCCGGCACACAAGATCTGTAATCAAGGAATTGGCCGGACTTTTCAGGTGGTCAAGCCTTTACGGCGAATGACAGTACTTGGCAATGTCATGGCGGGGGCTTTTTTACACACCAGCAGCATGGGTAAAGCGCGGACCAAGGCGGAAGAGATTATCGACTTCTGTGGCCTTACCCAGTTCAAAGATAGTGAAGCGAAGAGCTTGCCAATTGCCGTGCGGAAGCGCTTGGAGATTGCCCGGGCCTTGGCGACAGAACCAAAGCTGCTGCTCTTAGACGAAACCTGTGCCGGACTTAACCCCAGAGAATCGGAACAGGCGATTGGTCTAATCAAACGGATTCGGGACGCCGGGGTGACGATAATTATTATTGAGCACGTGATGAAAGTGATGATGGGGATTTCCGACCGGATTCTGGCCATCAACTTCGGCAGCCAGATTGCTCTGGGCAGCCCGCAGGAAGTGGCCCGGCACCCGGAGGTTATTAAAGCGTATTTGGGTGAAGATCATGCTTAAAGTAAAAAATCTGAACGCCGCTTATAAGGACCTGCAGGTCTTATGGGATGTGGCGTTTGAAGTGAAGCAAGGAGAATTGGTGGTTCTCCTCGGTGCCAACGGGGCTGGTAAGACTACTACCTTGAACGCTATTTCCGGGCTGGTGGCCAGCAGGACCGGAACAATCGAGTTTCTTGGTCAGGATATTATTAACCTGCCGGGGCATAAAATCGCCCAGATGGGAATAACCCATGTGCCTGAGGGCCGGCGTCTGTTTCCCGAAATGAGTGTGCGGGAAAACCTGGAGATCGGTTCATTAATGCCGGAGGCCAAGGCAAAACGCCAAGAAACCATTAAAAAGGTATATGAACTTTTCCCCATTTTGGCGGAAAAACGAAACCAGGATGCCGGCAAGCTTAGTGGTGGCCAGCAGCAAATGTTGGCGATCGGCCGGGGTCTTATGGCTTTGCCCAAGCTTTTAATTATGGATGAGCCTTCATTAGGGTTGGCGCCGGTTCTGGTTAGTCAGATCTTTGATATTGTCAAGGAGATTAACAAACAGGGAGTTACGGTATTGCTGGTTGAGCAAAATGTAGTCCGGACTTTAGGCATGTGCGACCGGGCATACGTTTTGGACAATGGCCGGATGACGATTTCCGGCACCGGCTCCGAACTGTTGAATGATGAACATATCAAGGAAGCCTATCTGGGGATCTAATCTAATCACTTGGTTGCCCTCAGAGGTGAAAAAAAGCGTTTCGCTAAGGAACGCTTTTCTTTTTGGTTTCCAACACATAGTACAGAAAAATAGGGAAAAGTTAAGCTTATGAACATTTATTAAACGGATTATGATCGGGGGAAAAAGCAGTATTGCCGGAAATCCAAGCGGCCGTAGCGATTATCATTTTCCTGATCACTTATGTGGTGATCATTGCGGAAAAAATGCACCGGACAGTTATTGCGATGCTGGGGGCCATCGTGATGATTCTCGTGGGGATCATCGGGCAGGAGGCGGCTGTCAAGGTGGTCGATTTCAATACCCTGGGCCTGTTGATCGGGATGATGACCATTGTGGGAATTATCCGGCCGACCGGGGTTTTTGAATACCTGGCGGTTAAAGCGGCGAAACTGGCTCGTGGTGAACCCTTAACCCTGCTCGTGCTGTTAGCCGTGATCACGGCAGTTTTATCGGCATTTTTGGACAATGTGACCACGGTTTTATTGATTGTGCCGGTGACCTTTTCGCTTACGCGGACCCTGGGTGTTTCCCCGTTGCCGTTTCTAATGGCTGAAGTCTTCTCCTCCAATATCGGCGGGACGGCGACCCTGATTGGCGACCCGCCCAATATTATGATTGGCTCGGCGGTGGGGTTGACCTTTAATGACTTTGTTTGGAATCTGGCCCCGGTGATCATTGTGGTGGAAATCGCCACGCTTATTGCTTTTCGTTGGCTTTATCGGCAAGGCCTTCGGGCGGATCCGGCGGTAAAAGCCGAAATAATGGCGTTGGATGAATTGGCGGCAATCAAGGACCCGGTTTTACTACGGAAATCATTGCTGGTGTTGGCGCTGACGATTCTTGGCTTTGTGCTGCATGGCCGGCTGCAATTGGAGTCGGCGACGGTTGCTCTGACGGGAGCATTTATCTTGTTAGCCTTAACCAGCGAGGAACCGGCCAAGGCATTGGCGGCAGTGGAGTGGCCGGTGCTATTTTTTTTCACCGGTTTGTTTATTGTGGTGGGGGGGTTGGAGCGGGTCGGGGTGATCCGCTGGGTGGCTGAGGAAAGCATGCACCTGACTGGGGGGAATTTGGTTCCAATGACATTCCTGATTTTATGGCTCTCCGCAGTTGCTTCCGGTTTTGTGGATAATATTCCGCTTGTCGCGACGATGATTCCGTTGATTAAGGCTTTGGGTCAAATCGGGAACCTCGACCTGATGCCTTTGTGGTGGAGTCTTTCTCTCGGCGCCTGCTTGGGTGGTAACGGAACAATAATTGGAGCATCGGCGAACGTCATTGTTGCCGGGTTAGCCGAGAAAAACGGCCTGGTGATCACCTTCAAAGAATTCATGAAGGTGGCATTTCCTTTGATGTTGTTGAGTGTGGCGATTTGTCACTTGTATCTTTGGTGGCGTTACCTTTAGATTTTGTTTCGACGAAAGGGATCGTGAATGAGAAGGTGGCTCCTTGGCCTGGACGGGAATTCAGGGTGACTTGGCCACCGTGAGCTTCTATGATCGCCTTGACGATGGCAAGCCCCAGGCCGGATCCGGGATTTTGGCGGTTACGCGATTTATCCCCCCGGTAAAAACGTTCCCAAACCCGGGTAATATCCTCTGGTGGCACTCCTGGACCGGTATCGGCAACACTGAACCGCACCTTTTGGCCGGTTATTTCCAAAGCCAGATAAATGTGGCCACCGGCAGGGGTGTGGCGGAGGGCGTTATCGATCAGGTTGATCAGGCATTGCTCCAGGCGTCCGGCATCACCGATTATTTCCGGCGGGTTTTCCGGAACAGACCAATCGAGGCTGATCCCCTTTTGTTCGGCCAAGGGAGTAAGTTTAGCGCCGACCCGGGACAACAAGTCGGTAGGGGTGAGCGTCTCTTTAACAAACTGTAAAGCACCACTCTCTAACTGGGCAAGTTGCAGCAGGTCTTGAACAAGCCTTTGCATGCGTTCCACTTCGTCAATAATAATTTTGGCCATTTCTTGTTGTTCGGCAGGAGTTTTGGCGAGACCATCGCGTAAGGCTTCAGTGTAACCTTGGACCAAAAACAAGGGGGTACGCAGTTCGTGGGATACATTGGCGACCAAGTCCCGCATACTTTGCATCCCCTGGGTTAATTGACGATTTTTTTCCGCCAGTTGGCCGAGGCTTGCGGCTAGTTCGGCAGCCAAAGTGTTCAGGGTTTGGCCGAGGCGACCAAGTTCATCATTGCTTTGCACCGGTACCCGTTCGCTAAAGTTGCCTTGGCGCAGGTTTTCTGCGGCCTTATGGAGCCTTGTCAGGGGACGGGCCACCCGGCGGGACAACAGAAAGGCGACGAGACCGGACAAGAGCAAGGTAAACCCGGTGGCACCGTAAATCCAGCCCAGGATACCAGCCAGGGTTTCCGTAATCGGCTGTAACAAGGTGTGGATATAGACGACGCGGGTAGTACGGTCGTTATCCTGGAAGGGAATGGCTACCGAAAGGGTGGGGGCGTCAAAACCGGGTAATTGCCCTTGATGGCTGACAATTAACCCTTGGCTCAAACGTTCCAGGTCTGCCGGTGGTAGGCCGCTGTGGGTAGGGGGGACGATGGTCATATGGGGCCCATTCCGCCAGGAATTGGGGGGTTCCGGCCGTCCTGTCGTTACCGGTCCCTGCCGGGGGCGGTTAGGGTCGAGGGGCCGCAGGCTATAATGCCACTGCCGGCCTAGCCCGGTGGGTGGTGGTTCTTCAGTTAATGCGGGGGGACGGTGGCTTAACACCTCGGTGATATTATCCGCTCCATCACCCAGACAGATCACGGCGCCGGTGTCGCGGGTAATTACCCGGGCCAGGCGACGGGCGGTGATGAGGTCTTGCTCTTGCCCGATGATGGTAGCGGCGTTAACCAGATCATCGATTTCCCTTTGCAGATAAAAATCGGTGAACAGAGTGGCAAACAGCCAGCCGATAACGGCAAGCAGGCTGAGGGAAAGAGCGGCCATCGTCAGCCAAAATTTAAACACCATGCCTTGCCAGAATTTCACGGGGCCACCTCGAATTTGTAACCGGTACCCCGTACGGTGGCAATATAACCGGCGGCTTGGGTTGAGGCCCGGGCTAATTTTTCTCGCAGGCGGCGGATATGGGTATCTACCGTCCGGCTGTCACCGATGTAATCATAACCCCAAACCCGGTCCAAAAGGGTGTCCCGGGTAAAAACCCGCCCCGGGTACCGGGCAAGGAACAGGAGCAAATTATATTCCAAAGGGGAAAGTGGCAGCACTTTACCGGCGGCAACAACCTTCCGGCCCGCAGGGTAGAGGCTGAGGCGGGGAAAGTGCAGGGCTTCCTCACCACCGGTAGCCGGTGACTGGCCGATGGCGCCTCCGGGGTGGCGGCGCAAGAGGGCTTTAACCCGTAAAACGATTTCCCGGGGGCTGAAGGGTTTTACCACATAGTCATCGGTACCCAATTCAAAACCTAAAACCCGGTCGGCTTCTTCACCCCGGGCGGTAAGGATCAGGATTGGCAGGTCCCATTTTTCCCGTAGTTTGCGGCAAGTGGTCCAACCATCCATTCCCGGCATCATCAGGTCGAGAATCACCAGGTCTATGCGTTGTTGGGCGATTAAGGCTAAACCCGGTTCCCCATCGGTTGCCTCCAGCACATTAATTTCTGCTTGTTCCAGAAATAGGCGCAGCATCCGCCGGATTTTTTCTTCATCTTCAATAATCAATACGGTTGGTTTTTTTTGCACTGGGAAAACCCCTTTGCAGGTCTTAAGTCTTTTACTGATCATAGCATAAAGTTGAAGAAAAGAATTAGACCAAAGGCGGTGAGAAGATGATAAAAATGCGTAAAATTAAATCCGGCAATCTTTTGCCGGATTTAATGGCTGATCTGCGGCTACCCCTGGCTAATGCGGAACAACTTAACCTCAATACCCTGAACGTTCCTTTACGGGTTGATGTGCCTGATCCCGGGGAGGCGGAGATGCAGTTGCACCCACAGGCTTTTGACCAGGTTACCGCCGCTTTGCCGGCAGTCCGGGAGGCCGGCCTGGACGTTTTTCTTGAGCCTTTTCCCTGGATTCAAAGCGGTGGGTTGGCGGAAACGGCTTGGCAGCCCAAAAAGGTTGATATATGGTTTGAAAAGTGGGGTCAGATTTGCCTCCAAGCCGCCCACTATGCTCAAGTGCACGGAATCGGTAATTTGGTCATTGCGGATGGGATCAGCAACCTGGAACCATACCCCCAGAATTGGCTCGGGTTAATCCAGGAGATCCGCAAGATTTACCGGGGAAAAGTCACCTACCGGACCCAATGGTGGTATACTTCCCGGTTTAATCCCGTTTCGCTCCGGCGTTTTCGCCGGAAGCTGGCCAATCCGTTGTTCGGGGCCCTGGATTTCATTTCCGTTTCGGCTTATTTTGAACTGACAAATACCCCGGACCCCGGAGAAAAAGCCCTTGTTGCCGCTTGGTACCGGTCAGAGCGTTATCAACGGTGGCAACCGATTTTTCAGCAGGTTAAGGTATTGCATGAACATTGGCGAAAGCCGATTTTCTTTGGTGAATTGGGTTATGTAGATCTGGCCGGTACCGGGATGCAACCCTGGAGTGTTACCCCATCGAATACAACCTGCATCCAGGAGCAGCAGGACTGTTTTACCGCCTTTTTTCGGGTTTTCTGGCATCAACCATGGTTCATGGGGGCATCGGTGTTTCAAATTCACCAGCCGGCCTCCCGTTACTATCCGGTAAACAAACCGGCGGCGGCCGTAATCAGGCAGTGGCCACAGGAGGTAACGGTTGCCCGGTGGTCTGCCGGGATGCGTACTTTGTTAAACCGGTTATAAACAAAACAAACCGGGTTATTCCTTGGCAGCACCACCGGAAAAAGGCATAATAAAGGTAAAAACTAAAGGAGACAGCAAGGATGATCACCCGACGACTAGGTAAATTGGGTTGGCCCGTTTCGGTAATCGGTTTTGGCGGGATTCCGGTGCAACGCTGTGATGAAACGGAAGCGATCAGGGTTATCCAAGCGGCCTTCAGGGCCGGGGTTAATTTCTTTGATTCGGCCCGGGGTTACACCGACAGCGAAAAGAAAATCGGGGCTGCCTTGAAGGAATACCCCCGGGAGCAGTTTATTTTGGCGAGTAAGTCAATGGCCCGTACGGCGGAAGGGATGTTGGCCGAGATTGCCAAAAGCCGCGCGGATTTTGGGGTGGCGACGATTGACTTGTACCAGTTTCATAATGTCCGGTTGCCGGAAGAGTTGGCCCGGATTCTGGCCCCGGGGGGTGCTTTGGAAGGAGCCCGGGAAGCCCAGAAACGTGGTTGGGTCCGGGCTTTGGGGATTACCGGTCATGTAACCGATTTGCTGGAAAAGGCGGTGGTTACCGGCTATTTCGCCACTTGCCAGTTCCCACTCAATGTTGTGGAAAACCGGGCTATTGAGCGGCTGTTGCCGGCTTGCCGGGAGCAAAATATGGGGACGATTGTGATGAAGCCTTTGGCCGGGGGGGCTTTTGGTCCGCAATGGGCGGAAAAAGCCTTGCGTTATCTCCTGGCATTTCCGGTTTCGGTAATCATTCCCGGAATGGATTCCGTGGACCAGGTAGCCGCGAACTGCCGGCTCGGTGAGGAGGCCAAGCCTTTGGACCCGGCGGAGGAGCAAGAATTGTTAGCGTTTGCGCAGACCTTGGGGCAACAGTTTTGCCGCCGTTGTGAGTATTGTTTACCTTGTCCCGAGGGAATCAATATCCCCTTAATTTTTCTTTTGGATGGCTATTGGAGCCGTTATAACTTAGAAGAATGGGCGGTGGACCGGTACAAAAACGTAGCAGTGAAGGCAGAGGCCTGTGTGCAGTGTGGCCGTTGTGAGGAACGTTGCCCTTATGACTTACCGATCCGGGAAATGATTACCAGGGCAGGCCGGCATTTACAGGGGCCGGCTTAAGACTTTGGCAGGGTACCTGCCTAGGAACAGGAAATAATCCCCCTTTACCGGGTATATGGCTGGACGTTTTGGAAAAAGCTATCATTGTAGCCTGAACGAAAAGGGGGTGGATAAGCGGTGGTTGATGTTCAGGGTTTTAAGCAGCGGCTTGCTTCCCGGATTACCGAGGGAAAAGAACACGGGATTCCTGATGGGGTCATGGCGGAAGGTATCGTTAATTTGGCTGATATCGCCGTACATTTGTTTTCGGCGGACAAACCCGAAGAGCGACTAATGAAAGAACTGTGGGAAGTCAGTACGGAGGATGAAAAAAAGGTATTAGCCAATGTTTTACTCCGGTACGGAAAACAAGGTTTGCACTAAAATCCGGTTGACCCGGAAAAACCCCCGCTTGGGCCGGGGGTTTTTCCTTTTTTGCGGAAAAGGAAATTACCCCCCGGCCGTCGAAAAACCAAACTGGAAAAACGGGAAAAAAGGGGGAAGAGGGATGTTGAGCGAAAATATGATTTTGACGCATGAAGAGTTTGTGCCCCATCCAACTAATGAGGGGGTGCTGGTCCGGCATTTGTTTACCAGTGAGCACAACGGCCGGCTGAACAATGCGGAGATCCGGGTTGCCCCCGGGTGCCGGATTGCCCCACATGTACACGAAGGGGCCCTGGAGACAATGTATGTTGTTTCCGGCAAAGGCGAGTTTTTGGTCGGTGATACCTACCAGCCGGTTGAGGCCGGGAACGCCATGCTGGCACCACAAGGAGTAGTCCATGGGGTTAAGGCGGCTGGTCCGGAACCGTTGGTAATGTTTTGCACCTTTTCGCCGGCGACCAAATAACAAAAAACAGAACCGTACCCGGTAGGTACGGTTCTGTTTTTCTTGAGGTTTAATCAGCCGCAGTTGCTAGAAGGTAGCCGGTTTCCAGGGCCTGTGAGATAGTTCTGGATGGGGTTGTCGGAAATTGAATTGAGGCAGCTACCAAAAGGCCTTCAAAAGTGGCGGCATCAGTCAAAGCGGTAAGCATTCCGGCGGCAATCAGGTTAGCCCCTTGGTTACGGCCGAAAATTTCCCGGGCCCGCCCGGTGATTGGCCGGAACATTACGCGTTGTGGTTGCCGTTCCAAGCCGGCGTAGAATTCTTTAACTTTTGTCGGGGACAAGCTGGTTTCATCGACGATTACGGTTGCCGAACGCTTGATCTTCTGGCCGTAACGTTCCAAGGATTCCGGGCTCATTAAGACTAACAGGTCGGCATCGAGGACTTCCGGGTAATCTGTAGTGCCTTCCATGATAATTACATCAGCCCGGGAATACCCACCCCGCATTTCCGGCCCGTAGGAATGAGTTTGCACGGCGTTGTTGCCTTTCATTATTGCGGCCTTGGCCAACAAAATGGCGGCGGTAATGATTCCTTGGCCACCACGGCCGGCCAGCCGGATTTCCCAACAACTACGCTTTTTGCCGGGAATTGCTGTTGCCGGTAGCTGCCAATCGTCCGCGGTCTTTAAAAACTCGTCATAGACTTTTTGCAATTCCGGGTCCCCGAGGTGAGCCTTACTGGTGGGCAAGGCATTTTTCCTCTTTACGGCAAGTTTCGCCTTTTCGTTGGTTAAAGCGACATTGTGGCAGAATTCACCGGCTATTGTCTGGTGCAGGAGACCGGTAATGATGCGTGAAGGCTTTTCTTCCGCGGACAAGGTTGCCGCTTTCTCTACGGGAACAGCCATACTCTTCAGTTTAAGCAGCATTTCCCCCGGTGTGCCAAGTTTGTTTTGCCGGCCAAAATGTACCGGGCAGATCGATACCGCTTCGATGAAGGAAAACCCGTTATGGGTGATCCCCTTAGCGAGTAGTTCGGTTAGTTGACGGACATGGTAAACGGTTTGCCGGGCGACAAAAGTGGCCCCTGCCCCAACGGCAAGTTGGGCGGTGTCAAACTGGGGTTCTATATGCCCCCAGGGACTGGTTGTCAATTTGGCCCCTGGTGGGCTAAGCGGTGAACTCTGGCCGCCGGTCATCCCATAAATGGAGTTGTTGTAAAGTACCACCGTCAGGTCGATGTTGCGCCGGGCTGCATGGATCAGGTGGTTGCCCCCGATAGCGGCCCCGTCACCGTCACCGGTAATGACGATTACTTTCATTTCCGGCCGGGCTAACTTGATCCCGGTAGCGAAGGCGATGGCCCGGCCATGGGTTGTGTGCACCGTGTGAAAATTTAGGTACCCGGTTGCCCTTGACGAGCAGCCAATTCCGGACACGATGACTACCTGGTCCGGATCTAGGCCGAGTTTTTCGATCGCTTCCACGAGGCAGCGGGTGGTGATGCCGTTAGAACAGCCAGGGCACCAAATGTGTGGCAAATATTGGGGCCGAAAATAGGGTTTGAGCGCATCACGCACCAGCAGCCACCTCCTTAAGTCCCTCCAAAATGACGCGTGGGCCGATCAGTTCACCAGAGTGCTGTAGGATAGGTAAGATCTGGCATTGCCCGGCAACAGCCCGTTCGACTTCGTAAGCCAATTGGCCGAGATTCATCTCGGGAATGACAATCGCTTTCACTTTTCCGGCCAGGGCATTTATTTCCCGGTCCGGAAAAGGCCAAATTGTGATTGGCCGCAAGAGGCCTGCGGCCAATCCTTGTTCACGGGCAACCCTTACGGCCCGCAACGCGGACCGGGCTACCGATCCATAAGCGACGACAGCTACCTCACAGTCTTCACAGGCATATTCTTCAACCATCACCAGTTCATCGCGGCACCGGTTGATTTTTTGGTTAAGTCGCCCCAGGCAAGCGGTTGCCATTTTGGCGTTGGTCGTAGGAAAGCCATTTTCATCGTGGATTAATCCGGTGAAGTGCTGCCGGAAACCAGGAGCCATATTGGCCATCGGGGGAACCAAAGAATCGTCAACAATCGCGTAAGGAGGGGTGCCCGGTACTGTCGGCCTGGTCCGTTCCCAAACGCGAATTTCCCCTTTGGCGGGTAACCGCACATTTTCCCGCATGTGGGAAATGATCATGTCAATGAGCAGGATAACCGGTTGCCGGAGGCGTTCCGACCAATTGACTGCTTCTACGGTAAGGTTGAAACACTCCTTGACAGAATAAGGGCAAAAAGCTACCACCGGGTGGGGTCCGTGGGTTCCCCAACGGGCCTGCATAATATCACCTTGGGCCGGTGCCGTAGGAATGCCGGTCGAAGGGCCGAAACGTTGGGAGTTAACAATTACCGTGGGAATTTCGGCCAAAATGCCGTAGCCGAGATTTTCTTGCATTAGCGAAAAGCCGGGGCCGGAAGTAGCCGTAAGGGATTTGCTACCGGCCAAAGACGCCCCTAAAATTGCGGCCATGGAAGCAATTTCGTCTTCCATCTGCACAAATTTCCCCCCGCTGATGGGCAAGCGGAGCGCCATTTGTTCGGCAATCTCGGAGGAAGGGGTGATCGGGTAGCCTGCATAAAAATTCACGCCGGCGTATAATGCCCCCAGTGCTACCGCCCGGTTGCCTTGTAATAGCTCAAATACCGGTTTATTTGCCGTGTTCACGACTGCTCCCCCTTTCGATGTCGATGGCATAATCAGGACAGTGCAGTTCACATTGGCGACAACCGGTACATTTTTCCGGGTGAACGACCTGGCACCGGAGATCCGGACCGGGTCCGAGAACCTTTTGCGAACAAAGGGTAAAACAGATTCCACAGCCTTTACACCAATTAGGTGTTAGATTAATCGTTGCGGTCATTTAACATTACCTGCCTATTTTATCCAGAATTAAATGTAGTGTAGGGTTGGGAACAAGGGGTAACCGGCGGTATTGGGCTGCTTGGGGGAATAGTATTGGTCTGGATGGTATATGGTATGTTGCGAACCAGGCCGAATTTACACCTGAATTCCGGGCGGTGCGCCGATCCGGTAAGCCGCCGGGAATACTTGGGAGCTTTGGGAAAGGGAATGCTACATATTTTTTGTTGGGCATTTTTAGGATTATTGCTGATTGGTTTTGGCCTTTATTTTATTTATGGGGGGGGGTAACGGTTATTCTTTGACCTTTTCAGTCTAAAGGAATTATTCCGGGAGGGCAAGCACCGTAATTTGACAGTGGCGCCGACAATCGGTATTCTAAATTCATAAGCAATCAGCAGCATACCGAGGGGGGATCCAGTTGCGCCGGATTATCTTGTCATTGCTCCATATTCTCCCGCAAAAGTGGCTTTCCCGCCAAGCCGGGCGGTTTTCCCGGGCCAATTGGAGCCGCCCGGTAATCCCTTGGTTTATCCGGTATTACGGGATTGCTGTTGAGGAAGCCGAGAAACCTTGGCGAGAGTATACTTCTTTAGCGGCATTTTTTACGCGCCGGTTACGGCCGGATGCCCGGCCGGTCTGCCCGGAACCGGGGGTTGTAGTCAGCCCCGTTGATGCCCGGGTTTCCCAGGTCGGGGTGATTCAGGAAGGGAGGCTTGTCCAGGCTAAAGGAATTAACTATTCTGTGGAAGCATTGCTCGGTGACCGGGCTAAAGCTCGAGCTTTTCTGGGTGGCGAGTATGTAACTCTGTATTTAAGCCCCCGGGACTATCATTGGATTCACGCCCCGGTGAGCGGGCGGATTACCGGTTGCGCTCATTGGCCCGGTTGTCTGTTTCCGGTTAACGATCCGGCTGTTACCGGTATCCGCGGTTTATTTACCCGCAATGAACGGGTGGTCACCTATATTGCTTCAAGTATCGGTACAGTCGCCGTTGTCAAGGTGGGAGCCTTAATGGTGGGTAGTGTCCAATTGGTTTACAGCGACATTGGTTCCCTGGTGGCGAAAGGGGATGACCTGGGCTATTTTCAGTTCGGTTCTACCGTCATTTTACTGTTTGAACCCCGGCAGATTGTTTGGGAAAAAGGGTTGACCCCGGGGGTCAGGGTTAAGACGGGAGAAATGATTGCCTACCGAAGAAAATGATCCCTAGTGCATACAGAGGACTGTATATTAATTAACCGGCCAGAGGTAAATACAAATTAAATTATATCATAACCTAATTAGATGAGGAAGATCCGGTAGACCCTAAAACTTATTTTTCGATTACTCTGATAATTAAAATTTTAACAATTTTCTGCCTTTTGCTTGTCCAACCCAGAGTATTTGGAGGAAAATATATGAAAAAAAATAAAGTGCCTCATTTGGTTTGTTCACAGTCCGGTTAAACATGGTAGAATTGCCGTATGGTTATTTATGCAAAATGAACGATAAGAATTTTTGTGGAGAGTGGTGATGATCAATGAATGGTAATCAAGCGGTTCAAAATTGGGTTGCGGAAATGGCTAAGCTAACCAAGCCTGATCATATTGTCTGGTTGGATGGTTCCGAGGCGGAAAAGAACCGGTTGATAAGGGAAGGCGTAAGTACAGGTGAACTGCACGAGTTGGATCAGCAGCAACTGCCCGGTTGTTACCTGCACCGGACAGCGGTCAATGATGTTGCCCGGGTTGAGCAATTAACCTTTATTTGTACAACCCAAAAATCTGAAGCCGGTCCGACCAACAACTGGATGGCGCCGGCCGAGGCTTATGCCAGATTGGGCAAGATCTTTGCCGGGGCGATGCAGGGCCGGACCATGTATGTCGTTCCCTATTTAATGGGGCCGCCGGGTTCACCGTTTACCAAGGTCGGGATCGAATTAACCGACAGTATTTATGTGGTGTTAAACATGCGGATTATGACCCGGATGGGCAAGAGCGCTTGGGATGAACTAGGTGATTCCGGCGATTTTGTCAAGGGTTTGCATTCCAAGGCTGATTTGAACATCGAAAGGCGTTTTATCTGTCACTTTCCCGAGGACAACACGATTTGGAGTGTTGGTTCCGGCTATGGTGGGAATGTTCTTTTAGGCAAAAAATGTTTTGCGCTGCGTATTGCCAGTTACATGGGGCGTCAACAGGGTTGGATGGCCGAGCATATGTTGATCTTAGGGCTGCGGAATCCCAAAGGGGAGACCGCCTATATTGCTGCTGCCTTCCCGAGCGCTTGCGGGAAGACCAATTTGGCGATGCTGGTGCCACCGGCGGCATTGGCCGGCTATGAGGTTTTTACCGTGGGGGATGATATTGCCTGGATGCGGATTGGGGAAGACGGGCGGTTGTGGGCCATGAACCCGGAGGCTGGATTTTTTGGGGTTGCTCCCGGCACCAGCATGAAGACCAACCCTAATGCGATGCAGACGGTCCAAAGAAATACAATTTTTACTAATGTACTTCACACTCCGGAAAATACCGTGTGGTGGGAAGGGATGGGGGTAGAACCGCCTTCCCACGGAATTGACTGGCAGGGTAGGCCTTGGACGCCGGCCAGCGGGGAAAGAGGCGCTCACCCCAATTCCCGCTTTACGGCGCCGGCTTGTCAGTGTCCATCCATTTCACCGGAGTGGGAGAATCCGCAAGGGGTACCGATTTCAGCGATCGTATTCGGTGGTCGGCGGGCCAAAGTGGCTCCCTTGGTTTACCAGTCGTTTGACTGGGACCACGGGGTGTTTGTAGGGGCAACGATGGGTTCGGAAACAACAGCGGCAGCGGCCGGAGCCGTTGGGGTTGTCCGGCGGGACCCGATGGCGATGTTGCCGTTTTGTGGCTATAATATGGCTGATTATTTTGCGTTTTGGTTGGAAATGGGGAAACGAATTCCCAACCCACCGAAAATCTTTAATGTCAACTGGTTTCGAACTGATCAGCAGGGTAATTTCATTTGGCCTGGTTATGGGGAAAACCTGCGGGTTTTGGCTTGGATCCTGGCTCGGTGCCGGGGAGAGGTCGGTGCGGTAGAATCACCCATCGGGTACCTGCCTTGCCTGGATGACATCGATACTACCGGACTGGATATCTCCCAGGAAACTATAGCCACCCTGCTGCAGGTGGATGCGGAATCTTGGCGGGAAGAAGTTGAAGATCAAGCTGCGTTTTTTACCAAGTTTGGCGACCGGTTACCCCGGCAGATTACTGGTCAGTACCAAGCCCTGTTCCGACGGTTTGCGTTTTAAAGACAGCAAAAGCAAAGGCACCCGTTTTGCCGGGTGCCTTGTTCATTTGGCGAAGATGTGTTTGCCGATGCGCGTGATTTGAGGGCGGCTCCAGATCCAACCACTGGTGGCGGTGGCAGGATTGAAGAAATATAGCGCACCACCACTTGGGTCCCAACCGGCGAGGGCATCTTGGGCAGCCTTCAAGCAGGTCGGATTGATATTCATCCAGATTTGACCGTCGTGGACCGAGGTAAAGGCCCAAGGCTGAAAAATGACGCCGGAAATGGTGTTGGGAAAAGATGGGTGACGCAAACGGTTGAGGACAACGCCACCGACGGCGACCTGGCCGGTATAAGGTTCTCCCCGGGCTTCGCCGGTGATGCACCTGGCCAGCATCCACACGTCATAACTGCGGGGCCAACCAATTCCTAAGGCTTGGGCGTCCGCCGGATCCGGGCTGTATTTGGCCAGGAACTGCTCAAAATTCATCGGTAGTTCCGGTTCACCGATTGGCCACGGAAAGACCAACAAAGTAATTAGCAGCAGTAAAACACTGATTCTCCTTTTCGGTGGGGCTTGCATTAGGCACCCCCTTTCCGATTTTTAATCCATAAACAAATAGGTTTTTGCGCTAGTATGAACGGGAAAGCGGTAATTAATGCGAGGAAATTTATTATTAAACGGTCAGGGTGAACATATACTATGGGTACTACGAGCAGGAGAAATTTTTCAGCCCGGCAGGAATTTTTCCGTACGGCATGGAACTCTTATAGGCCAACATTGAGCAAAGGGGATGATTCCAACGGAGCTCATCTTTAAACCCGTGGCGGAACGGTGGTTCAGACGGGCAGGTGGAGAAACAGATCCCCGGGACCAGTTTCTTGCCTATTGGACGGCGTTTCAGGCGCTTTACGGGCCAACCCCTGAACTAAAAGAAGGGGAGAAGATCCTGTGGACAGTTAACCGGTTGTCGGAAGCGCAGGTGCGGATGATTCTGGTTATGCCGGAGGTCCAGTTTCTTGCTAACATGAGTCCACTTCGTTATCATGATGGGCGGACCGGCCAACTAAAAACAACCGAACATCAACAATACCGCCTGCTTCAGCGCGCGGAAAGTGAACCGCGAGTTGCGTTGGAGGCCTTGGTTCAAATCTTGCAGAAAGTCCGGCTGAATATATTTAGCAGCGGTCCTGCTGCCGTTCGGGATGAACAAGTAATCAATAACGCTGTACCGGTTGTGAGGGGCATGGTGGAACTGCTTATCCAGCCTACTTAATAGTTTTGAACAAAAGGACAGGATTTTCCTGTCCTTTTGTTGCCCTTCCTGTCAAGATGATGAGGTGACCATTCAATTTGCTTAAAAGGAAATCTTGGCTTTTCGGCTTGGTGATTATGATGCTGGTTGCGATTGGTTTTTGCGGGATTGAAATGGGTGCAGAGAGCAAAGACGGACCAATTGCGGCCACCGGGGTGAAAAAGGTATTGGTAGTATACGCATCGGCCCCGGTATTTCAAGGGGTTTCGGCCCAGCAAGCCAAAGACAATGGCATCATGATGCAAAACCTGTTAGGACACTTTGACGTTGAAGTGACGTTGTGTGCCAGTAAAGATTATCAGCAGGGCCAGCTCGACAACTTCGAGGCTTTTTTTTATGTCGGCACCTTCCAGGAAAAGGTGCCCCGTGTGTTGTTAAACGACCTGGAGGAATGGCCGGGCCGGGTGATGTGGTTGGGTCGCAATATTGACCAGTGGCGGGCAGCCGGTGGCCTTTCGTTGGTTACTACTTTGCCGGGTCCTCAGCAGGTGGTGCTTGAATATCAGGGAAAGCGACTGGTTTGTCCGGACCGGTTGCGGCCGAACCTGGTGAAACAGTGGTCACCGGATGCAGAAGTTTGGGCTTGGGTGGTAACCCCTGCCGGCCGGTGGCCAGGTGGTATTCACCAGGATAATTTCTGGTATCTGGCCTTGGCGGACTTTCACAGTAAGGCTTATCTGTTGATTGCCGACCAATTGTATAATGTGCTGAATTACCCGCCAAGCAACCAAAAATTGGCGACAATCCGGATTGAAGATGTCCATCCATTACGTTCCCCCGAAAAACTGCGGCGGATTGCCGATGAGCTGAAAAGCCGGAATGCGCCGTTCATGGTCACGGTATTTCCTGTTTATGCTAATCCGGCCAAAGGAATCCGGGTACACCTGCGGGAAAGACCGGAATTGGTAGAAGCCTTGAAGTATATGGTTGCCAGTGGCGGTTCCATTATGGTTCACGGTTACAGCCACCAGGCCGGTGAAGCGGAATCCGGTCAGGGCTTTGAATTCTGGGATGAACAGCGGGAATGCCCCCTGGAATTCGGGGAGAATCCTGATTGGGCCTGGGAACGGCTCAATCAGGCAATCATCGATTTGCAGGCCTTAGGTTTGCCGCTGCAAGGTGTAACGGTACCCCATTACGCGATGGCGGGCAAAACCTACCGGCAACTGCGGCAAAATATCGGGTTGTTGGCCGGCTGCCCGCAGATGTCCGACCGGTCCCGTCAAACGCAAAAAATACCTTACATGCTGAAAAAAGACCAGTACGGGTATTGGGTAGTGCCGGAGAATCTCGGATATGTGGCCGTTACCCAGGAACAGCCGGTTGCCGGTATGTTGCAGGCGGCGGCGGAGATTGCCGTGGTCCGGGATTGCACCGTTGGCGGATTCTTCCATCCTTACCTGGATGTTCGGCACCTGATTTCTTTGGTTGAAGGTTTACGGGAACAAGGTTTTTCTTTCGTTGATGTCCGCAGTTTGCCGGTACCGGCAATCCGGCCGGACGAATCACCCTAGGTTATGGCGGGAAAAAATACCGCGATTGCGGAAAACTTTGGCAGGATGTTAGTTTTTCCATGTCGAATCAAGATCAGCCGGTATTTTTACTAGTTGTTTTATTGGCGATTTTTTTGGAGGTGATCCGGCTTTTTGGTGGTGCTTCGGTCGGGAAAAGGCTCCCGGCTAAAAAGAGGATAAGGAAGTGATCGTATGAAAATGACGGTGGGAAGAAAAATCAGTTTGGGATTTTTCCTCATGCTTTTACTGGTTGTTATTCTCGGTGGTAATTCGTTTTTCTCTTTGAGCACCATGAAAGATCACACGATAGCCATTAATGACGCTAATGACGGGCAAACCCTGGAAGAGAACATAAGGACCGAGTTCTTGACGGCAGTGGCCGCCATCAGGGGTTTTATCGCCTATGGTGATGAAAAATTCTTCAAACAAGTAGAAACCGCCATGAACAATACGCTTGAACTGGAAAAAAAGTTGTTGACGGAAATTGAGACGGATAAAAAACAGAATGTTCAGAACTTAATTAGCGTGACCAGTAAATACCGGGATGGGCTGATCAAGGATTTGTCCCCGGTGGTGCGGGCCCAACACCGGGAACTGGCCATGGGTAATGCGGTCCGGGCCCAGGAGTTAAAAGATGAGGTTACAGCCATTGCGTTTAGCCTGATTCCCCTGACGGAACAGCTTACCGGTATCGTGGATGGCCTGATTAAGGATAACACTGTCATCGTAGACAGCTCACTTGACGCAACTCAGACTGACGCCAACAAGGTGATTACTGTTTCTGTAGTGATGACCGTGATCGGAGTGATTGTCAGTATCACCTTAAGCCTGTTTTTCACCAGGTTAATCCGCAATCCGATTCTGGAAATGGTGGCTGGGGCCAATAAGTTTGCCCAAGGTGACCTGCAGGAGCCAATTGTGGTTAAGTCCAATGACGAATTAGGGGATCTGGCCCGGGCTTTGAACCAGATGCAGGCAAATTTCACCGAAATGATCCAAAACATCCAAATGGCTTCCGGCCGGCTCAAAGAGTCGTCGCAACAGGTATCGACCGCGGCGGAACAATCGGCCCAGGCGGCTACCCAGGTGGCTGAGGCGATTTCCTCCGTAGCGCTTGGGGCGGACAAACAGCTGAATGTGGTGAACGATACCTCGGCAGTGGTGGAACAAATGTCGGCGACGATTCAACAGATTGCGGCTAGTACCGAGCAAGTCGTTAAAACCTCTGAAGATACCAGCAATACTGCCCATGGGGGCCGGAAGGCCGTAGGAGCGGCGATTGACCAGATGAGCCACATTGAAACAACAGTGACCCACTCCGCCGGGGTGGTGACCCAACTTGGGGAACGGTCAAAGGAAATTGGGCAGATTGTCGACACGATTTCCGGCATCGCCGGCCAAACCAATTTGCTGGCGTTGAATGCCGCGATTGAGGCCGCCCGGGCCGGAGAACAAGGGCGCGGCTTTGCGGTGGTCGCCGACGAAGTGCGTAAACTGGCGGAGCAATCCCAAGAGGCGGCCCAGCAAATTGCCGCTTTGATTGGGGAGATTCAAGCGGAAACAGAAAAAGCCGTCTTGGCGATGAACGACGGTACCCGGGAGGTCAAGGTAGGCACCGAAGTTGTCAACACGGCCGGGGAATCATTTCAGGTGATTGTCCAACAAGTGGAGCAAGCAGCCAGCCAGATGCACCAAATATCCGCGGCGATTCAGCAAATGGCCAAAGGCAGTCAACAGATTGTCGGTTCGGTGCAGGATATTGATGTGATTAGCAAGGATACCGCCGAACAAACCCAAACCGTATCGGCGGCGACCGAGGAACAGAGTGCTTCAATTGAACAGATTGCCGCTTCCAGTCAGAGTCTGGCGGGCATGGCGGATGAACTGTTAAATGCGGTTAATCAGTTTAAAGTATAGCCTGGACAGTAATAGACTTGATTGTAGCCGTCCACACCGACCAGGCGGACCGGGGTGGTGGTTTCCCATACCTTTTGTTTGCTTAACTGGCCAAAGTCAAATACATATAATTCCCATTTCTGGTCTGCAGCGGTCAGGTAAAGGAAGTCGCCGTTTTTGGCCCAAGTATAGCTTAGCTGGGGAGTTGTGGGAAAGGTGTGCATCTTGACACAATGCCACGAAAATAGACCAAGTTCCCGGTTAACCGCCATTATTTCGACGGGAACCAAGGGATTAGCTACAGGGGTTTGGCTGGTTGGCGTATTGCGGGGTAGTTCGGACTTGCGCAACACGACATACCTTTCATTGGGAGAAATGGTGAGATAGCGGTTGGATTCCCCGCGGTCAAATGGGCTTAGCCAACTAATACTGCTTTCCGGGTGGGGTTTGGTTTCGCCGATATGGTGCCGTCCTGACTCCACACCGGTATAGTTTGCTTCCGTTTCAAAAATGATTGCCGCCGGTGATTTCAGCCAATCGACCGGGGCGGCGGCTTTGCCTAAATTGGTGATCTGGAGGACTTCTCTGGTATTCAAGGTGTACCGGTAGGTTTCTCCCCGGTCTGCTGAGGTGTATTGAATGAAGATCACGTGCCGGCTATCCGGGGACCACCGGGGCTGGCAGGTATTGGTTCCAGGTGCGACCCGGGTCAAATTACCCGGTTTGACCTCGTAGAGTACCACCGGGTTTTCCAGGGCCAGGTATTTGCCGTCAGGGGACCAGACCGGCTTGCCGACTATGCGGGGAGAACGGTAGATGATTTTAGCTTCCCCGGTGCCAAGTTGGATCAAGCCATAAGCGTATTGCCGGCTGGTTTCTGCTTCGGTTTTTTGCTCTTCCACTTGGCCGAAAGTAAGATAAAGGTCTTCCGGCCCCCAGGTGATTGCCTCAAAAAACGCCTGGTCAGCCGTTGGTAAAGTGTAGAGTTGGATTGCCTGGCGGTTGCGCAGATTGACCATATATAGACTGTGATTGCTGTAAAAGGCAATCCGGTCTTTTTTATTGCTTAGGATAACACTGGACCAGCAGATTTCATCGGTTTGGCCGGAATCCCCCGGGTCAACGGTTGCCGGTTTCTGGGTGGTCAAGGCTTGCCGGCAGATCTCCTGCAGATCCACCATTTGGTAGCCATTAGGCAAGGGGGTATCGCCTGTTATCGGGGGGAGGATTTTAACTTCCGAATACTGGGCATTGGCGGATTGGACGATTTTGCCGTCGGAAGAATAAATCGGGAACCGTTTTGGGGTCGCTAAATTGACAATGGCCAGAATCACGATGATTAAAGCGGCAAACAAAGGGATACCGGGTAACAGGCGTTTCATTATAGTCCTCCTTGGCCGTAAGGCAACACAGTTTCCCCGTAATTATACCGCAGGAAAGGTGGGGGAGAAAGCCCAAAACCCCCGGTCACTGTTCCAGACCGGGGGAATTTAGCCGGAGGGCTGTTTTTGTTTGGCCCTAATGATCAGTAAAACCGGATAACCGATTGCCCACGGTAAGAGAAATATCGGATAGATCTTATCTAAAAAATCAGATAATCCGAGAAAGTTGCGCCAGATAAGCAGGGAGAAGCCCAAAACAAACAATGTCACCGGGGGTAGGATAGTGCGGTAGTCCGGGAAACCGGCCCATTCGGCCAGGTGCCGGGCGGCAAGGAACAGACAGATGGTTAATTTGATCAGACTGAAGCAGAGCCAGACGAGCACAAAAGAAACGTCCAAACGATCCAGGTATACGCCGAGCTGTTCCGCACGGACAACGGCGAAAAAGGGGAAAAGAACCTTTGCGCTCAGACCGCTGCCAAAAATACCGATGGTGACAAAATCGCGCAACGCAAAAATGATGAGGCAAGTAACTACCGCCCAAATCACCGGTTTTTTTGGGTCAGCTTGTTGGGGAGTATAGGTGAGCAGGGTGATCAACAGGATGGCTTCCGCAAAGGGATAGGTCCCCAGGTTAAGCATTTGTCGTAAGAAATCACCAGCAGATGCCTGAAATAATGGGAGCAAATGACAAACATCCAGCAGGGGGAGGGCAAGGAAAATCATCCCAGCCAAACCCAAAATTAACCAGGGAAGCAACAGCAGGGCGAACCGGGCAATTACTTCCGGGCCCAGCCAAGCGGCATAAGTAGCGACGGAAATAGCTAATATGTTCAGGGTCCCCGGGGAAACCATCGGATAAATCATGGCAATTAAAAAGTCAGCCACAAAACGTAAGACCATGGCTCCGAGATACAAAGGAAGCCAAACCCAAAAAAAAGAAAATAAAGTACCGAAAAACCGGCCGAAAGCCGTGCGGGCACTAATGATCAGGGATTGGTGCGGGTAATAGCGGTGGACCAAAACCAACAAGGGAACGAACAGGAGTGCCGGCAGGATGGTGACCAGGTCACTAAGCCAGGCATCCGTGCCGGTTATTTCGATCGAAGGTGAAATAAACAACCGTGTTCCGATGTAAAAGCTGGTAAACACGGCCCATACTTCCAGCGGTGAAATCAGTTCCCGTTTCATGTGGTTAGTATGTGGCATCACCGGAGGAATCATCCTGCAAGGTGATTATGGGGTAAGAACCAAGCCGGCATGAAATAATAATATTACAACCGGGATTACAAGGGAACGTTGAAGATAGGGTGACGGAAATTTGCCGCAAGCGACGCCGCAAGTTCAACTGATCGATGCCAGGTTGGCGGTGAATGTCAACCGGCTCCAAGGAATTTTTATCCGCAGTGATGACTTCCAATTAAGGCGCTTAACCTTGAATATTGAACAAACCGGGGTGCCGGTGGTTTTAGCCTGTTTTCCCGGATTAACGGACCAGGAGCGCTTGGCCGAAATAATTGCCTTACTGCAAGAGATTCAGGAAGATATATCCCGTTTATTACCGGGCTGTCTGCCGGTGGGGAAGATCAAGAAAATCAACCGGTGGTCCCAAGTAAAGGCTAAACTGCTTAGCGGCTGGGTTGTCTTATTCGTTGAAGGGAGCCGGGAAGCTTATTGTTTCCCTTTGCCGGCTCCATTTGTGCGGAGCCCGGATGAACCGGTGGCTGAACAGGTAGTCCGGGGACCCCATAACGGGTTTGTAGAAGATATCGAAAAAAACCTGGCTTTGGTCCGGCAACGGATGCGGTCGACCAATTTGAAGGTGGAATTGTTTCAGTTAGGCCGGCTCTCCGCGACCCGGGTGGCCTTAATCTATGGCGAAGGAATCATTGACCCGGCGGTACTAGCCGAAGTTAAGCACCGGCTGGTGCAAATCGATGTTGACGATATTAAAGCGGCCGGGACGATCGAAGAGTTCATCGAAGACCATCCCTTATCCATTTTTCCGCAAATCCTCCATACCGAGCGTCCCGACCGGGTTACCACCGCGATCGCCAGTGGCGCCTTTGCCGTTATTGTTGACGGGACGCCGATGGTATTGCTGGCGCCGGTGACCTTTGTGCAGTTTTTTCATTCCCCGGAAGATGAATATGAACGCTACTACTATGGTACCTTTGTGCGTCTTTTGCGCTATCTGGCCATACCAATCGCTTTGTTGTTGCCATCCCTATATGTGGCCTTGACTACTTTTAATTCGGAGATGATTCCCACTCAACTGCTTTTTTCCATTGCTACCGCCAGGGCCGGGATTCCTTTTCCGGCCATGGTGGAAGCGTTTTTAATGGAGGCCACGTTTGAGCTTTTACGGGAGGCCGGGATCCGGTTGCCCCGGCAGGTGGGCCAGGCGGTTAGTATCGTCGGAGCCCTGGTGATCGGGGAAGGGGCGGTTCGGGCCGGAATTGTTTCCCAGGGGATGGTTATTGTGGTCGCGCTCACCGGGATGGCCTCTTTTGGATTGCCTGCCTTTAACCAGGCCCAGGTGCTGCGGATGCTGCGGTTTCCCCTATTATTGCTGGGGGGCACGGCCGGCATTCTGGGGGTGTTTAGCGGGGTTCTGGTCTTATTGCTGCATTTGTTGGGGTTGCGGTCTTTCGGGGTGCCGTACTTTAGCCCGCTTTCACCGTTAGAATTAACCGCCTGGAAGTCCCAGGTGCTGCGCTTCCCGGTCTGGGCAATCGGCGGGCGGGAAGACTACCTCGGAACCGGTAATAAAAGGCGGTTGGGGAAACAGATCCAGCGCCGGCGGTACAAATGGTTTCTGCCGGGTGACCAGGGAAGTAAACAACCGGACCCTCGTGATCACGACCTGGTGGTGACGGCCATGACTCCGATGAGTCGATTATTGGCGGCCCGGAAAAAGCCGGCCCTGGCCCGGAGGTAAAGCATAATGGGAAAGATTAAACGCAGTTTCAAGCTGGGTGTGGTTGTGGTCTGTGTAGCCTTGCTTTTGGCCGGTTGTACGGGCAAACGGGAGTTGGAAGACCTGGGTTTTGTCGTTGCCGTCGGCATCGACCGGGACGCGGCCGGTGAATTCACCCTTACCAACCAGATCTTTATCGCCCCTTCCCGGTTTGGGCCGGAAGGCGAGAAAAAAACGCCGTTTTGGGTGGTAACCGCCCATGGCAAAACGGTGATGGATGCCGCCCGGAATATGCGGTCCCGGAGTGCTGCTTTTATTTCCTGGCACCAGGCCCGGTTATACGTAATCGGGGAAGAGTTGGCTGCCGGCGGTATGCTGGAGGTAATCGATTTTCTGGTTCGCAACCGGGAGGTGCGAAAAAGTGCTTATATGGTAATTGCTAAAGGGATGGCCCGGGATTACCTGACGATCAGTCCGGAAGCGGAAACCAGTATAGCGACGGAAACCCGCCGGATGATTGACAACTTTGAAGACTGGGGGGGAACGGTGCCCCTGAGAATGGGGGAGTTTTTAACGAATATTTATACCCCCCGCACGGTGACGGTATTTCCGCTCCTCGGTGCCGGCACTCCCGAACCGGTAATCAAGACGACTGGGGAGGCGGCCCAAAAGCTGGAGACCGGTGTGGTGCCGGAGGTGCTGGGCAGTGCCGTGATCCAAGATGAGCGGTTGCACGGGGTCTTGAGTGTGGCGGAAACCAGGGGCTACCTTTTGGTTCAGCCCAAACAACGGTCCCGGATCCCGTTAGTTTTTTCTTGCCCGGAAGAACCCGAACGGAGCATTACTTTGGAACTGTTCGAAATCAAGAGTCGGCCCAAGGTGGTTACTTTAACCCCGGCGCCGGTCTTCCGGATCACCATTCAGGCCAAAGCCAGCCTGCTTGAAGATGATTGTTCCCGGGAATTGAATCCGGAAAGCCTGGAACAAATGGAGGAAATGGCGGCCGTGACAGCCCGCCAACATGTGCTGGCCGCTTGGGAAAAATCCCAAAAAATCGGGGCGGATGTTTTAGGGTTGTGCCGCCAACTTAAGGCTTTCTATCCAGGAACGTGGCAACAGTACCAGGCCGATTGGCCCCAAAAACTGGCCCAGGTAGCCCTGGAGGTGGATGTTAAGGTGCATATTACTACCACTGGTACCGTAAGCAGCGGGTTTGCCGCGGAAAAGACGAAAAATGCCCCGGCAGGTAAACGATGAGCGGCATAGCGACTGCCCTGGCCATTGCCGGGGTGATGCTGGTTTTACAGTGGCGGTCCTTATCACGCCAAGCGGGCAAGGTAATCGTGACCTATTTAGTTTTGCTGTTGCTGGGGGCCTATTATTTGGCTTGCGGAATCAATGATCAGGCGCCTTTGTTCAATCCGAATGAATGGATTATTAACGTCATATTGCCGTTTGGCGATGCTTTAGACACGTTTTTGAGCCGGCTTTAAAGCCGCCTGCTTTCCCCCGGCCTTTTGGCGCCGGCGGTATTTCGCCAGCAGCAAAAGCAGGATTGGGTAGCCTAAAGCCCAAGGAACCAAATAAAGGAAATACACCTTGTCGATAATTACGAATCCTTCGACCAGGTTTTTTAAAAAAACCAGGGAAAAGCCCAGCCCCAGCAAGGCGGCCGGGGGCACGATCAGCCGGTGACCGGTAAAGCCTGCCCATTCACTTAAATGGCGGCTGAAAATGTACAGGCACAGAGCCATTTTTATGATCACAAATCCCAGCCAAACCGGCATAAAGGCGGCATCCAACCGGTCAAGATAATGCCCCAATCCGGCATAGCGGACGACACTGAAAAGCGGGGAGATTTTATCGGCAATAATTCCGGGACCAAGGGTACCGATCATGAGCGTGGTAACCAAGGAGAGAACTAAACTAACCGTAATGAAGGAACTTAATAAGGTCCGGTTCAGGTTTGTTTTCAGCGGGACATGAGCGAGAAAGGCAACCAGTAATACGCTCTCCGAAAAAGGGAAAGCAAACAAACCGAGACCTTGGCGGGCAAAGTCACCGAAAGAGGTTTGGCCTACCGGTAAGAAGTACAGGTAATCGATGGTGGGTAAGGTAAGGACGGTTAGGCCGGCAAGCCCGGCCAAAAGCCATGGTAAGATTAGAACGGTGAAGCGGGCGATCACTTCCGGTCCCAGCCAAGCGGCATAACCGGTAACAATCGCAGCTAAAAGGTTGAAGACAACAGGGGGGGTGTTGGGGTAGACCAGGTGACTTAACAGGTAGGATATGTTCATCAGGGCCAAGACATAAAGATGCAAGGGAAACCAAACCCAAAAAAACGCCAACAAGGTGCCGGTTATTTTACCACAGGCGGTACGGCCGGCGATAACGAGTGATTGGCCGGGATAAGCATACCGCAGGCCGGTTAACAAGGGCACATATACCAGGCCCGCCGTTCCGGCGAACAAGGGGCCAAGCCAGGCATCCTGCTGGGTAAATGTTACCCCCGGGGAAAAAATTAGATTTGCGCCGATACCGGTCCCGACGAACAGGGTCCAGATTTGCAATGGTGAAACAAAGGCTTTTTTCATAAATTTAGTATGTAACCCTCCAGGGTAAAAAAACCGCAAACCGGGTTTCTAAATGGGGATAGACGCCGGCGATTCCTATGGTATAATTGGACACGAAACCGACTGGTCGGTCGGCGACAGATTGCGGTAATCGCCGGGGGGAATAAATTTGCGGATCACGGAACTGGCCGTAAAACGGCCGGCAATGATGACCATGGTCGTCCTCTTTTTTGTAGTGATTGGACTTTACAGTTACCGGAGCATCGGGGTGGAGATGTTTCCCGCCATTAATACCCCTTTTGTCACGGTTGTAACCACATACCCCGGCGC
The DNA here is from genome assembly GCA_028707535.1 of Heliobacteriaceae bacterium. Lineage (GTDB taxonomy): Bacteria > Bacillota > Desulfitobacteriia > Heliobacteriales > Heliobacteriaceae > STF2-203. Next base: position 18,134 of record JAQWAU010000007.1, on the reverse strand, counting down.
CGGGGCGGAAGAGATTGAGACCCAGATCGTGAAGCCGATGGAAGAGGCTTTATCTTCGTTGGCCAAAGTGAACAAGATTACGGCGGTGGCTATGGAAGGGGCCGCCAACGTGATGATCGAGTTTGAGCTGACGGCTGATGCGGATCAAGCCTCAATTGAGGTGCAAAAACGGATTGACGCCTTCCGCTGGCGGCTGCCGGCAGACGCCGACGATCCGGTCGTAATCAAGCGGGACATGGGAGACATGCCGATCATGGCCTTGGCTTTGCGTAGTGACCGGCCTTTACATGAGACCCATGACCTGGCCACTGACCTGATCAAGGACCGGCTGCAAAAAATTAGCGGGGTTTCCGAGGTTACCGTTACCGGTGGTCAGAAACGGGAGATTGACGTCAATATTGACCGGACCAAGCTGGAAATGTACGGCCTGTCGCTGAACCAGGTGATTAACCGCTTGGGGGCGGAAAACGTCAACCAGCCTTCCGGCCGTTTGGACCGGCCGGAAGCCGAATACATGGTGCGGGTTTTAGGTCAGTTCCGGTCGGTTGACGAGATCAATAACCTGGAAATACCGCTCAGCGGTGGAGGAACGGTTGCTTTACGCCAGTTGGCTACGGTAACCGACGGGTTAGCGGAACTCCGGCAATACGCCCGCCTGGACGGGGTGGAAGCGATTGCTTTGCTGGTGTTCAAACAGTCGGATGCCAATATTGTGGACACAGGGACAAAAGTAAAGGAAGAATGTGAAAAGTTACAAAAGGAATTGCCGCCGGGTACCGAATTAATTGTCGCCCGGGATTTTTCCGAATACATTGGGATGGCGGTAAACGGCACCAGGGCGAATATCATCGAAGGCATTATTTCTACGGCCTTGGCTTTGCTTATTTTCTTGCGTAATTGGCGGTCGATGCTTTCGGTTTTGATTGCAATTCCGGTGTCCCTGATTTCGACGTTGGCAGGCATGTATTTTGCCGGCTTTACCTTCAACATGCTTTCTTTGATGGGGATGGCTTTATGTATCGGGATTCTGGTGGATGATTCGATTGTTGTCCTCGAGAATATTTACCGGCATTTAAAGATGGGCAAGACTCCGATCCAAGCGGCAATCGACGGGCGGGCGGAAATAGGGATGGCGGCGGTGGCAATTACCGCTTCCGACTGTGTTGTCTTTTTGCCGATTGCCTTTATGAGCGGCATGATCGGCCAATTTTTCCGCCAGTTTGGCCTGACGGTCGTTTTTGCTGCTTTGATGTCTTTGTTTGTTTCGTTTACGTTGACCCCAATGCTGGCTTCCCGTTTGTTGAAACAGGATAACGCCACCGAAAACCCGCTTCCCCCGGCCGGCTCCCGGTGGTCAACCTGGCAGATCCGGTACAGGCGCTTTTGGGCGCCTTTTGACCGGTTTGGTGCCTGGTTCCGCGATTTTTATCACCATACCCTGGTATGGGCGTTAGGCCACCGAAAAACCGTACTGGTGGCCGGTATGGCAGCGTTTTTTCTGGCTTTGTCCTTAATTCCGCTTAAATTGGTCGGCATGGAGTATGCCCCCCGGACAGACCAGGGGGAAATGACCCTTAGTTTGGAATTGCCGATTGGGGTGCCGATCCAAAAGACCGATCAGGCCTTAAAAGAGATTGAGGCTTATTTGGCGTCAATCCCGGAGATTAAACATTATCAGACGACCTTGGGTTCAACCGGGGGGTATGGCAGTTCCACTTCCGGCTCCCATTTGGGGCGGATTGGGATCAACTTAATCAACAAAGATGACCGGGACCGGATGGTGTGGGAGGTGGCGGAAGAAATCCGGGGCTGGTCCCGGGATTTCAGTAAAGGGACGATTACAGTTACGGTTAGTGATACAATGGGCAGTGGCGGCGGCAAGCCGGTCCAGGTGGAGGTTACGGGGCCTGATCCCCAAAACTTGGGTATGGTCGCCGATCAGATTAAGGGAATCATTGCCCGGATCCCGGGTTCCCGGGATGTCGATTCCAATTGGCGGTTGGGGCAACCGGAGATCCAGGTGCGGGTCGACCGCTTGCGGGCAGCCGCCCTGGGGGTTTCCGTCAATGATATCGCCCGGACGGTGCGCACATCGTTGAGCGGGGAAACTGCTTCGGTTTACCGGGAAGCGAATAAAGATGTAGACATTGTGGTCCGGCTGGACGGCTTAAATAAAGCGGATTTAGACAGCCTGCGGAACCTGACCTTGACCGCGGCGAACGGCACCGGAATCAAGCTCGGTCAGGTGGCGGAAATAACTACCGGCACCGGTCCTACCGAGATCCGGCGGGCTGACCGCCAACGCTGCATAACCGTGCAGGCAAACCTCGAGGGCCGGGTGTTGAATGATTTTGTCCAGGATGCGGAAAAAGCGATAAAGGCGGCGGGGTTACCGGCCGGTTATAGTTATAAATTTGTGGGGCAGACGGAGGGAATGCAGGAATCCTTTACTGAGCTGGTCGCAGCACTGCTGTTGTCCATTGTGTTGGTATATATGGTTTTGGTGATGTTGTACGAATCGTTCCTGACCCCGTTTATCCGGATGATGGCCTTACCGTTGGGTATTTTCGGCGCCTTGTTCGCTTTAGCCATCACCGGGAATAGCTTGAATATGTTTTCTATGATTGGGATTATTATGATGGATGGGTTAGTGGCGAAAAACGGCACATTATTAATCGACTATACCCATACCGTGATGGAACGGGGCCGCAGCTTGCGGGAGGCCTTGATGGAGGCGGGGCAAACCCGGCTCCGGCCGATTATGATGACTACCTTGACGATGATTTGCGGTTTTATGCCGACTGCCCTGGCCATTACCGAGGGCAGTGAATCCCGCAGTTGCATGGCTTGGGTCTTAATCGGCGGACTGTTAACGTCGACGCTATTTACCCTGGTCGTGATTCCGGTAATATATACGTTGATGGATGATGCGCAAAAGGCCTTGGGTCAATATTGGCGGCGTTACCGCACAAAAACGCAGGATGGAGTGGCTTTATGATCCGGATTCGTAACCAGGCGGCCTTACAGCCGGAAAAATGGGAACTTGTTTTATTAGATTTGGATGGGACCTTGATTGATTCGCTGCCGCTAATCCGCGAAACTTACCGGCAGGTTTTCACCCATTTCCGGATTCCCTGGAACGATGGGGAAGTGATGAATTTTATGGGCCAGTCCCTGCAAGCGATTAGTCAGCATTATGGCGGGAACCGGTGGCGGGAGTTTATGGCTTTGTACGGGCAAATTTACGATCGGCATCATGATGCCCACACCAGGTTGTTTGCCGGTAGCCGGGAGATCCTGGCGGCCTTGCGTCAGGTCGGCAAAAGAACCGGGGTGGTAACCGGTAAACGGCGTCAGGCGGCCCAAAGATCGTTGCTGTATACCGGGATCCGGCCTCTGTTGGATGTATTGGTTGGGGCTGATGATGTGCCCCAACCCAAACCCCAACCCGATTCCCTGATGCAGGCGATGAATACCTTGCAGATTGGTCCGGAGGCAAGTGTCTATATCGGGGATGGCCGTTTTGATATTGAAGCGGCCCATAATGCCGGGATCCCTTGTATCGCGGTGGCTTGGGGTGTCGCCGAACCGGAAAAACTCTGGGCTTACGGGGCAGATGTGGTGGTCGAAAAATGGGGAGAATTAGCAGACTTAATTCGGGTTCCCTGGGATCAAGATCGGGGCCGGCCAAACTGAACGGTGAAAGTTACTGGGTTAAAGAAGCACCCGCTTGGGTGTTTCTTTAACTTTTTGCGGGCAGCAGTAACGGCTGACCGGGAAGGGGCATATGATCAACCGGGGTAGTTCCTGCTTTAGCGCTGGGGGGCGAAAACCAGGAGGAGGGAACACCGGTGAAAAGAGGGCGGCTACGCAAAATGTTTGCGGGGGCTAATACGGCTCAAGGTTTTTTCTCGTTTTATGACCAGATCATTAGACCTGATTGTACCCGGATTTACGTCATTAAAGGGGGGCCGGGGGTAGGCAAGTCTTCCTTGATGAAAGCAATCGGGGTTGTCCTCCAGGAAAAAGGGTTTGATCTCGAACACCATTGTTGTTCCTCCGACAATAGTTCTATTGACGGTTTGGTGATTCCGGCGATTGGTGTCGCTTTGCTGGATGGGACCCATCCACATGTGGTTGAGCCTAAATTTCCGGGGGCCGTAGGTGAAATTGTTTATTTAGGTGATTATTGGCGGGATGACCAATTGCAAGTGGTTAAGAATGATATTTTACAGGCAAACCACCGGGTGGGGCGTTTTTTTTGGATTGCTTACAACAATTTGAAAGAAGCCAAGGTAGCCCATGACGAATGGGAAGCTTACCTGGCGGAGTGTATGGACTGGGGTGGGGTCAACCGGGTTGCCGCCGAATTGTTAGCAGCCATTTTTGAGGGGGCTAAACCAGAGTGGGGACCGGCCCGGATTCGGCATTTATTTGCCAATGCCGTTACCCCTCAAGGTTTGGTTAACCATGTACCTACGTTATTGACCGGCTACAAACGGTTATTTCTGGTTACCGGTTTACCGGGGACCGGAAAATCCACGGTACTTGAGACGGTTGCCCGTAAAGCAGGCACAACCGGTTTGGGTACCGAGGTGTTTCATTGTACTTTAGACCCGCAGAAGGTAGATTTGGTCCTGATCCCTGCCATGGAAACCGTTGTGATGGCTGGCTCCGAACTGTTACCGGTAGATTTAACCACCCTTAATCTTCAAGTGGTGACAATTAATCTGAACGAATTCATTAATTACGGGATTTTAAATCAGCATGCCGCCGAAGTGGCGGCGGCGACTCACCGGTTTTGGCATATTTTCAACCGGGCGGCGGGTTTTATCCGGCGGGCTAAAGGGATACATGACGAACTGGAAAAACATTACCGTCCGGCAATGGACTTTAGCCGGGTGAATGCCCGGAAGGAACAAATACTACAAAGAATTCTGGAATATGCACATGACCAGTGATTAGCTATCCCTCCAGGGTGGTTAAACTAGGCCGGAGCGATCCCGCTCTCCGGCTTTTTTTATTTGGTTTTTCAGTAAAAAATCACGGATTTTGTAGTTGGAATAAGTATTGGACACTTCAAAAAGGCATATACTATTAAAACGAAAATGCTAAGTGCATTATGAATGGTAAAAGGAAGGCAGGTAAGTTATATGGGTTTAAGGACGGAATTAGCGACTAAGGAGAAGGCTTTGCAGAAACTTGATGAAGAATACCGGCGATACCGCCAGGCTTTGGAGGCGGCTTTTTCCTTGGCCGAGGAAATGCTGCAGCGGGTATTGGTACCGGTAAGGGATGATCTCCAAAGTATCCGGGAGCAATTATCCACAATGCAAACAGGACAATGGCAGCAGACTGTCCCTGATGGTGAGGGAAAACTGCCGCCAGGGGAAAAGTTAATCGCGTTACCCCAAGACGCCGCTGGATTGGCTAGTCAACGAGGCCGTGGCCGGAGCCGGAAAAAAGAGATTAATCCGGAAACGGGCAACCCCCGCCGGATTCGCTGGGGAAGTACCACCGAAGAGATTCGCCGGACAGTATTCAATCAGTTACAATTACTTGAAGGCCGGGGTAAGGAGATCACGATTACGACGATCAAAGCGGAAATACCCAGTATGATGCGGTATGTATATGGCGAAAAAGCTTTGTTCAAAGGGATTGGTGATTTGCTTACGGAATACCGGCAAGAGCACCAAATTCAGGAATCACCGGTTGGAATGCGGGTAGTGGAACTTCCGGCCCGGGTTGATGATCATCGGTTGTCCTTGCCGATTGTGGAACAAGAAGCGGCGCAGTTTTCCAGCGAGTAACCAATCCCAGGCGACTTTCTGCCGGGTAAAAAACCGCCTTTTTACGGCGGTTTTTTTATTGACGGTAATGGGGCAAGCAGTATAATGTCAAATAGAACAATAAATTCCGTTTTAGCGACCAAAAAAGAGGAGGCAGATTTCGCAAAAGCAGATGGTTGAAAGCAATCGGCTTGTTCCTGGCTGTAGCCATGGTTGCCGGCTAGGGCGGCGTTCTCGGTAAACAGTTGAAACCTAATTGACTATGACAACAAATCCGATAAGACCGAATCATTGAACATTGCCACTAAACTAATTACCCAAGACAAGGTGGTTGCTATCCTCGGGCGTTAATGTCACGGCCCAAATTATTCTTGCTGGATGAGCCTTCCATGGGTTTGGCCCCGATTTTGGTTCAAGAAATTTTTTCGATCATTAAAGATATTAACCAGGCAGGTACGACAATATTGTTAGTAGAACAAAATGCCATATGGCTTTTTCCGTCGCCCATAAAGCTTACGTTTTGGAGACCGGCAGAATTGTCTTAGCGGGGACAGCCCAAGAACTGGCGCAAAGTCCTGCCGTCAGAAAGGCATATCTCGGCGGTTAGGTTGGTGGTAATTTAAACATAAAGGGGTGGATGGTGTGTTTCCTCCCGAACCGATTGGCAAACCGGGCGGAAATCTTCCCGGCCTGGAAAAAGAGCGGCGGCAGCTTAAGGAACGGTGTCAGGATTTCGAAGCGATGTTTATTTATGAGTTGTTGAAAGGTTTGCGTCAGACGGTACCCCGGTCCGGGCTGGTTCCGGAAATGCCGGGCCGATCTGTTTGGGAAACAATGCTGGACCAAGCTTATTCCCAGCAGCTGGCAAAACAGGAGGACTTAGGTTTGGCAAAAACGTTGTATCAGGAACTTAGTCGCAACTTGAAATGATCACTTATTATAGCGTTTTCCATTGGGGGAAGGCGCTATTTTTTTCCGGGGCGAAATTTCGCAGGAACTCTTCAAGCCCTTTCCGAAATAATGTGAGGCAGAAGGGTAAAGGAGGAGTAACCACCGGTGAATAAGGTGAAGAAAATTTCGGCAGGCCAATTAATGAGGCGACGTTTAGATCCTGCCCAAATGGCTGCCTTTTGCTATCCCCAGGATTTTGATTCTACCCGGCAAATGTCGCCGGCGGCAGAGGGGATTGTCGGGCAAACCCGGGCGGTTAAAGCCATGGAATTCGGGTTAGCCGCCAAATATTCGGGGTTTCACATTTTTATCAGTGGTCCGGTTAACACGGGAAAAACGAGCTTTGCCTTGAACAAAGTGAATCAGGTGGCAGGAAGTGGGCAGACCCCGGCCGACATTTGCTTTGTTTATAATTTTAATCAACCGGATCGGCCTCTGGTGCTGGTTTTGCCTGCTGGTTTAGGTAGTGAGTTCCGGCGGGATGTGAAGGAACTGATTGAAGATTTTCAGATCGAATTACCCAAAGCATTTGAAGGGGAGGTCTTTGAGAAGAAGCGGGCAGCCTTTTTGCGGCAGGTGGAGAATAAACTTACGGAAATGTTCAAAGAAATGGAAAATTCAGCCTCGCGGTATGGTTTCCGGTTGCAGAAAGGCCCGAACGGAGTTTTTACGTTACCATTGAATTCGGCTGGTGAGCCATATTCGAAGGAAGAATTCGAGGTCTTGGATGAGGAGTACCGGGCGGCGATCAGTGAAAAAGAACAACAATTGGAGGGATTAATGGCCGAGGTTTTTCGCCGGTCACGCCAATTACAGAAAGAAGCCAAACAGCATTTAAAGGAAATGGAACAGGAAACTGCGGTGGCTGCTACCAGCCATTTGGTCGATGTTTTAAGGGAAAAGTACAAACAATACAGCAAAGTGGCCGCCTATCTGGAAGGGATCCAGGTTGATGTGACGGAGAACCTCAACGATTTTCGGGGGGCTGGGGCTTCGGATGGGGAGGAAAACCTGCCGGCGACGGTGGTGGCGGTGACCCGGTTGCAAAAATCGACTGTTTTGACCCGGTATGAGGTTAATGTGTTCGTTGATAACGCAACCAGTGTGGGTGCGCCGGTGGTGATGGAGGCGAATCCGACTTTTTACAATCTTTTTGGCAAGGTAGAATATCGCAGTTCCTTCGGCAGTTTAGTTACGGACTTTACGATGCTTAAGCCTGGCGCTGTCCACCAGGCCAATGGCGGTTATTTAATTTTACATGCCCTACCCTTGTTGACTTCCCCCGGGGCGTGGGAAGGGTTAAAACGGATGTTGAAAACCGGGGAGGTGCGGATCGAAAACTTGGGGGAACAATTAGGCCTGACTGCTTTTGCTGCCGTGCAGCCTGAGCCGATTCCGGTGGCAGTGAAGGTAATTCTCATCGGCAACCCCCGGATTTATCATTTGTTATACAGCCTCGACGAAGATTTTCGGAAATTATTTAAGGTACGGGTTGATTTCGACTACGTGGTGGAGCGTTCACCGGAAAACATTCGCCAATATGCGGCCTTTATCGGTTCTGTCTGCCGAAAGGAAGATTTACTACCACTTACTGCCGGTGGAGTTGGCCGAGTGATCGATTTTTCCAGTCGGTTGGCCGGGCACCAGAAGAAATTATCGACTTGCTTGGGGCTGATTAAGGATATTGTTGTCGAGGCTGGTTTTTGGGCTGCCCGGGAAAATGCCCCTTTAGTGGATATCTCACATGTGGACTTGGCGATTAAGGAAAAGCAATACCGTTCTAACCTGCTGGAGCACCGGTTGCAGGAAGCTATGGCCGAGGGGCTGGTGCTCCTAGATGTGGCCGGAGCGGTTGTCGGCCAGGTAAACGGGTTGGCGGTAATCGACTTGGGTGATTATGCTTTTGGTAAGCCCACCCGGGTAACGGCCCGCGTTTATTTGGGCCGGGAAGGAATTGTCAATATCGAGCGAGAAATCCAAATGAGCGGTCAAACCCATACTAAAGGGGTTTTGATCTTGGCCGCATTTTTTTCGGCGCGGTTTGCCCAGGATAAGCCGTTAGCCTTTGCCGCAACGCTCACCTTTGAACAGGTTTATGACGGGATCGATGGGGACAGTGCTTCCGCAACTGAACTTTATGCCTTGGTATCGGCTATCGCCGGGATCCCGCTCAATCAGGGAATCGCTGTCACCGGTTCGGTGAACCAAAATGGCGAAGTACAGCCGATTGGCGGGATCAACGAAAAAATTGAGGGCTTTTTCCGGGTGTGCCACGCCCAGGGTTTGACCGGTGACCAAGGGGTAATTTTTCCTGCCCGGAATATCCCCAACCTGATGTTGAATCAGGAGGTAATTGAAGCAGCCCAAGCTGGTCTTTTTCATCTTTATCCGGTCAACCATGTTGATGAAGGGATCGAGATTCTTACCGGTATTGTGGCCGGTAAACCAGGTGAGGATGGTAGTTTTCCAGCGGGCACCTTCAATTTTATGGTTACGCAGAAGCTGCAGGAGATGAATGAAAAGTGGAAAATGGCAGCCAGGGATATACCGCATTTACAACGTAAACGGCGAGAAAAGGCGGAAAAAAGATAGCCTGGTTTTCGCGCTGGGGGGGTGCCGGGTTCCGGCATCCCCTAACCGGCCGGGATTAGGCGGGTAATTGGCACAAAACGGGGAGTGGGAATTAGTTTTGGGACGAAAACAGCGGTTCATGTTAGGAATAATTTTACTTTTGGCTTTGGTATTGCGCTTTGGAGTGATTTATGCGCAAGGCCCGGCCCTGACCCTGGAAAGTGATGATGTCGGTTACATAAACTGTGCGGCAAATTGGTTGGCTACCGGGACCATGACTTACCAAGGCGAAGCCCCAACTGCCTTTATTGGTCCGGTTTTTCCGGCTTTCGTCGCCTTGATTTTTGCCGGGTGCGGCAGCAATGAAACTGGTGTCCAGGCTGTCCGTTATGTCCAGGCTGTGCTGGGAGTCTTGATTGTACTTCTGGCGTACTTGCTGGCCATCCGGCTGACCGAGGAGCGGATTGCCTTTTTAGTGGCTTTTTTGATGGCTGTATACCCGCCTAACATCATGGTTAACGGTCTAATTTTAACGGAAACGTTATATACGGTTTTTCTGCTGGGATATATTTTTTTGCTATTGAAGCTGAGCCACGAGGAGCAACTTAGTTACCGGGCGGAACTGTTTCTTTTCGGGCTGTTGGGGGCTTTTACCGCCATTTTGACCTTGACCCGGGCGCCTAACGCCCTATATCCGGTGATTTTCCTGGCCTACCTGTGGTGGCGCGGGAAAATTCCTATCCCCCGGCTATGGCGGAACACAGCAGCTCTGGTGTTGGTTTTTTGCGTGGTAATGTCTCCGTGGTGGGTGCGCAATTACATCCAGTTTGACCGGTTCATTCCTTTTTCTTCCGGGGCTGGTGAACCGTTATTGCTCGGTACTTATGTCAATATGGAAGGGCTGACCAAAGAGGGGGCGGCGGATTGGCCGGTAGGGAACGATGAGCTGGATGCCCAGCAAAAATATAAAGAGCGGGCTTTGGAGCGGCTGGAAGAAAACGTGCCGCAGGAACCTTGGCGGTATTTTAAGTGGTATACCTGGGGTAAGTTTATGTTGTTGTGGAGCCGGGCTTTTGTCTGGGAACCGATCTGGTGGTCGATTGTCCCGTGGATCACCAAGTTCCACGCCTGGGTTTTTTGGGCAACCTTGGGCGGGATTGGCTTGACCTTGTGGCGATGGTGGACTCGTAGTGACGAAATCAGGGCAATCGGTGGCCGGCGGGCTGATGAAGTGCCTGGTGACGCATTTGGCGCCGGTGGTCAGTTCCGGGCGCCGATCTTACTTTTAAGTTTGCCGTTTTATTACACGGTAGTGCATAATGTTTATTTCGGGTTTGCCCGGTACAATGTGCCGTTTATGCCCTTGATGTTCTTATTTGCTGCTTACGGCTTGGTTGAATTATCCGATTATCTTTTAGGGGTGGAAAAAGGAGGCCGGCCCCGGATGATTTACAAGTAGAGGTTAAGCAGGACGGCTTGGCAGGTGCCAACACCCAGACTTGGCAATATTTGCGGATTGAGTTTAAATGTGATTAAAAAATATAATTGAAGCGAACCTTGCTTCATTATTCTAAGTCTGGGAGGTAGTATATGTTAAAAAGACTAAGCTTGTTGGTGTTGGGTGTTTTTTTGGCGACCGGTTTCGGGATCGTCATAACGCCGGCGGCCCCGGCGGCAGCTACTGAGCCGGCCGTTGTTTGCGATCAAACGGCCCCGGTGGTAGTTGTAACCGGTAGTGTGGTCAATCTCCGTTCCGGGCCGGGAACCAGGTATGTGGTTGTCGGCAAGGTTTACCGGGGACAGGCCTTACGTTACTGGGGGCAGGTCGGTTACTGGTATTATGTGCAGAATGCCAGCGGTAAAACAGGGTTTATCTCGGCCCATTATGCCAAGGTTGCCTTGCAGCCGCAACCGCAGCCACAGCCACAGCCGCAACCGCAGCCACAGCCGCAGCCGCAGCCACAGCCGCAGCCGCAGCCGCAGCCACAGCCGCAGCCGCAACCGCAGCCGCAACCGCAGCCGCAACCGCAGCCGGGAGTTCTCAATGCAGATGAACAATTAATGCTGGAGAAGGTGAATGCGGAGAGGGTTGCTAACGGCTTATCACCTCTGGAGGCGGATCCTTTATTGGTAAAGGTGGCCCGGGTTAAGGCCGCGGATATGGTGAACAATAACTATTTTAGCCATAATTCCCCCACCTATGGCTCTCCTTTTGATATGATGCGCCAGTTCGGGGTTTCGTACCGGACGGCCGGGGAAAACCTTGCCGGCAATCCCTCGGTGGCTGACGCCCACCAACGGTTAATGGACTCATCAGGCCACCGGGCAAATATCTTAAACCCCAACTTTAAGCGGATTGGCATTGGGATCGTCAATGGTAGCCCCTATGGTAAAATTATGGTCCAGATGTTTGCGGGCTAGTAAAGGGTCAAAAAAAGAAAGAGGCTGCTAAGTTTTTCAGCAGCCTGGTTGCTTCGGAACCTGTTTTCGGAGCATTTTTTTTTGGCTGGCCGGGAGAAAAACCGTTTATTTTTCTAGCGGGTGGGCTTGTTTTCGTTATAACCCTGGGTCATGCTGGTCTGGCCGGCCGCAAAAAGGTCACTGCTGCCCGGAAGGTTGGCGGTAGAGGTTTGACCAAAGGATGGGGTCATCGTGCCGGTTTGCGCCGGCATTGAGCCGCTAATTGGTGTAGTGGTGGGGGAATAGCTTTGTGTGCCCATTGAACCCGTGGTACCCATTGAACCCGTGGAGGTCATGGAGCCCATTGTTGTGCCGGCGCCCGGAGCAAAACTACTCTGGGTGCCGGGCAGGTTCATGGGCTGGCCCCATTGGCTGCCACTGAAAGGAGTAGCATAGGTAGCCGGTGTGCTATAAGTTTCCGGCCGGAACTGTGAACCGATTTGATAGGCTGTAGAAGTCATTTGTTGCGCCTGATTTGCCAAAGCCTGCAGGTGTTGGGTTACCTGGGAACACATGGTTTGCAGCTGCCGGAGCTGATTTTGCGCATGGCCTTCTGCTTGGGCCAGGGAAGCTAGTTGTTGTTCGTTGCGACGTTCGGAATGCTGCATTTGGGAAGCGATTGATTCAATTTGGCGCAACTGGTTTTGCAGAGCATAAATCTGCTGTTGGATAGATTGATGCACTCGGAAATCTCCTCCTTTTATTAGATTAACCAGCTATAAATTTCCCAGAATTGAGTAGCGGTAATCGAGGAGTTTTTTGGTATTTTTGGGTTAGTTCCGGGGAAGGGATAGGCACAGGCGGGATTTCGTTATAGAATACACTGGTAGATTCTCCTTATAGTCAATGATGGAAGGTTTGGTGAAATTGGCGGCTTACCGATACAGGATTGCCTTGATTCCAGGGGATGGGGTTGGGCCGGAGGTAATCACGGAAGCGGTTAAGGTGTTAAAAACCGTAGCCGGGTTGGAATCAAATTTAAATTTTGCTTTTGACTGTTTTCCCTGGGGCTGTGGTTACTATCTGGAAACCGGGAAAGTGATGCCGGCCGATGGAATTGAACAATTGGGTGCTTATGACGCGATATTATTGGGTGCTGTCGGTAGCCCGGCAGTGCCTGATCACGTTTCTTTGCGGGGCTTGTTATTGCGGATCCGGCAGGAGTTTGACCAATATATCAATTTGCGTCCGATCAAATTACTGCCGGGGGTTTCCTGCCCGTTGAAGTCAGTGGGGCGGGAGGATGTCGACATGATTTTTGTGCGGGAGAATACCGAAGGGGAGTATTCCGGCGCCGGGGCCAGGCTGTACCCGGGAACTCAACGGGAAGTTGCCCTGCAAACAGCCACGTTTTCCCGGTTTGCCACCGAGCGGGTAATCCGTTATGCTTTTAGGTTGGCTGAGCGGCTCGGCCGGAGTGTGACTAGTATCAGTAAGGCTAACGCTTTGAACTATTCGATGGTTTTTTGGGACGAGGTTTTCCGGCAAGTAGCCCGGGAATTCCCGGAAGTGCCGGCCCGGAGTCTTTTGGTCGATGCGGCAGCGATGTTTTTCGTGTGGGAACCCCGGCGTTTTGAGGTGGTCGTCGGGTCGAACCTGTTTGGGGATATTTTGACCGATTTAGGAGCGGCGATCGCCGGGGGGATGGGTTTAGCCGCCGGAGCAAATTTAAACCCGGAAAAGAAATACCCGTCGATGTTTGAGCCGATTCACGGCTCGGCGCCGGATATTGCGGGAAAGGGGATTGCGAATCCCTTGGCGGCAGTGTGGTCGGTAAGTCAAATGTTAGACCACTTCGGGCGTCCCGACTGGGGGGCAAAGGTTCTTAAGGCGGTGGAGACGGTGCTGGTCGAGGGCAAGTACCGGACACCCGACATTGGCGGCAGCTCGTCAACTGAGGAAGTGGGGTCGGCAGTATGTCACCGGTTAATGACAATCAGCCGCTAAATATTCCGGTTGTTGTGGTCCTTTCGGGCGGGCTGGATTCGACGACCTGTATGGCGATCGCGGCCAAGCAGGAGGAAAAGATCTTTGCCTTAACTTTCGCCTATAACCAGCGGCACCACCGGGAAATTAAATCTGCGGTCGATATAGCCGAATACTACGGGGCTAGACACCGGGTGATCGATTTAGGGACCGTTTTCGCGGCGAGTGCCTTAACGGCTGAGGCGGGGAGTGTGCCTAGGACCGTAAATGCGGGGACAACCCCGGGCGGGGTGCCGGCTACTTACGTGCCGGCGCGGAACATTCTTTTTTTGGCCTACGCTTTGGCTTGGGCCGAAATGGTTGGCGCCGGGCGAATTTATCTAGGCGTAAATGCCTTGGACAATCCCGGCTATCCCGATTGCCGGCCCGAGTTTATCGCTGCTTTTCAGCAGGTGATCGACACAGGTACGGCGGCTGGTACAGAGGGTAAGGGGGTCAAGGTAATGACACCGTTACTCCGGATGACAAAGTTCGGGATTATCCGGCTGGCTTTACAGTTGAGGGCCCCTTTACACTTAACCCATACCTGTTACCAGGGGGAAGCCCCGGCATGCGGGCATTGTGCCGGTTGCCGGCAACGTTTGGCCGGCTTTCAGGCGGTTGGGGTGCCTGATCCCCTGCCTTACCGCCGGCAGTAGTCCTATAAACGGCATATATAAAAGCGTCCGGGAAACTGTTTCCGGATGTTTTTTTGTTCGTCGGGGTGATTTCGAAAGGGGACTATAGTCCTGGAAAATGCTTAGCCCGGAAAAGGACTATGGGCCGGAAATGGCGAATTAGGTGAATTATCAAAATAATAAAAATAGTTAGCGGATATATACCGGTTTGGTGGTGATGCGGGACAAATTACGCGGTAACAGGCGACCAATTAAAAAGTCGTTATTTTCATTATTAAGGAGGGACTTGCTTTCCCTGCGGGGGTGGCACGGCGAGATGAAGCTAACCATCGGGAAAAAAATCGGTTCCGGTTTTGGGGTAATGTTAATCATGCTGCTGGTTTTAGGCAGTAGCTCCTTTTATTTTTTGAACACCATTAAAGACCAGTTTACAACGATTAATGAGGCGCATGACCGGCAAGAACTGGGGCTTAAAATATTGGATGAATTTGGTTCGGGGATTGCCGCAATCAGGGGGTTTGTGGCCTACGGTGACGAAAAGTTTATGCAACAAGTGGACCAAACGATGAAAAATACCATTGAATTGGAAAACCAAATCATGGCCATGGCCCGGGAAGAAAAGAAAAAAGACGCGGTGCAATTGATTGAGATGACCGCTAAATACCGCGATGGTTTGGTGAACGACCTGGCGCCGGTGGTCCGGGTTTACCACCAGGAATTGCGGGCCGGCAACATCACCCGGGCATTGGAACTGGAACGAAGGTCAAAAGAGATTGCCTACAGCCTGATTCCGATTACCGAAGAGATTGACGCTTTGTTGCAAAATGTCAGTGACGAAAACGGGGCGATTGTCGTCAGCAGTTTCGAAGAGGCCTTTGGCGATGCCAATGCGGTTCAAGGTCTTTCGTTGACTATAACCTTGGTTGCCTTAATCGTGGGGCTGCTGTTAAGCGTTTTTCTTACCCGGATATTTCGTAACCCGATATTGGCCTTAGTGGGTGATGCGAACCAAATGGCGGCCGGGGACCTGAGTCACGCGATGGAAGTCCGTTCGGCGGACGAAGTAGGTGAGTTAGGGCAGGCATTAAAAACGATGCAGGCCAATTTCCGGGATATGATCCAGCAAATCAAAAAATCGACGGATCTTTTGCGTTCTTCTTCGGAACAGTTGTCCGCCGGCGCCGAACAGGCGGCAGCCGCCACCAATCAAGTGGTGGAGGCGATTTCCTCTGTTGCCGGGGGGACGGAAAAACAACTTGATTCCGTCGGTCAAACGGCAACGGTGGTGAGCCAGATTTCGGCGGCGATCGATCTGGTGGTAGCCGACGCCCAGCGGGCGGAAGGGGCAGTCCAAAGAACCACGGGTGCGGCCCGGGAAGGCGGCGAGGCCGTAACGGCGGCAATTAAACAAATGGGTAATATTGAAGCGACGACATTGCGGACCGTGGAGGTTGTCGCCAAACTAGGGGAACACTCCAAGGAAATCGGCCTGATTGTGGACACGATATCCGGGATTGCCAGCCAAACAAATTTATTGGCCTTAAACGCCGCAATCGAAGCGGCCAGGGCGGGGGAATCCGGCCGGGGGTTTGCCGTAGTGGCCGAAGAGGTGCGTAAATTGGCGGAACAGTCGCAGGAAGCCGCTCACCAGATTGCCACCCTAATCAGTGAAGTGCAGGGAGAAACGGATAAGGCGGTTGCGGCAATGAATTCAGGGGCCGTAGAAGTTAAAGCGGGTACGGAGGTGGCCAATAAAGCAGGGGGTTCATTTGCGGCGATTACCCAAACGGTCGACGATGTTTCCCGGGAAGTGCAACATATCGCCGAGGTAATTCAACAGGTCGCCGAGGGGGCCAACCAAATTGTGGCGGCGGTTGATGCCATTGAGACGGTTAGTAAGGATACTGCCGGTCAAGCGCAAACTGTGTCGGCGGCAACCGAGGAACAAAGTGCCACCATGGAAGAGATCACCGCTTCCAGTCAGTCGCTGGCGCAAATGGCGGGTGAACTGCAAACGATCGTAAACAAATTCATTGTCTAGAAACACTTCTGCTGTGTGACCAGGGTTGGCAGGTTTTTGTCATTTAATGTCGAACAGTCTCGATGGGTAATGACATCATTGCTGGTTCACCATTAAACAGCAAAGGAAAATTTAAACATGGTCCAGATAAGCCTCAAACGTCTTGTGGCCAAAAAAGAGGTGATCTCCCTAATTAGGGAGATCACCGGTATTGAAATACCTGTTTGGGTTTGGGACGCAAAAGGAATACTCCTGTTCGGTGATGCCGGCAGCTGGAGTGGTGATTTGGCTGGAGACCAATTGCCGGTCAAGGGTTACGGTAAACTGATCGGCTGGGTTGGTGGTCCACAGGCTAGGGTTGTCGCCACTTTGTTGTCTTACCTGGCTTCCGTGGAGTTTGAGAAGAAGGTTCTCGGGCGGGAAACCCTGGAAAAATATCGCGAGCTGACCTTGTTTTATGATTTTTGTGAAAAATTAGCCGCGAATCTTGACCCGAAACAAGTGGCGCAAGTTGTGATTGCGGAGACCCAAAAGCTGATCCGGGCTCAAAATATCGCGGTAGTGTTGTTTAATGGGGATATGATTGCTTGGGAAGTCTTGGCTGCTGCCGGTCCGGTGGGGAATAAGCCGCCGGACCCGGCGGCTTACTTTTGCAAGGCCGAGATCGTCAATGATGTGTTTACCGATGCCCGGTATCGCCATTTAAGTAATGCTGTAAGGTCACTCATGTTTGCTCCGTTAAGAATTAAGGACAAAGTCATTGGGGTAATTATCATAACCAGTGATGAACCGAAGAACTACACGGCTGAAGACTTAAAGGTGTTGACTACCTTAGCCTTCCATGCGGCCGCGGCCATCGAAAATGCCCGGCTTTACGACAGTCTTAAAGAAGGGTTTTTGACTACGGTTTATACCCTGGCGGAAACCATTGAAAAACGCGACCCGTACACGGGAGGGCACACCAAAAGGGTAATGAACTACTGTGCCGGCATCGGTAAAGCCTTAGGACTTGCCGCTGAAGAGATGGAGAAACTCAAATTGGCGGCGGTTCTCCATGATATCGGCAAAATTGGGGTTAGCGACGAGATTTTGTTGAAAAAAGATCGGTTGACGGCCGAAGAGTTTGAAGCCATCAAAAAACACACTATTTATGGGGAAGAAATTCTCAATCACATTAAACAACTTTATGGTATCATTCCAGGGGTTAAACATCATCATGAACGTTATGACGGCAGTGGTTACCCGGAAAATCTCGAGGGTGATAATATCGATATCACCGCCCGGATTATTGCTGTGGCGGACGCTTTCGACGCTATGACTACCGACCGTCCCTACCGTAAGGGGATGAGCCCGGCAAATGCGATAAAAGAACTAGAAAAGCATGTCGGGTCACAATTCGATCCGGTGGTGGTTAAAGCATTCGTCCGGGTTTTTAAGGCGGGTTTACTTAACGGCAAAGCGATGACCACGGAAAAAGGGGGTCTTAATTGGTGCCTTTCCGGTGTTCATGATAAAAAACATTAAGCAAAGGTGCATATTGTTAAAATACGAGGAAATAATTTGTAAGGAGGAGTTAATCCGGCCTAATTGGGTATGGGCATGTTTGCATCCGGATCGGCTCCTCCATATTATATTATTTGGGCATGTTAGCACTAGCCGCCGACGAGTGCTAACAACAAGAAACATATTCGGAGGAGGGTTAACCTAGGATGAACATGAAGCCTTTGGCAGACCGGGTAA
>JAQWAU010000078.1 GCA_028707535.1 Heliobacteriaceae bacterium | reverse complement strand
ACTGCTGAAAAAGCCGGAAGGCAAAGCTGATGGCAAAAAAATACGGCAAAAGTAAAAGCGTGCCAAAACTGGCATGCTTTTTGCATATAAAACAATATGGTTTCCGGTTAGATAAAACCACCACAGCATCTAAAGGAGGCGTCAAGTGTGGGCCAGGTGTTGATTGTTGATGATTCAACCTACTTGCGGCTGGTTTTAAAACAAATCATTAGCCAGGCCGGCCATACCGTCGTGGCGGAAGCGGCGGATGGAGAACAGGCCGTGCGGGAATACCAGGCACATTCACCGGACCTGGTCATGCTGGATATCACTATGCCGGTCCTTGACGGGATTGGGGCCCTGAAAAAAATCCGGCAGATTGACCCCCAGGCGCAGGTGATCATGTGCAGTGCCATGGGTCACAATACATACGTGAAAGAGTGCATTCAGGCCGGCGCCTGTGATTTCATTGTTAAACCTTTTGAACGCGAACGGGTGACGCAAGCCCTGAGGCAATGGCTGAGCTGAGCGGCGGGGTTTAGGAACCTGATTCGATATTATTAGGAAGCAATGCTTAGTTTATTAAGGGAGGTAGGACATCGATGCAGTGGCTGCAAAAGTTTTATAATCTAAAAATCGGTACCAAAATCTTGTCCGGGTTTGTTTTTATCGCTATTGCCGCGGTGGTGGCCGGGGCAACCGGGGTTTTCGGGCTCGTGAAAATTAACACCGCCGCTACCAAGCTGTATGAATATAACGCGGAGGCGTTGGCCTTTCTCGGTAACACTGACGCAGATTTTCAGGAGATCCGGGTAGGTTTGCGGGAAATCGTTACGGTTAATGATCCGGCGGCCAAAACCCGGTGTGCCGAGGAAATAGAAGCCCTCCGGGAGTCTGCGATCGCTCTGCTGGAAAAGTACGAAACCCGGATTGAAGGGACGGCGGCCCGCCAGGAGTACGACAAAGTTAAAGCGGCGCTGGCAAAATTCGGGACCATGCGGGACCAGATTGTCCAGTTGGCTTTAAACGGCCAGGATGAGGCCGGTCTGGCTTTGTTGCGGAGTGAGGAAGCGACAAAAGCGGCGGGAGTAATTGCCCAAGGGGTGGACAACCTCTATCAAATAGAACTTGATCTGGCGAAGCAAGCCGCCGACCAGAACAAAACGACTGCTTTAATGGCGATAATTTTCATGGTGGTTACTGCCTCCGGCGGGATGGCTTGTGCCGTTGGCCTGGGCTTTTTCATCTCCCGGACCGTTACCCGGCCGGTCCAACATCTCCAAACGGTGATCAGCGAGGTTGAGCAGGGTAACCTTACCGTCCGGGGTGAAGTTGCCACTAAAGATGAAATGGGCCAACTAACCGGATCACTCAACACGATGTTGGATTATTTGCAGGAATTTGTACAAAAGGTCCAGGATGGGGCCACAGCGGTAGCGGCTTCCAGTGAAGAGATCTCAGCGGCAACGGAGCAGGTGGCCGGGGGGGCCCAGGCCCAGGCCCAGGAGGCTGAGGGCTTAACTAAGATGATGACCGACCTGACCGGGGCGGCGGGGCAAGTGGCCAATGCGGCGCAGAAAGCGGCGGTGGCTTCCGAGCAGGCGACCAAAGCCACAGCGGAGGGGGGCAAGGTTGTGGCCCATACCATCGAAGGGATGGACACAATTTCCCAGAATGTGCTGGTTTTAGGGCAGAGTTCAGATAAAATCGGCGAAATTGTGGAAATGATCGAAGACATCGCCGACCAGACCAACCTGCTGGCGTTGAACGCGGCCATTGAGGCGGCCCGGGCCGGAGATGCCGGCCGGGGATTTGCCGTGGTGGCCGACGAAGTGCGTAAACTGGCCGAACGGTCCGGGGCAGCGACTAAAGATATTACCGCCTTAATTAAGAACATTCAGGAGGTAACCGGGCAGGCGGTAGAAGTCGCCGAAAATGGGCGGGAGCTGAGCCGGCAGGCCGGGGCGGCCTTCGCAGTGATCCGGGAACAGGTCAAAGAAAGCGCCGGCGAAGTGGCGGAGATCGCGGCGGCGGCTGAAGAACAGGCGGCTACGGTGGAGCAGGCTTCCACGGCCGTCCAGCACGTGGCTTCCCTTTCCGAGGAATCATCCGCCGGCGCCGAAGAGACGGCCGGCGCTACCCAATCCTTGGCCGGCTTGGCGGTTGAGCTGCAACAAGCGGCGGCTAAGTACCGGGTATCCTAAGTCAGCACATAATGTCGAAAAATGACGGAAAAGTTCTGGTCTAAGGAGGCAGGAAACCACGTAGACTTGGCGAAGAATAAAATTGGTAGATGGAAAACATTGGCTGGAGATGAGGAAGATGGGCGTATTGGAAAACGCGAACATCTATCATACGATCTTTGAGTTTTGCAGTATGCCGATTGCTGTTTTTAACAGAGAATGCTTAATTACCCTGGTCAACGAAGAATTCGCCAAATTAGCCGGTTTTACCCGGGAAGAAATTGAAGGAAAAAAAGAATGGACAGAATTTATCCGGGCCGAGGATTTAGCCCCTATTGGTGAGAGCGTCTGGGACGGGAATGGCGGTGTATCTGTTTCCTATCAATTTGAAGTTCCTTTTTACGGCGGCTATGGGACGGTCAAGGCGGTTCTGGCAAACATTGCAATTTTACGGGGTGCGGAAAAGGGAATTGCGATCCTCGTTGATATTTCTGCCCGAAAGCAAGCGGAGGAGTCCTTGCGTTCCGCCCACCGGCAGTTGCAGGATATTCTTGAGTTTTTGCCTGACCCGACATTTGTCATCGACAAGCAAAAGCGGGTAATCGCCTGGAACCAGGCGATCGAAGCCTTAACCGGCGTACCGAAAGAGCAGATGATCGGGAAAGGGGATTATGCTTACGGGAAACCGTTTTACGGCCAGCCCCGCCAGGTCTTAATTGACCACCTGGGGAATGACCTTCAAGTTAATCAAGCCGGTTACGAAAACTATACGCGAAAAGGGGGGGCGGTCTGTGGGCAGGTTTTCGCTCCCAAGATCCGGCAAGGGCAAGGGGGGTATGTTTGGGGCATCGCCGCACCGCTTTACGACCATAACGGGCAGCTGGTGGGGGCAATTGAGACCTTGCGGGACATCACCGAACAGAAGCTGCTGGAGGAGCAGCTTAAATACCTGAGCTTGCACGATGCCAATTTAGACATTTACAACCGGGCCTATTTTGAGCAGGAAATGCGCCGGGTGGAAAAAGGGCGGCTTAATTCCGTCGGGATTATAATTTGCGATATTGACGGCCTGAAAGTGGTCAACGACACCTTGGGGCATAATGCCGGTGATGCCGTGCTGTTGGCGGCGGCCCGGGTAATCAAAAAAGTGTTCCGGGAAAATGATGTGGTCGCCCGGGTTGGGGGTGACGAATTTGTGGCCATTTTGCCCGAATGTGATCAGGATACGGTGGAACAGGTTTGCAACCGGCTAAAGGCGGCCATCCGGGAGCACAATAACCACAATCCGGAGATACCCTTGAGTATTTCGGTCGGTTTTGCCGCTAGTCGGCCGCCTTTCAAAATGGCGGAACTTTTTCAACAAGCAGACCAGAACATGTACCGGGACAAGTTGCACCGAAAACAGCGTTTACAGGGTACCGTTATTTTTTGTTTGTTAAAAGCCCTGGAAAAACGGGACCATAGGGCCAAAAACCACGCCAAACGGGTAAGACATTTAGTAACGGCTTTGGGGGCGGCAATCGGCCTGCCGGAACAAAGGTTGGCGGATCTGCGTTTATTTGGCCGGTTTCATGATATCGGTAAGATTGGTATACCCGGTCCCATTTTGCATAAACCGGGGCCTTTGGCCGCGGCGGAATGGTCTTTGATGCAACGCCATTGTGAAATTGGTCACAGTATTGCTTTGGCGGCGCCGGAATTGGCGTCGGTGGCCGATTTAATTTTAAAGCACCACGAGTGGTGGAACGGGCAAGGTTATCCTTTCGGGCTCAAAGGTGAAGCGATCCCCTTGGAGTGCCGTATTTTAGCGATTAGTGATGCGTACGAGGCGATGACCAGTGACCGGCCGTACCGGAAGGCGATTCCGGTTCGGGAGGCCTTAAAGGAGCTGTGGCGCTGTACGGAGACCCAGTTTGACCCGGGGTTGGTGCCGCAATTTATCCGGGTTATAGAGGAACAAAGGTGAAGAAACGTGGCCGGTCGGGGGTTGACAGGAACGAAACTATATTGTATGATAATTGCCGTCAAACTTTGTTTCCGAACCGGCCCGTTGGTCAAGTGGTCTAAGACACCGCCCTTTC
>JAQWAU010000077.1 GCA_028707535.1 Heliobacteriaceae bacterium | reverse complement strand
ATTGTGGAAAGAGAAACTAAACCCATTTTGAGTCGGAGTGAATTCCAGGTAACGGCGGAACTGTTGCCCCGGTGTAGCCCGGTAGGTGAGGCTGTGCTTTGGATGGTCCTTGATTTGTTCGGGCAAACCATGTTGTGGATGGTGCCGGAAGAGTTAGCTTGTAAATTTCAACCGGGAAACATTGTGGTAGCTACCGGTTTTCCGGTATTGTGGCCGGGAGGCCAGGGCAAACGGTTCCCTTGGCTGCAGGTTAAAGCGATGCGGGTGGTGACTTTCCGGGGTAAATCGCGGGTAAACCGGGCCCGACAACTGGTGCGGGATGGTTTCCTCGGCCGGCGCCGACCGAAGGAGTGGCCGGTAGATCCCGGCCGGGGTTCGGTTAAGGTGCGCTTGGTCATCGCCCCAAACAACCGGGCCGGGGAAAGTTTCCGGCATTACATAAACCAGGGCCGGCGGTTTAATTTGCAGGCTCATTACGTTAACATGAATGCCCCGGAAAGAGTGGCCGAGGCAATTGAAACTGTCGCGGCTGCCGGTGGCGAGTTTTTGCTTTTGGTCCAACAGGAGGAAAATGTGCTGGTATTTGACCAGCCGGTAGTTTTAGCAGCCCTGAAAAACAGTCCGTTATATACTTTTTTGGTCCAGCCCCCGGAACGGATTAAGCCTTTTGCTTACTGGCTGGTAGAAGAATGGCCGGATAACCTGGATGAAGCGGTGCAGCAAATGATTGCCCGTTGCTGGCAGATTTGGCAGGGGCCCCGGGACCGGGAAAGCCGGCAAACCGCTTTGGTGGCCCAGGCCCAAACGGACCGCACCCGGTTCGCCACAGAATTGAGCCGGTTGCGGCAGGAAAACCGGGAATTGCGGGCTTTGGCCGGTTCCACTGATCCGGAGCTGGTGGCCGAATTGGAAACCCTGATCACCCAGTTGGAAGCCACGCTGCAAAAAGGGGAAGAACGCCGGCAGGTAATTTTGGCCCAGCTTGATGCCGTAGAAACCGAACGGGACGAACTCCACCGGCGGCTGACGGCAGGGACCGGGGATCAGGTAAAGGCGCCGGTAGCGGATGAGGCGACGATGGTGGCCCGCCGGGAACAGGAGATCGCTTGCCGGTTTGCCCGGTTGGAGACAGAGGTCGACGAATTGCAGATGCAAAACCGGCATCTTAAGGACCGGTGTGCCCACACCTCACCGGTGGTCGTCGAAGCCCTGAAAGAGGAAAAAACTGCCTTGAGCCAGGAATTGGCCCGTTCGGAGGAACGGCGGGAACAACTTTCCGAGCTGCTATTTCTCCTGGAACAAGAGAACCGGGAACTAAAAGGCCGGTTAGACTTCCGGGAAGACCCGGTGGTCGGGGAAGATGGCGAAGAACTGGTAGTCGGGCAATTGCGGCTGACTGATGAGGTCCACGACCTGGTGGTCAAAGAGGAGATTGAGCGGCTGCAGCGGGAAGTCAAACGGCTGCAGGACCGGGTGCAAGAATTGATGACTTCCCCGCCGGATGACGAAAGCCAAGCACCCGTAATTTTCCTCGGGGACATCCTACCTGAGGACCCTGTGGTCCCCAACCCGGTGGCAGCGGAAGCGGAGGACCTTTTGGAGCGGACGATCCGGTTTTTTAAACAGGGTTGGCGCCGGAAAAAAACCTGATCGATTAAAATAAGCCACGAATTGTTTCCAAATTGCGCGAGGGTACGACCCTAACCTTCTAGTTTACGGTATTGTTCGATCCCTTTGGTCATTAAAACATAGTACAGCCCTACACCCAGCAGTCCATAGCAAGACAAATTGAACAGAATCGCCGGTAGCATTGAATCCATGTACCTGATGGTGATATAAGTGATGCCACCCCCAAAGGGAACAGTAATCAGCAGGGCAAATAAGGAATTGAGGTTTTGTTTAACGGCTTTTTGTTCATTATCCCAATCAAGTTTTGGCCGGTAGATATCGATCAATAGACCCACTTCCAACACGGGGATGATCGCGACCAGGGAGACTAAAAAGATGCTCCCCGCCAGGGCAGTATTTATTTTAAGCAGTACGCTGACGGTGATCAGGATTAGTATGGTCCCGATAATCCCAAAGATTAAGCCTGACAGCAATTTAGCCTGGACCTGTTTTTCAAATGGAAGGGGAATAAATTGTGAGATAAAAAACTGTTTCCCTGCACGGGATAGCGAGGTAGCCGTTATGGCATTGGAAACTGCGAGGAAGATGACGATAGCACAGGTAGCGGCGAAAATTATGACTTGGAACCGGGGATTCTGGGCCAGGCCTTCCCAGGGTAGCGGGCCGTTTTCTTGACGTGATTGGATGATCAAGGGTATAACGAGAAAAACCGGGAGCAGGAGGGTGGTTAGAACACAATTCATAAAATAGGACGGGGTTCTGATTAACAGACGGAGTTCTTTAATTAAATAGGTGATTAAAGGTGGCGATACCTTAACCAATTGCTTAAAATCGGCAGGGCTGAGGACTTTTCTTTTGGCGGTAGTTTCAGTAGAACCGATAAGACCCTGGAAATAGACTTTTTCCCCGGCCCACCAAGTTATTACTACGGCCACCAGGGAAATAATGATAAAGGATAACAGGTTAAGGAAGGCTGTAATTGTACCGTTATGAACCAGGGCCAGGACCAGAAATTTGGTGGACGGAAAAAACCGGCTGATTACCTGGATCAGACTATCCGGGTCAGTAAGTAAATGTTGTAGAAAAACAGGGTCCAGCTTATTCGGGCCAAGTTTTTGGAAAACAAATTGGAACGCCACGGCCAAGACAATAACAAATATCCCGCCAAGTATTCTCAGCAGGTCTTTCCTCCGGCCAAAGTTAGTAAACCGCATGACCAGGACGGCAAGTAATGAGGCCAGGGCAAGTGGTACCAGTGGTAGGATCAAATAACCGATCAACGCATATATCCAGTAAACCGCCGTTGCGTGGCTTTTTACGCCGAAAACCAAAATCGGGGGCAACAAAAAAGGCAATTCCGTTAAATACTCGAAGCATAAGACGACTGTAAATCGAGCGCCCAGCACCTGCCAAGCTCTTAAAGGTAAGAATAAAAGAGATTCTGCGTCCCCGGCAAAGTAGAAGGTATTGAGAACGTAGAAAATACCAAAGTAAAAGATCATGGTGCTCACCAAGACGATACCCAGGGTTAGGATTGCGCCTTGCTGTCCAAGCGGCGCCAATAAATCAAACCCCTGCTGGAGGAGTTTAAAATACAAAACCATCGCCGGGGCGAACCCGGCCACAATAGCTAGGCCAACACCCAGGATCTTAAGGTAGGCAAACTTATCGGTTAAGGCTTTGGCTTTAAGTACGGGTATTCCGAAACTAATGCGCAATAAGACTTGGGCCAACGCTTTAAACCTACTCATTTTCCGTAAGCTCCAAAAACATTTTTTCCAGAGATTTATTTTCCTTGAAATGCTCGTGTATTTCCTCCATCGTCCCGCTAAAAATTACCTTACCCTTATTAATGATGGCAATCCGGTCACAAACCTTCTCGGCGACGTCCAAAATATGGGTGGAGAAAAATACGGTCTGCCCGGAATCGGCTTGTTCCCGCATCATCTCTTTCAGAACAAAGGATGAGCGGGGATCAAGGCCGGTCATTGGTTCATCCAGAATCCATACCGGGGGGTTAGGCAGAAGAGCGCCGATGATGACGATTTTCTGCTTCATTCCGTGGGAATAACTCTGAATCAGATCATTTAACGCATTTGTCAGCTCAAATCGATCTAAGAGAATTTTCATTCGCTGTTGCCTGGTTTCCCTTGGCACCAGATAAATATCCGCTATAAAGTTAAGGTACTCAATTCCGGTTAATCGCGTAAACATGTTTGGGTCATCCGGTACAAACCCAAACTGCATCTTGGCCTCAATGGGATTAGTCCGGATATCTTGACCGTTGATTTTTACCGTCCCTTCATCGGCATTTAATATGCCGGTAATTATTTTTATTAACGTGGTTTTTCCGGCTCCATTTGGTCCCAGGAAGCCAAATATTTCCCCGTTTTTGACGGCTAGATCAACCTGGTTTACGGCCTTAACTGTCCCGTGGCTATAACTTTTTGATACCCCAATTATTTCAAGCATTAAGTCATCTCCTTCAAAAAAAATTTTAATGGGCGAAAATGCTGGCCCACAAAATACAACGGCAGGGTTCAAATCCAGATTACCACAATGTCCGCCTGCCGGAACAGGGAAATAACCGTCGGTGAAGGAGGAAATTGCTGATACCTGGTCGTATCTTCCTATACAGGCACAAGCTCCTA
>JAQWAU010000032.1 GCA_028707535.1 Heliobacteriaceae bacterium | reverse complement strand
CTCAAATCTCTGTGTGGTTTTCAGGGAACACTAAAAAACCTTGAAGTGCCGTTCCTCGATAGCTCAACGGTAGAGCAACCGGCTGTTAACCGGTAGGTTGTAGGTTCGAATCCTACTCGGGGAGCCATGAATAGTAAAACCCAGACTGATGTCTGGGTTTTTTGCGATCCCGGAACGTTAAGAAAGGTCAAAAGGATATATCCGGGAGCGTCCGGGGTTATAATAACGAGATAAATAGCCATGGTAAAGAAATTTGACCGACAACCGGGTTTGGTTTAATTTCAATTAATTGTGGTATAATACCAACGAAGGTCAAAGTTAATCAAAGGCAAACTACCGGTGACCGCTTAGGAGGGATAAAACATATGGATTTGAATAAAATGACCCAGAAAGCCCAGGCCGCTTTGATGGCCGCCCAATCGCTGGCAGTTGGGTATGGGCATCAGGAAGTTGATGGGGAGCACCTTTTGTTAGCCTTGTGCGAACAAGAAGGCGGGTTGGCGCCGCGGATTTTGGCTAAAGCGGGAGTTGCTCCGGAAGGGATCAGCGGCCGGTTGCGGCAGGAGCTGGAAAGACGGCCCCAGGTTTCCGGACCGGGAGTGGAAGCCGGCAAGGTTTACATCACCAACCGGCTGCAAAAACTGCTGCTCAAGGCGGTGGAAGAGGCCGGCCGGCTTAAGGATGATTATGTCTCGGTAGAACACCTGCTGTTTTGCCTGATCGAAGAAGGTAACAAAACGGCGGCGGGGCGGTTGTTGCGGGAATCCGGGGTGACCCGGGAACGGCTGTTAAAGGCTTTGATGGATGTGCGCGGGAACCAGCGGGTTACCAGTGCCAACCCGGAAGAAACCTATGAAGCCCTGGAGAAATACGGGCGGGAAATGGTTGAAGAAGCCCGCCGGGGCCGGTTAGACCCGGTAATCGGGCGGGATGCCGAAATCCGGCGGGTAATCCGGATCCTTTCCCGTAAGACCAAAAACAACCCGGTACTGATCGGGGAACCGGGGGTGGGCAAAACGGCGATTGTCGAAGGTTTGGCCCAGCGGATTGTCCGGGGTGACGTACCGGAAGGACTCAAGGATAAAGCGATTTTTGCCCTGGATATGGGGGCATTGATTGCCGGGGCCAAATACCGGGGCGAGTTTGAGGAACGCCTAAAAGCGGTGTTGCAGGAAATCAAAAAAAGTGAAGGGCGGATTTTGCTGTTCATTGATGAGCTGCATACCATTGTCGGGGCCGGTAAGGCCGAAGGGGCGATTGATGCCAGCAACATGCTGAAACCTATGTTGGCCCGGGGGGAATTACACTGTATCGGGGCGACTACCCTGGATGAGTACCGCCAATACATTGAAAAAGACGGGGCCTTGGAGCGTCGTTTCCAACAAGTGCTGGTGGCGCCGCCCGATGTCGAAGACACCGTTTCGATCCTCCGGGGTTTGAAGGAACGGTTTGAAGTCCACCACGGGGTGAAAATCCAGGATAATGCCCTGGTAGCGGCAACCGTGCTTTCCCACCGTTATATCAGCGACCGGTTTTTACCGGATAAGGCGATCGACCTGATTGACGAGGCTTGTGCGATGATCCGGACGGAAATCGACTCCCTGCCGACCGAACTCGATGAAGTCACCCGCCGGGTCATGCAGTTGGAGATTGAAGAGATGGCCTTGGCCAAGGAAAAAGACGAGGCCAGCCGGGAACGCCTCGCTGCCTTGCGGCAAGAACTGGCCGACCTGAAAGAAAAAGCGGCGACGATGAAGGCCCAGTGGGAACTGGAAAAAGAGGCCATCCGTAAGGTGCAGGCTTTGCGGGAAGAAATCGAAAAAACCCGGCGTGATGTCGAGGAAGCCGAACGGGTCTACGACCTGGATAAGGCGGCGGAATTACGGCACGGACGCCTGCCGGCACTCGAACGGCAACTAAAGGCGGCGGAGGCCGAACTTTTTCGGCAACAGGGGGGTAACCGGCTGATCCGGGAAGAGGTGACGGAAGAAGAAATCGCCGATATTGTGTCCCGTTGGACGGGGATTCCGGTAGCCAGGTTGGTAGAAGGAGAACGGGAAAAGCTATTACGGCTGGAAGAAATCTTGCGCCGGCGGGTGATCGGCCAGGATGAAGCGGTCCGGCTGGTCGCGGATGCGGTCTTGCGGGCCCGTTCCGGGATTAAGGATCCCCGGCGGCCAATCGGTTCCTTTATCTTCCTTGGTCCTACCGGGGTCGGTAAGACCGAGTTGGCCAAAACCCTGGCCCGGGCGTTGTTTGACAGTGAAGAAAACATGGTCCGGATCGATATGTCGGAGTACATGGAAAAACATGCTGTTTCCCGCTTAATCGGCGCCCCGCCGGGTTATGTCGGCTATGAAGAAGGCGGTCAGCTTACTGAAGCGGTGCGCCGCCGGCCATATGCGGTAATCCTCTTTGACGAAATCGAAAAAGCTCACCCGGATGTGTTTAATATCCTGCTCCAAATCCTGGACGACGGCCGGGTGACTGATGCGCACGGCCGGACGGTTGACTGTAAAAACACGGTAATTATCATGACTTCCAATATTGGTTCTGCGTATCTATTGGAGGGGTTGACTGCCGGGGGTGAAATTACGGCGACTGCCCGGGAAGCGGTAATGAGTGCTTTGCGGACCCAATTTCGCCCGGAGTTTCTAAACCGGGTTGATGACATCATTATTTTCAAGAGCTTAACCTTAGCCGAGCTAAAAGCAATTATCGATATTTTGACCACTGACCTGCAGCAACGTCTGCAAGAGCGCCAGATTCGCCTGGTCCTGACCGAAGCGGCCAAGGAGCATGTGGCCGGCCAGGGATTTGACCCGGTCTATGGGGCCAGACCGCTAAAACGCTACCTGCAGCGCTATGTGGAAACCCCGGTTGCCCGGGCGTTGATTGCCGGTGAAGTAAAGGGTGGGGATACCGTCACGATTGATGTTCAGGATGGGTCCCTAACCCTGAAAAAATAAAAAAACCAAATTGTCGTGGAATTGTCGTGGGGTACGACCCCACGACAATTTGCAAACAATTTAAAGCCCCCGGATGAGAACAGGATCTTTGTGATATAATCTAGAATTGTCAGGCTTAGTCAAGAAATGCCCGACTGCGGTGGTGAAAGACTTTTGAGCAATTTAACCGACCAAATTGAACGCTATATTAAAGACCTGCTGCTAAAAAGCCAAGCCAGCATGATTGAGATCCAGCGTCAACAGTTGGCGGCGGTTTTCGGGTGTGTACCTTCCCAGATTAATTACGTATTAGCCAAACGTTTTGGGGCGGAACAGGGATATATCGTGGAAAGCCGGCGTGGCGGCGGGGGTTTTGTCCGGATTGTTAAACTGACGTTTGACGATGATGATGCCTTATGGGATTATCTGGCTACCCAATTAGGCGATATGATTACCGAGGGCCAATCCGAGCGGATCATTGAACGGCTGGTGGAGGACGAAGTAGTAACTGCCCGGGAAGGCCTTTTAATGCAGGCTGCCGTCCGGCGGGACGTCCTGGTGGTACGTCCGCCCCAGCGGGATTTGCTTCGGGCCAGGATCTTAAAGGCGATGTTTTTTACTCTTTTCCGGGAATAACATTAAAGGCTTGGCAAAAGAAAATCCAACCGGGGGTGTGCAGGTGTTTTGTGAAGAGTGCAAAAAAAGACCGGCCACGGTTCACCTGACGAAAATTGTTAACGGGGTTAAATCGGAAGTGAACCTGTGCGAAGAATGTGCCCATAGCCATCATAAGGAGTTGGGGCTGGCCTTTGAGGTGAATTTTCCGATCAATAAGTTTTTGGCCGGACTGTTAGGTTATAACCCTAATAAAGAAGAAAAAGCGGTAAACTTAAATTTTGCGGCAGTAGAAAAATGTAGCAATTGCGGGATGGCTTTTAACCACATCGGTCAAATTGGGCGGCTAGGTTGTGACAATTGTTATCTGCAGTTTCAAAACAAGATTTTGCCCTTGCTGCGGCGGGTACAGGGTTCCAACCGGCATACCGGCAAGGTTCCCCACCGGACCGGTGGCGCTATCCGGGTGCAGCGGGAGATCCAAAGCCTCCGGGCGGCTTTGCAACAGCATGTAGCCAAGGAAGAGTTTGAGCAGGCGGCCAAAATCCGGGACCGCATCCGGGACTTGGAAAAGGGTGCAGGTGAATAGGGGGAAGCGGGATGAACGAACAATTTTTTAGCCGGTCCTTGACCAAATGGATGGAAGCCACCGGTGCGGAAGCGGACATCGTGATCAGCTCCCGGGTGCGGCTGGCCCGGAATTTACGGGGCATGCCTTTTCCCCATATGTTAAACGAAACCGGGGCCGATGAGGTGGTCAACCAGATAAAAACGGTGATTGCCGACCCGGCGGTGCAAGAGGCTTCCGGTGGGCTGGTTTTTGTCGACCTCGCCGGATTGGAGCCGGTTGACCGGGTGGTATTGGTGGACAAACACCTGATTAGCCCCCAGCATGCCGAGGATACCGGCGGCAAAGGCTTAATTCTCCGGCCGGATGAGGCGATTTCGATTTTAATTAACGAAGAGGACCACCTGCGGATTCAGTGCCTTTTTTCCGGTCTGGAAATGGAAGATACCTGGCGTTTAGCCAGCCAAATCGACGACATTTTTGAGGCAAAACTGGAGATCGCTTTTGATGAACGGCTGGGGTACCTGACGGCTTGCCCGACTAATGTGGGCACTGCGCTCCGGGCTTCGGTAATGATGCACTTGCCCGCCTTGGTTCTAACCAACCAGGCTCCCCAGGTTCTGGCTTCCTTAAGCCAGTTGGGGATGACGGTTCGTGGCTTGTACGGTGAGGGAACCGAAGCAATCGGCAACCTTTTTCAGATTTCCAACCAGGTGACCTTGGGCCGGGCGGAAGAAGAGATTATGTCCAACCTGGTGATTGTGGCCAGACAGCTGATTGATCAGGAACGGTTGGGCCGCCATGTTTTGCAGAAAGAAACCCGGGTACAGTTGGAGGACCGGGTTTGCCGGGCTTACGGCATTTTAACGCATGCCCGGGTCCTTAATTCTCAAGATGCCATGGGCTTCTTTTCCGATGTGCGCTTAGGGGTTGATTTGGGCATAATTAAAGATGTCTCTCCCCAGGTACTCAATGAGATGTTGGTGCTGATGCGGCCGGCTTTTTTGCAAAAGACGGCCGGACGGGAGATGAGTCACTTTGAACGGGATGTCCAGCGTGCAGCTTTGATCCGGAAGAAGCTGACTCGCTGACGGTAATGACCGATGATATTCCCGGTGTAAGGGGGTTAAAAAGTATGTTGGGCCGGTTTACGGAACGGGCGCAAAAAGTATTAATCCTGGGTAAAGAGGAGGCTGTGCGGCTAAAACATCCGGCGGTCGGCACCGAACACCTTTTGCTGGGGCTAATCCGGGAAGGGGAAGGGATTGCCGCCAAGGCTTTGCTCAGTTTGCAGATTGACTTGGCGCAGGTGCGTCAGGAAGTGATCAATTTATTGGGGGAAGGGGAAACGGTCCCCGCGGAGATTGGTTTGACCCCCCGGGCGAAACGGGTGCTCGAACTGGCTAATGATGAAGGGCGGCGCCAAGGGGTTAATTATGTCGGGACCGAGCATATATTGCTGGGGCTGATCCGGGAAGGGGAAGGGGTAGCGGCCCGGGTTTTAGCCGACCTCGGTTTGAGCCTGGAGAAGGTACGCCACCAGGTAATGCTCATGTTGGGCGGGCCGGGGGGGATGCCGGCCGGTTCGGGAATGCCGGCAGGCAAACCGGGTACTCCCCGGGATAAAACGACCCCGACGTTGAACGATTTTGGGCGGGATTTAACCCAAGTGGCCCGGGACGGCAAACTGGACCCGGTAATCGGCCGGGAAAAGGAAATCGAACGGGTAATCCAGATCCTGTCCCGGCGGACAAAAAACAACCCGGTGCTCATCGGGGAGCCCGGGGTGGGTAAGACGGCGATCGCCGAAGGTTTGGCCCAGCGGATCGTGGACGGCAAAGCGCCGGAATCGCTGGTGGGTAAAAGGGTGGTCACCCTCGACATGTCGGCGGTGGTGGCCGGGTCCAAATACCGGGGCGAGTTTGAAGAACGCCTGAAAAAGGTGATCGATGAAATCAAAGCGGCCGGTAATGTGATCCTGTTTATCGACGAACTCCATACCCTGATTGGCGCCGGGGCGGCGGAAGGAGCTATTGATGCGGCGAACATTTTGAAGCCTTCCCTGGCCAGGGGTGAACTCCAGTGCATTGGAGCGACTACCCTGGATGAGTACCGCAAACACATTGAACGTGATCCGGCTTTGGAACGCCGGTTCCAGCCGATTACCGTGGATGAGCCGGGGGCGGAGGAAGCCGTCGCTATTTTGGTTGGTCTGCGTGACCGTTACGAGGCTCACCACCGGGTGCGGATTACTGATGAAGCCATTGAGGCGGCGGTAAAGCTGGGTGACCGGTATATTACCGACCGGTTGTTGCCGGATAAAGCAATCGATTTAATCGATGAAGCGGCATCCCGGGTGCGACTCCGTTCCTTTACGGCGCCACCGGACATCAAAAACCTGGAGGCGTCGCTGGAAGCGGTCCGCAAAGAAAAGGAAGCGGCCGTTCAGGCCCAAGAGTTTGAAAAAGCGGCCACCTTCCGCGATCAGGAAGCAAAAATAAAACAGCAGCTGGCCGATGAAAAACAGGCGTGGGAGCAACAACGCGGTACGGCCCGGTCGGTGGTTACGGAAGAGGATATTGCCCATATCGTGTCCAGTTGGACCGGGATCCCGGTCCAGAAAATGGCGGAAGAGGAAAGTGTTCGCTTGCTCAAGCTGGAGGAAATCTTGCACCGGCGGGTAATCGGGCAGGATGAAGCGGTAAGTGCGGTTGCCCGGGCCGTGCGGCGCGCCCGGGCAGGATTAAAAGATCCGCGCCGGCCGATTGGCTCTTTTATTTTCCTGGGGCCGACCGGGGTCGGTAAGACCGAGTTGGCCAGGGCTTTGGCGGAAGCGCTTTTCGGGGATGAAACCGCCATGGTCAGGATTGATATGTCCGAGTACATGGAAAAACACGCGGTCTCCCGGCTCGTCGGCGCTCCGCCCGGTTATATCGGCCACGATGAAGGTGGTCAGTTGACCGAGGCGGTCCGCCGGAAGCCTTATTCAGTAGTCCTTTTGGATGAGATTGAAAAAGCCCACCCGGAGGTGTTCAACATCCTTTTACAGGTGTTGGATGACGGGCGGCTGACTGATACTAAAGGGCGGACCGTAGATTTTCGTAATGCCGTGATCATTATGACCTCTAACGTTGGCGCCCAGTTTATCAAACGGGAAGGTGTCCTGGGCTTTAGGCCTGCAGCCGGCCAAGCGGAAGGCGCCCGCTACGAAACGATGAAGGACCGGGTAACGGAGGAGCTCAAACGGAACTTCCGGCCGGAATTTTTAAACCGGATTGACGAGACGATTGTCTTACACCCGTTAAACCGGGACCAGATTCGCGATATTGTTCAATTGATGCTCCAGCAGCTTAACCGGCGGTTAGGTGAAACCGGAGTCGCCTTGACGGTGACACCGGCGGCAATGGATGTGGTTGCTGCTTCGGGGTTCGACGAAAACTTCGGTGCCCGTCCTTTGCGCCGGGCCATCCAGCGGTTGATCGAAGATCAGCTTTCCGATGCGATGATCCGGGGTGAAATTAAGGCCGGGGAGACCGTTTCGGTTGATGCCGCCGGTGACAAGCTGACTTTAATTACTAAGCGGGATAACGACGAAGGCCGGCCTTAAGGCCGGCCTTGGCTGGCCCGTAAGGGTTGGCGGTTAAATTGTTTTGAAATTGTGTGGGGGTACGACCCCACGATAAGGTTGGTGTTTGGGCTTGTCCAAGGTAAAAACCCGGTTTTTCTGTACGGCTTGCGGGCAGGAATCGCCGAAATGGCTGGGGCGGTGTCCCGGCTGTGCCGCTTGGAATACCTTGGTGGAGGAGCCGGTTGCTCCAGCCGTTGCCCCGGGGGTGGGGGTTAGGCGCCGGGATCGCTCCGAAACGTCAGCACCCGTACATATTGATCAGGCCGGGGTTACGGAAAACTTGCGCCTGGCTACCGGGATTGCGGAGTTGGACCGGGTATTGGGTGGTGGTTTGGTCGCCGGCTCCTTGACTTTGCTCGCCGGGGACCCCGGGATCGGTAAGTCTACTCTGGTTTTGCAGGCCGCCCACCGGCTGGCCGGGCAAGGGGGCCGGGTGCTTTATGTCTCCGGGGAGGAATCGGTGCAACAGATCAAGCTCCGGGCCAGCCGGTTAGGGGTCACCGGTGTTGACCTTTACTTGTTGCCGGAAACCAATATTGAACACATCCTGGCGGCAATCCGGGATACCGCGCCTGTTTGGGTAGTGGTTGATTCGATCCAAACCGTCTATTGGGCGGAATTAGGCTCGGCACCGGGAAATGTTGCCCAGGTGCGCGAATGTGCGGCCCGGTTTTTAGGCTTGGCCAAAGACCGGGGCGTAGCAATTACCCTGGTGGGACATGTGACCAAAGACGGGGCGGTTGCCGGTCCGCGCCTGCTCGAACACATGGTGGATGTCGTGCTTTACCTGGAAGGGGAACGGCACTACCCTTACCGGGTTCTGCGGGGAGTTAAAAACCGGTTTGGCTCCACAAATGAGCTGGGTATTTTTGAAATGCGCGGGGACGGGTTAGTGGAGGTCCTGAATCCATCGGCCTTTTTTCTGGCCGAACGCAGCCGGGGTGTTCCGGGGTCGGTTGTTGTCCCCTGCCTGGAGGGGACCCGGCCATTTTTGGTGGAAGTCCAGGCCTTGGTGGTGCCGGCTACTTTCGGGCAGGCCCGCCGGACCGTCACCGGGATGGACCATCACCGGGCGGTCGTGCTGGCTGCCGTGTTAGATAAAAAGGTGGGATTACACCTTGGTCAAAAGGATATATATGTAAACATAGCCGGCGGGCTGAAAATTACGGAACCGGCAGCCGACCTGGGCGTCGTGGTGGCGATGGCTTCCGGTTGGCGGAACTGGCCGGTGCATCCGGAAACTGTAGTCGTCGGGGAAGTAGGCCTCACCGGGGAGGTGCGGGCGGTCGGGCATATGGACAAAAGGTTGATGGAAGCGGTCAAGCTCGGCTTCAAACGGTGTATTTGTCCGCAACAAAACCGGAAATACTTGAAACAAGAGACAGGGATTACGGTGGTTGGTGTCGAAACAGTAATGGAGGCACTCCAGGCGGTAGTGGGAGGCAATGATGGTCAGGGAACTGGATGAGCGATTGTTGCGGGCGTTACGGGTCCTGGCACCCGGCACCGCCTTGCGTGAGGGCCTGGAGAACATCTTGCGGGCAAAAACGGGGGCTTTGGTGGTTATTGGGGATAGTCCCCAGATGCTGAGCCTGGTTGATGGCGGTTTTTTGATTAACTGTCCTTATTCACCGGCGGCCTTATATGAACTGGCGAAAATGGATGGGGCCATTGTTTTGAATCATCAGGCTACCCGGATCCTTTACGCCAACGCCCAGCTTATTCCGGATGCCACCATCCCTTCACAAGAGACCGGGATTCGGCACCGTACTGCGGAACGGGCTGCCCGGCAAGCGGGTGAGCTGGTCGTTTCAATTTCCAAAAGGCGGGGCATTATTACCATTTACCAGGGGTCGCTAAAGTATACCATGCGGGACATCGGCACGATTTTAACCAAAGCAAACCAGGGTCTGCAAACCCTGGAAAAATACAAAGTGGTGATCGATAAAACCCTAACCAACCTGATGGCTTTGGAATTTGAGGATCTGGTGACGGTTTTTGACGCGGTTAAGATCCTGCAGCGGATCGAAATGTTTGCGCGGATGGTGCAAGAAATGCAGCAATATATTAGCGAACTGGGCACAGAAGGTCGTTTGGTGACGATGCAATTGGCCGAGTTGGTTACTAATGTCGAAGACCAGGCTTTTTCCATCATCAAAGACTACCGGACTCCGGAAAGTCGCGGGTTTGAGCAAATCCGGAATGACATCCGGCATATTGCCGGGGATGTTCCCGACCTGGTCGCCTTGGCCAGGCTGCTGGGTTTTGGCACGACCCTGGGCATCCTTGAGTTGTCGGTATCACCCCGGGGCTACCGGGTGTTGGAGAAAATTCCCCGCTTGCCGAACCAGGTAATCGACAATTTGGTCGACGCGTTTGGCAGCTTGCAGAATGTTGGTCGGGCGACGATGGATGACTTGGATGAAGTTGAAGGTATCGGCGAGGTCCGGGCCCGGGCCATCAAGGATGGGTTGCGCCGTCTGCGTGAGCAGGCTTTGCTTGACCGGGAAGTGTGATCCTCTCCCTGTACGCAATAATCAATAAGGCAAATTGGTTTTACAGGGTGACTGGGGCAGCCTTGTTTTCCTGTTTTCCAAAACAAAACAGCGGCCGGTCCAAAAACCGGCCGCCAAGGGAACATGTCATGAATTTAAGTGAAATTGAATATTCTTAAGGTGGAGATTTTTTCATACTCCCGTTTAAGGATTTCATCAAGTTCCAGGTCCAGGCTATGACACAAAGCGGTTAGGTAAAACAGCGATTTGCCGATTTCACCTTCAATGATTTCCCGGCAGTTTGGGCAAAGCTCGCCGTGAAGGTGACTATCCAACAAATATTTGAGGTCGGCCAGAGAAGCATCCGGTGGCAGGTCCTTTTTTTCGGCTTTAATCCGGACACAACCACAACCGGTTACCGCTTTAACCACCGCCCGGTTAACCCGGGCATTGGACTCCTGAGACTTGGAGACGATGTCCAGGATACTTTGATGCCGGATCAGAAATTCTGCGACCGTATCCTGAAATTGCCGGCACGCCAAGTCTTTCATAGGCCAACGTTCCCGTCCTTTCCCAACCGGATATTTTCCCTTATTATATCGGCGTGAACTGGTGATTGTCAACGAACACAAGCGAATAGAAGAAAAAGGGGTGAGGTTGTGTTTGCCGTTGGAGATAAGGTGGTCTACCCGATGCACGGAGCTGGAGTGATCGAATCGATTGAGGAGAAAGAAGTCCTGGGGGAAAAACGCTGTTATTATGTGCTGCGGTTATCCTTGGGGGATATGCGGGTAATGGTCCCGACCAATAATGTAACCGAGGTCGGACTACGTCAGATCATTGACGAAGAAGGGGTGGAACGTGTTTTAGCCATTTTGCAGGCGGAACATACCCCAATGGTCGCCAATTGGAACCGGCGGTACCGGGCTAACCTGGATAAAATAAAGAGCGGTGATGTTTTTGCGGTGGCGGAAGTTGTCCGCAATTTGGTCAGACGCGATCAGGAAAAAGCCTTGTCTACCGGGGAACGTCGGATGTTGGATAGCGCGAAACAGATCCTGATTAGTGAACTTGCCTTAGCCCACGGTGGTGGTCCCGAGCAGCTTGAAGACATGTTGCTCCGGCTGGTGGTCCAGTAATCTGACTGGCCCAGCCGGACTTTTTTCTCCAGAAACAAGTGGAATGAATTGAAAAAAATAGGCAATTTCTTGCCAGCAACCGGCACTTCCCGTATAATGTAAGTGAAACGTAGCAAGAATATTGTAAAGGAGGTGATTGGATGATTTGGAAGATTATGCGTGGAATTGTCACCCTGTTGACGGCGGGAGTAGGGTTTTGGGTCGGTTACGAACTGATTTCCGGGGCCAATGGTTTATTTGACCTGTCGGCTTATCCTGCCAAGTATTCATTTTTAGGACTCATAACTTTTATCCCGGGGGCGTTGGGTTTTTTAATTGCCCCGTGGCTGATGGACCGGGTAGTGCGGATGACTGGCTGGGTTGTGCATAAGTTGCAGCATACACCGG
Source organism: Heliobacteriaceae bacterium (assembly GCA_028707535.1). Classification (GTDB taxonomy): domain Bacteria; phylum Bacillota; class Desulfitobacteriia; order Heliobacteriales; family Heliobacteriaceae; genus STF2-203. The sequence continues at coordinate 6,411 of JAQWAU010000032.1, read as the reverse complement.
TTCAAGACCTCATCGGTGGTTCTATCGGGCTGATTGTCGGCTTGTTGATCGCCAACTTATTGGCGGCGCCACTGTCCGGGTTGCCTTGGGTTGGACATTACCTACCGGTGGTTTTGTCCATTGTCTTAGGGTATCTCGGGTTGAGTGTCGGGGTAAAAAAACGCGAAGAGATCCTCGGGTTTTTTTCTCATGTGTCCTGGTTTAGTTCCAAGGAACGCCAAAATCGCCTGGAACGACCAGTGAACGGGGCTAAAGTGCTGGATACCAGTGTTATTATTGACGGACGGATTGCGGATATATGTAAGAGTGGATTTATTGAAGGCACCTTGTTGATCCCGGCCTTTGTGCTGGAGGAATTACAGCATATCGCCGATTCTTCGGATTTACTCAAACGGAATCGGGGACGGCGGGGTCTGGATGTGTTGAATAAGATCCGTAAGGAACTGGATGTGCATGTCCAAATTGACCAGCGGGACTATGAAGACCTGGCAGAGGTCGATTCCAAACTGGTCCGCTTGTGCCGGGAAATTAGCGGGCAGATCCTGACTAATGACTATAATTTGAACAAAGTAGCCGAACTGCAGGGGGTTAAGGTCCTCAACATCAACGAACTGGCTAATGCTGTCAAACCCGTTGTTTTACCGGGTGAAGAAATGACCGTACAGGTGATTAAAGACGGTAAGGAGACGGGTCAGGGTGTGGCTTATTTGGACGATGGCACCATGATTGTGGTTGACGGTGGCAAAAGGTTCATCGGGCAAACAATTGGTGTCCTGGTCACCTCTGTGTTACAGACAGCCGCCGGGCGCATGATTTTCGCCAAACCGAAAGCCGGGGAGGGAAAAAAGGCTACTCCGCTGCAAACGCCGGCCCTTAACGGGGTGAATGCTCTTGGTTGATCGTGCTTGCACGGCAGTGATTGTTGCCGCCGGTCGGGGGCAGCGGATGGGTGCCGGACAAAATAAAGTGTTTTTGCCCTTGGGCTCCAGGGCAGTAATTTGGTGGACCTTGCAGGGGTTTCTTCGCCATCCGGCCGGGTTTGACCCGGTCGTCCTGGTGGCGGCCCAGGCGGATATCGCCCGGATGCAGGAGTTGGTTGCCGCCAACGGGTGGACCAATCGGGTAGTGGTGGTCCCTGGCGGCAAAGAACGGGTTGATTCCGTCCGCAACGGTCTGGCCGTTTTAACGGATGAAAAATTGGAATGGGTGGCTGTGCACGATGGGGCACGGCCTCTTTTCACTGCCGCCCTGCTTTCCAGATGTATCGAAAAGGCCTGCCGCCACGGGTCGGCGGTAGCCGCCGTACCGGTGAAAGACACAATCAAGCAAGCCGGGAAGGATGGCCGGGTGCTGGCTACCCCGGACCGGGCCGGGCTTTACGCCGTCCAGACGCCGCAGGTTTTTCGCCTGGCCGAACTTAAGCAGGCTTATGCCGGCTTAGCCGGTGACCTGGCGCCTACTGATGACGCCATGGTGATGGAAGCTGCCGGGTACCCGGTTTATTTGGCGGCCGGTGATTACGAGAATATCAAGTTGACGACCCCTGAGGATTTGCTTGCCGGGGAGGCAATCCTGCAGAGGCGGTTGGGGCCGGATAGCGCCGGTGGCTTGCCCGGTGTTTCGGCCTGGCGTACGGGGTTTGGTTATGATGTGCACCGGCTGGTGACCGGTCGGAATTTGATTTTGGGCGGGGTGCGGATCCCTTGCGAAAAAGGCCTTTTGGGCCATTCGGATGCGGATGTGCTGGTTCATGCCGTGATGGACGCCCTTTTGGGGGCGGCCGGTCAAGGTGACATTGGCCGCCATTTTCCGGATCAGGATGTGGCCTACCGGGGAATCTCCAGCCTCAAGCTTTGCGAACGGGTAGTGGCTTTGTTGGCGGCCGGCGGCCGGCGGATCGGTAATATCGACGCGACAATCGTCGCCCAGCGGCCGAAGCTGGCCCCCTACATACCGGAAATGGTTCGCAATATCAGTGCCGTGGCCGGGGTGAGCCCGGACCGGGTTAACGTTAAGGCTACGACCACCGAGGGCTTGGGCTTCGCCGGCGCCGGTGAAGGGATCGCCGCCTATGCCGTCGCCACCGTTACTGACCCCGCGACATTTTAGACACAATTTGGAGTGTGAGGAGAAAAAAACGATGGAAAAAGTTCGGGTGCGGTTTGCCCCTAGTCCTACCGGGCCTTTGCATATCGGCGGGGCGCGTTCGGCTTTGTTTAATTATCTGTTTGCCCGCCGCTTTGGGGGGCAGTTTATCGTCCGGGTTGAAGATACTGATCTGGAACGTTCCAGCCGGGCGAGTGAGGCGGATATTCTCGATGCCTTGGAATGGCTGGGGATCACCTGGGACGAAGGGGTACGGGTTGGTGGACCCCATGCCCCGTATCGCCAAACCGAACGGCTGGCCAGTTACCAACAGGCGGCCGCAGAACTGGTGGCTAAAGGCTGGGCTTACCGCTGTTATTGTTCCGAAGCGGAGCTGGAAAAAGAGCGCGAGGCATGTATTGCGCAGGGCCTGGACCCGCGCTATGGGGGCCGGTGCCGGGAGTTGACCCCGGCGGCGGAAGCGGCCTTCCAAGCAGCCGGCCGGCGGCCGGTGATCCGGTTTAAAGTGCCGGATGAAGGCAATGTGGTGGTCGATGATCTGGTGCGCGGTGAAGTGGCGTTTGATTGTGCCGGGATTGGTGACTTTGTGATCGTCAAGTCGGACGGGATCCCCACGTACAATTTTGCGGTCGTCATGGATGATGTATCGATGGGGATCACCCACGTCATTCGGGGAGAGGAGCATTTATCCAATACTCCCCGACAGTTGTTGATTTACGAAGCCTTGAGTTTGCCCAAACCCCGGTTTGCCCACGTTTCTTTGATTTTAGGCAAGGACCGGAGCAAGATGAGCAAACGGCACGGGGCTACCGCTGTCGCCCAGTACCGGTCGAAAGGCTATCTGCCGGAAGCTTTGGTGAATTTTTTGGCTTTGTTGGGCTGGTCACCGGGAGACGAAGAGGAAGTTTTTTCCCTGGCCCAGCTGAGTGAACGGTTTTCTTTGGACCGGGTAGCCAAGAACCCGGCGGTTTTTGATCTGGACAAGCTCAACTGGTTAAATGGGGTGTATATCCGCCAAGCGGCTCCGGAACGGATTGCCGAGCTGGCGGCGCCTTTTCTGGTGCAGGCGGGGTATCTGCAAGAGCCGTTGGATGCCGGGGCCCGGGCCAAGGTGGCCCTGATCGCAGCGGCGGTGCAGGAAAAAATCGAGTATGTGGCCCAAGTTACCGATTATGCCCCGTTATTTTTCGGGGAAAAGGTTGCTTTTGCTTCGGAGGCGGAAAAAGCGGTGCTGGCCGGTGAGCAGGTGCCGGCGGTGCTGGCTGCCTTTGTCCGGCAAGTGGACCGGGCGGAGGAACTGTCCCCGGCCGGGGTGAAGAGTTTGCTTAAAGCAGTGACCAAAGAGACCAAGCAAAAGGGCGGGCGGGTATTCATGCCGATCCGGGTGGCTTTAACCGGTCAACAGCACGGACCGGACCTGCAGTACCTGATTCCGGCCTTGGGGCGGGAGTTGGTTTTCGCCCGGGTGAAAAATGCGGCCGAACAAGTAGGAATCGAGTTGTAAAAAACCGGGTTGCCCCGCAAACAGTAGTTTGGGGGCAGCCCGGTTTTATTTTCGGGGGAGGGAACTTTTTACGGCGGGAAGTCGTCTGTTAAGGTACTAGGGGTTTTCAGGGGAGATCGGGGAGAAAGGGATGGTCTTATGCCGAAACGGTGGTTTTTGCTTTTGTTGGCGGCGGCTTGCTGGTTTGCCGTGTCCGGGGCGGTTGCCCAGCCGGCGGCTGACCGGCCGGTAAATGTGGCCATACCGGTTTATCTTGACGGGGCGCCGGTTGTTTGGGGCACAACGCCGAAAATTACCGCCGGCCGTTTGGTGGTACCGGTAGGTGATCTGGCGGCGGCGGTCAACGGGGAGGTAATTTACGACCCTGCCGCCGGTACGGTCCGGGTAGAAAAAAAGGGTATGGTCCTGGAACTGGGTGTTGGGCAGGCGCAAGTTCGTAAAAACGGGGAAACCGTAACTTGGGAAACGGCGCCGTTGCTGTTGGATGGGCAGGTTTTTGCCCCCTTACGGTCTTTAGCCGGGGCGCTGGATTTAACGGTGGTCTGGCAGGATAGCCCCCCGGCGGTTTTTTTGCAGACCGGCAGGCAGGGTGTACTGCCCGTAGTGGGTACCCGGGAAAAACTGCAGGCACTGCTGGCTGAGGCGGAACGGACCGTCAGCTTTAGGCCTGGGGAGGGGGATCCAGCCAGGAAAAACGTCCAGGCGGCTGACCGGGCCGAGATTGCACCTGGGGCCGCCCCTATGACCGGGGGAAGCGGTTCCGGGGATTATTCCCGGACTAATCTGCAGGTGGCGGGAGTGGATGAGGCGGATCTGGTCAAAACCGACGGGGAGTACATCTACCAGGTCAATGGCCGCCGGGTTGTCGTGGTGAAGGCTGTTCCCCCGGAGGCAATGCAGGTAGTCAGTGTCCTGGACTGGGGGGAAGCGGAATTCCGGCCCCGGGAAATCTATGTGGACGACCGGTTCCTGGTGGTCATCGGCAGTAGCGGTCAGGCTGCTTGGAGGCCTGCTTCCGGGGAGGCTTACCGTTGCCCGCCGTTTTTCCGGACGGTGGTTAAGGCCATGGTTTATGATCTGCAGGACCGCGGCAACCTCCAAAAACTACGGGAGGTGGAGCTGACCGGGGATTACGTTTCTTCCCGGAAGGTGGGGCCGGCTTTGTACCTGGTTGCCAACAAAGACTTGCCGTACCACATTCTTCGTTCCGAAGATCCTGCCGGTCTTACTCCAAGCTACCGGGATTCAGCTGCCGGCAACCGGCTGGTGACGGTGGGCTTACCGGAGATTCGTTATTTTCCCGGCTTTACCGAACCAAACTACCTATTGGTAGCCGGCCTAAACCTGGAAAAGCCGGCTGAACCTCTGCAGGTGGATACATACCTTGGTTCCGGCGGCAATATTTACGTTTCGCCGCAAAACATGTACATTACCGTGACCGGTTACCGGCAATCCCCGGTGGCGCCGATGCCGACGGAAACCAATTCGCAGATTTACAAGTTTTCCCTTCAAGACGGCCGGGTAAACTACCGGGCGAAAACCGAGGTGCCCGGCCGGATCTTGAACCAGTTTTCGTTGGACGAATATGCCGGGTACTGCCGGGTGGCCACTACTACCGGGGAGATTTGGCGTACCGACGAACATACCGCCAAGAACAATGTTTACATTTTAGATGCGGATTTACAGCTGGTGGGGCGGTTGGAAAACCTGGCCCCCGGGGAAAGGATTTATGCCGCCCGGTTTATGGGGGACCGGGGCTACCTGGTGACCTTTAAAAACGTTGACCCTTTGTTTGTGCTTGATTTGCAAAATCCCCGGGACCCCCAAGTGCTTGGTGCTTTAAAGATTCCCGGTTACAGTGATTATCTCCACCCTTACGGTGAAAACCACGTGATCGGGTTCGGCAAGGACACCGTAACCCTTAGCACACCTGGGGGCCGGGAGCCGTTTGGCGCCGGTACGTTTTACCTGGGGATGAAAATGGCTATTTTTGACGTCACTGATGTCCGGAACCCCAAGGAATTGTTTGTGGAGAAAATTGGGGACCGGGGGACCGATTCACCTTTGTTGCGGGACCACAAAGCCCTTTTGTTCAGCCCGGAAAAAAACCTGCTGGCTTTTCCCGTAACCGTGATGGAGGCTCCGGTGGAGGCGGATCCGGCTTTCGGGATCCCCCGGTATGGTGATTTTGCCTTCCAAGGGGCATATGTCTACCAAGTTGACCTCGTGAACGGTTTTTCCCTGCAGAAAAAAATCACGCATTTAAGTCCGGCCGATTACCGGCAGGCCGGGAGTGCCTGGTATGCCGGCGACAAGAATGTTGACCGGATCATTTATAGCGGTGACACCTTATACACCTTGTCCAACGCGATGATTAAGGCGCACACCCTTGATGGTTTTACCGAAGCGGGCGGGCTGGATATTCCCCGGTGAAACATTGACAATGCTTCCCTCCGGCCCGTATAATAGGAACAAATTATTCGACAAAGACGATGATCGGGAAGTTACACTTGGCTCCCTCTACCAGAGAAGGCCGCCTTGGCTGGAAGCGGCCGGGATCAAGAGCCGGTGGAAGTGCGCCCGGGAGTTGCCGGACTGAACTGATTGTAGGTCCGGCCGGCAGGCCCCGTTAGCGGCTACCCGGTTGGCCCGGCATTGCTCCGGAACAACCGGGCCTAAGCGGACGCCGATCGGGCGTCAAACAGGGTGGAACCGCGAATTGACCTTCGCCTCTGGATTAAGGAGGCGAGGGTTAATTTTTTTGCCAGTCTTAAGGGGGGGAACAAGCATATGTTTAAACG
>JAQWAU010000031.1 GCA_028707535.1 Heliobacteriaceae bacterium | reverse complement strand
CCGTACCCGGCCAATCTGTTGATGGCCTCGGCGGCCGGGTGCCGGTCAATATCCTTAAAAGCCGCACCGGCCGGTACCGGAGCGCTAACCACCAGCAGGCCCAGTACCAGGCACCACACCAAAACCAACCGTTGTTTCATTAAAACCAACATCCTTAAAAAATTTTTAATACAAAAGGCTCACCTGCGAACAACCACCGGTGAGCCTTATTTCTCTTTATGCCCGGATATCAAGGTTTGCTCCCAGATAAGGGGTGATGCTTTGTTCCATCATTTTAACCGTTACTGTTCCTTCAACCTTCGCCGCCTCCATTGCTTTGCGCAATACGGCAATACTCACAACATCACTGGTAGAAGCGGCATTAACCAGGGCAGCAGCGGTCCCCTGACCTACATTCACGGCGCATTCACCTCCGCAGATCCCCTTTGGCGGGTTTTTTACCAGCCTATTGTTAATAAGTATAACATTGGGACCACTGATCTCGTTATGGGACTTTGGTCCTAAATTTTCCAGCCAAGATCCCTGGTCGCTTGTTTCCATGTTTTTACATAGGATGTAGGGAAAAGACGCCACCCGGAAACACAGGGGGGATTGGTAATATGGTCCCGGAAATGCTTAATGCCCAATTAAGCCCGGAAATCACCGCCACTATGCTGATGTCGCTCATTATGGCTACTGTTGAAGGAATCAAAATCCTGATGAAAAACAACTGCTGTTACAAGGTCTTCCAAGTATTCATTCTTTTCGCCGCCGGCCTGTTTTGGGGGGGTGCTTACGCGTGTTGGCAAGCGGACAGCATTTCCTGGGAGTTATTCCGCCAGGGCGGCAAAATCGGTCTGGGCATCGCCGTCAATGCCGGGGTAACCTATGGGATCATTTCCGGCATTTATAAGAAAAGGCTGGAAACAGCAAATAACCGTAACGAAAAACCTTCCCAGGAGAGCGAATAAGGTTACACCGTCTGCAAGGACAGATTTTTGTTGTTGTTGGCCACCGGTGTATACATCAGGTCATAGTATTCCCGGCACATCCGGTGAGCGGAAAATTGCCAGCGGGACATGTCAATACTTAAGGTCATCATCTCTACCCAATGTTTCCGGTTGTTGTAATAAATCGGCACCACTTCCTGCAATAAAACCTTGTACAAGGACTGCAGGTCTTTTTCATCCTGTTTCCCGGGAGAAAGGGCCTCCCCGGGGTGAAAATTCAGCAGCCAACCGTTGATGCCGTGTTGCACCCCTTCGCCAACCCAGCCGTCTTCCACACTCAGGTTCAGCACCCCGTTCATGGCGGCTTTCATTCCGGAAGTCCCGGAAGCCTCCTGGGGACGGCGAGGGTTGTTCAGCCAAAGATCACACCCTTGCACCATCAACCTGGCAATATCCATATTGTAATTCTCGATGAAAACCACACTATGCGGGTACCGCCGGCCGTACTTTACCAGGTTGGCAATGATCTGCTTACCCAGTTCATCCTGGGGATGGGCTTTCGAGGAAAAAACAATCTGGATCTTTCCGGTCGCCAAATAAGGTTCGATCACATCCGGGCTGCGAAAAATCAAATCACCCCGTTTGTAATCGGCCGCCCGCCGGGCAAAACCGATCAGCAAAGAATCCGGACTCAAATTCCCCAGTTTCCGGTCTTTAATATACCGCAATAAACGCCGCTTATTGTCCATATGAATCGCCCAAAGGTCCCCTTTAGTTTCAAAAGCCTGTTTGATCCGGGCATCCTGCCAGGTACCCGGGTGTACCCCGTTAGTGATGGAAAAGATGAGCGGTACCCCATCCAACTGGCCCCACATCCGGTGTACTGTCCGGCCGTGCAGTTTGGACACCCCGTTGGCCATGTAAGCTAACCGCAAGGCGGCCACGGTCATACTGAACGGGTCCCCGCCCAACAGCCGCATCTGATCATAGGTTAAACCGTTATTCGCCCCCATTTCCTGCAGGCTGGCGTGATCATGAACCTCGTTCCCCGCCGCCACCGGGGTGTGGGTGGTAAAAACAATCTCCCGCCGGGTTTCCTGCCAGGCCTGTTCAAAAACAAGGCCCCCGTTCATCTTCTCCCGGATCAGTTCCAGACCGGCAAAAGCCGAATGACCTTCGTTAAAATGATATACATCGGCATCAATCCCCAACGCCCGCAAAGCCCGTACGCCGCCAATCCCCAAAATCATTTCGGCAGCCACCCGGTCCTGCCGGCTGCCGCCATAAAGCCGCCCGGTCATCCAGGCGTGAGGACTGCCGGGATAGCCGGCATCCAAAAGAAACAACGGGGCATTGCCATACCGGTCACAAAGCCAAACTTTACAGGTTACATCTTCACCCCGGACCCGCACCGGTACGGTCACCCCGGTATCTTTCAACCCGGAACAATCGTAATTCACGAAAGTATCATGAGGGTAACCGGTAGGGTCAATGAGCTGCTCCGTATAACCTTGCCGCCATAAGATCCCAATCGCCACCAAGGGCCGGCCCAAATCTTCGGCCGCCTTGATATAATCACCGGCCAAAATACCGAGGCCCCCGGAATAAACCGGCAATGCCGCCGTTAACCCGTACTCCATGCAAAAATACGCCACCTGGGGCAAACCGGTTCCGTAACGATAGGCCGCCAATCCCCTCACCTCTTTTTTGGTTTGTAACCACATCATACCTGAATAGTTTAGTTTTGACTATCTTTTACTGTCATTTGTGTACCAAGGCCGGTGTTTTGAAACACCAGCCGCCATTGCCTATCGTAATTTCACGAATCTACTGGAACATATGTCCCCATAATGCTATAATGGCTTTAACAAATAACCCGCCCCATAGGGAGGCCGAAAACTTGATTTGGGTTGTTTATCTCCAGTTGACCGGGTTGCAAACCCAACCCCGGAACTTCAGGGATCTCCTGCTTACCGTTACTCCTACCGTTGAGCCCACCGGACCCGGCACGACGTTTATCACCATGGCCGGACCAGACCCCCAGCCGGCGGTTACAGCCCTGTTTTCCCGTCTCGTTCCCGCCTACAGCCAAATGGTCCGGGCCGGTATCGCCTCAAACAAGTTTTTGGCCAAAGCCGTCACCCTGCCGGAAGCTTTAATCTCCTTCCCGCCCCAACTGCTCCTCGCCAGGCCTAAAGGCGGGGAAATAATCCTGGTTCCCCCCGGACAGGAAGGCCGGACCGCCGCCGGTCTCCCGGTCAACACTTTTTGGCCTTTGCCCCCGGCAACCCGTAAAGAGCTCACCCGGCGGGGCATTCGAAACGGCCGGGAACTTTTGAGCCTGGACCTGCCTTTATTGACCACCCGCCTCGGCTGGGAAGCCTTGTTGGCCCGGGAACTGGCCCAAGGCCGCTTCCCCGGCAGGGTTCGCGCCACCTACCCGCCCGCAGGCCAAACGTGGCAACAGTGTTGGGATCCCCCGCTCCCTTTTTCCGGCCTCTTTCCGGCAATTAACCAAGCCGTAAGCCACCTGGCCGCCGCCATCACCGAAAAAGGCCTCGCCGCCCAAACCCTAAGCCTCCGGTTGGAAAATGATTCGGGCCGCACCGTTACCGCCGGCCGCCGGCTTAACCGGCCGGCAGCGCAGGAGGAAACCCTGGCCCGCCTTTACCGGCAACTGGCCGTAGAAGCAACCGAAACTACCCGGCTACCGGCACCCATCCCCCGGCTGACTTCCCTCTGCTTAGAAGCCGGGGATTTAGTGCCTGCCCCAGCGGAACAACTGCCGCTTTTCGTCTCCCTACCGGTCAAAAAACCGTGCCCATCCCCAGCCCAAATTTTAACCACCCTGTCCCAAAAATTTCCGGACCTCGATTTTGGCCGGCAAAAAGGTCCCCGGTGGGCGGAAAACTGGCGGGAAACCCGGCTGGGTTATTACGATCCTTGGCGGGCTAAAAACCGGCCTTAAGGATGGCGAATAGCTTTATGTCCCGTCTAATCAACCGCCCGGTCCCGGTGATTGCACCGGTCCCTCCACCGGCGCCGCCCCTGGGCTTTTGCTGGCGGCAGCAGTGGTACCGGACAACCCAACTGCTTGACCACTGGGTTGACCAGGGCCGCTGGTGGACCGGGGAAACGGAAAAACATTTTTTCCGGTTGGCTACCCGCCCTACTGGGATCTTTGAATTATGTTGTGACCCGCAAACTCAAAAGTGGCTGCTTTACAAAATTTATGACTAAACGGGGGGAGGCCGGTGTTCGCCCACCTGCACTGCCATTCACCATTTTCTTTTTTAGACGGGGCTTCTTCCTTGACCGACCTGGTCGCCACCGCCGCCAAGCTGGAGATTCCGGCCTTGGCCTTAACTGATCATGACAACCTCTGTGGAGCCTTTCAATTCCAGCGGCTAGCCTTGGCTGCCGGCATAAAACCCATTACCGGTGTGGAACTAACGATTACCAGTTGTTTGCCCCACCCGATCCCCGGGGAAACCTTCCATATTACCCTGTTGGCCGGTAATCCTACCGGCTACCAAAACCTTTGCCGCCTGCTCAGTCAGGCCCACCTGGACAACCCCCGGGGCCGGCCCCAAATTGCTTTTACCGCCCTCACCCAAAACCGGGAAGGGCTCTTTTGCCTTTCCGGTTGCCGGCGGGGCGAGATTCCGGCACTGCTCCTTAAACGACATTACCAGGAAGCCCTTGCCGCCGCCACTCGCTACCGGGCAGTTTTCGGCCCCGCTTTTTACTTGGAGCTGATTGCCGACTTTTTACCCGGTTCCCGGGGTTTAATCACATTGTTGCGGCAATTGGCCGATCATCTGGAAATCCCGGTGGTGGCCACGAATAATGTCCACTATGCCGTCAAGGAACATTTCCCTTACCAGGATTTATTGACTTGTGTCCGGACCCTGACCACCCTGGATACCCCCCATCCCGAACGCCGGTTAAATGCCGAAAACTACTTGAAAAGTCCCCGCCAAATGCAGGAATTGTTCCCGGCCTGCCCCCAGGCAATCACCAACACCTTACTCCTGGCCGAACAATGTGCCCCCTCCCTGCCCGGCGGCGAACACCTTTTTCCCTTGTTTCCCGTTCCCCCCGGCACTACCGCCGGCGCTCTGTTAACTGACCTGACCCGGCAAGGGGCCCAAAAACGCTACGGTTCTTTAACCCCCACTATCCGGGAACGCCTGGACCATGAGTTGGCGATCATCAACCGCTTAGGTTTTGCCGACTATTTTCTCCTTGTTTGGGACCTGGTCCGTTTCGCCCGGCGGGCCGGCATCCGCCTGGCCGGCCGCGGCTCGGCCGCCGACTCGGCGGTAGCCTACTGTCTCGGGATCACCGAAGTTGATGCGATCAGCCGCAACCTGCTGTTCGAAAGGTTTTTGAGCCTGGAACAAGCCCGGAAACCGGATATCGACATCGACTTCGACTCCCGCCACCGGGACCGGGTAGCCCTTTATCTTACCCAAAAATACGGGGCCGCTTATGTCGCCGGGATCTCAACTTACAATACCTTCCGGGCCCGGGGCGCCGTCCGCGATCTCGGCAAAGCCTTCAACTTTCCTCCTGCCGAACTGGACAATTTAGCCAAATCGCTCCCCGGGATGCTCCCGGCCCGGGACATCCCGGCTGCCTTTGATCGCTTCCCGGAATTGAAAAACGCCGCTTTCGACCGCAAACACCTGGCCCCTTTGCTGACCGCCTGTACCCATGTCTGCGGCTTTCCCCGCTTTTTGGGTACCCACCTCGGCGGTATCGTTGTCTCCCGGCTGCCGCTCAACTCCCTGGTCCCCCTCCAAACGGCCGCCAAAGGGATCGTGATCACCCAATACGATAAAGAGTCCATTGAAGAAACCGGCCTGGTCAAACTGGACCTTTTATCCCTACGCACCCTGGCTGTGGTTGAGGATACGGCAGCCGCCGTCCGGGAAACCGGCGAGACCCTGGATTACGACCGCCTGCCTTTGAATGACCCGGCTACTTACCGGCGGCTGGGCAGTGGTGACACCATCGGCATTTTTCAATTGGAAAGCCCGGCCCAACGGGCCCTGCAATCCCGCCTGGGGGCAACAAACATGGAAGATATCATCGCCAGTGTCGCCCTCATCCGGCCCGGCCCTATTCAGGGTGACATGGTCGGACCTTTCATTCGGCGCCGCCAAGGTTTGGAACCGGTAAATTACCTCCATCCCGAACTGGAACCCATCCTGAAAAACACCTATGGGGTGGTATTGTTTCAGGAACAAGTCCTGCAAATCGTCACCACCCTGGCCCGGTTCACCCCGGGTGAAGCCGACCGGTTACGCCGGCTGATGTCCCACCGGCGCAGCTTTACGGACATGGCAGCAATCGGCGAAGAATTTGTCCGCCGTTGCACCACCCGGGGAATCAGCCCGGAAAAAGCCCGGGAGATCTTCCAGTTGGTCCAGGGTTATGCCGGCTATGGCTTTTGTGAGGCCCATGCCGCCGCTTTCGCCACCACTGCTTACAAAACCGCCTACTTGGTCGAACACCACCCCGCCGCATTTTTTACCGCCCTCCTAAACCACCAGCCCACCGGTTTTTATCCCGCCCACACCATCATCAATGCGGCCCGGCTGCGCCGGGTGGCAATCCTCCCTTTGGACATCAATCTTAGTGACGGCCCTTACCTGACTATGCCGCAGACTCCTCCGGGCATCCGGGTCGGGCTGGCCGCCGTGTCCGGCATGCGGACAACAGTCCTCCAGGCAATATTAAAGGAGCGCGCCGAAGGCGGCCCCTTTCTTTCCTTTACCGATTTTCAGCAGCGGGTTACCATTCCCCGTGACCTCACCGAACGGCTCATCCTGGCCGGTGCTTTTGATTCCTTGTGTCCTCACCGCAAGTCCCTGCTCTGGCAAATTCCCGGCCGGGGCAAAAATCCGGCAACCGCTACCGGCTTATTCCCCCGGCTGCCCGCCTGGGAAGCCGGCCCGGCCCTGCCCGGCGACTTTTCCCCTTGGGAAAAAATCTGCCAGGAATATGCCGTCCTGGGCATTTTCCAGGGATTACACCCGCTGGCCTACTGGCGTCCATTACTGCACCGGCAGGGCATTTCCCCCGCCGCTGTTTTACCACGGCTCCGGACCGGCCGGCAGGTCACCATCGCCGGTCTGGTGATCCGGCCTCACCGCCCCCCTACCCGTTCGGGAAAAACCGTGGTTTTCTTTTCTCTGGAAGATGAAACCGGGCTAGCCGAGATTACCTTGTTTTCTGAGGGCTACCGGCGCTTCGGCCAACTGCTTTTCGGTCCCGTCCGTTCTCCCCTTAAAGTGACCGGTACCGTCAGCCGTCCCGCACCGGCCGGTCAACCGGCACTCATTGCCCACCGGATTGAACGGTTGGCTATCGCTGACACACCACCCCCCGGCCTTGCCCCACAAACAAAGGGTGGGCAATCCCCCGGCGGACCCATTTAACCGCCGCTGCCGCTGCCGCATTCGCGGGTAACCCCAGGGCCAAATAAGCGGCCAAGGCTGCCGCCAAGGTACAGCCGGTACCATGTAAATCCGCTTTTTCCGTCCGGGGTCCCTTAAACCACACCAGGTTGTCCCGGCTAGCCAAAAGATCGCTGATCACCCCCGGTTCCCCTTCCGGCAGATGGCCGCCTTTTAACAATACCCACTCCACCCCGGAGGCCAGTAAAGCCCGGGCCGCTTTTTCCATCCCGGCGCCGTCCCGGATCGCCAGACCGGTCAAGGCTTTTGCCTCCGGCACATTCGGGGTAACGATGGTAGTCACCGGCAACAGGTCTTCCCAAAAAGCGGCCAGCCCTTCCGGCGCAAATAAAGACACCCCCGTTCCGGAATGCAACACCGGGTCTACCACCAAGGCAGCCGCCGGAACCGTCGGGACATATTCCCGCCAAAGCCGGGCCACCCCCCGGATATTCGCCGCGTTTTGCAACATCCCGGTCTTTACCGCTACCGGCCGGAGGTCGGCCAAAACATCCGCCACCTGGGCCAGCACCCAATCTGCTGGTAAAGGCAAAACATCGATTACCCCTTGCGTGGTTTGCCGGGTTAAGGCCGCCACCGCCGCTGCCCCGTACACCCCCAATTGGGTCATTACTTTCAAATCAGCCTGCAAGCCGGCGCCACCGCTGGGGTCTGACCCGGCAATGGTCAATACCTTAGGCAACGTTCCGGATTTAATCGGCAATTTTTTCACCTTCCCGGAAATGATTGTACCCCCGGGCCGGCAATGTGACCGGTTCTCCCCCCCGGATCCCGGGATGAACCCCCCGTACCCCTTCCTCCGGTGGGGTCAACCGGCCGATCACCGTCACCGGGGTACCGGTAACCTGCTTTACCCGGGCAATCAACCCAGGAACTTGCTCCGGCGGGGCGCTAAACAACAGCTCATAATCCTCACCCCCGGCTAAGGCCCACTCGATTACCGGTTGGTTTACTCTCCCGGCCAAGCGCCGGGCCGGGGAACTGACGGGTAAAGCGGCCAGATCCACCAAAGCGCCACAGCCGGAAGCCCGGCAAATATGGTTGATCTCACTACCGACCCCGTCACTAATATCGATCATCGCCGTCACCCCGCCACAGGCCACCAAGGCTTGGGCTTCCGCCACCCGGGGTGACGGATCTAGGTGCCGGGCCAGCAAATACTCCCGGTCGGCCGGCCGCTCCCCCTCGTTTTGCGCTAACAAATACAAACCGGCCGCCGCATCACCGACCGAACCGGTCACCAGGATTAAATCACCCGCCCGGCCGCCCCCCCGGGTCAACGGCTTCTGCCGGGCCAAGCCCAACAAAGTAACATTAATTACCCAGCGGTCAGAGCGCACCGTATCACCACCGGCCAAAACGACCCCGTACCGGGCCGCCATTTCCCCCATCCCGGCATAAAGTTCCGCCACGGTTTCCACGGTTGCCCCCACCGGCACGCCGATGGACAGGAAAGCCCACCCCGGCCGGCCTCCCATGGCGGCAATATCACTGATGTTTACCGCCAGGGCTTTCCGGCCCAAAAGCCGGACCCGGGAAGCTGACCAGTAAAAATGCACCCCTTCAACCAACATGTCTGTGGTCACCAGCAAAGGCTTCCCGGCCGGAAGGCCGAGAACAGCGGCATCATCACCGACCCCGCAGTTTAGAGCCGCTGCCGGTTGCCAACCAACCGGCTCGCCGGCCGGCTCCCCGGACGGGTGACCAGCCTCTTGCCAAGCCTTGACCAGACGTTCAATCAGGCCAAACTCGCCTACTGCCTTCAACGGGGTACCCGCTGAAAAACCATGTTCCGGCAAAAACAGCCCCCCTTTACCGCCGCCCGGCACCGACTAAAGCGGCCAATTCCCGGGCCGCCTTTTCCGGATTGCCGGCCGCCATGATCGCCGATACCACCGCCACCCCTTGGGCACCTGCCGCCAGCACCCCACCGGCATTGCCGGCATTTAAACCACCAATGGCCACCACCGGCAAAGAAACCGCCCCGCAAATCGCCGTCAGGCCGGCTAAACCAAGTGCCGGGGCCTCCGTTTTCGTCGGGGTGGCAAACACCGCACTGGCCCCGATATAATCGGCTCCCGCCGCCGCCCCGGCCACCGCTTCGACTACACTGGAAGCGGAAACACCGATAATCACCTCCGGCCCGAGCAGTTTTCTGGCCAAGGTTACCGGCATGTCGTCCTGGCCTAAATGGACACCGGGAGCACCCACGGCCAGCGCAACATCAACCCGGTCATTAACGATAAACAAGGCCCCATACTTTGCGCATAAGGCTTTAAGTGCCGCCGCCTCGGTGATCAACACCCGGGTGCCCGCCGATTTTTCCCGGTATTGCACCACATTAGCGCCACCTTTTAAGGCCGCTTCTACAATTGAAAAAAGAGACCGGCCGCACCCCAGCCGCCGGTCGGTTACCAGATACGTCCACGGCAGGTTGGCCTGCCAACCTGCCTTATGCGGATAAACCACCTAAACATCGTCCCTTCGTTCCACTCGAGCTAAAGAAGCTGCCCATTCCCCGGTCAGGTTGTATGCCGCATCAAATAAAGCAGTTTTATAGGTCAAAGGCCCCCGGGGCACCGGCCATGGTGAGCCACCCGGTTCCAAAGCGACCTTCCCGGCGGCAACTTCGCCGGCCACCCCGTAAAAAACCAAAGCTGCTGCCGCCGCTATCAGGTAGTCGGGTTCTACCGCACAAAAACACCCTACCACCGAAGAACACATACACCCGGTACCGGTCAACCGGCTCAGCCACACATCACCATTGCTAATCGCGTAGGTCTTTTCTCCGGCGGCAACATAGTCTACCGGTCCCGTAACCGCGGCCACTACGTTGAAACGCCTGGCCAGGGTCCGGGCCGCCGCCAGGGCATCACCACTAACCGCATCCACACCTTTGACCTGGGCATCCAGTCCGGCCAGTACCGCGGCTTCGGCCGCATTCGCCCGGATCACCGCCACCTTTACCGCCGCCAAAATCTGCAAACAAGCTTCCGTACGCATCCTGGTCGCCCCTGCCCCGACAGGATCGAGCAATACCGGTACCCCGGCCTTATTTGCCGCCTGGCCGGCCAGGACCATCGCCTCCACCCAGGAACGCGTCAAAGTACCGATGTTCAAAATTACCGCCCCGGAAACCGCCGCCATTTCGGCAACCTCTTCCGGCGCGTGAGCCATCACCGGTGAAGCCCCGACCGTCAAAATCATGTTGGCACAATCATTCATTACCACGAAATTGGTCAGGGAATGGATCAATGGTCGCTGTGCCTGCAACCTTGCCTGTTTGTTCCGGAGACATTCTGCAACCGTTTTGGCCACCGGCAACCCTCCTTTAACTTAACACTTTTCTACCGGTCGACCCAAATACTCGCTGACGATTTTCATTGCGCAGTAAGGACCACACATGGAACAACCGCTCTCATCCCGGGTATGGGCATGCTGGTCAAAAACCTGCGGATCCAAAGCCAGCCGCCGCTGCTCCTGCCAATTCAAAGCTTTACGTGCCTGGGCCATTGCCCGGTCCCAAGCCGCCGCCCCTTTAATCCCTTTGGCAAGGTCGGCCGCGTGACCGGCCAGCCGGGAAGCGATTATCCCCTGCCTGACCGCTTCTTCATCAGGTAACGCCAGGTGTTCGGACGGGGTAACGTAACAGAGAAAATCTGCCCCCGCCGCCGCCGCAATCGCCCCACCGATCGCCGAAGTAATATGGTCATAGCCGGGAGCGATGTCGGTAACCAAGGGACCAAGCACGTAAAACGGAGCATCTTCACATAGCCTTTTTTGCAGCTTAATGTTCATCACCACCTGGTCTAAAGGCACATGACCAGGACCTTCCACAATCACCTGCACCCCGGCTTCCCGGCAACGGGCAACCAACTCGCCCAAAATGGTCAATTCCTGAATTTGCCCCCGGTCGGTAGCATCGGCGATACAACCCGGCCGTAAAGCATCCCCCAAACTTAAGGTAACATCAAATTCCCGGGAAATCGCCAATACCTCGTCAAACCGCTCGAAAAACGGGTTTTCTTGTTCATGATGCAACATCCACCCCGTCAAAAAGGAGCCTCCGCGGGAAACAATATCCGTAATCCGGGGGTGTTTGCGCAGCCTTTCGAGGGCCTCCAGGGTCAAACCGCAGTGAATCGTCATAAAGTCCACACCATCCGCTGCCTGCTGCCGGACCACTGCCAGCAGATCATCAGCCGTCATGGCCACAATTGCCCCCCGGTTTTCCTGGGCAGCCACCGCCGCCTGGTAAATCGGCACCGTACCGAAAGCCAGCGGGCAATCCGCCAGCAGGGCCCGGCGCACCCCATCAATATCGGGACCGGTGCTCAAATCCATCACCGCATCCGCCCCGGCTTCAATGGTGATCGCCAATTTGTGTTTTTCCGCCTCAATCCCGGAAGTGCCTTTGGATGTCCCGATATTAGCATTAACTTTGGTCTTGAGCCCCCGGCCAATCCCACAGTAATTCTTCCGTGGCCGGACCACATTAGCCGGAATCACGACCCGGCCGGCGGCAATTTCCGCTCTCAGGTCCTCGGGTTGCCAGTCCTCAACTTGGGCCACCCGGACCATCTCGGGTGTAACTTCCCCCCGCAGAGCCCGTTCCATCTGGGTTCCCGGCCGTTTATTATTACTCATAGCCTATCCTTCTCCTTTTCCC
The DNA here is from genome assembly GCA_028707535.1 of Heliobacteriaceae bacterium. GTDB lineage: Bacteria > Bacillota > Desulfitobacteriia > Heliobacteriales > Heliobacteriaceae > STF2-203. The sequence continues at coordinate 7,031 of JAQWAU010000031.1, read as the reverse complement.
AAAATCCATAAGCTTCAGCTCGAATTGTTTCAAGCTCCCCTAGCGGTTATTGCCGGAAAATTGTTATAATATTCGACACGGCCGGAGATATTCCTTTTTTCCTGCCTAACTACAACTGGTTTTGGGGAAGTCAGCAGGAAATTCCCATTTGCGACACGAATATGTTTTTGTTGTCGCCTTTTTGGCTTTCTGGCAGTAAAATTTCCCCATAGGGGGGCCGTGGATTGCGCAAGGTATCCTTGAAAAATACCAAACCGGGAATGATCCTGGCTCGCGGTATCTATAACCCGGATGGCCGTACTTTACTCGGTGCCGGAATTACCTTAACCGACCCTTTTATCGCGCGGCTAAAAGAACTTCAGATCCCGGCTGTCTTTATTAAAGACAAAATTATTGGTGATTTGACCGTTCCGGAGATCATCAATATCGAGGTGCGGAATGCCGCCATTAAAAAAGTGCGGGACTCCTTCCACCGGGTGCAATTATCGTCTGAGCGGCGGCTGGATACCGACCAAATTAAAACAGCCGTAGCTGATCTGATCGATGAAGTTTTGCGTAACCGGAATGTAATGTTTCACATTGCCGATATCCGCACCTTTGACGATTACACCTTCGGTCATTCGGTTAATGTTTCTATTTTATCCGTACTTACCGGCATCGCCCTTGGCTACAACCAGCTGCAGCTGTACGAACTAGCCCTTGGGGCCATCCTTCACGATGTGGGCAAAATGTTGGTACCGGTGGAGATCCTAAATAAACCCGGAGAACTGACACCGGAAGAATACGAAGAAATTGTTAGACACTGCAAATACGGTTTCGAGATTTTGCGCCAACATCAGGATGAAGTATCCCTTTTGGCCGCACACGTAGCCTACCAGCACCAGGAGCGGTATGATGGTTCCGGCTACCCCCGGCACCTTAAGGGAACGGAGATTCACGAATACGCCCGAATCGTTGCCGTAGCCGATATCTACGACGCCTTGGTGGCCGACCGGGTTTATCGCAAGGGTTATCTGCCGTACCAGGCCTACGAGATCATTCTGATCGATAGCGCCCAAACGCTTGACCCGCATATCGCCCAAGTCTTTTTGCAAAACATCGCCATTTACCCGGTGGGTAGTGTTGTCCGGCTGAATACCGGTGAGTATGGCGTAGTAGTGGATGTTAACAAGTTTCACCAAAGCCGCCCGGTAATCCGGGTGATGTTTACCCCTGAAGGAAAACACCTGGACGTATACCAGGAGGTGGATCTCACCCGCCACTTGACCATTTTTATCGACTGGATCCTGACCGAAGAAGAAGTCAACCAATTAGTGATTAGTAGTGATTCGTAGCCGGTCTCTATTTTCCGGCCATATTGGTTACGATATCGGTTATGAATCCGCACCCGAGGAACAAGTCATCCGCAGCCAAAGCAAGGCGCGGGAATAAGCCATTGAAGAACGGGAGGAATTGTTTTGTTAGTCCACCAACTTGTCGGGCAAGGAACCGGTGAACAAACCGCACTCGTCGAAAAAGGCACCCCAATCAGCTATGCCGTCCTGCAAACCCTGGTGCCCCAGTACCGTGACTATTTGTATGCCCAAGGCGTCAGGGCCGGCGACAAGGTTGGCCTCTTTGCCAAAAACTCCGCAGGCTTTGTCATCAGCTACTTGGCGATTGCCAGCCTCGGGAGCGTGGTTATCCCGCTAAATACCATGTTCACACCCCGGGAAATTGCCTTTATCGTGCAGGATGCCGGGATAAAGCACCTGATTACCGACAAGCCGGTGGCCCTGGAAGCAGAATGTCCCCAACCCCCGGTACAACTTCCCCCGGCGCCCACCACCGTCAAGCAACAAGCAATTCCTGCCGCTCCTCCGGTGGCGGTACATCCGGACGACCCCTGTGTCATCCTTTATACCTCCGGCACAACCGGCCGCCCCAAAGGCGCAATCTTATCCCACACCAATGTCATCAGCAATGCCCGGGCTTTTGGCCGGCACACCCAGGCCCGGCCTACCGATAACTTCCTGTGTGTCCTGCCCATGTTCCACAGCTTCGCCTGGAGTTGCAGTGTCATGACTCCCCTTTACCACGGGGCAACGATCACGGTTGCCGAAACATTCTCGCCGAAAGAGATCATCCACACCATCCGGGACCAAGGGATCACCGTCGTTACCGGGGTGCCTGCCATGTACGGTTTTTATGCCTCCCTGGCCAAGCCCGAAGACCTGGCCGGAGTGCGGTTGTTTATTTCCGGCGGAGCCGCTTTGCCGCTGGAAATCCTGAAAACGTTTTATACCAAAACCAAGAAAAACATCGTTGAAGGGTATGGGCTGTCGGAAGCATCCCCGGTAGTTACCTGCAACCCTTTAGACATTACAAAACCAGGGTCCATCGGTGTACCCCTGCCCGGGGTGGCGGTGAAAACCGTTGATGACCAAAGCCGGGAAGTTGGGCCCGGGGAAGTCGGGGAACTAATTACCCAAGGGCCGAGTGTAATGACCGGTTACCTCGGACTCCCCGCCGAAACCGCCGCCGCCCTCCGGGATGGTTGGCTGTATACCGGCGACCTGGCTTACCAGGATGAAGACGGCTATGTCTTTATTGTCGACCGCAAAAAAGATCTGGTAATCGTCGGTGGCCTCAACGTCTACCCCCGGGAAGTGGAAGAAATCATCTACCAATACCCGGCAGTCAAAGAAGCGGCCGTCATCGGTGTCCCGGACAAAACGCGGGGAGAATGTGTCCGGGCTTACGTAGCGGTTCACGAAGGGCAGCAACTGAATAAAAAGGAACTGATGACCCTGTTGAAAGCCAATCTGGCTACCTACAAACTGCCCCGGGAAATTGTCGAAGTGCCGGCCCTGCCGAAAAATGCCACCGGTAAAATCCTGAAGAAAGAACTAAGAAAGTTGTTTCTCCGCGATAAAGACCGCCAGTAACCGGGCGGTGTTCCCCACCAATTTTAAACAGTTTCGCCGGTGCTCCGGGGAACTGAAGGCATGCTTGTTCAGCTGCCGGCAACAAGTGGCCCCGAATGTCGTCTTAAACCGGTCATGAAATTCTTGGGCCAACTCATAGGCGACATTCCGGTCACCGGCCAGGGAAGTCCGCCCTTTGTACAACCCCAGCACCATGATTGCCCCGCTCAAGGCCCCACAGACACAACCGGCATGGCCGATCCCCCCGCCGAAGCCGGTCGCGATTTGCATGATTTCCGGGGGCAATGCCGTCCCGGAAGCCTCCCGGAAAGTCAATAAAATTGCCTCGGCACAATTCGCTCCATTTTTAAAATAATCGCCGGCCCGGTTCCGGGCGGCCATCACCTTATCTTCCATCAGCAAACCTCCCCTTTTATTTTTCCCTTACCCCGATGATACCCTCTGCTTGCCAGGTCTGCAAGGCATCATGGTCATAGCCCAATTCTTGCAAGACAGCCGCAGTATGCTCCCCCAAGAGTGGCGGCGCCAACCGCACGGCCCCGGGGGTGGCGGAGAACTTAAAGGGAATCCCCAGGGCAGGGAGCACACCAATCACCGGGTGAGCTACCTGTACCACCATGTCCCGCTGGTTTACCTGCGGGTCGGCTAAAACCTGATCCACCGTATTAATTGGCCCGCACGGTACTCCGGCGGCCTTTAATTTTGCCAAGGTTTCGGCGGCATTGACTTTCCCGGTATAAGCATTAATCCGGCCGGCAACCTCTTGCCGGTGCTGAACCCGGCCGGCATTGGTCGCCAACCGGGGATCAGCCCTTAAATCCTCCAGACCCAAAGCAGCACACAGCTTAAGCCACAACCGGTCATTGGTGACCGCGATAATAAAATCCTGATCCCGGCCGGAAAACACCTGGTAAGGGGCCAGCCCAGGGTGGGCGGTACCCTGCCTTGCCGGTACTTCACCGGTAGCCCAGTAAGCCTGGGCATGATATGTAAGCAGAGAAACAGCGCTATCCAGCAAGGACACCTCCACCGCCTGGCCCTGGCCGGTCCTTTCCCGGTGGTACAAGGCTGCCAGGACCGCATTGGCCCCCAGTTGACCGGCCGCCAAACCGGTAATCGTCAAACCGGTCTTGACCGGTGGTTGACCCGCCTCCCCGGTGAGGCTCATGATCCCGGCATACCCTTGAATCAGCAGATCGGCAGCCGGCGCCTCCCGCAAGGGGCCGTTCGCCCCGAACCCGGTTAGCGTACAATGAATCAGCCGGGGATGATCCTCCCGCAGGTCATCAGCGCCCAAACCATACCGGGCCAAGGTTCCCGGACGGTAATTCTCAATACATATATCGGCTGCTCCCACCAGCCGGCGAACAATTTTTTGACCGGGAGCAGTTTTGATGTTAACGGCAACCCCCCGTTTATTCCGATTCAAACTAAGGTAGTAAGTAGCCTCACCACCGCTGAATGGGGGTACGGCCCGGACCTGTTCCCCTTTTTCCGGTGGTTCTACCTTAATCACCTCAGCCCCCAGGTCAGCCAAAAGCAGGCCGCAATACTGGCCCGCCAAGGCCCCGGCTAATTCTACCACCTTAATCCCGGTTAATGGGCCGCTCATCTCATCCCTCCTTGCCCCATTTAATCCCGGCATTCTGAAAGCCTGTTTGCCCGCATAAATTGCAATAGCGTGCGCACCCGCCGCACCTATATATTGGCACGTGGCAACGGGAGGTTCAAGCTGGGATGATTCTGGTCACCAAGAAAAAGGTCCTCTTCGGCCTCTGTTTGGCCGGCATCCTGTTGGTTGCCGGCCTGACGTTGGGTCTGCCGGCCCTCAGGGCGCCCGCCCCGCCGGAAACCCAACCCGCCACAGGCCCCTTGGCCGGAAAAACAATCTTGATTGATGTCGGTCATGGCGGCATTGATAGTGGCGCCAATACCAAAGCGGGCTTCCTGGAAAAAAACTTCAACCTCCAAGTAGCCTTAGTACTTAAACAAATCCTCCAGTCCCACGGAGCCACCGTTTTGCTCAACCGGGAAGCCGATATCGATTTAAGCGGTGTCGACCCGAACCACCCCCGCCGCTACCGGCTGGACATGAAAAACCGGGTTGATTGGGCCACCAAAAACCCTGGTGAACTTTTACTCAGCCTCCATATGAATGCCACCCGCAGCAGCCGGGTGCGGGGAGCCATTTTGCTGTATCACCCCAAAACCCCCTATACCACCCAGTCCCGCGAACTGGCCCACATCCTGCAAAAAGAACTCAACGGTCTTTACGCCCGTTACGCTCAAGCCCAGGAAATCTACCGCCACCAGCCGGTAACCGGTGACTTCTTCGTCCTGAAATATGCCCAAATGCCGGCCGTAATTATCGAAAAAGGGTTTGTCACCAACCCCAATGACCGGACCTTATTCGAACAACCTCAATTCCGGCAAACTTTGGCCGAACAGATCAGCCAGGGAGTAATCCGCTACTTTAACGAAAAACCAGCCGCTGAAACTTGGGCCACCCCGGCTTCCGAACCGGTTATCCCGGACCAGAAGAACCCCCGGGGTAAACTGGCAATTGTCATTGATGATTTCGGCAATTATGCCGGTGGTACGGCAGACATGATGGCGATCAACCGGCCGATGACCATGGCGGTGATGCCCTTTTTTGAAGACTCACCGGCTACCGCGCAAAAAGCGCTCAATCTGGGCTTTGAAATTCTGGTCCACATGCCGATGGAAACGATTCAAGTTCCGGTAGCCTGGTATGGGCCCCGTTACATTGCCACCGGCATGCCCCGGGAACAAATTGCCGCCCTGTTTAATGATGCCAAGACCATCATGCCCTATGCCGTAGGTGTCAACAACCACATGGGGGTCACCATTAGTCTGGATGAAGCGGTAGCCCGCACCACCCTTGAAGAAGTTAAAAAACACCAATGGTACTTCCTGGATAGTTTGACCATCCCCAATTCTGTTTTCGCCGGTTTAGCCCGGGAAGTTAACCTGCCCTTTATCCAACGGGACGTTTTTCTCGATCATAACGTCACCAGTGTAGCCGACGTAAAAAACCAACTTCAGCTGGCCGGCCGGGTTGCCCTGAAAAACGGGAAGGCCGTAGCGATCGGCCATGTTGGTAGTCACGGCAAAATCACCGCCCAGGCCATCAAGGAAATGATTGGTCCCTTAGAGGAAATGGGGGTGGACTTTGTTTATCTGTCCAGTTTCTTCGACTAAACCTTTAATCCTTTGTCGAATATTATCGGAATTTCAAGGAATATTTTTGGTTGTTTCCCCGAAGGATCTTAGCCCTGATTGTAGAAGCTTGAGGCAACCCCGGGTTTTAATCCCGGAGTCGAAGAAACGAGGTGTTCATCATACCGAAAATCAAATCCGCCCTAATTTTCGGTGGTATATTAATCGCTTGCCTATCGATCTGCGGCCTTTACATCAGTTCGGGCAGTGCAGGCGCCCTTGCTCCTCCGGCAACTTCATCAGTACTTTTCACCTCATTTATCAGCGATGCGGATAAACCTGAATGGCTGGCCAAAACCTCGGACTTAGCCGTTATTGTCCAGGTTGTAAAAAATGAAGCTCCGGCAGAAGGGAAAATGGTTGTCAAGAAAGAGGAATCTGTAATCTATACAGACACCAAGGTTCAGGTAAAAGAAATCTTAAACCAAAATACCGGCTTGGAAGACAACATTTGTCTTGAGGAGCTCCTTACCGTAAGAACTTTGGGGGGAAGGTTAAATGATCAGGAAATGTTTGACGATTCTTCCCCGGAGTTTGTGGTGGGAAAAGACATGCTTTTGTTTTTGATGGATGGCAAGAAGGTCAGAAAACTGCCTTACTCCGCGGAACCGTACTATTACGTTTCCGCGGGATATAATGGCGCTTTCTGTTTAGAAAACGGCCTCGCCGTCCGGACTAAGTTAAATGACCAATACACCGAAAAAGAGCTTCGGCAAATTATCATAAATCACTGAAAATTGCGGCTGGTTTTTTCGCCGTCATAACTAAAAACGATCTTCCTGCCTTCGGTTACCGTTCCCAAATGAACCGTTTTACCCCACAGCAAGTAGATGTGGGGTAAAGTTTTTTCCAGGTAGGGAATGT
>JAQWAU010000076.1 GCA_028707535.1 Heliobacteriaceae bacterium | reverse complement strand
GCGGCGATTTCCTGCCGGATGAACTGGTTGATGATCTCCCGGGAATTGGGATGATCCCGGAAAAAATCCCCGATGGTCAGGTTTTGACCGGTTTCCGGGTCGAGGTTGTAAGCCCGGCGGGCAGTTTGCCCATGGGCTCCCCCGGTATATTGGTAATAATCAACATAAAGGCTTAATACTCCGTCGCTGTGGTGATCACCCACCTGGAAACGGGTATATGCCTGGTATTGGTGAATCGGAAAACCCTGTTTTTTAGCTGCTTCAATATATTCCTCAAGGCCGGAGGCCACTTCTTCTTTGAACTTGACGGCTTCTTCCTCCCAGGCGGCATTGATCGCCGCCTGGACCGTCTGATCCGGCAAACCGGTCAATACCGGTATTTCCAGGTCCACAGCCAGCGTTTCCGATTCGCTCTTTACCTTTTTGGTCTTAATGGCAACCCCGCCGGGAGGGTTCGCATTAGCCGCGAACAATTCGGCACAACGATTAAGGATCCCGGCCAGTTCCGCCCTGGTTACCGGTTCCCCGGGACGGAAGTATTCGCCGTCCCCCGGCATGATTCCGGTATTGACGGCAAAAGCCACCGTATTCAGGTCTTGCGGGGATAAGTCCACCGTATCTTGGAAAACCGGCAACACCATAATCATGGGAATACTGATCCCTTTGGCATCAAAACCGCCCTTAATCGCCCGGGCCAGTTCCACCCGGCTGACCGGCCGGTCAGGATAAAAATGCTCTCCGTCCGCGAAGATTTTGTTGGCGGCACACGCCAACACCGCACCGGCATACCAGGCCTGATTGTTCACATCCCGATAATAGTCGGCCTGAACCGGCCCGCAGTCCAGCTTGAACGCGCGGACCAGCACCACGGCTGCTTGTGACCGGGTCACCCGGCCTTCCGGGGCAAACTCGCGATACCCCGCGGCATTCACCCCGGTACCGACCATAAGACCTAGTTTGCATACTGCTTGGATCTCCTGTTCCGCCCCGTGCCCCCGCGTATCAATAAAATCCCCGGGAGATGACCCGGCCAAACCCGCTGCCGGGTTAGCAAGCAACAAAGACCCGGCCAACAACACCGCCATAACACGCTTCACAAGCCCAACTCCTTTCCCGGCAAAGTTGCCGGGCTAAATCCCTACCCGGACCATATTCGGCCTCAACAGCCGCAAAACCTCCCTCGGGTCAATCCCGATCAGGTATCCACGCTTTCCCCCGTTAATGTAGATTTTAGCCAGGTCGAGGATCGTCTCCTCCATGTAGACAGGCATCGCCTTACGCGTCCCAAAAGGAGATGTGCCGCCCACCAGATACCCCGAATGTTTTGATGCAACCTCCGGGGTACACGGAGAAATCGTCTTGACCCCGATTAGCCGGGCCAAATTTTTGGTGGACACCTCGCGGTCACCATGCATCAGCACAATCAAGCCGTGCTTGTTTTCATCCACCATGATCAGCGTTTTTATTACGCTATGCTCATCCACGCCAAGTTCCCGGGCCGAGACGGCAGTCCCGCCTTTATCTTCATAGGCATAAAGATGGTGGGTAAAGTCAACCTTTTTACTTTGCAAGAAACGGATTGCCGGGGTAACCGGGTTTTTATCTTTAGCCATCCCCAAGTACTCCCTCCACCATCACAATATATTACATGGGTAGAACGAAACGCACAATCATTACAAAGTGCAAAACCGAGCCGATTGAAACAAACATATGAAAAATTTCGTGGAACCCAAACTTGTTTGGAAAGAAATTCAATATTTTCGTGCTGTAAATTACCCCGCCAATCGTGTAGGCCACTCCCCCCAGAAACATTAAGATGATCGCTCCAACCGGCAAGCTCTGCACTAGTTTAAATAGAGGAATAAGGGCCAGCCACCCTAAAGAAATGTAAAACGCCGTAGATACCGACCGGTGAACGTCAATTAAAAATATCTTCATTATTATTCCGATTAACGAAAGTACCCAAATGGCACTTAACATCGCCCATTTCCAAATACCGTCTAACCCGTAATAAAGGACCGGGGTATATGTCCCGGCAATTAACAAAAAAATTGATATATGGTCAAGCTTCCTTAACACCCGCTCTTTTTCCGGGGTGGTCTTCACCCAATGATAAATAGTACTGGTACCATATAAAATAATTACGCTCACGCCATAAATCGTCATGGTTATAAGCTTAGAAGTACTATTATGTGAAAGAACGATCAAAAACACCAACCCGACAAGGCCTGCCAAAAAGGTGATCAAGTGAGTCCAGGTATTGACCGGTTCCTTCATTACTATTCCTCTTCTTTCTTTGGATAAATCAAAATGCGTTCTATTTATATTGTAAGCCATATTCTTGGCGATATCCATTTTAGACAAAAGCACACAAAAAGGGAAGGGACCCCGTCCCTTCCCCGGTTGAAGACAAGCGGCTTTACTACTTTTTCGCCGTGAGGACCGCACCCCCGGCCAGAATCTCTTTGATCCCGGTTTTATCCACCGTGTAACCATAAAACTGCTGATAATGCCTAGTCATTTCTTGCTCCAGATCCAAGTTGTTGAAGATCTCCGGGTGGAAAGTTTTGGCGGCCCACATCAGCGATAAGGGCTGCTCGGCGGTACGGTGGGCCCAGACATGGGCGCCCATCGGTGTTGGATAAACCTTTTTGTTGACCACTGCCGTGATTTTTTGAAAACGGGGATCCTCGTTCACTAATTGGACTTCTTGGGGAGTGGAAACAATAATTATTTCCGGATCCCATTTCAGCAGTTGTTCCACAGAAAACTGCAGTTGCTGCCCGGCCCGGTCGGCTTTGGCGACACTCTTCCCGCCGGCCGTTTCAATCCACCAGTCAGAGATTTCATGCGGCGCCGTCATGGTTGCCATATTGGCATATAAAACCCGGGGTTTTTTCGCTTCCGGGATCGCGGCGACTACCTGGCCAATCTTCGCTAATGTGGCGTCGAAATATTTTATGTATTCATCCGCCAGGTCTTTTTTGTTAAGCACTTTCCCCACCAGGCTAATCGTCTGCTTTACATCCTCAGGCTCGGTCCAGGATAGAAAGACGGCATTCAGGTTGGCGTTGGCTACCGTCGTGGCCATCTGTTTATCCATGGTGAATACGACATCCGGCTCCAGCTTGATCAGTTCCTCGATATTGGGATCAGTCCTGGACTCCTGGATCCTCGGCTGGTTGGCCAGATGAGGGGCAAACACCTTCTGGTATTTCCAGCGTTCGTTGTCGGCAAAGCCGGGCAGCCCGTTAACGATTTTATCTTTCTCCCCCACGGTGAAAATAAAGGTGTTGATTACCGGTACAGGCCCCACTGCGGCAATGCGCTGGATTTCGGCAGGCAGGGTCACTTCCCGGCCGGCCATATCGACCACGGTGCGGTTGGCCGGTGTGGTATCGACCGCCTTTTCCTGACTGCAGCCGGCCAGGGTAATCAGGCTTAGCAGCAGCATAAAGGCGGTCATCAACGTTAACCCCAGTTTAAAATTCTTCACGATCCTACTTCCTTTCGTACCTTATCCGCTAAAAGATTACTGTAGGGTAATCGTCTGGGTGGCCTCGTCCCAACCCGGGGTGACCCCGAACCGCTCGGCAATCCAGCGGACAGGGAGCATGACCCGGTCGGCGATGATTTCCGGCGCAACATCCATGGTCAGGTTAACACCGTTAAAAAGCAGGTTTTTGCTGCTGGCAGTGACTTGAACCGTATTACTGCCTTTAATCAAGGTGGCCGCTTGCTGATCGGCATCCCAGATAATGTCGGCCGGCACAATCCCCAGGGCTTCCGCTACATACCGGACCGGCAGGAAGGTGCGGCCGTCTTTAATGTACGGAGCAGCATCCAGGGTCTTTTCAACACCGTTGACAGTCCAGGCGGTGTCACCGACTTTGAAGACAGCGTCAGCTTTGACTACCGTCGGAGCCGGGGTAACAGTCTTGGCGATTACCGTCGCCGCCACCGTGGAGGAGGCGAATTTCCGCAATACGGGATGGTCGCCTTCATAGGAACTAGTTGCGGTGAAATCGCCTTTAATCTCGGCAATGATGTCACCTTCCATCACCGTCCGGTCAAGTTTCAGCTGGATGTTGCTGACTTTAATCTTGGACGGGACGGAGGAGGTGTCCCGGAGTTTAATCAGAGCATACTTGGTGTTACCGTCGGCAGCATCGTTACCGGTGGTGGCAGAAGTGCTATCCAGTAAAACATCCCCTTCGATGACTTCGAACCGGGGCACATTGGCCCAGTCCACACCGGCCGGCAAGTAGATCCGCAGTTCATTATGATTGTTTTTGCTCATCAATGCCTCTTTGGCGCTTTCGGTAATAATCAGATCCCCGGCCGGCTGATCGTTAAAGCCGATTTTGACTTGCGGGACAGCCTCGGCCGTCATGGTAACAACCGGCACAACTTTACCTACAACCACCTTGCCTTCAACCCCGGCGGTACCGCCGACCTCGATTTCCAGGTCGCCCTTAAAGTTGGGAGCGAGGGAGATTTCACCTTTTTCAAAAATAATTTTAGCCGGATCTTTTTCCGATTTTTTGTCTACAGTCGCTTTAATGGTCCGGAAGTCAGAATCCACA
>JAQWAU010000075.1 GCA_028707535.1 Heliobacteriaceae bacterium | reverse complement strand
TAGCCGGCTTCGCGAATTGCAAGGAGGAGTCCACATTTAAGGAGGCTGCCGGCTTTGCCGGTGTTGTCCCATAACTGGGGTATTTACGGATGACACAGATCTCCACCCGCCGGTTCATCGCCCGGCCTTCTACGGAATCATTCGAAGCCTTGGGGTGGTATTCCCCGTAACCCACTGCCGTGTACCGGCTCGGGTCCAGGTGTTTGTTGTTGAGAATAAACTTCATCACATTTAAGGAACGCTTGGCGCTTAAATCCCAGTTGGTGGGGAATTCCGGGGTGTTAATCGGCAAATTGTCCGTGTGACCGGCGATCCGGACCTCATTCGACTGACCTTGCAACAATCCGGCGATTGTTTCCAACAACGGCAACGCCTGGGGCTGCAAATCCGCCTTTCCGGAAGCAAACAAAGCGGCATCCCGGATCGAAATCTGCAGGCCGTCGGCGATCAAACCGGTTTCAATCTGGTTGTTCAACCCATGCTCGGCTATGTACTGGTCGATCTTTTCTTTTAAATCCGTTAAAAGGTCGGCTTCCTTAAGCGCTTCCTGCAAAAGGGAATTGTCCGGTACAGGCTCTTCCAGGGGTGGCGCTTCAGAAGGGACCGCGCTGGGGTCGTCTAAAACACCCACACCACCCTGAAAAATAACTTGCAGGGCTTTTTTCATCGCGTCAAATTTTTGGGTATCCACCTGGCTAATCGCAAACATGACGATAAATAAGGCCAAGAGCAAGGTCAGCATGTCGGAATAAGGGATCAACCAGGTTTCATCCATATGTTCATCTTCATGTCGTCTCCGCCTGGCCATCAGCGTCTGCCTTCCTTCTCCAACTCCTCTTCCAGCTTCAGCCGTTCTGACCGGGTAAGATGGATCATCATCTTCTCCCGAATCTGGATCGGGCTACTCCCGACTTGGATTGATAAAATCCCTTCAAGCATCATCAACTTCAACTTAATCTCTTCTTGGGATTTTCGCTTCAGTTTGGTGCCGAACGGCACCCATAAAACATAACCGGAGAAAATCCCGAACAAGGTAGCCACAAATGCCGCCGCAATCATGGTCCCTAACTTGTTGACATCACTAAGGTTGCCCAAAGCGCCAATTAAACCAACCACGGCGCCAAGCACCCCCAGGGTAGGGGCATAGGCCCCGGCCTGGAGAAAGATTTGGGCCCCCATCCGGTGCCGGTCTTCCATCGCCGCTATTTCCGCTTCGAGCAATTCCCGGACAAAGTCTTCCCCCTGCCCATCCACAACTAGCCGCAAGCCGTTTTTCAAAAAGGGCTCGTCCAATTTGTCGATTGAAGCTTCCAGGGATAGTAAGCCTTCCCGGCGGGCCTGCTGGGCCATCTCCGTCATCTGTTCGATGATCACCCGGGGTTCGGTCAGTTTTTGCTCCCGGAAGATGAGCTTGAACAAAACCGGCAGGCGTTTTAGTTCATGCATTGGAAACGAATTCAATAAAGCCGCCGCCGTACCGACAAAAATGATGATAATCGCCGCCGGGTTAAGCAACACGCCGATATTGGCCCCTTTAGCCAACATCCCCCCGACAACAGCAAAAACACCTAAGATTACCCCGATTACCGTTGCCTTATCCACGCCAGGCACCCCAAACCAGTTTTTTCACCAAAGTCCCGCCCCCTGCAGTCATTTTCCGGCGGCCCATGAAAAGTTTACCACAGCCGCCGGGTTCACGGAAACCCCGCTTACTATTGTATCGGGACTTGGCCCCGGCTTCATCAGCCTAAAAAAGAAAAACCCCCGTGAACCAAGCGGTTTAAAGGGGGTTTCTTGTCCTTTTTGGGTATTGCTAGGGATTTTCGCCCCGGGCAAAACTGGGCATATCGGTCGCATTAATGTCGCCAGGCAGCGGTATAATGCCTTTCGACCAGATGGCTTGACCCGGCATTTCCCGGATTTCGCCATCCTCCCGCTCTACATCGAGACTAACATCTTCGTTGACCTGGCCGTTTCCATTGCCCCGGTCATTCTGATCAGCCGTCACCCCGATCACCTCCACATATAAAATGTGGCACTTGGGATGATTTTATGCGCCGGGCATTTGCCGAAATGTACGGTAAAGCAGCCCCCCCAATACCACCACGGTGAAAATCAGCACCGCCGTCATGATTCCCGGGTGCTCACCGGCCGCCCAACCACCGGTCTTGGCCCCAGGCAAGGTTTCCGGCTCCCCCAGCGCACAAGGCACAATTACCGGGGAAGCACTGTGCCGCAAAACCCCGGCCAGGTCGTATTGGGGCACGGCAGTCCGGGCCCCGTCCCGGCCGCCGTAATAAAGGAATAGCCGGCCATCCGGCGCCCCCCCTTCCCCGACCGGCAAGGGAAAGATTAGGCCTGCCGCCGGGGGATGCAAATTAACGGCGGTTACAAGCAATGGCTGATCCTGTTCATTGAACAGTTTAACCTGCCAGTAACGCCCCTGCACCGGCGGCACCCGGACCGTTAAAGCCTCCCGGCCGCCGGCATAACGGTACACCAGCCCCTGGCCCGCTTCCCGCCACTGTTTCCCGTCATCACTGACCGACACGGTTACCCGCCGTTCAAACAACTGGGCCTCAGAATTAAAGCTGACCGCCGCCAAAGGCATTTTCCAGGGTAAATCCCCCTGCCAAACCTGGGCCCGGCCATCGGCGGAAACTTGACCGGCGCCGGTCAATACCCACGGTTCCCCCAGCGGTCTTTCCGCCGGGATCGCCCCTTCGGCAAACACCCTGACTGCTTGCACCGTGCCAGGGTTCCCCCGTTTAGGCGCCAAGGTCAGCCGCAGATAGCGATACGCCGCCGGCCCGTATTCCAGGTAATCCAGCCGCTGCGGCCGGTCAAGCAACACCCCGCCGGTCAATTCTACCCAGCCGTCCAGCTGGTCAGCGCCTTCCACGGTCACCACCACCAGGTAGTCAATCCCGCTTAACTCCAGGGCCACTCGCCGGTGCCTTTCCCCGGCCGGCCCGGTATCGATGACTACCGTTCGCCGGCCATCCGCCAACAGGCCCTGGTTGAGTAATCCCCCCGGCCAGGAACGGGCGGTAGCCTCGACCGCTTCCTCCCGGGCGTAAGGCACTTCCCGGCCCGCGTGGTCAACCAGGCGTAAATCGGCTTGTTCCGGCCCGCTTTGCCCCAAAACTTCCGCCGGCAAAACAATTTTTCCGTACTCGCTGCCGGCTGCCTGGGGTGGGAGGGCAACTTCCCGGCGGAAATTCCATTTTCCGGTTTCCTCTGCCCAGGCCATACCCCCGGCAGCCAGGGTAACCACGCCGGCCAAAAGTAACCGGCAAACCATTTTCAACATCCTTGGGTTAACCATCTTCCTGTGGCCCCTTTCTTTTCCCGGCGGACCCGGCAAACCGGTCATAAAAGTACGAAGCCGCCAACATTACCGCCCCCAGGCCCATAAAAGTAACAATGCGGAACACCAGGTCCAGTTGGGCCAGGTCCAGGAAAAACACCTTCAGCAAAACGACCCCGAGGAGGCCCATTCCCGCCAGCCGCCACCTATGCCGCCGGAACCAAAGCCCGGAAGCAATCAACAGACAAGCCGCCAGGGTCCAAATCCCGGAAACCGCCAAACGGCCGGCATTCCGCCAGTAATCTATCTGCTGGCGCCAGGGCGCATATGCTTCGGGGGGTATATCGACTTTGAACATCGCCGGGGACTGCTGGTAGGACTGGGTCGCTTCCGCCATTTCCTTGCTTACCTGGGCAATCTGAAAGTCACAGTAGGTGTTCGCCTCCAAGGTAAACAGCAGTAATCCGAGCAAACCGGCCAATACCGGCAGCCGGTTGACCAGCCGCCGTTCCCGGGAAGGCATACCGGCTGCCGGTTCCGGTGATAACCGGCGGTAAACCCGGACCGCTACCAGCAAACCCCCGGCTACGGCCAGGAAGGCCAAGGTCCGCCCGTTAAGTAAAGGCCGGTAAACATCGGCTGCCCACACCGCCACCGGGGTATCGACCACCATGAGGTGAACCAGGGTCAACAGGCCGATCAAACCGGCCGCCAGGCGGACCCGCCCGTCCCGGATTACCAGCCCGGCATACCACAAAACCAGGGCCAGAACGGTCCAACAAAGGGTAACTGCCTGGTCACTTAATTGCAAAGGCACCGCCAACGTTAACAAGGCTGTGGCCACACCCAAATAAAGGCGGGCCGGCAGCAGTCCGGCCTTAACCCCCCGCCAAATCCCGTAGCCGAGGGCAAAATAGACCAGGGCAAGGGCGGCCGCTAAAAAACCAGCCCAATCGTCCCAAAGGAGAAACTGCGGGTGATCCAGCACCACATACAAAAATCCGAAGTAAGCGGTCGGGTTGGCTGCAATCAGCAACATATCCACCCGCCGGTCCGGCCGGCCGGACCGTAAGGAGAAAAAGGCGGCCACCACCAGGTACAACCCGAAACAGACTGTGCCGAAAACCAGGGTCGCTTCCGGAAACCGGGGCCAAAAACCGCTCTCCAACCAAGCAACCACACTACCGACGGTAAAAACAAAGCCCAACAGGTTAACCGCCCGCCAGCCCCGCCGGACCGCGATCCCGACAACCACCAGGTTTAAGGCCGTCAGGTAGGCAAAGAGGCCGTAAGGCTGCGGCTCCGG
>JAQWAU010000074.1 GCA_028707535.1 Heliobacteriaceae bacterium | reverse complement strand
AGCGTTGACTTTTGGTATGTGTTCACGTATACTTTATTCTGTCGGTTTCCCCGGGGCGTGGCGCAGTTTGGTAGCGCACCTGCTTTGGGAGCAGGGGGTCGCAGGTTCAAATCCTGTCGCCCCGACCAGTGTGATTATTTTTCGCCATGGCCAGGGCGCCTGTAGCTCAGTTGGATAGAGCACCGTCCTTCTAAGTCGGTTGTCGCAGGTTCGAGTCCTGCCAGGCGCGCCAGCAGTATTCTTGGGGTGTAGCCAAGCGGTAAGGCAGCGGACTTTGACTCCGCCATGCGTTGGTTCGAATCCAGCCACCCCAGCCAAATTTAGCTATCTCCTTCTCTTGACAAAAGAAAGAGAGTCCGCTAGAATAATTGGATATGGGGTTGCAGTCTAACAATGAAATGGTAGGCACGCGGGAGTGGCGGAATTGGTAGACGCACTGGATTTAGGTTCCAGCGGGAAACCGTATGGGTTCGAGTCCCTTCTCCCGCACCATGGCGTGCTAATACCACCCGGCATTTGGGCTTGATGAAGAAATTCAGATCAGGTCTTCAGGGCACCAGATAACCTCGGTGAACCATCGCCGGGGTTTTCGTGTTATCGTAAAGAGCCATAAGAGCCATTCTTTAATTACATTTTAAGGAAGCAGGAAATGGCTTGGTTATGTAGAAGTATTCCTTTATCTTTTTGTAAATATTGGTTAGACTAGCTTAGCGGTGGCATTTATGGTTTTGGGTATGAAAAACGTGAGGTGAAATTAATACATGAAAGCAACGGTGGAGAAGATAGACCTAAACAAGGTTGCCCTGGAAATCGAAGTTGACGCGGTGCAGTTGGAAACAGCGGTGCAAAATGTCTATAAACGGGTGGCGGCCAAGATGCAAATACCCGGCTTTCGTAAAGGAAAGGCTCCCCGTAGGGTAGTGGAGCTGCATTACGGCAAAGAAAATTTATACAATGAGGCTTTGGATCAGGTTGTTCCGGAAGCGTTTATGGAGGCCGTAACGGAAAAAGACATCGAACCGGTGGACCGGCCGGAAATTGAGATCATTCAAATCGAAGCCGGGCAACCTTTGATTTTTAAGGCTACGGTGGTAGTTAAGCCGGAGGTTATCTTGGGGGAATACAAAGGGATTGAGTATGAACCCCAACCGGCGGTGGTGCAGGATGAAGATGTGGACCGTCACTTGGAAATGCTGCAAAAGCGGCACGCTAAACTTGTGGCTTTACCGGAAGCTGCCCCAGCGGAAAGTGGCGATATTGTCCTGATCGATTATGAGGGTTTTAAGGCGGGAATTCCTTTCGAAGGTGGGAAAGGAACCGATTTTTCGTTGGAATTGGGTAGCAATACTTTTGTTCCCGGTTTTGAAGATGGGTTGCTGGGGGTATTGACGGGTGAAGAACGCTCCGTACCCGTAACTTTCCCGGAAGCCTATCATGCCGCAGATCTGGCTGGGCAGGATGTGGAATTTAAGGTATCGGTAAAAGAAATCAAACGTAAAGATTACGCGCCGATTGATGACGAGTTTGCCAAAGATGTCAGTGATTTTGATACCCTCGCCGAATTGAAAGAGGATGTTCGCAAGCGTTTGGCAGAATCGGCAGAACAGGCCAGTGAACAACACAAGCAAAACACGGTTCTGGAGAAAGTCATTAACAATGCCGAGGTTACCATTCCACTAGTGATGATCGACAATCAAGTTGAATACTTTTTACAAGATTACGGTCGCCGTTTGTCTTACCAAGGAATCGCTTTAGAAAATTTCTTGGAGCGAACCGGCCAGAGTGCTTCTGAATTACGGGTCCGGTTCCGTCCTGAAGCTGAAAAAACCGTAAAGCGGGAACTGGTGGTTGAAGCGATCGCCAAACAGGAAAACATGGTGGTTGACGATCAGGAATTGGATACGGCAATTGCCAAGATGGCGGCTAGTTACCAGCAATCACCGGAAGCCATGCGCAAACTGCTGGAGAACAAAGGAAGTATCGAGGGGCTCAGGGAGAATTTGCTAGCTGAAAAAACCGTTAAGTTTTTGGCCGACCAGGCCCACGAAATAGCCTCACCGGTGGCGGGATAAGAACTTGCTTTCCGGGGCAGGCATAGATTATATTGTATGCGTAGGGAGGGTCCCCAAAATTGAGTTTTTTAGTACCGATGGTTGTTGAGCAGACCAACCGCGGTGAAAGAGCTTACGATATCTATTCCCGGCTCTTAAAAGACCGCATTGTCATCTTGGGTGGTGCGATTGACGAAAACCAGGCCAATCTGGTCATGGCCCAGTTACTGTTTTTAGAGGCGGAAGACCCGGATAAGGACGTACATCTTTATATTAATAGTCCGGGTGGTACAATCTCCGGCGGGTTTGCGATTTATGACACCATGCAGTTGATTCGTTGCGATGTTTCTACTATTTGTGTGGGGTTGGCCGCATCGATGGGGGCTTTTCTCCTGGCAGCCGGCACCAAAGGCAAGCGGTTTGCTTTACCTAATGCGGAAATTATGATTCATCAACCATTGGGGGGCATCCAGGGTCAGGCGGCGGAGATTGAAATTCATGCCCGCCATATTCTTAAGACCCGGGACCGCATCAACCGGATTTTGGCCGAGCGGACCGGTCAGCCGTTAGAACGGATTGAGGCGGATACGGACAGGGATTATTTCATGTCTGCCGAAGAAGCCAAAGCGTACGGGATCATTGATGGGGTGATGGAGTTCAAGCCGGCAAAGGCATAAGTAGCAGAGAGGTGAGGATATGTACAAAGGTTTCAGTGACGACAAAGGTCAACTGAAGTGTTCCTTCTGCGGTAAGCTACAAGACCAGGTTAAAAAGCTGGTGGCCGGCCCTGGAGTGTATATTTGTGATGAATGTATCGAGTTGTGCAATGAAATAATCGAAGAAGAGTTACATGACGAAAACACCTTTGACTTGGGAGACGTTCCCAAACCGAAGGAGATTCGGGAGATCCTCGATCAGTATGTAATTGGTCAAGAGCAAGCAAAAAAAGCCTTGTCGGTAGCGGTTTATAATCACTACAAACGGATTAACTTAGGTTCAAAAGTCGATGATATTGAACTGCAGAAATCCAATATTGTCATGATCGGACCCACCGGCAGTGGGAAAACCCTACTGGCCCAGACCTTGGCCCGGATTCTGAATGTGCCTTTTGCAATTGCCGATGCGACTTCCCTTACTGAAGCCGGTTACGTCGGTGAAGATGTGGAAAACATTCTGTTAAAACTGATTCAGGCGGCGGATTATGATGTCGAGAAGGCCGAGAAAGGGATCATTTATATCGATGAAATCGATAAAATCGCCCGCAAGTCGGAAAATCCTTCGATTACCCGGGATGTTTCCGGCGAAGGGGTGCAGCAGGCCTTACTGAAAATTCTGGAAGGAACGGTAGCCTCGGTACCGCCGCAAGGGGGGCGGAAGCACCCGCACCAGGAATTTATCCAGTTGGATACGACCAATATCCTGTTTATGTGTGGCGGGGCCTTTGACGGGATCGAAAAGTTGATTCAAAACCGGGTAGCCCAGAAAACCATGGGTTTTGGGGCAGATATCCAAGGCAAGAAAGATCGGCGGATCGGTGACATATTAAAATCGATCCTGCCTGTGGATTTGCTCAAGTTCGGGCTGATTCCGGAGTTTGTCGGCCGGTTGCCGGTGATTGTTACACTGGATGCCTTGAATGAAAGCGCCTTAGTGCGGATTTTGACTGAGCCGAAGAATGCTTTAGTTAAGCAATACCAAAAACTCTTCGAAATTGATCAGACCCAGTTGGAGTTTACCGAAGACTCACTAAAAGCCATTGCCTTGGAAGCAATTAAACGGAACACCGGCGCCCGGGGCTTGCGGGCGATTCTTGAGGATGTCATGCTGGATATTATGTATGATATTCCCTCCCGGACGGATGTAACCAAGTGTTTGGTCACTAAAGAAGTGATTCAAAAACAACAAGAACCGGTTTTGGTTACCAGTGACCGAAAAAAAAAGAAGGAAGAATCGGCTTAAAGACGAAGAAGCAAAAGCCTTCAAAGGAGAAATGACCTTTGAAGGCTTTTATTTTTTGATGAATTTTTTATTTTGGATGAATACTAGAGAGGATTGGTAAGCGGTGAAATGGAGGAACGCCAGTGAATTTTTGGTTTGGGCTCAACGGAATTTTGGGCTTGGTTCAGTTTTTCTTTGCGGTTGTTGTCGGCCTGTATTTTTGGCACATGTTAAGGAGCCAACATACCAATAAAGTGGCGGTCGAACGGGAATCGCTCAAAGAACTGGAAAAACTCCAAAAATTACGCGGTATTTCCCTGACCGAACCGTTGGCTGAGAAGACGCGACCAGCCACCTTTACCGAAGTTGTGGGTCAAGAGGATGGCATTCGGGCCTTAAAAGCCGCTTTATGCGGTCCCAATCCCCAGCATGTCATAATTTATGGCCCACCTGGAGTGGGGAAGACCGCAGCAGCCAGGCTAGTATTGGAAGAGGCGAAAAAAAGTCCGTTGTCACCATTTTCCGACCAGGCAACCCTGGTGGAAATCGATGGCGCTACTGCCCGTTTTGATGAACGGGGGATCGCCGATCCCCTAATCGGGTCGGTACACGACCCGATTTACCAAGGGGCTGGGGCACTGGGG
>JAQWAU010000073.1 GCA_028707535.1 Heliobacteriaceae bacterium | reverse complement strand
CGGTATCCGGTGCCAATTGTGCGTACCAAAGACCAAGTCAACATAGGGATAACCGGTGGCGATTTTTTCGGGCATACCTGGTTGTTGGACCATACAACCACCAATCCCGATGATTACTTCCGGCCTGGCTAGCTTAAATTTACGCAGTTCCCCTAATTTGCCCAAAATCTTGCGCTCGGCTGATTCGCGTACACAACAAGTATTAATTAGGAGAATGGATGCGTTTTCCGGCTGGTTTACCGGTGTAATACCCATCTCCCGTAAATAGCCGCCCAAGGTCTCGGAATCCCTTTCGTTCATCTGACAACCGTATGTATAAATGTAGTAACTGTTGCTCATCTAGCCAATTCTCGCCCCGTTCCTAAACCTTATTAACGATATTATATCCCGTTAGGACGGAAACGCAAACTTTAACCCGATTTTTTTGGAAATAATACCATTGACCTGTATGAATTTTTCGGTTAAACTATTTGTTGCGTTCATATTTAGAATGATGCTTACAATTGTTGATTAAATAAGCCTCGGTAGCTCAGTCGGTAGAGCAGAGGACTGAAAATCCTCGTGTCGGTGGTTCGATTCCGCCCCGAGGCACCAGTTTCGGAGGGGTTCCCGAGTGGTTAAAGGGAGCAGACTGTAAATCTGCCGGCGGTCGCCTTCGAAGGTTCGAATCCTTCTCCCTCCACCAATGATTGGGGTGTAGCCAAGCGGTAAGGCAGCGGACTTTGACTCCGCCATGCGTTGGTTCGAATCCAGCCACCCCAGCCAATTTAGATCCATTAGCTCAGTTGGTAGAGCACCTGACTTTTAATCAGGGTGTCGCTGGTTCGAGTCCAGCATGGATCACCAGCTTTGCGGGAATAGCTCAGCGGTAGAGCATCGCCTTGCCAAGGCGAGGGTCGCGAGTTCGAATCTCGTTTCCCGCTCCATTATGGCGGTTGTGGCGAAGTGGTTAACGCACCGGATTGTGGCTCCGGCACTCGTGGGTTCAAGTCCCATCAACCGCCCCATTTTACCCAAATGAATGGTACTTGTAGTCACCTTATGGCGGCATCGCCAAGTGGTAAGGCAAAGGTCTGCAAAACCTTTATTCCCCGGTTCGAATCCGGGTGCCGCCTCCAAATAAAAATGTTGGCCCGCTAGGATTGCCTAAGCGGGCTTTAATCTTTAATCAAGGTAATAATTCGTATAATGTTCGATCAAACCATCTTTTTGGTCCCGGGCTACCGCCGGGGCCAACGCTTGGGCGACTACCCGGGCTTCATCAAAACTGGCACAAGGAATTGCCCCGAGAATAAACGGTCGTTCTACTTGGAACCGGGGCATTTCAATCCGTAAGGGTTCCGCCGGCAGGCGGGTTATTACGGTTAGGTATGCTACGTTTGCCCTTAACGCATATTTCCGCAAGATGTGCTGCAGTTTGTTCTCGATTTGTTCCCCCATTGGACCAATATGCAAGGTCTGGTCATATAGGTCCTTGCCGGAACGTTGCCAGCGACGGCCCAAGGCTTCAAAACTTTCAAAACCGGCCCGGTTAGCGAAATTAGCGGAGTCATTTCGGGCTACATTAGCTAACTTTCGCAAGTATTCCTGCCGGGGCTTGGTTAAATCAAGCACCACAAACGATTGCAGGTTTCTAGCAACCATCTCCATGGCTAAAGGCCGATCGTCCGCCAGTTGAAAAGTCATCTTGATAATAATCAACGAAAGATTGATGTCCCGTAATAAATCACGTTCATCTTTGGCATACAAGATTGCCCCGTTAAACGGTAATACCGGTTTTAGCTTGGGACGTTCAGAATTACCACCCCGTTGCAACCATTTGGCCAGTCCAGGCTCCTTTTGCTGTTTTGTTAGGCGGGGAGGCATCCAGCGCTCCTCCCGTTTTTGGAATAACCTTAACAACATACCCAATCCTCTCACCCCACAACCTGACATTGATTCCATATTTTTACTGTTCTCTTCGGCATTTGCTGCAGAAATCCTTTAGTAGAATATAAATAGTTTTGTCGAAATTATCCGGACACGGACACACCGGACAATATATTGCCATAGAGTGGATAAAGGCGCTTTTGTCTTTCCTTGCCCCCGAAAAAGGAGGAAAACAACATGCCGGCGGGCCAAACCACTCTTTATCCGGTTACCATCCACCGGATTATGCAGCGGGTACCTGGTCAGGTAAGCGATTATGGCGTAAGATTAATCAATGCCCCGGCCATCTGGAAAAAAACAAAAGGAGAAGGGATAAAGGTCGCCATCATCGATTCGGGAATTGATCAGCGGCATCCGGACTTGCAGGCAAATATTAAGGGTGGATATAATTTTATTACTAAAACAATCCAGTTTAATGATGAGAATGGCCATGGTACTCACGTAGCCGGGATCATCGCCGGGGTTGACAATGGAATCGGGATCGTTGGTGTTGCCCCCCAAGCGGCAATTTATGCCCTAAAAGTCCTGGACGAGAACGGTGAAGGCCTCGAAAAACACGTAATTGAAGCGATTGAGTGGTCAATAACCAACAAGATGGATGTACTCAATCTTTCTTTCGGCAGCAACAAACCCAACCCCAAACTGCGGCAAGCATTGGAAAAAGCTTACACGGCCGGTATTTTAAGTGTGGCCGCCGCAGGCAATGATGCTACATCTACCAAAGCTGACACGATTGATTATCCGGGGCGCTGGTCTGATGTGGTGATTACCGTTGCCGCTGTGGATCGCCAAGGCAAACGGGCGGCTTTTTCCAGCCAGGGTTCCGATTTGTGTCTGGCCGCCCCGGGAGTTAATATTTTGAGTACCTATCCCAAAAATCGGTATGTTCGCATGTCCGGAACCAGCATGGCAGCACCCCATATCAGTGGCGCCATCGCCCTGATTCAGGCCTATGCCCTAAAAAAAGGCGGAGAAAAATATTCCCCGGCCAAGGTGCGGTCAGTTCTCTTTCGGCATGCCCTGGACCTCGGGAAACCCGGTAAAGATGTTGATTATGGTTACGGGTTCTTTCGTTTTTAAAGGCAGAAAAGACGCCAATTAGGCGTCTTTTTAGACCTTGGAGCCACTGACCGGGGTTGAACCGGTGACCTTATCCTTACCAAGGATACGCTCTACCAACTGAGCTACAGCGGCAAAAAGATGGCAGGGGAGACAGGACTCGAACCCGCAACCTACGGTTTTGGAGACCGCCGCTCTACCACTTGAGCTACTCCCCTGTATCCTGGAGCGGGTGATGGGAATCGAACCCACGTAACTAGCTTGGAAGGCTAGGGCTCTACCATTAAGCTACACCCGCAGAACCTGTCCGGTAACCAGAATGGTTTGGTAACCAGCACAATGGACAAATACTAATATATAACAGGATCACGTCATTTGTCAACCGGTATTAAAGCCAATTTTTCCGCCGGAATAAATACAGCATACCAAGCAACAAGCCGGTCATTCCCGCCCAGATAAGAAAAAACATCGGTCTCCAAGTAGTGCCGGGAATGGGAACATTCATCCCAAACGCACCGGTAATCACGGTTAACGGTAGGGATACCGTCGAAATGATCGTCAGCACCCGCATGATTTCGTTTGTCCGGTTCGAAATAATGGAAGAATAAGTATCCATGGCGCTGTTGGCCAAATCACGGTAGGTGTCCATAGTATCAGTGATCCGCTCAATATGGTCGACCAAGTCGAGATAATACGGTCGGTTCTCTTCTCGTACTTCAAAGGAATAGCGGCCATTCACATTGGAAAAAATCCGCTTTTGCGGCTGAATCACCTTTCGAAGTAACAAAATAGTGCGTTTTAAGGCTAAAATCTCATCCGTAGTTTCCCGGGCCGGGTTCACGTACAATTCATCTTCTAGAGCATCAATCCGGACCCCAAGGCGGTCGACGATGGGGAAATACTCATCAATAATTCCATCAACGATTGCGTAAAGTAGATAGTCCGGACCATGGTCCATAAATTTGGAGCCTTGGAGGCAATGGTAGGCAACCCGGCCAACCGCCGGTAGGGCGGTACGATGCATTGTAACAATGTAGTTTGCCCCAAGAAACACATTCAATTCAAATTGGGTCAACTCATCGTCGCTTTCTTCATCATAACGCAAAGAATGGAAAACGAAAAAGAAGTACCGGTCATATCGGTCCACTTTAGCTCGGGGACTTCCCTGTAATACGTCTTCAATGGTCAGGGGGTGAAAGTTAAAAACCTCGCCCACCTGGCTGACTTCTTTAGAATTATAGTCGTACAGATCAATCCACAGCAAGTTGTCCGAGGAAGATAACCATTCAGTCGTTTGCCGCACATCGATATCGTGCAACACCTGCTGAGCGTGTGCATCGTAAAGATAAACTTTGATCAATATACTTGCCCTCCCAAGGTACTGCCGGGGCCAAACAGGAAAAACGGGGTGCCCATAGCAGTCCCGCAAATTTTTGCCGGCCAAAAAATCTTCTGCTACTATCTGGCGGTCCATCCACAGGGCACCACCTCCTCCTCCCTAGTCCTTAGGAAAAAGCTGCTTACTTAAAAAGCTTCCCCAAAGGGAAGCCTGTCTAGCCAAAAAACATTTTAGCTCCCCTTCGTTTAGCTTTAGCACTGTACGGCTTAGAGCTAGGCTCAGCTACATTAGGCTAGACCTTAATTCGGTTCAAGCCTGTTCAACC
This sequence comes from Heliobacteriaceae bacterium, assembly GCA_028707535.1. GTDB lineage: Bacteria > Bacillota > Desulfitobacteriia > Heliobacteriales > Heliobacteriaceae > STF2-203. Next base: position 15 of record JAQWAU010000073.1, on the reverse strand, counting down.
CATCGGCGTCTTTCG
>JAQWAU010000072.1 GCA_028707535.1 Heliobacteriaceae bacterium | reverse complement strand
ATAAAAGGCTTAAAATGCCACAAGTTTGCTGGGCCCAAAGGCGGGCCTTTACGGCTACCGCCCCATCCAACCGGGCAATTAAAAATGCTGCCCCGTGCAAGGTAAACATCGCCAAACTGAACAAACCAACCATTAGGGCATACGGATTGAGCAACCCGAAAAAAGTGCCGGCAAAATTGTACGTTTCATCCAGGGGCAACCCCCGGAAAAGGTTGCCCATCGCTACCCCGTACAGAAACGATAACAAGATACTACCCAAAGCAAAACTCAGATCCCAAGTCTTGCGCCAGCGTCGGGAGGCCAGTTGGTGGTGAAACTCGATGGCCACCGACCGGATGATGATTGCCAGTAAAACCAGCATTAAGGCCAAATAAAAACCGCTAAAAGCCGTAGCGTATACCATCGGGAAGGCCGCAAACAAGGCTCCCCCGAAGGTAACCAGCCAGACTTGATTGCTGTCCCAAAAAGGCCCGACCGCGTTAAAGTTCGCTTCCCTCTGCCCCGGTTTCGTTAACAAATGCAGATTGCCGACCCCAAGGTCTGTTCCGGCTAAAAGCGCGTAGCCGGTAAGCAAGATCATCACAAGCAAAAACCAGATTACCTGTAGTGTGGCCAAGCTCATACTGCCGTCACCTCCTGGTGGTGATGGGCATCAACCCGGTCAAACCCCCGGCCCATATTACGCCGCAACAAGAAAATCCACACCGCAAACAAAATCGCGTAAATAACGGCGAACATCGCGATTGACAGCACAATCTGTTCGGCCGGAACCACAAAAGAAGCCGCCACGTTCGTTTCCATCACGTTATACACAATCCAGGGTTGACGGCCGACTTCCGCGGCAATCCAGCCGACTTCATTACAGATAAACGGCAAAGGCAGCACATAAAGCAAGAGCTTTAAAAATCGCCGGCTACCGAACAGTTTTTTCCGGAATAAAAGATACATCCCACCGGCAGTAACAAAGGTAAAAATGCTCCCCAAAAGGATCATCAGGTGATAGGACTGAAAAACAATGCCTAAAGGCGGCCATTGTTTTTGGGGGAATTCCTTTAAACCCTTAACTTCCGCCTCGAAATCGCCGGCAACCAAAAAACTGAGCATTTTCGGCAACCCTACCGCCAGACGCGTTGTTTCCCCTTCCCGGTCCGGGATGCCGAAAAGCAGTAAAGGAGCCCCTTTTTCGGTCTCAAAAAGACCTTCAAAGGCGGCCATTTTTACCGGTTGGGTCTCGGCCACCTGGACCGCATGGGAATGCCCAAACCCCAACTGGATAACGGAAACCAAAAAGGCGACAATCAAAGCGATTTTTAATGACCGCTGGGCAAAGGCTACTTCCCGGTTTTTGATCAAAAACCAAGCAGATATCCCCATCATAAAAAATGCGCCGGTAATCAAAGCCCCGTCAACCGTATGAAAATACCGGGGTATAGTAGATGGGTTGAAAATCGCCGCCAAAAAATCGGTCATTTCCGCCCGGCCGTTAACAATGGCAAAGCCGGCCGGGGTCTGCATCCAGGAATTCGCCACAATGATCCAAAAAGCGGATAGAGTAGACCCGAAGGCAACCATCAGGGAAGAAAACCAGTAAAAGAATTTAGAGACCCGGTGTCTGCCCCAGATCAAGACCCCCACGAATACCGATTCTAAAAAGAAGGCATAAATCCCTTCAGCAGCCAGGGGAGTACCAAATACATCACCGACAAACCGGGAATACTCCGACCAATTGGTACCGAATTGAAATTCCATCACCACACCGGTGACCACACCGACAACAAAGCTGACCGCAAATAATCTAATCCAAAAATAGGCCATCTTGGCGTAGACCTCGTTTTTGGTTTTCAAATGTAGGGACAGCATGATTACGATTAGCCAGGCCAGCCCGATGGTTAACGGCGGAAAGATATAATGAAATCCTATGGACATGGCAAACTGGATTTTTGATAAGGTTACTACATCCATTGTTGCAAACCCCCTGCCGGCATTTTACTGATTGATCCAGCCCTCTTTCTCATAGCTCAGCAAATCCGCAATTGTGTTTACTTCCAGCTCCTTGATAAAATCTTTCCTGGCCTTATACAAGGCCCCGTGTGCAACACACCTGGACTGGTTGGAACATATTTCGGGCGCCACCAGGCAACGGTTGACGGAAATTGGCCCGTCCACAGATTCGATGACATCTTTTAAATTAATTTGGTCCGGCGCCATCCTAAGCCTAACCCCACCATGGGCCCCCCGGATTGTTTCGACTAAACCTGATTTGTGCAATATTTGTATCGTCTTGTTTAAAAAAGGTTGGGGTATGGCCTGTTTACCGGCAATCTCTTTAGCCGAAATTATTTTGGGGTAATTCCGCCCCAATTCTAATATAGTCCGGATCGCATAATCAGACTGCTTTGATATTTGCATAACGGCATCCCTCGTTTAATTTGGATTAACCTTATCCTATTGATTTGTATTCTCTGTTTCTCTAAAAAACCCTGCTTTCTCGGCTTTATTAAGCAGGATTCGTTAACAGATCATCACCGCCAAAAGAAAAAGGGCCTGCTACCTAAATGGTGGCTGGCCCGCTTCTCTAAACCTTATCCCCACATTCCGGGCAGAACTTGCTTCCCGGGGTCAGTTTCGTTCCACAACCCTTGCAATTGAGCTTAACTTTTACCTTGGCCCCACAATCCGGACAAAACTTAACGTTGGCAGCGAGGGGACTTTGGCATTCCGGACAAGTGGCCCGGATGTTGTCCCGCCATTTGTCCTCACTCAGCTGTTTATCCTCTTCGGCCATCGCGGCATGGGCCCAAACCTCTTCAACCGAACGACTCGCCTGGGCCGCCGCCATTTCCACCCCCAGGTCGGGGGCACAGCCTTTACATAGACCCTTCCGGTCATTCCAACAGTGCTTCCGGCACACCCAGCTCGAACAGCGGGGACACTGGACAAAATCAGCTCTTAACTCTGTACTGGCTGCTTCAAAGGCCTCATCGTGCGCCTTTTCCCAGGCAGCCGAGCGCACCCGCTCCCCGACATCCGCAGCCCGGCTGAAAAAGCCGCCGAATACACTCCCGGCGGTGTCCAAAACACCCGCTACCGTGCCGACTACTGACGCCTTAAAAGGGGTCCGGTACCCGTTGCCACACCGGTTACAGTAAAACTCAAACTGAAACCCTTTGTCGGTACTTAAGTCACTATAGTTAGTAACGAACTCGATCTTTTTTCCGCCCACCTACAGCCCCCCTTTGGTCCAAAAAATCTTGCGTGTACCGGTCTTAATGTAAATGCATATTCTCCTTAATTCCGGTCAAATCCTTTTCCGGTTTAAAAAAAAGACCAACCACCTTTAAAGGTAGCCGGTCACTTCTTGAGCCAACTTCAGCCTAAAAACATCCCGGTGGGCAAGGCTGCCGCCAGCCGTCTTTCCACTTCGGACCAGTTCACTACTCGCCACCAGGCGTTGACGTAATCTTTCCGCCGGTTTTGGTAATCCGGGTAATAGGCATGTTCCCAAACATCCAGGACGAGTACCGGGATACAACCCCACTGGGTCAGGTTCTGATGCTTTTCCGCCGTCAAAATCTCCAGCCGGCCCCACCCCGGTTGCCAGGCCAATACCGCCCAACCGGAGGCTTCTACATTGACGGCAGCCGTGCTAAACTGTTCCTGAAAAACTTCAAAACTGCCGAAATAGCCATTAACCAAGCGGGTTGTCTCCGGGCCCGGAGCCCCACCGGCACCGGGAGCCGCCACTACCGTCCAAAAAATACTGTGCAAGATGTGCCCGGCACCATGAAAAGCCAGTTCCCGCTCCCAGTGTTTTACCTGGGAAAAGTCCCTTTTCTGGCGGGCGGCCGCCATTTGCCGTTCGGCATTGTTCAAGCCGTCTACATAAGCTTGGTGGTGAAGGTCGTGGTGCAGCCGCACCGCCTCGGCACTAAAAACCGGCTCTAAGGCATTGTAGGCATAAGGTAACGGTGGCAGCCGGTGGCTGCCGGGAGGAATAATTAAAGCAGTCATGTTTCTGAACCCTCCATTTTTTTACCCTTGTCCTACATATTATTTTCGCCGGGAATGTAAAATTATCCTGCCGTTAACCCTATTTCGTTCATGAGCCGCCATTCTACTTCAAACCAATTTACCACCTGCCACCAGGAGTTGACGTAGTTTTGCCTCCGGTTCTGGTAATCCAAATAATAAGCATGTTCCCAGACATCCAGTACCAGGATCGGGATACAGCCCCACTGGGTCAGGTTCTGATGCTTTTCCGCCGTCAAAATCTCCAGATGGCCCCACGCCGGTTGCCAGACCAGGACCGCCCAACCTGAGGCTTCTACATTGACGGCTGCCGTGCTGAACTGTTCCTGAAAGGCTTCAAAACTGCCAAAGTAACTGATTATCTGCCGGATTGTCTCGGGGCCCGGCCTCCCACCGGCTCCGGGTGGAGCCATTACCGTCCAGAAAATACTGTGCAGAATATGCCCGGAACCGTGAAAAGCCAGTTCCCGTTCCCAGTGTTTAACCAAGGAAAAGTCCTTTTTTTGCCGGGCGGCGACCAGTTGCCGTTCAGCATTGTTTAAACCGTCGACATAAGCCTGGTGGTGGCGGTCATGGTGCAGCCGCAAAGCCGCAGCACTGATAACCGGCTCTAAGGCATTGTAGGCATAAGGTAACGGCGGTAACCGGTGCCCACCAGATGGAATCGGCAAAACAGGCATATTTCAAACCCTCCCCTTTCCCCTTCATCGTATGCGTTAGGTTTCCCGTATGTAAAAGGAGGCCGCAAAATATGCGACCTCCCGAACGAAGTGAGGAATCTACACCAGGAAAACGGCGTACAGGAAGAGCACCACATTTTTGAAAATCGTCCGTGGTGAAGTCATGCGGGCAAAGCAACATTCTACCACCGAGTTAACCTGGAT
>JAQWAU010000071.1 GCA_028707535.1 Heliobacteriaceae bacterium | reverse complement strand
ATAAAAGGCTTAAAATGCCACAAGTTTGCTGGGCCCAAAGGCGGGCCTTTACGGCTACCGCCCCATCCAACCGGGCAATTAAAAATGCTGCCCCGTGCAAGGTAAACATCGCCAAACTGAACAAACCGACCGTCAGGGCATAGGGATTGAGCAAACCCCAAAAAGTACCGGCAAAATTGGCGGTTTCATCCAGGGGTAACCCCCGGAAAAGGTTGCCCATCGCTACCCCGTACAAAAACGATAACAAGATACTGCCCAAAGCAAAACTCAGATCCCAAGTCTTGCGCCAGCGCCGGGAGGCCAGTTGGTGGTGAAACTCGATGGCCACCGACCGGATGATGATTGCCAGTAAAACCAGCATCAAAGCCAAATAAAAACCGCTAAAAACCGTAGCGTAGACCATCGGGAAGGCCGCAAACAAGGCTCCCCCGAAGGTAACCAGCCAGACTTGATTGCTGTCCCAAAAAGGACCGACCGCGTTAAAGTTCGCTTCCCGCTGCCCCGGTTTCGTTAACAAATGCAGATTACCGACCCCGAGGTCTGTCCCGGCTAAAAGCGCGTAACCGGTAAGCAGGACCATTACGAGCAGAAACCAGATTACCTGAAGTGTGGCCAAGCTCATACTGCCGTCACCTCCTGGTGGTGATGGGCATCAACCCGGTCAAACCCCCGGCCCATATTGCGCCGCAACAAGAAAACCCACACCGCAAACAAAATCACGTAAATAACGGTGAACATGGCAATTGACAGCACAATCTGTCCGGCCGGAACCACAAAAGAGGCCGCCGCGTTCGTTTCCATCACGTTATAAACAATCCAGGGTTGACGGCCAACTTCCGCGGCAATCCAGCCGGCTTCATTACAGATAAACGGTAAAGGCACCGCATAAAGCAAGAGCTTTAAAAATCGCCGGCTACCGAACAGTTCTTTCCGGAACAAAAGATACATCCCACCGGCAGTAACAAAGACAAAAATGCTCCCCAAAAGGATCATCAGATGATAGGACTGAAAAACAACGCCCAAAGGCGGCCATTGATTTTGGGGGAATTCGTTTAAGCCCTTAACTTCCGCCCCAAAATCGCCGGCAACCAAAAAACTGAGCATTTTCGGCAACCCTACCGCCAGGTGCGTAGTTTCCCCTTCCCGGTCCGGGATGCCGAAAAGCAGTAACGGAGCCCCTTTTTCGGTCTCAAAAAGACCTTCAAAAGCCGCCATCTTCACCGGTTGGGTCTCGGCCACCTGGACCGCATGGGAATGCCCAAACCCCAACTGGATAACGGAAACTACACAGGCGGTAATCAAAGCGATTTTTAAGGACCGCCGGGCAAAGGTTACTTCCCGGTCTTTAAGTAAAAACCAGGCCGATATCCCCATCATAAAAAATGCGCCGGTAATCAAAGCCCCATCAACCGTATGGAAATACCGGGGTATCGTAGAAGGGTTGAAAACCGCCGCCAAAAAGTCGGTCATCTCCGCCCGGCCGTTAACAATGGCAAAACCGGCCGGGGTCTGCATCCAGGAATTCGCCACAATGATCCAAAAGGCGGATAGAGTAGACCCGAAGGCCACCATCAGGGAAGAAAACCAGTAGAAAAAGTTAGAGACCCGGTGTCTGCCCCAAATCAAAACTCCCACGAATACCGACTCTAAAAAGAAGGCGTAAATCCCTTCAGCAGCCAGGGGAGCACCAAAAACATCACCGACAAACCGGGAATACTCCGACCAATTGGTACCGAATTGAAATTCCATCACCACACCGGTGACCACACCGACAACAAAGCTGACCGCAAATAATCTAATCCAAAAATAGGCCATCTTGGCATAGATCTCATTTTTGGTTTTCCAATGCAGGGACAGCATGATTACAATCAGCCAGGCCAGGCCGATGGTTAACGGCGGAAAGATATAATGAAATCCTATGGACATGGCAAACTGGATTTTTGATAAAGTTACTACATCCATTGTTGCAAACCTCCTGCCGGCATCTTACTGGTTGATCCAGCCCTCTTTCTCATAGTTCAGCAAATCCGCAATTGTGTTTACTTCCAACTCTTTGATAAAATCTCTCCTGGCCTTATATAAGGCCCCGTGTGCAACGCACCTGGACTGGTTGGAACATATTTCGGGCGCCACCAGGCAACGGTTGACGGAAATTGGCCCATCCACAGATTCGATGACATCTTTTAAATTAATCTGGTCCGGCGCCATCCTAAGCCTAACCCCACCATGGGCCCCCCGGATTGTTTCGACTAAACCTGATTTGTGCAAAATCTGAATCGTTTTGTTTAAAAAAGGTTGGGGTATGGCCTGTTTGCTGGCAATCTCTTTGGCCGAAATTATTTTGGGGTAATTCCGCCCCAATTCTAAAATAGTCCGGATCGCATAATCAGACTGCTTTGATATTTGCACGACGGCATCCCTCGTTTAATTTGGATTAACCTTATCCTATTGATTTGTATTCTCTGTTTCTCCAAAAAACCCTGCTTTATTGGCTTTATCAAGCAGGATTTGTTAACAAACCAACGTAGGCAAAACAAAAAGGGCCTGCTACCTAAATGGCGGCTGGCCCTCTTGCGCTAAACCTTATCCCCACATTCCGGGCAGAACTTGCTCCCCGGGATCAGTTTCGTTCCACAACCCTGGCAATTGAGCTTAACCTTTACCTTAGCCCCGCAATCCGGGCAAAATTTAACGTTGGCAGCGAGGGGACTTTGGCATTCCGGACAAGTGGCCCGGATGTTGTCCCGCCATTTGTCCTTACTCAGCTGTTTATCCTCTTCCGCCATCGCGGCATGGGCCCAAACCTCTTCGACCGAACGGCTCGCCTGGGCCGCCGCCATTTCTACCCCCAGGTCGGGGGCACAACCTTTACATAGACCCTTGCGGTCGTTCCAACAGTGCTTCCGGCACACCCAACTCGAACAGCGGGGACACTGGACAAAATCAGCCCTTAACTCTGTGCTGGCTGCTTCAAAGGCCTCATCGTGCGCCTTTTCCCAGGCGGCGGAGCGCACCCGCTCCCCAACATCCGCAGCCCGGCTGAAAAAGCCGCCAAATACACTCCCCGCGGTATCCAAAACACCCGCTACCGTGCCGACTACCGACGCCTTAAAAGGGGTCCGGTACCCGTTGCCGCACCGGTTACAGTAAAACTCAAACTGAAACCCTTTGTCGGTACTTAAGTCACTATAGTTGGTAACAAACTCGATCTTTTTTCCGCCCACCTGCAGCCCCCCTTTGGTCCACAAATCTTTGCGTGCATTGGTTTCCTTAATGTAAATGCATATTCTCCTTAATTCCGGTCAAATCCTTTTACAGTTAAAAAAAAAGACCGGCCACCTTTGCGGTAGTCGGTCGCTCCTTGAGGCAACTTCAGCCTATAAACATCCCGGCCGGCAAGGCTGCCGCCAGCCGTCTTTCCACTTCGGACCAGTTCACTACTTGCCACCAGGCATAGACGTAATCTTTCCGCCGGTTTTGGTAATCCGGGTAATAGGCATGTTCCCAAACATCCAGGACGAGTACCGGGATACAACCCCACTGAGTCAGGTTCTGGTGCTTTTCGGCGGTTAAAATCTCCAGCCGGCCCCACGCTGGTTGCCAGGCCAATACCGCCCAACCGGAGGCTTCCACATTGACGGCTGCCGCGCTAAACTGTTCCTGAAAAACTTCAAAACTGCCGAAATAGCCGTTGACCAAGCGGGTTGTCTCCGGACCCGGCGCCCCGCCGGCACCGGGAGCCGCCATTACCGTCCAAAAAACACTGTGCAAGATGTGCCCGGCACCGTGAAAAGCCAATTCCCGCTCCCAGTGCTTTACCTGGAAAAAGTCCATTTTCTGGCGGGCGGCCGCCATTTGCCGTTCGGCATTGTTCAAGCCGTCTACATAAGCTTGGTGGTGAAGGTCGTGGTGCAGCCGCACCGCCTCGGCACTAAAAACCGGCTCTAAGGCATTGTAGGCATAAGGTAACGGTGGCAGCCGGTGGCCGCCGGGAGGAATAATTAAAGCAGTCATGTTTCTGAACCCTCCATTTTTTTACCCTTATCCTACATATTATTTTCGCCGGGAATGTAAAATTATCCTGCTGTTAACCCTATTTCGTTCATGAGCCGCCATTCCACTTCATACCAATTTACCACCTGCCACCAGGAGTTGACGTAGTTTTGCCGCCGGTTCTGGTAATCCAAATAATAAGCATGCTCCCAGACATCCAGTACCAGGATCGGGATACAGCCCCACTGGGTCAGGTTCTGATGTTTTTCGGCGGTTAAAATCTCCAGCCGGCCCCATGCCGGTTGCCAGACCAGGACCGCCCAACCGGAGGCTTCGACATTGACCGCTGCCGTGCTAAACTGTTCCTTAAAAGCTCCCAAGCTGCCAAAGTAACCTTTTATCTGCCGGGTTGTTTCGGGGCCCGGCCTCCCGCCGGATCCGGGTGGAGTCATTACTGTCCAGAAAATACTGTGCAAAATATGCCCGGAACCGTGAAAAGCCAGTTCCCGTTCCCAGTGTTTAACCAAGGAAAAATCTTTTCTTTGCCGGGCGGCGACCAGTTGCCGTTCAGCATTGTTTAACCCGTCGACATAAGCCTGGTGGTGGCGGTCATGGTGGAGCCGCAAAGCCGCGGCGCTGATCACCGGCTCTAAGGCATTGTCGGCATAAGGTAACGGCGGCAACCGGTGCCCGCCGGGTGGAATCGGCAAAACAGGCATGCTTCAAACCCTCCCCTTTCCCCTTCATCGTATGCGTTAGGTTTCCCGTATGTAAAAGAGAGGTCGCAAAATATGCGGCCTCCCGAACGAAGTGAGGAATCTACACCAGGAAAACGGCGTACAGGAAGAGCACCACATTTTTGAAAATCGTCCGTGGTGAAGTCATGCGGGCAAAGCAACATTCTACCACCGAGTTAACCTGGAT
>JAQWAU010000070.1 GCA_028707535.1 Heliobacteriaceae bacterium | reverse complement strand
AAACAAGGAGGTAAGTTGCATGGGTGATGACATCCGGGACCAGGTGCGCGAAAAGTATGCCCAGGCAATCGTGGATATTTCGAGTGGGAGCGGGGATTGTTGCGGAAACGGTTGTTGCTGCGGCCCTGCCGGCAAATCGGTAATCACTAAGGATCTTTACCGGATTGATGAGATTGACGGCCTGCCGGCGGAAACCCTGGCGACTTCTTTTGGTTGCGGCAATCCTACGGCTTTGACCACCCTGCACCCGGGCGAAACGGTCCTGGATCTCGGCAGCGGGGCCGGATTGGATGTATTGCTTTCTGCCCGCCGGGTGGGGCCGGCGGGGAAGGTTTACGGCCTGGACATGACCGATGAGATGCTGGCTAAGGCCAGGGCCAACCAAAACCAGGCAGGGGTAACCAATGTTGAGTTCCTGCAAGGCTTTATCGAAGATATTCCGTTACCGGATAACCATGTGGATGTGGTGATCTCTAATTGTGTGATTAACTTATCCGGTGATAAAGATAAGGTGATGGCGGAAATTTTCCGGGTGTTAAAACCGGGTGGCCGGGTGGCCGTTTCGGATGTTGTTTTGCTTCGTCCCTTGCCCGACAAGGTAAGGCAAGACCTCGTTGCCTGGACCGCCTGTGTCGGCGGTGCGCTTTCCCGGGATGACTATATTGCCAAACTGGGGGCGGCCGGTTTTGTCCGGATCGGGGTGGAAGTTACCCGGGTCTACGATTTTTCTCCGGCTGAGGCGGCAGCGATTTTTCCGGATTTGCCGGTGGCGGAGCGCTTAGTAATTAATGGCGCCGTAGCCGGAGCGTTCATCCGGGCGGAAAAATCACGGTAAAACAGGGATTTTCGACTATAATAATTCGGTGGACGCCTCTTTACCCGGAGGCGTCTTTTCCGTCTTGCCCTCTTTACAAGGGGGGGGGCGGGTGTTATTATAAGCTCATGCTTATATACGAATACGCCTAGACGAACAAGGAGATGATGAGCATGTTGGAGATGACTTTTAAGGCGTTGGGAGAGCCGACCCGACTTCGGATATTGCGGTTGCTGGCTGACCGGGAGCTGTGTGTTTGTGACCTTGAAGAAATTTTGGCGATCAACCAGCCACGAATTTCGCAGCATTTGAAAGTATTGAAACAGGCGGGTCTGGTCAAGGAGCGAAGGGAGGCCCAACGGAGAATTTGTAGCTTTGACCGGGAGGCATTTGAACAGGTATTCGAGGAGTTTAATCTTTATATGAAAGTACCCCTGAACGAATTGCCGGGGTTTCAGGACGAATACGAGCGGATGGTTAATTTGGACGAGAATACTTGTGAAAAAAAGATTCGCAAAAAAACAAGCAAGAAACAATAATCTAGTTTTATAGAAAGAAGTGTCAGATATGCACTTTATACTCACTATGCTCCAGGGTGGAGCAAAGGAAATTATCAGTTATCTTTCCGCCCACGTCATAACCTGCTTGGTGCCGGCCTTTTTTATCGCGGGGGCGATGGCGGTTCTGGTTACCAAGGGTGCCGTGATTAAATATTTTGGTGCTCAGGCGAAACGCTGGGTTGCTTATGGTGTTGCTTCTGTATCGGGGATGCTGCTTGCGGTCTGTTCGTGTACCGTATTACCGCTATTTGCCGGCATCTATAATTTGGGGGCGGGGCTAGGTCCGGCGATCACCTTCTTATATTCCGGGCCGGCGATTAATATTTTGGCGATTGCCTTAACCGGCGCCGCGATCGGCTGGCATATGGGGATCGCCAGAGGGGTCGGCGCGGTTGTCTTCTCGATTATTATTGGGATTATCATGGCCATATTGTTTCGAAAAGATGAACAGAAGCGTTTAGGTGATCTCGAAATCCTCCCGGAAGAGAAGAGCGAGAAATCCGGCGTTTTTCTGGTGGTGTTTTTCGGGGTAATGGTCGCCATCCTAATCATCAGCACCAGTAAACTGGCTCCGTGGATAAAAGTCGCGTTAGATCTCAGTCTGATTAACTCGTTGGCGATCATGGTTTATCATTACTTCGCGGCGGGAGAATTCCGCTCCTGGATGGATGAAACCTGGTCATTAGTTAAGCTGGTTGTTCCAACCTTGTTGGTGGGGGTTTTCCTGGTCGGCATGGTGACGGCGGTCCTGCCTCCGGAGTGGATATCTCGCTATGTTGGCGAGAATACTTTTGGAGCTAACTTTTTAGCTTCGTTAATCGGCGCGCTATTTTATTTTTCGACTTTGACTGAAGTGCCGATTGTGAAAGGACTCATGGATTTGGGCATGAATCCGGGACCGGCCCTTGCCCTTTTACTGGCCGGCCCGGCCGTAAGTATTCCTAATCTTTTGGTCGTTAACCGGATTATGGGTTTTAAGCGGACGGCGATGTATTTTGTTCTGGTGGTGGTCATGGCTACCCTGACCGGTTGGTTATACGGATACTTTTTTGCTTAAAGGTGAATTAAAGCTATTTACAGGAGGTAGAAAGTGATGAAGATTGAGGTACTGGGAACCGGGTGTGCTAAATGTACTCAGTTGGAAAAGGATGTCCGCAAGGCGTTAGCGGAGTTGGGCGTGGCTGCGGATGTATCGAAAGTCCAGGATATTAAAAAAATCATGGCGTATAAGGTTATGTTTACCCCGGCGCTGGTTATTGATGGCGAAGTTAAAATTGCCGGTCGCTTGCCGCGAAAGGATGAGTTGCACAAATACCTTAAAGGAGAGTAATAATGCCCGCTAAGCTGTCTTTTTTGGATCGCTGGCTTACATTGTGGATATTTATAGCAATGTTTGCCGGGGTGGCGCTAGGTTATGTATTCCCCCAATCTGCCGGGCTGCTGGATAAATTATCTATCGGCACAACTTCCATCCCGATTGCCATTGGTTTGATTGTAATGATGTATCCTCCGTTAGCGAGAGTTAAATATGAAGAGCTTGGTAAAGTATTCAGAAATCGTAAGGTGCTGGGCCTATCTCTGTTGCAGAACTGGGTCATTGGCCCTGTGCTCATGTTTGTTTTGGCGATTTTGCTTTTGCCGGAATATCCTGAGTATATGGTGGGGATCATTTTAATCGGTCTGGCCCGCTGTATCGCGATGGTGATTATCTGGAATGCCTTGGCCGATGGCGATAATGAGTATGCGGCGGCCCTGGTTGCTTTCAACTCGATCTTTCAGGTCGTATTTTACTCGGTTTATGCGTATGTTTTCATCACGGTCCTGCCTGAATGGCTTGGTTTAGGTGGGATGAAAGTACAGATATCCATGGGTGAAGTTGCCCAGAGTGTGGCCATATATCTCGGCATTCCTTTTGCGGCCGGTTTTCTCACCCGTTATTTTCTTAGACCACTTAAGGGTGCAGAATGGTATGATAGGGTTTTTGTGCCGAAATCGGGTCCGATTGCTTTGTATGCCTTACTGTTTACCATTGTTGTCATGTTTTCCTTGAAGGGGGAATATATTGTTACTCTGCCGCTAGATGTGGTCCGGATCGCCATTCCTTTGCTGATTTACTTCGTACTGATGTTTGCCATTTCTTTTTTTATAGCGCACAAGATCGGCATCAACTATGGACAAACGACTTCCCTGTCTTTTACCGCTGCCAGCAACAATTTTGAGTTGGCTATTGCGGTTGCCGTAGCTGTGTTTGGGATTCATTCCGGTCAGGCATTTGCCGCTGTTGTCGGTCCTTTAATTGAAGTGCCGGTGATGATTGCCCTGGTCAATGTTGCCTTGCGTTGGCGACAGCGGTTTTATCGTAATGATCAGCCATCTCTGAATTGATATTGAGGGTAGCTCTTCTGCTTGGATTTTTTACCTTGTATATATCAAAAATTTTTGATATAAGGATATAGAGTAATTTTTCCGGAGGGTTCTTATGGATATAGACCTTTTTCTCGCTGAGTATGCGCAGAAATTTAAAGTCCTGGCCGATCCGATGCGGCTAAAACTGCTTTTATTAGTACGGGATGGGGAAAAGTGTGTTTGTGAACTGGTAGATGCTTTGAATGAAAGGCAGTCCTTGATTTCCTATCATCTTGGTTTAATGGTTAAAGCCGGGCTTTTGGAACGGCGTAAGGAGGGAACCTGGGCCTATTACCGGCTGAGTATGGAGGTTGAAGATTGGGTTTTGTCTTGTTGCAAATCGGTCACGGCGGAGTGTGTATTGACAAAGAGGAAGGGGAATTAGGGTGCATTTTAATGATCTAATTACTTCATTAAAATATTTCGTCACTATCAGTGTAGAATTGATCATCCTGTTTGTGGTTATTTCTTTTCTTGTGGGCTTAATTCAAGAGTTTATTCCGGACGAAAAGATTAGGGCGGTATTACAACGACCGCGCAGAATTATTGGCAATATTTTGGGGGCGGCTTTTGGGTCCTTAACCCCCTTTTGTTCCTGTTCTACGATTCCCGTTTTGGTCGGTTTACTTAATGCCGGGGCGCCTTTTGGCGCCAGCATGTCATTTTTGTTCACATCGCCGCTGTTAAACCCCATAATTGTTGGCCTTTTTTTGACTTTGTTCGGCTGGAAGATCACCCTGATTTATAGTGTACTGGTGTTTACGCTAGCGGTATTTGCGGGAATGGTGTTGGAACGCCTCGGCTTTGCGAGTGAGGTAAAAAACTTAAGTTTAGTCAGTACGCGTACTTGTTGCGCCCCGGCAGCAGGTTCTTGCTGTGCCCCGGCGCCGTCCGGTCCGGTGATGATCGACTTGACGACAATTGCGCTGGATGATCCTGCGGCGGAAAACCCCCCGGTTTGGAGACAACGTGTTGCCGGGGCTTATCAGAAGTCCAAGGTTCTTTTCCTTCAGGTCTTCCCTTATTTACTTGTCGGTGCTGGTATTGGGGCGCTTATTTACGGGTTCATGCCTCAGGATTTATTGGGCAGAGTGGCCGGGCCGGATAATTTCTTTGCCGTACCCATCGCGGCAGTTATCGGTATTCCCATGTACATCCGGGCAG
>JAQWAU010000030.1 GCA_028707535.1 Heliobacteriaceae bacterium | reverse complement strand
GGCGTTCGCAGGCCGGGAGCGTCGTGCGGCTCACTCTTTTAAGGAATACCCGAAACCTTTGAGCCGCACAGCGCACGGCCGAGAACGCGGCCCGCGTAGCCTTCGCGAGCGGCGGCACCAACCGCCCAGGTTGAGGTGTCAGTAGAACCGTCCCCTGTCACCTCCCGTCCCCACGTCTCGTTCGGTCCCCTTCCCGGCGGTTGCGTGCCGCAAGCGAGCGGCTTAGGCGAAGCGGGCCGTTAAGGCGTTCGCAGGCCGGGAGCGTCGTGCGGCTCACTCTTTTAAGGAATACCCGAAACCTTTGAGCCGCACAGCGCACGGCCGAGAACGCGGCCCGCGTAGCCTTCGCGAGCGGCGGCACCAACCGCCCCTACTCGACCGTTACCGACTTGGCTAAATTGCGGGGTTTGTCGACATCACAATCCCGGGCTACGGCGGAATAGTAAGCCAGCAACTGCAAAGGCACCACCGCCAGCACCGGAGCCAGTACCGGATGGGTTTGCGGCACGGTAAGCACCACATCGGCATACTCATTTACCGTTTCATTGCCAGCCAAGGCGACCGCGATCACGTAGGCCCCCCGGGCCCGCACCTCCTGCACGTTGGAAACGGTTTTTTCCAAAACCTGTTCCTGGGTGGCCAAGGTGATTACGGGGATGTGTTCGGTAATCAAGGCCAGGGTGCCGTGCTTTAATTCCCCGGCAGCATAAGCCTCCGCGTGAATATACGAGATCTCCTTCAGCTTCAGGGCCCCTTCCATCGCCACCGCGTAGTCGACGCCCCGCCCGATGAAAAAGACGTTGTCCCAGTCCTTAATCCGGTTACTAATCGCCTTAACTGTCCCGGTGCCGGCCAAAACCGCCGCCACCTGGGCCGGCAACCGCTTTAATCCCGCCACGATTTCCCCAATGGCATCCGGAGTCAGGGTCTGCCGGACCTGAGCCAGACTTAAGGCCAGTATCTGCATAGCGACCAACTGGCTGGTATAGGCCTTCGTCGAAGCCACCGCAATTTCCGGACCGGCCCAGGTGTAAAACACCGCATCAGCTTCCCGGGCTACCGAAGAACCGACCACATTGGTCACCGCCAGCACTTTCGCCCCTTTACGCTTGGCTTCCCGCAAAGCCGCCAGGGTATCGGCGGTTTCGCCGGACTGGCTGACCACCACCACCAAAGTCTGTTCGTTCACCATCGGGTTCCGGTAACGGAATTCGGAAGCAATATCAACCACCACCGGTACCCGGGCCAAAGCTTCGATAATATACTTGCCGACCAGGCCGGCATGATAAGCAGTCCCACAAGCGACAATCGCCACCTGGTTGATTTGGGCCAACAAGGCCGGTTCCAGCCCTAAGGCCGCTAAATCCGCCCCGGTTGGGGTCAGCCGGCCGGTGATAGTATCCCGCAAGGCCTTGGGCTGTTCAAAAATCTCCTTCAACATAAAATGGTCAAACCCGGCTTTTTCCGCCGCGACCGCATCCCACTTAACCTCAAAAATCTCCTTGGATACCGGCGCTCCGGTGGCGGCACTTTTTACCGTGACCGCATCCCGGGTCAACACCGCCATTTCCCCATCGGTCAAAACATAGGTTTTCCGGGTATGGTTTAAAATGGCCGGAATATCCGAAGCCAGGAAGTTTTCGCCTTGGCCCAGACCGATAACCAAAGGGCTGTCTTTACGCACCGCCACGATCTTTTCCGGTTCGTGCCGGCAAATAAACGCGGCCGCATAAGAGCCGGTGATTTCGCTGACCACCCGCTGTACCGCCGCCTCAAGGTTGCCGTCGTAATAGGCTTCCACCAGGTGGGCCAGGATCTCGGTATCGGTTTCGGACGCAAATACATGACCGGCCGCCGCCAAACGCTGCTTAATGGTCAGGTAGTTCTCAATTATCCCGTTATGCACCACGGCAAAATCGCCCCGGCCATCCTGGTGAGGATGGGAGTTTTCGTCAGAAGGCCGGCCATGTGTCGCCCACCGGGTGTGACCGATCCCGACCACCCCGTCCGGCCGCGTTCCGTTCAGCCGGTCTTCCAGTACCGCCAGCTTCCCCATCGCTTTTTTCACCCAGATTGCCTCCTGGTCAACCACAGCAATCCCCGCCGAATCATAACCCCGGTATTCTAGCTTTTGCAGTCCCGCCATCAGGATCGGCACAGCCGGTTTTTCCCCAACGTAACCTACGATACCACACATGATATCTGTTCCTCCTCTTTGCCTCCCGGGCTCCTACCCGGTTTTGGGCACAAAAAAACCGCCTTTCCGGTCCCTTATAAAAAAAGGAAACGGAAATGTAAGCGGGCAAAACGGCACACTGATCCTGACACCCACTACCGGCCCTTTGTCTCCGGGATTACTCCCGGGATTTGTAGCCTGGCTTACGACCGTGAGCAGCCGAGGGGCACCCGCCGAAAACTTCGATAAACCCCTGCCTCGTCAACCGGCAAAACCGGTTCTGGCGCTTATAAATGGATAGTTTTGTCCTCATCGCCGTTTTAACCCTTTGTATACGATCATTTTATCAGAACGGACCGGAAACGTGAACCCTCTGGCCAAAATTCAAAAACTTGGGACCAAGCCGGGGGCCTGGTAAAGACCCCCCGGAAACCCCCGGCATTTTCTGCTGCCTGTTCCGCCTCCCTTTAGGAAAACCGTTCGAAGGCGGCCGCAACCGTTGCTACAACCTGCTCTACCTCCACCGGGTCAGGGCCTTCCCCCATCACCCGGATTAAGGGCTCCGTCCCGGAAGGGCGCACCAGGATCCGTCCCCGGCCGCTGAGACGCTCCCGGCCGGCCGCAATCGCCGCCTTAATTGCCGGTTCCTCAAGACATTGCTTGTCTTTCACCCGGACATTAACCAACACCTGGGGATAACGCTCCATCTGTCCGGCTAAAGCCGACAACGGCCGGCCGGTTTCCTGCATAACGGATAAAAGCTGTAGAGACGTCAGGATGCCATCCCCGGTAGTATTGTGGTTCAAAAACAAAATATGCCCCGATTGCTCGCCGCCAAGTACGCCCCCATGGGCCTGCAAAGCCTCGAGAACATAACGGTCCCCTACGGTGGTTTCCACCACCTTAATCCCGGCCCGCTGCAGGGCCTGGTGGAGCCCCAGGTTACTCATCACGGTAACCGCCACCAGGTTGTTGACCAACCGCCCTTGCCGGTGCAAATGCAAGGCGCAAGTGGCCATAATCTGGTCACCATCGACGATCTGCCCGTTTTCGTCCACCGCAATCAAGCGGTCGGCATCACCATCATAGGCCAGCCCGAGATCGGCCCCGGCATCCCGCACCGCCCGGCAAAGGGCCTCCGGGTGGGTAGAGCCGCAACCGGCATTGATATTGGTCCCGTCAGGTTGACAAAAAATCGGGGTCACCTCGGCCCCCAGTTCCTGCAGTACCCGGGGGGCAACCTGGGCGGCCGCGCCGTTAGCCCCATCCACAACAATCTTAAAACCCTTTAAGTTTCCCGACACCGTCTGTCGTAAAAACGCTATGTACCGGTTTGCCGCATCGGTTAACGGATAAACCCGGCCCACCCCGGCGCCGGTTGGTGCCGGCAGCCCGTCGGTATGGCTGAATCCGGCAGCCTTTACCTGACCATCTGTTTCCCCGGTCCTGAAAACATACTGTTCGATTTCCGCCTCTACCGCATCCGGCAATTTAAACCCCGAAGCGGCAAAAAATTTGATCCCGTTATCCTCAACCGGATTATGGGAGGCGGAGATTACTATTCCGGCCGTTGCCCCCAACATCCGGGTAAGACAAGCTACCCCCGGGGTCGGCAACACCCCTGCCGCTAGGGCCTCCCCACCGACAGAGGTGATGCCAGCCACTAATGCCCCTTCCAGCATGTCCCCGGACAATCGGGTATCTTTGCCGATCACGATCCGGGGGTGGGGAGCGGTTGCCTTCAACACAAAAGCCCCTGCCCGTCCTAACCGGTAGGCCAGTTCCGGAGTTAATTCCCGGTTGGCCACCCCTCGGACACCATCAGTACCAAACAATCTTCCCACCAAAAACTCCTCCAACCTCAGACCTGCTTATTACCGGCTTTTTTATCTTTCTCCGGGTTACCCTCCTCCTGGCCATCAACCGGTTTCACCTCACCCTGGCCAGGTTCCTTTTCCTCACTGGGCACAATCTTAATTGTTACCCGCACCTTGGTCGCCCCTTGAACCTGCACTCCGGCAGGGGCCACCAGGGATACTTCTCTGGTTACATCACTGCTCAGGCCGCTCACATCCACCGGTTCAGTGAGCACCACCCCGACTGCCTGCACCTGTTCCGCCGGTCCACTGATGAAAACTCCGGCCGGTTCCACCACCGTTCCCCCGACCCGGAATCCCTTGGCCGGGGTACCGGTAACCTGGGCTTGCACCGGCACCGTTTTGGGCGGCTCCGCCGTTATGGGCACGGTCACCTCCACACTCTTCGGCGAGATCCGCAAACTCTCCTCTTCCCCAGCCTTTAGCACCGGCGATGCGACCCGCACCGGCAAGCTTTGGACAATTGTTTCCTTGGCCCCTAAAGGAATCTGGACAACCACCTTCTGGATTGACCGCACCCGCTCCCGGGGACCGCTAATCACCACCGCCTTCGGTTCGAGCACCGGGTCCCCCACCCGGTAACCCGGTGGCGAAGTACCCTTAAACTCATAACTAACCGGCAAGGAGCGGTTCTCCAGCACATCAATAACCAAGGCCAGCTCAACCGGGTTCAAAGCCATCACTTCCACTGCCGGCGGGGCATCAACCTGCACTTTTACCGTCACCGGACCCGGTACCAAACCGTTAAAATCCACCCGCGCCCGAAAATCCCGGGAGGAAAGGTTAGCCATCGTCCCTTTCGGTCCTTTTACCCGGACTTCAATGACTTTCGGCAAATCCGGCTCAACCACATAACCCATTTCCAAACCTTCGGCATCTAAGGGCACACTAAGCACCCGTACCCCCTGCTGTTCCGCCTGGACATACAGCCAAAGCATCACAGCCAGAATAAAGGCAGCCAGCTTATACACCCAGTTCCGGCGGGCGACATCGGTAAAACCCTTCATTGACTATTCCTCCACTGCCAAAACTGCCTGGCAGTTCCCGCTTTCGGCTGCAACAATTCTTCCAAACTGACCCGCAAGGTTGGTTCGTCTAAAAAACGCGAGATTCTTCCCTCTACGGCCAAGGAAATTACCCCGGTTTCCTCGGAGACAATTACTACTACCGCATCCGTTTGTTCGGTAATCCCGATCCCGGCCCGGTGCCTGGTACCTAAATCCCGGGATAAATGTGGGTTATCCGTTAAAGTTAGATAACAACCGGCTGCCGCGATCCGGCCGCCCCGGATTACGGCTGCCCCGTCATGCAAAGGCGTCTTGGGAATAAAAATATTTACCAAAAGGTCGCCGGAAACCTTGGCGTCAAGCAAGGTCCCGGTTTCAATCACTTCATTGACCCCGGTTTGCCGCTCGATCACAATCAAGGCCCCGATCTTATTTTTGACCAGCACCCCCACCGCCCGTACAATCTCCGGGATAATCCAACCGTGTTCCTCATCACCCGGCATGAGCGGTCTGAGTGGTCCTTGGAACAACTTGCCCCGACCGAGCTGCTCCAGAGTACGGCGAAGTTCGGGTTGAAAAACCACCGGCAAGGCGACCAACAAAGCGGTCCAGGCCTGCTTCAAGGTCCAGCTCAAGGTCGTCAGGTTCAAGGCTTCACTAAGGTAAGAGGCGATAATCAGCACCCCAAACCCTTTTAAAAGCTGAACCGCCCGAGTGCCTTTGATAAACATCGTCAGCCGGTAGATGATATAAGCGACGACCAGAATATCGATTACGGTCATAAAATTAAAGGACTCGAGCACTGGTGGAAACAATCCCGTCACTCCCTTCACTGCCTAATGATAAATTCTCGCCGACCGGTAAAAATCCCTTGTTGTAGATTCTGGTTTAAGCCTATAATAAATGCAAACTCTTTTTTGGTGGTGCAAACAAATGTGGCTTCCTTTGCTCGGTCTGATTGCCGGCATGTTTATGGGTTATGCCTTATCCATTACCATTCCGATTCAATACGCTAAATACATGTCTGTTGCCGTGTTGGCCGCCTTGGATTCGGTTTTCGGGGCTTTACGGGGCTACTTGGAGGATAAATTTGATGCCGTGATTCTGATCACCGGCCTTTTTACCAACGCAATTTTAGCTGCCCTGCTCGCTTATATCGGCGACCGCCTGGGGGTAGACCTGTTTTTAGCCGCCGTGTTCGCCTTCGGTGTGCGTATTTTCCAGAACCTGGCTGTAATCCGTCGGTATGTAATTGACCGCATCGTCCGGCCCCGGTCAAAAAAAACCTAAAAACTGCCCGACAACCAAAGCCTGTCCCGAATTTGACGAGACAGGCTTTTTTTTTGGCAAAAAGACCTTACCGGTTGGCTGGCGGCTCCTCCTCCGGCGTAGTCAGGTGTTGATACTTACGGAGACCATAGACAAACGAATCGACCAAGGCATGCCATGAGGCTTCAATAATATTTGTCGACACCCCGACCGTGTTCCAAATGTCCTGATGATTCTTTGTTTCGATGAATACCCGGACCTTGGCCGCCGTTGCATCTTGCTCGTTGATTACCCGGACCTTATAGTCACTCAGGTGATAGTTGGCTAAAAACGGATAATGGCTGATTAAGGCCTTACGCAAGGCATTGTCGATAGCGTTGACCGGCCCGTTGCCTTCCGCCGCCATATGCACCACCTGGTCACCCACCCGAACCTTAATCATCGCCTCGGAAGTAAAATTTTTATCCGACCACTTCTCCACAATCAAACGGATTGATTCCAGGTGAAACGGCAACGGTTCTTCCCCGAAGGCACGCCGGAGCAAGAGTTCAAACGAGGCCTCCGCCCCTTCGAACTGGTAACCTTGGTGCTCCAGTTCTTTAATCGTCCGGAGGATTTCGCGGGTCTCCGGATTTTCATTGGTGATATCCAGCCCCAAATCCTTGGCTTTATAAACCAGGCTGCTCATCCCCGACAACTCCGAAACCAGTACCCGCCGCTGGTTACCCACCTGTTCCGGCGTAATGTGCTCATAAGTACCCTGATCTTTCATCAAGGCGGAAACATGCATGCCCCCCTTGTGGGCAAACGCGGAATAGCCGACAAACGGCAACTCGTTGGGTAGGCTGACATTGGCAATTTCGGCGACATAATGGGCCGTTTCGGTTAAAGTGGCCAGCTTGCCGGCAGGCAGACAGGGCAATCCCATTTTTAATTCCAAATTAGGAATGACCGAACACAGATTGGCATTACCGCAACGTTCCCCATAACCGTTGATCGTCCCCTGTACCTGGCGGGCCCCGCCCTTAACCCCCATTAAACTGTTGGCCGCCGCCAATTCGCCGTCATTATGCACATGCACCCCCAAAGGCGCCTTAAGTTCCTGACCGACCGCCCGGGTGATTGCCAGCATCTCGTGCGGCAGTACCCCGCCGTTTGTATCACACAGGACCACCCAGTCGGCCCCTGCTTGTTCAGCGGCCCGGATGGCGGCTAAGGCATAGCCGGCATTAGCCTTATACCCGTCGAAAAAATGTTCGGCGTCAAAAATGACTTCCAGACCCCGGGCTTTTAGATAGGCGACCGAATCCCCGATAATCCTTAGATTTTCCGTCAACGTCGTGTTCAACGCGGTGGTAACGTGAAAATCCCAGCTCTTGCCGAAAATCGTCGCCACCTTCACCCCGGACTCAACCAGGGCATCCAGATTAGCATCACTTTCCGGCTTTGAGCCCGGCCGGCAGGTAGACCCGAAACCGGTCAGCTTGGCATGCTGCCAATGCCGGTCCCGCATCTGGGTAAAGAACTCCAGATCTTTCGGATTGGAACCCGGCCACCCACCTTCGATGTAGGCAACCCCCAACTGGTCTAAACGCAGGGCAATCTTGATCTTGTCCTGAACACTGAGGGAAATGCCTTCCGCCTGGGTCCCATCCCTCAAAGTCGTATCGTAAATCAGTACCCGGTCCAAGCGGTGTACCCCCTCCCCGCCAAGCAGGTTTTAAAGGTAACTGACGATGAGATCGCCCACTTCGCGGGTCCCGTAACCCATCTTGCCGGCGGAAAGGCTCTTGAGGTCATCGCGAACCGCTTTCATAATCGCCTGCTCAATGGCGGCGGCCGCCTTTTCTTCGCCGAGCTGTTCCAGCATCAGTTGACCGGCCGCAATCGCCGCTATGGGGTTAATCACATTCTTGCCGGTATATTTCGGCGCCGAACCGCCGATTGGTTCATACATCGAAACCCCGGCCGGATTAATGTTGCCCCCGGCGGCAATGCCCATCCCACCTTGGAGGACCGCCCCCAAATCGGTGATAATGTCCCCGAAGATATTGTCGGTAACAATGACGTCAAAAAACTCCGGGTTTTTGACCATCCACATACAGGTCGCGTCGACATGGGCATAATCCGGCTCAATGTCCGGATACTCCCGGGCCACTTCGTAAAAAGTTCTTTCCCACAAGTCAAAAGCAAAGGTCAAAACATTCGTCTTCCCGCACAGGGTCAACTTCTTCCCTTTGTTCCGCTTGCGGGTGTATTCAAAAGCAAACCGGATACAACGCTCGACCCCTTTGCGGGTGTTAATCGATTCCTGGATCGCCACTTCGTCGGGTGTGCCCCGTTTTAAAATCCCCCCGGCCCCGACATAAAGCCCTTCGGTATTTTCCCGGACAACCACAAAATCAATGTCTTCCGGCCCCTTGTCCTTTAAGGGGGTCTCTACTCCCTCGTAAAGCTTTACCGGCCGCAGGTTGATATACTGGTCCAAAATAAACCGGAGGTTCAAGAGAATCCCCTTTTCCAAAATGCCTGCCTTCACGTCCGGGTGGCCGATGGCCCCGAGCAAAAGGGCCTGTTTAGTCTTCACCCGGGCAACATCCTCTTCCGAAAGGATCTCCCCGGTTTTCAGATAACGTTCCCCGCCGAAGTCAAAATACTCCAGGTTCAGGCTGAAGCCGAACTTCCGGCTGGCTGCCTGTAAGACCTTGATGCTTTCCGCGACTACTTCCGGTCCGGTGCCGTCACCTGGAATAACGCCAATCTGGTAAGTTTTAATGTTCATTCGCTCCCTTCACCTGCTACTGTGACCGTTGCCGGACAAAAGCCATCAACCCGCCGGAGCGGATCAGATTTTGAATAAAATCCGGTAAAGGTTTGGCTTGATACTTTTGGCCGGTCGCCAGGTTGATAATGGTACCTGTCCTGGCGTCGATCTTCACCTGGTCCCCTTCCTTAATCCCGTCCACCGCTTCCGGACACTCGAAAATCGGCAACCCGATATTCATGGCATTGCGGAAAAAGATCCGGGCAAATGACCGGGCAATTACACAGGAAACCCCACACGCCTTAATCGCAATCGGTGCGTGTTCCCGGGAGGAGCCGCAGCCGAAATTCTTCCCGGCCACAATCAGGTCCCCGGACCGTACTTTCGCCGGGAAAGTAGGGTCGCCATCTTCCATGCAGTGTTTCGCCAGTTCTTCCGGTTCGACCGTATTTAAGTAACGGGCCGGAATAATGGCGTCAGTGTCGATATCATGGCCAAACAGCCAAGTCCGTCCGGTAAATTCCATTATTCCACCTCCCGGGGATGCACAATCCGCCCGGCAATGGCCGAGGCAGCCGCCACCAAAGGACCACAGAGGTAAACTTCACTTTCGGGATGGCCCATCCGGCCGACAAAATTGCGGTTGGTCGTTGCCAAAGCCCGCTCCCCGGCAGCCAGGATCCCCATATGGCCGCCCAGGCAAGGCCCACAAGTCGGTGTCGACACGGCCGCGCCGGCATCAACAAAAATCTCCATTAACCCTTCTTTAATCGCTTGTTTGTAAATGGCCTGGGTACCGGGGAAGATGATACACCGCACGTTTTTGTGAACTTTCTTGCCCCGGAGCACCCGGGCGGCTGCCCGCAAGTCTTCTAAACGACCATTGGTACAAGAACCGATCACCACTTGGTCGAGTTCCACGTGCCCGGCTTCACTGACCGGCCGGACATTTTCCGGCAAATGCGGAAAGGCAACTTGCGGTTCCAGCTTTTCTACATCATATTTTATTACCCGGGCATATTTGGCGTCACTGTCGGCAGTGTAAACCTTAAAGGGACGCTTGGCCCGCTCCGCAACGTAAGCCATGGTTTTCTGGTCAGGGGCAAAGATCCCGTTCTTCCCCCCGGCTTCAATCGCCATATTGGCCATCGTAAACCGGTCATCCATAGCCAGTTCTTCAATCGCGGGACCGGTAAACTCCATCGCCTGGTAAAGCGCGCCGTCAACCCCGATGTCGCCAATCGTGTGTAAGATTAAGTCTTTTCCGGAGACATCGGCCGGCAACTTCCCGGTATACTCGAATTTAATTGTTTCCGGCACCTTAAACCAGGCTTCCCCAACCGCCATCCCGGCAGCCACATCGGTCGAGCCGACCCCGGTGGCAAAAGCCCCCAAGGCCCCGTACGTACACGTATGGGAATCCGCCCCGATGACCACATCCCCCGGGCCGACCAGTCCCTGCTCCGGCAGCAGGCAATGTTCAATCCCCATTTCCCCCACATCATAGTGGTGGGTGATCCCGTGTTTACGGGCAAAATCCCGTACTGTTTTCGATTGCTCGGCCGACTTGATATCCTTGGCCGGCACAAAATGGTCCTGGACGAGGACCACCCGGTCCCGGTCGAAAACCTTGGTAAAACCGGCCCGCTCAAACTCTTTGATCGCTACCGGGGCGGTAACATCATTGGCCAATACCACATCCAAACGGGCATCAATCAATTCGCCGGGTTCCACGGATTTTTTCCCGGCGTGCGCTGCCAGGATTTTTTCCGTTATGGTCATTGCCATATCGCTATTCGCCCCCGCCTTCCACCATTGAAAATAATTTTGTTAATCGCATTAACGTAGGCTTTAGCCGAAGCAACGATGATATCGGTGTCGGCGCCACGGCCGGTGTAGATCCGGCCGTCCTGTTCCAGTTTGACGCTGACCTCACCTTGGGAATCCTCACCGGCCGTCGTCGCATTAATCGCGTAATCACTCAGCCGCACCCCGCTGCGGGTGATTTTTTCGATCGCCTTGTAGGCAGCGTCAACCGGCCCGCCGCCACAAGCGGCCTCTTCAAAAACCTGGTCCTCCCGCCGCAGCCGCACCGTGGCGGTCGGCACCAGCACCGTCCCGCTGGTAATATGCAAATACTCCAGGGAGTAAGCTTCCGGAATGGTGCGCAATTCGTCTTCAACCAAGACCATCAGGTCTTCGTCCGTTATTTCCCGTTTGCGGTCAGCCAGGACTTTAAACCGGGCAAAAGCCTTTTCCAGTTCGGCATCCGTAATTTCATAGCCGAGTTCATTCAAGCGCTTGCGGAAAGCATGCCGCCCGGAATGCTTTCCCAACACAATGTTGTTGGTCAGCAGGCCAATCATCTGGGGGTTCATGATTTCATAAGTAGTCCGTTCTTTTAATACCCCGTCCTGATGGATGCCGGCCTCGTGGGCAAACGCATTCTTCCCGACGATGGCTTTATTCGGCTGGACCGGCATTCCGGTTAACTTGCAGACCAGCCGGGATGACCGGTAAATTTCGGACTTGTTAATCGAAGTTTCCAACCCGTAAATATCCCGCCGGGTAAATAAGGCCATGACGAGTTCTTCCAAGGAGGCATTGCCCGCCCGTTCACCGATCCCGTTTACACAACATTCGATTTGCAGAGCGCCATTTTCCAGGGCCGCTAAAGAGTTAGCTACCGCCAGCCCCAGATCATTGTGGCAATGCACCGAAACCACCGTATCCCCGATGTTCGGAATCTGCCGGATCATCTCCCGGATCCGCCCCCCAAACTCCTGGGGTGTCGCGTAACCCACCGTATCCGGCACATTAATCGTCGTCGCCCCGGCCGCAATTACCGCCGAAAAAACCTGACAGAGAAAGGCCAAGTCCGTCCGGACCGCATCTTCGGCAGAAAACTCGACATCGGCCGTAAAACGCTTGGCAAACCGCACCGCTTCAACCGCTGTTTCCAAGACCTGTTCCCGGCTCATCCGTAGTTTGTACTGTAAATGCAGGTCCGAAGTAGCAATAAAAGTATGAATCCGGCCCTGTTCCGCCGCCCGCACCGCTTTAGCCACCGCCTCAATATCCTGGCGGTTGGCCCGGGACAAACCGCAGATCACCGGACCTTTAACGTTTTCGGCGATGGTCTTGACACTTTCGAAATCCCCCGGCGAAGCAATGGGGAATCCGGCTTCAATTACGTCCACGCCTAGTCGGGCCAGCTGGTGGGCCACCTCCAGTTTTTCCTGGATATTGAGACTGGCCCCCGGCGACTGTTCGCCATCGCGCAAGGTGGTGTCGAAAATAACGACTCGCTTGGACATCGGGATCCCCCTTACCCTCAGATTTTTACCGGCACTCTATTCTTTTTTTGCCGGTTCTCCACCGTACTGCACCGCCGCTTCCAGGTTGGTTCCGTTTAAAACTGTCGGAAAAAGCAAGTCAGCCGCGTCAACCACCACCTCTACCAGCACCGGACCCGGTTCGGCCAAGGCCGCCCTTAAAACCGGCCCGGCTTCTTGCCGGGTGGTAATCCGGTAGGCTTTCAGGCCGTAAGCCCCGGCCAAAGCGGCAAAAGAAGGATTGCCGGTCAGGTCGACCCCAAAATAGCGCTCCTCCCGGTAAAAATGCTGTAACTGGCGCACCATCCCTAAACAGTTGTTGTTAAACAAGATGATTTTCAGGGGTAACCGCTCCTGCCGGGCCGTAGCCAACTCCGCCAGGGTCATCTGGAGCGAACCATCCCCCGTAATGAGCAACACCAGGTCACCGGGCCGGGCTACCTGTACCCCGTTGGCTGCCGGCAATCCGTAGCCCATACAGCCCAACCCCCCGGAGGTAATCAGGCTGCCGGGCCGCACAAATTTATAAAACAAGGCCGTCCACAACTGGTGTTGACCTACATCTGTCGCCACCCAGGCCTGGTCACGGGTTAGATCGCCCAACATTTCAATAATGTATGGTGCGGTGAGCCGGCCCTGGTCATACTTCAAGGCAGCAGCCTTTTTCCAAGCCATCACCTGGGCCATCCATTCTTCCCGGGGCACCACCGCCGCCTTTTCGTTAATTTCGGCCAATACCGTTTTAGCATCGCCGACGATCGGGACATCAATGTTGGCATTTTTGCCAATTTCGGCCGGGTCGATATCCACGTGGATGATCTTGGCTGCCGGGGCAAAGTTTTTGACGTCACCGGTCGCCCGGTCCCCGAACCGTACCCCGATCCCAATCAAAAGGTCGGCCTGGGAAACCGCCCGATTGGCGTAAAGGGTGCCATGGGTGCCCATTAACCCTAAAGCCAGGGGATGAGTTTCCGGGAAAGCCCCGACCCCCATTAAGGTGGTGGCCACCGGCAGGTTACACCGGGTAGCCAGCTCAAACAGCTCCGGCGCCGCTTGGGCCTGAATGACCCCACCCCCGACCATAACCACCGGCCGGACCGCAGCATTAATCAGCTTGACCGCGTGCCGGATTTGCGATGGATGGCCTTTAACCGTCAACTTATATCCCTTGATCGTCACTCCCGGACTAAGGTCTGTGACCGGACAAACCGCTTCCTGGACATCCCGGGGAATGTCAATCAAGACCGGCCCGGGCCGCCCGGTTGCGGCAATGTGAAAGGCCTCATGCACCACCACCGGGATCTCGGCCGGGTCCTTGACCAAATAATTATGCTTGGTGATCGGGATCGTAATCCCGGTAATATCTACTTCTTGAAAAGCATCGGTGCCCACCAGGGATGTGGCTACCTGGCCGGTAATCAAGACCAGCGGAATGGAATCCATGTAGGCATTGGCAATCCCGGTGACCAGATTCGTTGCTCCCGGCCCCGAAGTGGCGATACACACCCCCGGTTTTCCCGCCACCCGGGCATAACCGTTCGCCGCATGGGCAGCCCCTTGCTCACAACGGACCAGAATATGCCGAAGCCGGGATCCCCGCAAAGCGTCGTAAATCGGCAAGACGGCTCCCCCGGGGTAGCCAAATACAACTTCCACCCCGTTGGCCTCCAGGCAGGCCAGTAGGACCTGGGCTCCGTTCATCTCCATGCCGGACCCCCTCTCTTTCCGTGGATAAGGGGAAGGCCCCTGCTAAGGGGGCCTCCAAGCGGATTTATCCAAGCTGCTGTTATTTCTGTGTCTTCAACCAGGGCATCATCGCCCGTAACTGCCGGCCGACTTCCTCAATCGGGTGATTTTCGTCGGCTTTGGCCAAGGCGTTGAAGTTGGGCCGATTGACCTGGTTTTCCAATAACCACTCTTTGGCAAAGCTGCCGTTCTGGATCGCCGCCAGAACCCGGCGCATTTCGTTTTTAGTCTCTTCAGTGACGATCCGCGGACCGACCGTCATATCCCCATACTGGGCAGTATCGGAAATCGAATAACGCATCCAGGAAATACCGCCTTCGTAGATCATGTCGACAATCAGTTTTAGTTCGTGCAAGCATTCAAAATAAGCCATTTCCGGGGAATAACCGGCTTCAACCAGCACTTCATACCCGGCCTTGACTAAAGCGGTCGTTCCCCCGCAAAGTACCGCCTGCTCCCCGAAAAGGTCGGTTTCGGTTTCCTCGCGGAAAGAAGTTTCAATTACCCCCGCCCGGGTACCCCCAATCGCTTTCGCGTAAGCCAGTCCCAAATCCCGGGCTTTACCGCTGAAGTCCTGGGCTACCGCTACCAGCATCGGCACCCCCAGGCCGAGTTCGTACATCCGCCGTTCCATATGACCCGGGCTTTTCGGGGCCACCATAAAGACATCAACATTTGCCGGCGGCTTAATCTGGCCGAAATGAATGCTAAAACCGTGGGAAAAACCCAAGGCATCCCCTTCCTTCAGGTTGGGCAGGATCTCTTCCCGGAAGGTCTGGCCTTGCCGCTCATCGGGAATCAGGATCTGGATAACGTCCGCTTTAGCCGCCGCTTCGGCCACCGGAAAAACTTCAAATCCGTACTCCCGCGCTTCCTTTTCCCGGGGGGAACCGGGACGCAGCCCGATTACCACATTAATCCCGGAATCCTTCAAGTTCTGCGCCTGGGCATGTCCCTGACTGCCATAACCGATTACCGCAACAACCTTATTCTTTAGTAAGGACATATCCGCATCGGCGTCATAATAAACTTTCATGCAAACAAACCCCCATCTTTATTACTTACTCCCCCGCACCATGGCAATCAAGCCGGTACGGGCCAATTCCCGCAACCCGTAGGGACGTAAAGCCGTCTCGATCGCATCAAGCTTGCTCTGGTCCCCGGTTGCTTCAACAATCATCGAATTCCGGCTCAAATCAACGATCCTCGCCCGAAAAATCTCGACAATCTGCATGATTTCGCTGCGCGTGTTCGTATCGGAATTGACCTTAAACAAGATCAGCTCCCGTTTAACCGTTTGCTCGTGCGTAATATCTTGGATCTTGTGGACATTAATTAACTTGTGCAGTTGTTTCGTCAACTGTTCGATCACCCGGTCATCACCATCGACCACAATGGTCATCCGGGAAAAAGCCGGGTTTTCCGTCTCACCGACGGCAAGACTCTCAATATTGTAACCCCGGCGGGAAAACAAACCGGCAACGCGCGTCAAGATACCTGGTTTGTTTTCCACCATGACCGACAAAGTATGCCGCACCAGCGCGCTACCCCCTCCTGGTTATCTTCCTTCCGGTGGTTTCAGGTTTCCCTTTTAACGGTTAACGTACACGGGCCCCTGTGGAAGCAGATGATACCATCCGGGCATAACGCCCCATGTAGCCTTTGGTAATCCGGGGCGGTACCGGTTCCCAGGCCTCCCGGCGCTTGGCCAGTTCCGCCGCGTCAACCAGCACCTCCAAACGGCCGGCCGGAATATCAACGGCAATCCGGTCTCCTTCCCGGACCAAAGCAATGGGACCACCCTCGGCCGCTTCCGGCGAAATGTGCCCGATTGCCGCCCCCCGGGTCGCCCCGGAGAACCGGCCGTCGGTAATTAACGCCACATCTTTATCCAAACCCATCCCGGCAATCGCTGCCGTCGGGGTCAACATTTCCCGCATCCCCGGACCACCCCGGGGGCCTTCGTAACGGATGACCATTACGTCACCTTTTTGGATCTTGCCCGCCAAAATCGCCGCTACTGCGTCTTCCTCGGTATCAAAAACCCGGGCCGGTCCCTCGTGGACCATCATTTCCGCTGCTACCGCCGCCTTTTTCACTACCGCCCCATCCGGCGCCAGATTGCCCCGCAGCACGGCAAGCCCGCCGGTCGAGCTGTAGGCGTTTTCGATTTCCCGGATCACATCCGGCCGCTGGTTCACCCGGCCGGTGACATTTTCCTGCACCGTCCGGCCGGTGGCAGTCATTAAACTACCGTCAAGGAGGCCTTGCTTAAAGAGGACATTCATTACCGCCGGAATACCCCCGGCCTCATCCAGGTCCTCCATATGGTGTTCTCCCGCCGGCGCCAGCTTACAAAGGTGCGGCGTTTTGCCGCTGATGTCGTTAACCATATCCAAATTAAGCTCAATCCCGGCTTCGTAGGCGATCGCCGGCAAATGCAACAAGGTATTGGTGGAACAACCCAACGCCATATCCACGGTAATAGCGTTGCGGAAAGCATTTTCCTTCATAATGTCCAATGGCCGGATGTTTTTGGTCAATAGGTCCATTACCTGCCTGCCGGCATCTTTGGCCAGGCAAATCCGCCCCGAATAAACCGCCGGAATGGTCCCGTTCCCGGGTAAACCCATCCCTAAAACCTCGGTAAGACAGTTCATGGAATTCGCCGTAAACATCCCGGCACACGAGCCACAAGTAGGGCAAGCCCCTGCTTCGAGTTCGGCCAGTTCTTCTTTGGACATATTACCGGCGGAATAGGCGCCGACCGCTTCAAAACAAGCAGTCAATGACACTTTTTTCCCCTGGAACCGGCCGGCCAGCATCGGACCGCCACTGACAAAGACCGCCGGGATGTTCAACCTGGCCGCCGCCATCAACATCCCCGGGACAACTTTGTCGCAGTTGGGGATAAATACCAGGGCGTCAAAACCGTGGGCGGTTACCATCACTTCGATGGAATCGGCGATCAACTCCCGCGAAGCCAGAGAATACTTCATGCCGATATGGTTCATCGCGATCCCGTCACAAACCGCAATTACCGGGAAGGCCAACGGGGTCCCTCCCGCCATCCGGACACCAGCTTTTACCGCATCGGCAATCAAATTAAGGTGCATGTGGCCGGGTACGACATCGTTTTGCGAATTGACAATCCCGATCAAGGGCCGTTTCAACTCTTCCGGCGTCAACCCCAAGGCCCGGAATAAGGAGCGATGCGGAACTTTTTCCACACCCTGTTTCACCGTATTACTCCGTTCTTGCCCTGCTTGTGTCATTCTTGCTCCCCCTACCTGATGATTTTTTATTAATAGATCGGCGTCCCCTCACTTTGGGTCAGTTCCCGGAAAGCCGCCATTAAGGATTTGGTCACCGGGCCAGGCGCCCCGTCGCCAAGGATCCGGCCGTCTACCTGCACCATCGGAATGACTTCGGCGGCAGTTCCCGACAAAAAGGCCTCATCGGCCACATAGAGATCGTAACGGGTAAACACTTGTTCCGCAAAAGGAATCCCTTGCGCCCGGGCTAAGTCGATCACCGCATTCCGGGTTACCCCTTCCAACAATCCGACATAAGGGGGCGGGGTAATCAAGCGGCCATTTTTCACGATGAAAATATTGTCACCGGTACACTCGGCAACATACCCGTCTTGATTCAACATCACCGCTTCCAGCACCCCGGCCTTGGCCGCCTCCATCTTCGCCATGATATTGTTCAAGTAGTTAAGGGACTTAATCCTGGGGTTAACCCCTTCCGGAATATTGCGCCTGGTCGCCACCGTGACAACCTCCAGGCCTTTTTCGTAAAACTCCCGCGGGTAGAGGGAGATTCCCGCCGCAATGCACAAAACAAACGGTTGGGGACAGTTTTTCGGGTCCAGGCCCAAATCCCCTTTTCCCCGGGAAACAACCAAACGGATATAGGCATCCCGCAGATTGTTCCGCCGGAGAGTCTCCTGAACAACTGTTTCCATTGCTTTGATCCCGATGGGGATCTTGAGGTTAATCGCTTTGGCGGAATCATAGAGCCGATTCAGGTGCTCATCCAATTTGAAAACCCGGCCGTTGTAAGCCCGGATGCCTTCAAAAATTCCGTCGCCATACAAAAATCCATGATCGAACACGGAAATCTTGGCCTGCTCTTCGGTGACAAACTCGCCATCCAGGTAAATAATAAGGCTCATGATCTGCTTTCTCCCTTTCTTTCATATCATTTTTTGCCCAAACTGGCCGGCAAAAAACTTATAAAAAACTCCCGTTCCCAAACCGACAAAACAGTCCGTCAGGGACGGGAGGATTTTCCCGCGGTACCACCCTGCTTGTTACGACCAGCGTAACCCCTTAGCCGACGGCAACACCATCGAAAGCATGGTAACGGATGCTCGCGCCTGGCGCTCCGTCCGGCTCAACCTACTGAAACCGGCATTTAACGGCCGGTTCTTTGGGTAAAGCGACTTCAGGGAGAGATAACACCGCCGTATCGGCACCGGTTCCCAGCTGCCCCGGCTCTCTGAAACCAAGGAACGCCGATGTTTTAGCACCCATCATCATCGTTCATCCTGATAGTTTTTTATAAGTAATAGTATAATCAAGCCGCCTAACCGCTGTCAACAATCGCAAAGGCACTTACATTAAAATAAGGGCGAATATCCTCGCGATCCGGCTAAATAAATTGCAGAATTTTCAATCGTGCGGCAGGACTTTTTCAATTTTTAGCTAAGTATTTTAGCATAACTGTGGCAATGTTCGCAATAATACCGTTTTTTTGGGGGTCAATTCTTGTGATTACGGAAATCATCAGCACCCAAGGTGGATTTTTGGAAAGGAAGTGCGGTGGCAAAATGAGTGTTAAGACTAAAATTCTCGCGCTGTTTTCTGTCGTCGTAATTTTCGGCACCCTGGCAATGGGTATTTTTGCGGTAATGACTATGGAGGAAAAAGTCGTTGGGGCGGCACAGGAAAAACTTCGGTCCGACTTAGCCTTGGGGCGGGCGATGCTTGAAGAGAAATTCCCCGGTGAATGGTCCATCCGTAACGGAAAACTCTTTAAGGGCGAAACCATGATGAACGACAATAACCAGCTGGTCGACGTGATCGGCAATTTGACCGGCGATAATGTCACCATCTTTCAGTTGGACACCCGGATCGCCACCAATGTTAAAAAAGCCGACGGCGCCAGGGCGGTAGGCACCAAAGTCGCCGACAATGTTGCCCAGATTACCCTGAAAGAAGGCCGTATCTATGTCGGCAAAGCGGATGTAGTCGGCATAATCAACCAAACTGCCTATGAACCATTTAAGGATAGCAAAGGAAATATTATCGGCCTCTGGTTTGTCGGTGTCCCCAATACCCCGTATGATCAAATGGCCGCCGATTTTCGCAACAAACTGATCCTGTTCGGGCTGGCCGGTTTGGTCGTCTGCATCCTGGCTGTTTGGTTTGTGGCTAACCGCAGCACCCGCCCCTTACTGCAATTAACGGCGACAGCCAACCAGGTAGCCGAAGGCGACCTCTGCGTCGAAACTCAAGAGCTGAAAACCAAGGATGAAATCGGCCAGTTAAACCGGGCAATCAACCGGATGGTGGAGAATCTGCGTAAACTAATTGAACAGGTCAACGCCACCTGCAAACAGGTAGCGGTTTCCACCGAGCAACTTTCGTCCAGTGCGGAAGAAACCAGCCACGCCACCAACCAGATTGCCGCCACGATCCAAGAAGTAGCCGAAGGAGCGGAAACCCAGGTAAAGGGCACGGAACAAAGCGCTCAGGCGATTAGTGAAATGGCTGCTGGGATCGAGCGGATCGTCAATACTTCCACCACTGTTTCCCAATCCGCCGTAGAAGCGACTAATCAGGCCAAACAGGGGGAAGAAGCAATTTATCGGGCGGTCAACCAAATTGAGGCAATCGGTGAATCGGTCAATAATTCCGCAACGGTGATCAACCTCCTGGGGGAACGCTCCCAAGAAATCGGCCAAATCGTCGAGGTAATCACCGGCATTGCCTCCCAGACCAACCTCTTGGCTTTAAACGCCGCCATTGAAGCAGCCCGGGCCGGGGAGCATGGCCGCGGGTTCGCCGTGGTCGCCGATGAAGTACGTAAGCTGGCCGAACAATCGGAAGAATCCGCCCGGAAAATCGCCGAACTAATCCAAAAGATTCAAGGAGACACCGACCGGGCCGTCGAAGCGATGCACAAAGAATCCCAAGATGTGCAACTGGGCAAAAAGGTAGTCCACGAAGCCGGTGCTGCCTTCGAACAAATTTCCCAGGCGGCGGCAGCTGTATCCAACCAGATCCAGGAGGTATCGGATGCTTCCCGGCAAATGGCCGCCAGTTCCCACCAAGTAGCCACCTCCGTTGATGAAGTTACCGAGATTGCCCGGAATTCGGCCGCCAATGCCCAAAATGTCGCTGCCGCCTCCCAAGAGCAATTAGCCGCCATCGAAGAGATTTCCGCCGGAGCGGAAACCCTCACCCGGATGGTGCAAGAACTTAAAGAAGAAATCGGCCACTTTAAACTATAACCCTGTCGATTTAAATAAAAAAACAGCCCTTCCCCGGACACCGCCATAACGCGGTTTTGGGGAAGGGCATTTTTTTGAAGACTTGTTAATGCTCAGGGGCCGTAGCCGGCTTCGCGAATTGCA
This sequence comes from Heliobacteriaceae bacterium, assembly GCA_028707535.1. GTDB lineage: Bacteria > Bacillota > Desulfitobacteriia > Heliobacteriales > Heliobacteriaceae > STF2-203. The sequence continues at coordinate 106 of JAQWAU010000030.1, read as the reverse complement.
AGGAGGAGTCCACATTTAAGGAGGCTGCCGGCTTTGCCGGTGTTGTCCCATAACTGGGGTATTTACGGATGACACAGATCTCCACCCGCCGGTTCATCGCCCGGCC
>JAQWAU010000029.1 GCA_028707535.1 Heliobacteriaceae bacterium | reverse complement strand
TTAAGCCATTTAATGCACCGCACCGCTTCTTCCATCGCCGGGGTAATCCGGGTACCCATAAACCAGACCTCACCGTAAGGCCTTTCGGTCGAACGGCCGGCCCGGCCGGCCATCTGGATCAAGGTGCGGTCATCATAAATCCGTTCGTTTTCCGCGAATAGTACCACCACATTCGCCCGGGGAACCGTAATCCCCCGTTCCATGATCGAGGTGGTCACAAAAATAGGAAACAACTGGCGGCTAAACCGCCGGCGTTTACTCTCCCGCTCGGGGTCCCGCGAATGACTGTACTCTACCCACACCCCTTTAAAATCGTTAAACGGCGGCAACAGGGTAGCCGCCTGCAAAGCTTCCCCGACCCGTTGGGCCAAAAACACCGAGGGCACAAACACGAACACTTGCGCAAGGTCTCCCTCCACACTGCGGTGTAAAAATTTAAGCAACCGTTCCGGAAAAACCAACCGGTCCCGCTCCCACCGCCACTCCTTCTCCACCACGATTTGTGGTTCCGGTACCGGGTGACCGTGGTGACGGGCGGGGATCGTTACCAAAGCCAGGCGTTTTTTCTGCACCGCCGTTTTCATTTGCTGATCCGGGGTCGCCGTCATTAAAACCAGCTTACCCGCCCGCTTCCGGGCCCGAGTAACGGCATGGTAAAGCATTGCACTGCCTTGGTAAGGGAAAGCATCCACCTCATCGAGCACAACCAGGTCAAACGCCCGGAAAAACCGGATCGCCTGATGGGTCGTGGCGACAACCAAGCGGCCAGGGGCGAACTTTTCCCGGCTGCCGCCATACAGCGCCGTAACCCCCACCCCGGGGAAAGCCTGCTCGAGCCGGGGGGCTAACTCGATGACCACATCCCGCCGTGGCACCGCAAACAGCACCTTGCCCCCCTGGGCCAATACCCGGGCAATCGCGTTGAAAGAAACCTCGGTCTTACCGGCGCCACAAGCCGCCCAAACCAACACTCCCCCGGGAGGGGCCGGCTCAGGGTCATTTTCCCCCTGCTGCCCCGGTAACTCTGCCGGCTCAGGGCCGGTGACCGCCCATCCCGGTGGCCCGGCACCTGCCCCCCGCTCCCCAAACCCTTCCCCAACCCATTTTGCCACCTGCCGGCCGGCAGCCACCTGGGCCGGGGTCAGCGCATAGTTCAGTACCGGCCAAAGGGAGGAATCAAAGGCCACCTTGAAACCGCTTTTTTCCCCTGCCGGCTTTACCGGCACCTCCGGCCCCACTGTTCCCAGCGCGGTCAACCACGGGGTAACCGCCGCCGCCCAATTATCCAGCCAGCCCTCATCCGCCGCCAAACCGTACAGCGGCCGGCATAACCGGGCTTCCCCCATCGCCAGGCATTCTTCACAATAAAAGCATTTTTCCCGGCCACAACGGACACACGTGCTGACCGCGATCCGGGCCGCCTGACCACAGCGGACACACCGGGCCCCGTCCGGACCGGTCAAAATTACCGAGGGGAAAATTTGCACCGCCCCCACCAGGGCCAACAAGTGCAAAAGGTCCTCCAAATGCCCGGTAGGAATGGACCGGCCATCCCGGCTGGAGCTTTCCACCAAAGCCTGTTCCAGTTCCGACACAAATAAGAAGCGGCCTTCCAGCGCCGCCGCCACCCGGCGCATATCCTCCCCGGTGCAGACCACTGCCGGTCCCCCCGGGGCGGGCCGGTAGACATGCAGCGGATATCCGGCAAGACCGCTTACCGGTTCCGCAAGCCCCCGTAATAACGCTGCTGCCCGCCGGGACCAATAACCCAGTTCCCGGTCGGCTGCCTCTTGCCGGCCGGTTAACTGCCACCCCATCCCGGTCGCCACCCGCCGGAGCCAGTATCCGGGCCGGCTAACCCGCCCCTTGAACCGGGGCCAAAAGCCTCCCCGGCTACCTTGGTCCGGTCCCGGCTCATCCCGCAGTTCCTGCAAAATATACATCGCCATCCCGACCGGTAACACCGGGGTTAGTGACACTACGGCATTATAACTTTCCCGGGACAACACCGTAAGATCCAAGGCCGGATCATGGGTAAATCCCAGCCACGACCGGCCCTGGCCCCGGGCCAGGTAAACAAACCCCTTGAGACAAACCACGGTGCACCACCCTTATTTGCCATAATCTGGTTTGTTACCTATTTCGCTCCCTGCCGTTTATTTCCTGCTTAGGGCAAAAAAAAAGGGGGTATTTCACTTACTTACCTCCGCCATTAGTTTCAGAATCGCCGGACCTAACAAAACGACAAAGATCGCCGGAAAAATAAAGATAATCATCGGCAGCAGCATCTTAATCGGTGCTTTCATCGCTCTTTCCTCCGCCCGCTGCCGCCTGGCCTGGCGCATCTGCTGGGCCTGGATCCGCAAGACATTGCCAATGCTTACCCCCAGGGTGTCCGCCTGGACAATCGCCCCGACAAATGCCGTCAAATCGTCAATCCCGTTACGGATCGCCATGTCCCGCAAAGCCTCCCGCCGGGGTTTCCCGACATTGATTTCCCCCATTACCCGGCCGAACTCTACGGCCACCGGGCCGCTGCTTTTCTCTACCACCTTGGCCACAGCAGCGTCAAACCCCAGGCCGGCCTCGACACTGACGGTGAGCAAATCAAGCACATCCGGCAGGTTGTTTTGAATCGACCGCTGCCGGCCTTTGATCAGGGAATTTAATACCGAATCCGGGAGCAAAAAGCCAATAAACAAAAAAGCTACTTCCAGTAAAAAGCCCCAACCAGGATTAACGCCGGACACGCCGACAAACAAAATACCGAGGCCCAAACCCAGACCGGCGCCAAAATACTGCAATGTCCGGAACTGTTCGGGCGAGAGATTAGCTGGATTGCCTGCCGCCGTCAATCGCTTGTCCAGGGTAGCCTTTTTCTCTTTAGGCATCATATTGGCCACTTTGCCGGAAAACTTTTGCAACAAAGGGCGGATCAACCGGTCAAAAAAAGGCTGGTTCAGTTCCTCGGTCGCCACTGCCTGTGTATGGCGCTGGATGCCTTCCAGGCGCTTTAAAACGGCAATTCGCTGCCGCAGGGCCAACTCATAAACCCCGTAAACCAACAGAAACACCGTAATAAAGCTGAACCCGGCCACCACGAATTCCATCTGTTCCACCTGCTCCCCTTAGATCTCGATGTTGGTGATCTTCTTGATCATCAGCCACCCGATCATTTCCGAAACTACCGCCGCCCCGATTAAAGCCCACCCAATCGGGTCCGTAAACAACGGCTGCAAGTAATCGGCGCTAACCACCATTAAGATCCCGGCCACCGCTACCGGCAGCAAGGCAATCACCATCCCGGAAATCCGGCCTTGGGCCGTCAACGTGCGGATCTCGCCCTTAATGCGGATCCGTTCCCGGATTGTATCGGAAATAATGTCCAGGATCTCCGAAAGGTTCCCACCCACTTGCCGCTGGATCAGCACGGCCGTAACCACGAGATCCAGATCCTCACTGGCGATCCTTTTCGTTAAATTGGTCATTGCTTCTTCCGGGGATTTTCCCAGATTGATCTCCCGTAAAGCCCGGGCAAATTCCTCCGCAATCGGGGGGGGCATTTCCCGGCACACCATATCCATTGCCTGCATAAAACTAAATCCGGCCCTTAAGGAGTTGGCCATTACCGTCAAGGCATCGACAATCTGGTCATTGAATTTTTGGGAACGTTGGGCCTTACCGCGGGAAACAAACAATTTGGGTCCGGCATACCCCAAAAGCCCGAAGACCACCGCTGCGGGAATATTTTGGGCAACGGCGACCGTAAGCAAGGGCAATCCCGCCGTCAAACCAAACTGGAGGGCCAAAAACTCCTCCCCCCGCATCGGAATCCCCGCCCGGGTCAATTCGGCTTCTTGACTTAACACCCACTCCCGCGGCGCCAAGGTCTTGCCTGCCCGCCGCATCAACTGTTGCCAGGCCGGCAGGCCTTCCTCCTGCTTTTTGGCCGGGTTCCAGGGGGAATGAGCCAAAGTGCCGGTATACACTTTCAGCCGGTGATCAATTGCCCGGGCGGCTTCACTGCGCTGCCAGTAGAGCCCCCACAAAAAGAGGAAAACCACCAAGAAGGCCAGCACCGGTATGACCAGCGTCACGTGTCATCACCTCCGGGCAAAAATGTCGGCAGGGAGATTAATGTTTGCTACCTCCAGCCGGGACATAAACTTGGGCCGGATCCCGGTTGCCTTGAACTGCCCGACTACCCGTTTGTTTTCGTCGAGGCCGGTCTGTTCAAAGACAAAAATATCCTGTAATACAATTGTATCACCCTCCATCCCCAACACCTCGGTAATGTGGGTGATCTTCCGGGAACCATCTTTCAGCCGGCTCTGTTGCACAATCAAGTCGATCGCCGAAGCGGTCTGCTCCCGGATAGCCCGCACCGGCAAGTCCATCCCGGCCATCAATACCATCGTTTCCAAGCGGGCCAGCATATCCCGTGGCGTGTTGGCGTGTCCTGTCGTCAAAGAGCCGTCGTGGCCGGTATTCATCGCCTGCAGCATATCCAAAGCCTCCCCGGAACGCACCTCCCCAACCACAATCCGGTCCGGGCGCATCCGTAGGCTGTTCTTTACCAGATCACGCATCGTAATGGCCCCTTTGCCTTCGATGTTGGCCGGCCGGGTTTCCAGGGTAATTACGTGCTCCTGACGCAACTGCAGCTCAGCCGCATCCTCGATCGTCACAATCCGCTCATCATCCGGAATAAACGAAGATAAAACGTTCAGGGTCGTGGTTTTCCCGGAACCCGTACCCCCGCTAACCACAACGTTCAGCCGGGACCGGACACAGGCTTCCAGGAGTTTGGCCATTTCCGGCGATAGACTGCCAAACCGGACCAAGTCAGCCACCTGTAAAGGGTCCTTGGAGAATTTCCGGATGGTAATCGTCGGTCCGGTTAAAGCCAAGGGCGGAATAATCGCATTTACCCGGGAACCGTCCGGTAAACGGGCATCCACCATCGGCATGCTTTCATCAATTCGGCGGCCAATCGGCGCAACGATTTTCTCGATTACATGCATCACATGTTCATGATCCCGGAACCTGACCTTAGACAAGACCAGCTTCCCTTTCCGTTCTACGTACACCTTATGCGGCCCGTTGACCATCACCTCGGAAACCGTGGGATCATCCAGCAAGGGTTGGATCGGGCCAAACCCCAGGACTTCATCCAGCATTTCTTCCACGATCTTTTGCCTGCCGGCTGCCGGCACAAAAGTCCCTTCGGCTTCCAGGATCTTGCCGACAATCTCGTCCACCCGGACAGTCAAGGTTTCCCGCTGCATAAATTCCTGCCGTTTGGCTTCTGCCGCTTCCTTTTCCTTCCCTTTGGCGTCTTTCCGGGCCAGCTCAGTTTCCAAGTCTTCAATGATCTGTTGGAGAATCCGGCTTTTCAGGCCGGTTTGAAAAAGCTCTTCTTCGGCCGGCGGCGTTTTTTCCGGCACCGGCGGTTCTGGAGCGGCTTCTCCTTTTTTGCCGGTCACGGGCGCCGGCGCCACTTTGCCTAAACGCTTCATCAACGACATAACGCCCACTCCTCCCCCAAACAGTTTCCTTTACCGGGACCGGAACCACCGCTTCAACAAGCTTTTTTTCCGCTGTTCCTCCAATTCAGTCTGTCGGCCACCATCATTAACCACCAGTTGGGCCACTTCATCAACGGCGGCACTAACCTTAGCCCCGGGATGGCTCTGCACAAAAGGAATCCCTTCATTAACCGAAGCCACCACCAGTCTGCCGTCAGCCGGCAGACGAACCGCCGCCAGAAAGCCAAGATTTGATTCCAGGTCTTCCACCGTAATCCCGCTGTTATACCCGTCCGCCACCCGGTTAACCAGCATTTTGGTTTTTCCCTTATAGCTCAAGGATTCCAAAACATCCAGGCTTAGCTTGGTATTCTTACAGGTCGGCAGGTCCAAAGCCGATAGCAAAAGGATCTGGCTGGACTGTTCCAACGCCACCAAGGTAGCGCCGGAAAAAGCCGGCGGGGTATCCACCACAATAAAATCAAACTGGGTTTTGAGTTCCCGCAAGACCCTTTCCACGTGGTTGTCCTGCACTATTTCCGCATACTCGGGACGGGTCGGCGCCGCCAAAACCTTAACTCCGGAGGAATGCCCGGTCAGATACTGTTCCCAGACAATTTCGGCACTGTGCTCCATTTCCTGGGCCAGTTCATACCAGGTCTTTTTGGGAATCAAATTCATACAGACCGCCACATCACCAAGTTCCAGGTCGGCATCCACCAAAGCTACCGTCTTGCCGTACTGCCGGACCAAAGCTAAAGCCAGATTGACCGCCAAGGTCGTCCGCCCGACCCCGCCTTTGGCCGAAAAGATGGTCACGATCTGGGGATTGCGGCCTTTATGCGGTCCCGCCACCTCTTTTAACAACCGGCTGGCCAGCCGGTTTTCTTCGGCCGCCACCACTTGCCGCAAGGTCCCGGTCAACACCTCCCGGGTAAACGGTTTAACCAGCACATCCCGGCCCCCGGCCCGCATCGCTTCCCGGAACAAGTCCAGGTCAGCCTGCAAAGTGGTAAAAACGACAATCGTCCGGGAGCAACGCCGGGCAATCAGGTCGGCTACCTGCAAACCATCAGTTTCCGCCATTTGGGTATCCAACAAGACAACATCGGGGAGCAGCCGTTCCGCCAAAGCCAGGGCATCATCCCCATTGGCCGCCCACCCGGCAATTTCGATCTCTTCATCACCGGCAACCATGTTTTTGATGACCTGCAGGGTTTCCGGCAGATCATCCACCACCAGGACGCGAATCCGGGCCATCGTCATCCACCCCCCCCGAAAACGCTCCACCGCTCGCCACCGGCGCCATAATTCCCGTTAACTGTTTCCCCCCGCAAACCCCGTAGCCGGCTTTCCATCTGGAGCTTCATTTCGTTTTCTTGTTCCAACTGCCGGAATTTTTCCTGCCGGGCCAGCTCGCTTTCCCAATCAGCCTGCTGCCGCAGCTGTTCCAACAACTCCCGGCCGGCCCCGAACCGCTCGACTAAAGTCTTAATATCGACCGGCGCCACCTTTGGCCCCACATCTTTGTTATCCAGCGGTGACCGCAAGGCAAACCGGATTGAACCTTTTTCCGAGGCCAACATCAAGGCCTGCACCTGGTCCGGATCAGCGGCCAGGGTAACGGTGGCCGCCTGGCGGCCTTCATTATTCTCCGCCGGTTTATTCTCTTCTCCCTTCGGTTTCGCCGGCTCCACCTGGGCCGGTTCGAGCACCCGGCCGATCGCGAGTACCTCCATGTTTTCCAAAATCGTCGCCACAATCGGGACATCAACTTCTTCGCCGGCCGAGTCACTAACCTTCAAAGGCACGTGTAACAAGACATCCACCCGGTCCCCTTGTTTGATCTGGAAACCTACACTACGCACCTCGTCCACCGTGACGGCGATGGCCCGCTTACCTTTGGGTACATCCAAAGCCAGGCCGGCAGTGCCGGTCCGTCCTTTGGCCGTCCGGGGCAGCAGCACCTGTTCCCCTTGCACCAGGGGAAATTTCGCGACCGTCTCCAGGACATCTTCCAGCTTTCGGGCGGCCTGGGGATGAACCGACTCGGCGGGCAGTTCCTCCACTTTAAGCAAATCCCGGGTGAGCTGGGTCTTGGCCGGGATGTCCTTGACGGCAACCACCACCGGGGCCAAGCGCCGGGACAAAGCCTCCCGCTCGACATCTTTGATAAACTTGTAAACGGCAAAGGCTGTCGCCAAGGCTAGTACCAGGGCAACCACCACGATTTTCTTCCCCATGCTTCTTCCTCCGCCAAAATCCCTTACTGAATCAGTTTCACCCCGGTCAGACCATAGGCCGGAAAACTATCTTCCGAAACGTCAGCATCCACCGATAAATTTACGTTGATAAACCGGGCGTCAACCTGCCCCCCGGCAGGCTGTCCTTCCACATAAAAGGAAGCAAAAGCGACAATGTCAAACTGTGGTCTACCGCCGGTTTCCACGACGACCGGAATCACCACAAACCGGGCGCAACGCGGGTCGGCTTCCACATATGCAGGCGGACCGGACCAGCAGCCGGCCCCATGTAAGGGGCAAGACTCAATCCGGGCCTGCATCCCCTGGTCGGTAGGCCCGACCATGTTTCCCGGCTCGAGGGAAAGGTTGTCCCCGATTTTTAAATCAAAGTTCAGGCCGCCAATAACGTTATCTTTATACCGGTTGCCCCCGTGGGCTTCGGGAATATCCCGGTCCTCCCCGCCCGATACATCACCGGGATTCCGCGTGATATCCAGGGCGCCGAACCACCCCCCGCCGGGAGACGGAATCTTATCGTCATTTTTCAACGTGTAAAGCCCACCCGGGGAAAAATCCTGTTCCAGAATGGCAAACGGCAAGGCCCCATAGCCCCCAACCTTTTTGGCCGCCCCGACATGGGCCCGGGAAAGCGCCTTTACCTGCCACTCGTTAACCCCAACCGCCGGCCCGAAGTAAAGGGGCACCGTCAGGGCAGCCTGGCAATCAATCCGGTAAGCCTTACCGATGGCATCCCGGGTAAACTTAATATCTGTCCCGTTATTGGCCAAAGTTACACCGTTAAGCCCGGCATAATCGACCGCCTTAGCCGCCGCCGCCGTTTCATCGGGCAAAAACTGCGCGCCGGCCAGGGCGGCTGCATCCAGGGCATTCTTTAATTCCGCCTTCTTAACGTACGCATGCCCCACATCCACCACCAAGGCCACCACCACCACCAGGGAAATCAGCAGCAAGGCGACCAGCACGATTACCGTCCCTTTTTCCGTTTCCCGCGTCCGGGCCATATATTTTCCCCCCCTACTCCACCATCATCGCGGTTGAGCCTTTCACCGTATAAGTGGTGGTGGCAAAAAACGGCACACTGATTGCCACCGGATAACTCACCGTTACCGTCACCGCCGCACCCCGCTGCCGGGTTCCGGCCGGGGCAACGCCGATGTGCCCGTCGGCCAAAGGCGGGCTGAGCACACTCCCGGCACTCTTGACCCGGTTAAATACCGTGACATCACCTTCCCCGATCGCAGCCAGCCGCGCCCCCTCCCGGGAAGCATTCGTCACCACCTGGTAGGCGTAAAAGACCCGGCCGAATTCAATGGTGCCTAAAACCAGCAGGACCAGGACCGGCAAGGCGATCGCCAGTTCCACCAGGGCTTGGCCCCGCTGGGAGGGAAAAAGACTTCGCAGCCACATCACCAATCACCTCACCAAAAAAGCACCGGCGACGCCAAAGGCAATCGCTACCGCATAAGGTAACCGGGGCAATTCATTGCCCCCGCCCGGCTGTTGCATGGCCTCAACAACCGACCGGTTCACCAGGGCGAGCCAAAAATGGCTTTTGATCCGGCCTAAAGCGGCGGCCAGACGCCGTTGGCGGTAAAGCACCCCCAACGCCATTACCCCCCCCGCTGCCGCCCCGGCCAAAAAGGTATGAAATACAAACTCCGGCCCTTGGCATAGACCGATCACCGCCAGCAGTTTGACATCCCCGGCCCCGATCCCGCCAACAGCAAAGGGGATGATCAGCAAAGCCAACCCCAGAGCACACCCTGCGGCAGCTTGAATCAGCCCGGTCCCCCCGTTCAAGAACCCCTGCAACCCCATCCCGGCGACGAACACCGGGGCCAAAAGCACATTCGGGATCTTTTGCCACCGTAAATCCGTAACTACACTGCCCAGCACCAAGGCCGCCGTCAAGACATCCAAAACCGGCAAAAGCCCCACCGCCAAATCCTCCCCAGGTCACCGTTTAAAATAAAACCCTACCAGGTAATGAAACCTAGCAGGGTTAAATCATCTTTCCCTGGAAGACAGAATGATTAATTCCCATTATTGTGCGTTTTCGATTTTGTTGCCAACCTCGTTGAAAGTATTCGAAAACGTATCACCCAGGAAAATGAGTGCGGCAATCGCCGCTATTGCTACCAGGGCGATAATTAAACCGTACTCGGTCATCCCCTGACCGGACTCCTCCTTGAGCAAGCGACGCATCAGATCTTTCAACTCTTTCACCTCCTTGTTTAAATTCAGTTAACCGTTCTGCTTTTAATTCTCGCTGCTGCCTGGATTATTAAACCCCAGCCTTCTTTTTCAGAAAAATATATTCTTCAATGCCTTTAAGTAGACACCAAAGGGCGATTAACTACCGGAGCACGGTTAAACCCGGATTTAACCCCTGGTACTTGGCCACTGCCTGGTCCAGCACCATGGGCATAGCGCCACCATTGTAAGACCTTAACAGTAGCAGCGTCCGGAGTGGTGGAAACAAATCCGCGTAAGCCAATTCCCGGAAAAGTCCCGCCGGCAAAGTACCGGAGTGCATTGATTCCTGAAAACCCCGGTATAACAGCGGAAAATTCCGGTTAAATAAATCGGCGTCGCTGAAAACCGGGTACAACCGCAAGGCCGCCTCCCCGGCGGCAACCGCCTGTTCCCCGTCGCCAAGCGCGTGAAAAGCAATCATCCGCTGGTGATGCATCTCCGGATATTCCAAGCCTAACGCCAAGGCCTCCTGGTAATGGCCCAGGCTTTCCGCGTAAAGCTTCCGGTCAAAAAACATCCGGCCAAGCTCCGCTTCTTTTTTGGCCAACCGGACCAGCGACAACTCCCCGTAATGAACGGAGACCGTCTCTAACTCGCTATACCACTGGGTACTGCCCCCGGTCTTTTCCACCAAAAACCGTAAAGGTACCAGCACCCGGTTCCGGCTCACCTGGGGCATCACATCCAGCGTTACTTCGGTCGCCTGGCCACCGGCCCGCCGGATCAAGGCTACCGGTGAATCAGGCCCCATTTGAACCGCCTGAACCGGCATCCCATCCTGCCACCGGAATTCGATAAAAGGCGCATTATAGGTTAATACCGCCCCCATCGCCCGGGCCAAGTCGGCCGCATCGATCAGCAGCCTGCCCCCGTCAGCAATGAGCTCTTGCTCCACAAACCAGGGCTGACCGTTCCAAAGTAAAGTTGGTTGGGCAAAAACGGGCGTTGCCGAAAAAAGAACCAAAAAGCTGATCATAACTGCCGTACGAAGTCGCCCGCGCATATCCTTCACCCCTTAGGGCACATAAAACTTGAAAAATTTGATAAAAACAACCATAAGTGCAGTTTAGTTATTCTCTCTCCCCGGCAAAATTCCTGCTTTGATGATTAAATATACCAAAAATTATTCGATATCTGCCAAATCGACCAGGCAGGGATTGCTAGGCCTAACTAGAATATGTTTTATTGAGTTTTCGCAAAAAGGGGTGTCCTGTTTTGGCCTTTAATTTCCGGACCTTATTCACCGCTGCCATCCTTGGCCTTTTAATCTCCCTGCTTCCAACCGGCCCGGCGATGGCGGTTATTCCCGGTATCGCGGAAATTTCCCTGCCTGATCAGCTGAACACCAACGTTGCTGCTATTACCGGCCGGCTGGAAAATTCGGAAAGCACCTTGTGCCTTAATTCCCGTCCGGTACCTGCAGACCCGACGGGACAATTTGCGGCAGATGTTGTGCTGCATTTCAATGCTGCCGGAATCGCCTCTTTGCTGATCACGGTGGAAACCGACGGTACGGTACAGTCTTACACCCATTCGGTCCGGGCCTTGAAACGCCCGGTACCTTTTCTGACCTTCACGGTTACCGAACATACAACTGAAGGGATGGCTTTGGTGCAGGGGCAGGTAAATCCGGCAAAGACCGCTTCTTTAATCGCCGTACGCTTACCCCTTAACGCCCCGCCTAACGAGATCGAAAAAAAGGTGCCCGGCAGTTTATTCCGTTCCACGAAAGCGGAAACCTTGGTCCGTACTCTTTTCACCTCGAAGATCACCGGTATCCAAGGGTTTATTCCCATTGAGATCAAGGTACCGGCCGGCATCCCGGACGGTACCAAGGTAACCTTAACCTATGCCGGCAGTACGGCAAAGGCTTCCAATCCGAATACGGTAACCAAGGGCCTGATTCAGGCAACGGTGGATGTATCCGAAGGCTGGGAGAATACCCTCGCCATTACTCCCGCCGGCCGGTCACCAGCATATATTCAGGGGATTAGCCCGGGGATGGCAAGTGGTAGTGGTGACAACGCCTTTGTCATTACCAGTGTAACGGCCGCCATGTTGAATGGGAATGAACAGGTGCTGGCCGTGGCCGTCCCCTTTGACCCGCAGGGCCTTTTTCAATGCCGCCTCCCCCTTTTAGCCGGCAAAAACAAGGTAATCCTGGCGGCCGTCGATCTTAACGGCCGGGTTTACACCCAAATGCGGGAAACCGGTTCCGATTTCAGCATCACCGTAAACTCCCCGTTTGACCGGGACGGCGCCGTCGTGGAAACCGACCGTTCCATTCTGATTCTCTCCGGGGAAACCCGCCCGGAAAAAGCCTATGGCCCCATCCGGAACAGCATTGCCGTCTGGGTTAACAGTACCCCGATTGAAGTAAACTCCTACGGCCGGTTTGAAGCGGTAATCCTGCTGCATGCCGGGGAAAACCAGATCTCCCTGCAGGCCCGGGACAGTCTTGACCGCTCGTTTACCCAAAACTATGTGGTCAGATACACCGGCGCTGCCGGCAGCCTCCCGGCTTCTGGAGACCCCGTGGTGATCAGCCCTGACCGGACAAATAGATGAGCCGCCGGTTTAAAGGCGGTGCCGTGCCCCCGCTCGGCTACCTGCCCCTGGTGCTGGCCGCCGGGCTGATGGGGCTTAACCTGAACCGGCCTTTGGCCGACCCCGATGTTTTCTGGCACTTACAGGCCGGACACTGGATGCTGGATCACGGCCAAATCGCCACCAGTGACCCCTTTTCCTTCAGCATGCTCAATCAGCCCTGGACCGCCCACGAATGGCTCTTTGAAGTAATCCTGGCCACTATCGACCACTGGGGCGGTTATACGGGCATGGTGCTTTTGGGGCACCTCTTATTCCTCCTGTTTATTTTCCTGCTCCACCGTTGGCTGGCCCGGCTGGCTCCCCAAACAGCGCTCCTCACCCGGTCCTGCCTAATTCTGGCTGTAACCATCACCTTGTTTCCCTTTTGGGTGCTCCGCCCCCAACTGGTCAGCTATCTTTGCTTTATTGCCTTGCTCTTACTGCTGGAAGCGGCCGTGCCCAGTCGCCGCCACGTAGCTTTTTTGGCGCTGCTTACGTTTTTATGGGTAAACAGCCACGGTTCCTTCATCCTGGCCCCGGCCCTGGTCGGGTTGAAAGCCCTGACTACCTGGCGGCAAACCCGGCAGTGGGCCGGGGTGTTTTTGTTGGTGGTACTGGCCGGGATGATCAACCCCTGGGGGCCGGCCCACTACTGGTATCCGTGGCAAATCGCCGGTGACAAGGTAATGCTGGCGGCGATCAACGAATGGCATTCCCCGAATTTTCACCTGCCTTACGCCCGGTATTTGCTTTCCGGCTGGCTGGTGGCCTTTTTTGCCGTGCTCACCATTCGGGGCCGGAGCGTTCCTCTTGACCGGCTGCTTTTGACCACCGGTTTTTTATTGCTTACCCTAACGGCAGTGCGTTATACTCCCTACTGGATAATCGGGCTTACCGGTCTGCTTTTAGCCGGTCCCGCCGGAGAAAACATCAGCTTCCGCCGGCCGGCTGCCCCCAGTCGCCGGCACCCGTTAATCAACGGCATTTTTTGGCTCGGTTTTACCGGCTTTTACCTTTGGACTTTTTATTTCCTGCCCCAGGGCCCTTTGGCCCGTCACCTCAACCCGGACCTGCCGGTCGAAGCGGCGGACGTCTGGGCCCAAATGCCGGCCGGCAGCCGGTTGCTAAACGACTACAACTGGGGCGGTTTTTTGATTTGGTACTTGCCGGAACACCCGGTTTTTATCGACGGCCGGGCCGACCTTTACGCCGGCAAGGTCTTTAACCAGTACCTCCAACTGCAAAACTTGCGCGACTACCAAGCCGTGCTGGAGGAATGGCAATTTGCCGGGGTGTTGCTGCCGCCGGAAAAATCCTTAACTCAGATCCTACTGCTTAAACCGGACAAATGGCAGGTGCTTTATGCCGATGAAAAAGCCGTCCTCTTGATCCCCTGCCCCCAGCTAAAGGAGTGAACCGGTGTGGCCGTCCAATTATCGGTGGTTATTCCCGCCTACAATGAAGCCGCCCGTCTGGGACCAACCCTGGAAAAAATCCAGGCTTACCTGGGCCGGTATTACCCTGCTTACGAAATCATCGTGGTTGATGACGGGAGTACCGACACCACCCGGGAACTAACCGCCGGATACGCCCGGACCAATCCCCGGATCCGCTGTCTGGTCAACACCCATAACCGGGGCAAAGGCTTTAGTGTGCGACGGGGCCTTTTGGCCGCCACCGGTGAATGGGTCCTGTTCTCCGATGCCGACTTATCCACCCCGGTTGAAGAAACCGCCACCTTACTCGAATGGGGAAGCCGGGGCTACCCGGTAGTAATTGGTTCCCGGGCCTTGAAAAACTCCCAAATCCTGCAGGCCCAGCCTTGGCACCGGGTCTGCCTCGGCCGGCTGTTCAACGGTTTAGTACAGGTTTTAGCCGTGCCGGGGATCAAGGACACCCAGTGCGGCTTCAAACTTTTTGACCGGCAAACCGCCCACCTGTTGGCCACCCGGCAGAAACTGACCCGGTTCGGCTTTGATGTGGAACTGCTCTTTATCGCCCGGCGCTTAGGCTTAGCCGTCAAAGAAGCCCCGGTACGTTGGGTTGACTCCCCGGACAGCCGGGTTCAGCCTTTCCGGGACGGATTCCGGATGTTGCTGGACCTGCTCCGAATCCGTTGGTTCGCTTTAAGCGGGGTTTACACTGCTGATTCCCGCCAACTGCAAGCCGGAAAAATAAATAAACCGGGCCTTTAGCCCGGTTTATTTTTGTCACTCGCTGGTCATCCTGCCTGATTCCGGTCGGCCGGCGGCTCTGCCAGACACCAAAGCAAGGCCTCGGTCACCCGGGGATGGTACAACACCCCGGCAGTCTTGCGCAGTTCTTCCGCCGCTTTCTTCGCACTGACCCCGGCCATCTGCAATTCGTCAAAAGCGTTGGCAATGCCGACAATATAGGCGGCCAAAGGGACTTCCTCCCCTTTACGGCCTTCCGGGTAACCACTGCCATCCCACCACTCGTGGTGATAACCGATGATTTGCCGCACCACCTGGGTGCTGGCGTTTTCCGGAATCAGCAAGGCGCCGGCCGCCGGGTGTCGGCGGTATACCGCCATTTCGGCCGGGCTTAACTCCGGGTAGCGTTCCAAAAGGCCGGCGGCCAACTCCACCTTGCCGATGTCGTGGGCCAGGGCGGCCATATTTACTAGGTCCAGTTCGTCATCCTCAAAACCCATGAAGCGGGCTATCCGCTGCGCCAAAGCGGCCACCCGGCGGGAATGCCCGGCATACCGGGAACTACGGGCATCAATGAACCCGGCAAGCGCCTGGAGAACACCCGAATACCCCCGGTAAAAATCTTCGTGTGCTTGCGCATTCTTCAATGCGACAGCCACCTGGGCCGCAATGTCGACCAATAAGTCCAGTTCCGCCTTGCTAAAGGCGCCGCCGTCACTTTTGTTGATTACCTGCAAAACCCCCAAGGTCTGGCCTTCCCAAAAGATCGGCACACACATCATGGCCTTGTTCTGGTAATCAATTTTTTCACTGATGCTTTTCTTGAAGCGAGGGTCTTCCCGGACATCATCCGTAATAAACGGCACGCCATTGGCCGCCACCCACCCGGCAATTCCTTCCCCGACCTTCAGGCGAATTTCCTTTAGTTGGGTTCCCTTTTCCCCTAAGGCCAGTTCGAAAAAAAGCTCCTGCTTCACCGGATCCAAAATCAACACCGAAGCCGCCTGGGCGCTCAATAGGCTGGTCGCGGTATCCATAATTCTTTTTAGCAATGGCCGTAACCGAATGGCGGAATTAAGGTCCTTGCCGATTTCCAGCAAAGTCTCCAACCGCTGGAGATCACGCCGGTAATTTTGCCGTTCCCGGACCAAAACCACCACCAAAACCACCGCTACGACCACCAGTAACACAATTACGATCAAGGTACCCATCAGCCAAACATCACCCCTGTCATCTCGCCTCACCGTCACCGGTGAAGGAATCAGGTAAAAAACGCCGAAAGATTCCACCATATGTAACAATAATGTAGTCTCAGGCCAAAAGCAAGGCTATCCGGACTAAAAACGTTCTAAAAAAGGGGCAGCCTAAACTTACCACCGGGAGGAGCAAGCGATGTTTTTGACCAATACAAAGCACCAGTTGAAAATCCAAATGTTTGCCGGTCTAACGGTCAGCGGGGTTTTTCTCTGGTGGTTGTTTCAGCGGTTTGACCACCACGACCTCTGGCAGACCCTGGTTAGCTTAAACCCTTATTTTCTCGGCCTCGCGGTGATCGCCTACAGCCTCAGTTTCGTCGTCCGCACTTTGCGGTGGCAAGTGATCCTCGGCGGCCGGACCATCCCGGCCCCGGCCATTCTTAAAGCCCTCCTGGTCGGGTGCTGTATCAACGGCACCTTGCCTTGCCGCCTCGGGGAAATCGGCCGGGCCTGGTACTTGGGGAAAAAAGCGGCCCTGGACACCGGTCTGGTCATCGGTAATATCGCCCTCGAAAGGATTCTCGAAGCCCTCTGCTGTCTCGCCGCTTTTTTAGTACTGGTCAACCTTTATGTAATTCCCGACCCCTACACCGGCCTGCGGACCGGGATGTGGGCACTGCTCGGCCTCGGCTGTCTGGGTATCGCCATTGCTTTTCGGTGCAGCCGTTACCTGCCGGGCTTTTTGGACCGGTTTGCCCACCGCACCGGCTCCCGCTGGGCCGCCGCACTGCTTAAGTTCAGCGGCCAATTCTTCGCCGGTGTCCAACGGGGGGACAGTCCCGGCAAACTGCTGGTTTTCGGGTTTGCTTCCGTCATCGCTATTGGTCTGGAGAGCCTAACATACTACCTAATTTTAAAAGCAATGCAGCTTGACTTGCCGTTCCCGCTCGCCGCCTTGTGTTTCGTCGCGGTGATGCTGTCCGCAATCATTCCGGCCGCCCCCGGCAATGCCGGCCTGATGCAATACGTGCCGTTTTTCATCCTCACCAGGCTCCAGGTGCCGGAAACCACCGCCTTAAACTTCGCCGTCATCATCACCCTGTTTCTCTATGCCGCCGTATTTGCCGGCCTTTTGATCATCCTGTTCGAAAAAAATCTGGCGGGACTGCGGCAAGCACTGGCCGTTGCTACCACCTCACCCGCAAGGAGATGAGCCCGGATTGTCACCTGCCGTATCGCACGAGGTACGTCCCCGCGACACATCTACAAAAAAAAAAGAGCCTTTCGGCTCTCTTTTTTTGCTCGTTTACAGGTCCACTAACCGGTGTTTAATGGCGAATAAGGCTGCCTGGGTGCGGTCATCGACCTGGATTTTGCGAAAAATATTGGTGATGTGGTTTTTCACCGTTTTTTCACTGATAAACAAATTCTCGGCAATTACTTTGTTCGGGGAACCCTGGGCAATCAGCTTGAGCACATCCAGTTCCCGGACGGTCAGTTCGTCGGCCGGGTGAGGCCGGGGGGCCGCACGCCCGTTAATTTTGGACCGGCGTACTTGCCGGAGAACCTTGCTGACCACACTCTGGTTAAGTACCGACTCCCCTTTGGCCACACAGACAATCGCACTGTACAGGCTGTCCGGACTGATATCTTTCAAAACATAACCATCGATTCCCGCATCAATTACTTGTAAGATTTGCTCTTCGTTATCATAAGCCGTCAAAATGATAATCCCAATCCTGGGCAGTTCCCGCTTGATTACTTGGCTGGCTTCAATCCCGTTTATCCCGGGCATGTTGATATCCATCAAGATCACGTCCGGTTTCAGCTGGCGGGCCAGGTTAATCGCCCCCTGACCGTCACCTGCTTCGTCCACGACCTCAATGGCGGGGGCAAGCTCGAGAATCTTTCGCAAACCTTGCCTAAGCAGAACATGGTCGTCAGCAAGTAAAACCCTAATGGGTTTCTCCACCTTCTTCACCCCTATTTTTCGTAGCCGGCAACGGGATCTTAATCGTGATCCGGGTTCCTTCGCCGTGCCGGCTGCGAATATCCACCGACCCATCCAGGATTTCCGCCCGCTCCCGCATTCCTAACAAACCCAAGTGGTCTTCGCGGGCCGACACGGCTTCCGGGTCGAAACCACAGCCATTGTCCCGAATGATCACATTAACTCCCTGTGGGGCGGTTTCACAACACACCTGCACCAGCTGGGCCTGGGCATGTTTGCGCACATTACTCAAACCTTCCTGGACCATCCGGAAAACCGCCACCTCGATAGCACTAGCCAACCGTTTCTCTTCCCCTAAAAAGCGGGCATCCACTTCGATGCCGTACCTTTCCTCAAAATCAGCAATGTATTTCCGCAAGGCCGGCCATAAACCCAATTCGTCAACCGCCACCGGTCGCAGGTCATAAATAATCTTTCGCACATCCATCAAGGTGCCCCGTACTAATACCTTAAGTTCCCGCAATTCCTGCCGCACCCGTTCCGGGTTCATATCCAGCAACTTGTCACACAATTCCGCTTGCAACACGATATTCGCCATCAACTGCGCCGGCCCGTCGTGGATTTCCCGGGCAACCCGCCGGCGTTCTTCTTCCATCGCAAAAATAAGCCGCACCCCCAGCGGATGGCGCTTCTGCTCCGCATAGTGCAGGCTGATATCTTTCAAGTTGCCACCGATAAAATCAAGGACCACCCCGACTTGGCTCATCAACCGTTCCGCCCGGATGACCATCCCCTGCAGGTGCCGTAAACGGTGTTCCAGTTCATCGCGCTTGCCCTTCAACTGGGCCTCCCGCTCCCGTAAAACCGCCAGCTGAATTTGATAATCCCGGGCCGCTTCGTAAGCCTGCCGGATATCTTCTTCCCCGTAACGGTCCAAATCCCGGCTGACCTCCACCAAGCGGATCCGGGCCCGCTTTTCCTGTAAGGTCATCTCGTCGACTTGATCAATAATTTGCCGGGCCACTTCCCGGACTGCAGAGATTTCATCTTTAACACGGCTACACTCAATCCGCGCATCTTCGGCTATCGCGAAAATCTGGTCTTTAGCACTTTCGATCGCCTGAATTGTTTCACGGACAACCCGGTCAAGGGCCCCTGCCTCGATCACGCCTGGTCCCCCTGTCTGTCTCAAAAAAAGTCCGCTTTATTGTAGTCTCTTCGACGTTAAAGCGGATTTTCCTGCCCAAACCAGACCGATAACTAGGACCAAAGTACTTTTTACAACCGGATTGCCGCCTTGACTTCCGTCTGGATCTGGTGTAGTTGGGCCTCATCATTGGCTTCCACATACAATCGAAACAAAGGTTCAGTCCCGGAAGCCCGAACTAAGGCATAGGCGCCATCGGCAAGCACCAGTTTTACCCCGTCAACCGTCAACCGGTTAACCACTGCCACCCCGGCCAAAGCCGGCGGGTGAAACTGTTCCAAAGCGGCCAACACCCGGCTCTTGGCTGCCGGCGCCGTCCGCAGGTCAAGCCGGTGGGATACCAGCCGGCCGTATTCCCGGCCAATCGCCGCCAAGGCTTCTTGCAAGGAACACCCGGCCGCCGCCCGTACCTCGGCCACCAGGGCACAAGCCAGAATGCCGTCCTTTTCCGGTAGGTGACCCCGGACCGAAAGACCACCGGACTCCTCTCCCCCTAAAAGACAATCCGGCTGCAACAAAGCCTGCCCAATATACTTAAACCCTACCGGAGTCTCCGTTACCGTTAGGCCGTGTTTGGCAGCAATCCGGTCCAACATGTGGGTGGTGGCCACCGTACGGGCCACCATCCCGGTCTGGCCCCGCCGGGTCAAGAAATGGTGGAAAAGCAAGGTCAGCACCTGGTTGGGGCTGATATAAGTACCGTCGGCATCAATGATCCCAAACCGGTCAGCATCACCATCCAAGGCCAACCCCAGGTGGGCCCCGGAATCGGTTACTTGTTGCCGTAATTCCTTTAGCACCGCCGCTACCGGCTCCGGCAAACTGCCCCCGAATAGCGGGTCACGGTGACCATGGATCACCCGGAACTTAACCCCACAACGTTGCCAAAAAGCTTCCAGGTAGCCAATCCCGGCCCCCCACAATGGGTCGACCACAACCTGCAAATCCGCCCCGCCAATCACCGGTAAGTCAATCAAGGTACTTAGGTGGTCCAAATAAGCGGAAAAGGGGTTGATTTCCCGCACCAGCCGCCGTTCCTTCGCCATAGCTAAAGATAAGCGGGGCAACTGCCGTTCCCCTGTTCGGACCAAAACGTTGACCTGCCGTTCAATTTGGTCGGTTACCGCCGGCAAAGCCGGTCCGGCGTATTCCGGGATAAACTTAATCCCGTTGTATTCGGCCGGATTGTGACTAGCCGTGACCATTACCGCCCCGGCGGTTTGGTACTGCCGGATGGCAAATGCCGTCACCGGCGTCGGCATCGCCGACCGGGGCAAAAGCACCAGAATTTCGTTACCAGTCAACACTTCCGCTACCCGCTGCGCAAACCGGTCCGAAAAAAAACGGTTGTCATAACCGATAATGATCCCCCGGGAGGCCAAACCGGTCTCCTTAACGTAATCGGCAATCGCCTGGGCGACAATCGCCACATTGCCGAAGGTAAAGTCTTCCGCCATCACCGCCCGCCAACCGTCGGTGCCAAATTTTATTCCCAATATAATCATACCCCCAGATCAGGATTTGTTCGCCATAACTACTTTTTCCTGTCGTTGCCAAAATTATTTTGCCGGATGGAAAACGGTACCCCCGAATCGAGGGGTACCGTCCGTTGCGTTTATGTAACCAACCGGAGCCGCCGGGCAGCCGGCTTTCCTGGTTCCCCCGCACAACCAGACTGTGGCTCGTATTCCGACTTGATACACTGCAGATTCGTCACCGGTTTAATCACCAGCCGGCCTTCCGCGTCCAGCTGAAAACGGACCAAGCCCCCCTGAGGAAAATGCTCCCTTAATTCTTCGGGAATCTGCAACTCACCTTGTTTAGATAAATAAGTCCATTCCACACTTTACACCCCCA
>JAQWAU010000069.1 GCA_028707535.1 Heliobacteriaceae bacterium | reverse complement strand
GATTTCCAGGTCGCCCTTAAAGTTGGGAGCGAGGGAGATTTCACCTTTTTCAAAAATAATTTTAGCCGGATCTTTTTCCGATTTTTTGTCTACAGTCGCTTTAATGGTCCGGAAGTCAGAATCCACAGTGACCCATTCCCCGATCCCGGCACCGTTTTTGTCGGAGTTGGTTTCGTTGATCCGTGGGGGTGCGGCAATACCCTTGGCCGGGTCACCAATGTTCTTCGGTTTCCACCGGGTGTTCTCCGGCACGGTCAAGGTGATCGTACGGCCTTCAACCAGACTGCCGGGCAGTGATTCTTCGAGAAGCAGCATCATTTTTACGCCGGCCCGCCCGGATAATCTGTTCGGGGTCTTACCGAATGCTTCCACCTTCACGGCAAAGTTGCCATACTTACCGACTACCATACTGCCCGGATCGGTGGAGGAGTCGCCGCCGACGGAAACAGTGATATCGCCGGTTTTTGCTACCGATTCATCAACCCCGATTTTAAGGCCGGAAATAGAGATATAAGCAGCAATATTTGATTCACCGGTGATCCTCAGTTTCAGGCTGCGGCCTTCATCGGCAGCGGCATCCAGAGCAGCATTGGTGTTGGGACCGGGGAAGGCGGTGTTACCCCAGACAGGATCCACTGCAGCACCGGTGATGTCCCACTTGAACCCTTGGGGCAGCTTTAACTTGATGCTGTCACCGGCCGCTTTCAGGGCGCCGGGACGGTCTTCTTTGATCCGGATGGTGTCAATCCCCCCGCCGTGGGAGCCGAAGCTCTTCACATCATCGATGGCCACGTTGACCGTGCCGGCACCGACAGTGGCAATCGCAACTTCACCGCTGCTGAACACGGAGGTGCTTTCGGCTTCGAAGACGACTTTGAAGTCGCCGGCATGGCCGGAAGGAACTTTAATTTGGGTAAAGTCGATGTACATCAGGCCTTTTCCGGTTGCACCGGCCCGCTTGGCTACGTTGAATTCAAATTCGTCAGGTTTTATTTCTTTGATCGCTGCGGCAGCAAACTGGTTGTCAACACCATTGTCATAGGTAAGCGGAATATCTTTGGCGATCCCGCCAACAGTGGTGTCCTTCGGCAGGCGGACCCGGAATGTACCTTCCCCGTCAGCCGGATCAGCACCGGTCATCGCCCCTTGCGGTACTTCGATCATTAATCTGGCGTCAAAAGTGCCGCCCGGTTTAGCAATCCCGGTTTTAGCAGCCGTGTAAGTGCTGGACCCGGCAAGAGCCGTCACGGGCAGTAAGAGGCAGAGCGCAAAGATGGTGGCCGTGAGTAACGCCAGGGTTCCCGTATGTTTGAACAAAACGTTTCCCCCTTTATTTTTCTTAGTTCTTCGGAAAAATGATTGGTAGTCATCAGCATTCAAAATACAATTTCACCCCTCAAACTACTTCTTCGGGCCGGGAGCAACCCGCGGTCCCCCGCTGAGGATTTCACGCGCTTCCGCGGGAGTCATGGAATAATTGTAGAAGTTTTTATAAAAGGAAATTAACTCGGCTTCCAGGTCCAGTTCCTTAAATGCTTCCGGGTAAAACGTTTTTGCGGCCCAAAGCAGCATCAGCGGCTGCTCGGCCGTCCGGTTGCCCCAAATATGGGCGCCCACCGGAGTGGGAAAGACCTGCCGGTTTTTAACGGCGCTGATTTCTTTAAAGCGACTGTCTTTATACAGTAAATCAGTTTGCTCGGGTGAACTCACCACAATGACCTGCGGGTCCCACTGAAGCAGCTGTTCTAACGTGAATTCTATGTTTTCGGCGATGCGCGCCTCTTTCGTAACACTGGTTCCGCCGGCCTGACTGATCCACCACTCGGTTATCGCATGGGGGGCAGTCATATTCTGAATATTGCAGTGCAGTACACGCGGCCGATTGTTCCCGGGAATGGTATCGACAACCTTAGCGACACGGGCAATGGTACCGTCAAAGTACTTACTGTACTCTTTGGCCGGGGCTTGCCGGTTTAAGACCTCTCCGATCAGGTTTATCGCCTTTTTGACCTCGTCAGGCTCGGTCCAGTCCAGGCAAATCGTGGGCATCCCCGCGTTAGTTAATGCTTTGGCGGTCTGTTCGCAACTCCCGCGAGCTTCCATGGTAAACACCACATCCGGTTTCAGCTTCAGCAGTTCTTCTACATTAGGCTGGAAATCGGTAGTCTGTACAACGGGCTGACTGGTTATGTTGGGGGCAAACTTATGCTGATACTTCCACCTTTCGGTACGGGCAAAATCGGGGAGACCGTTGACGATCTTATCCCCCTGTCCCACCGTAAAAATCAAGCTGTTTAGTACCGGCCCGGGACCTACCGTGGCAAGCCGGTTGATTTCTGCGGGAAGGGTCACTTCCCGGCCGGCCATGTCGATAACCGTCCGGGCGCCGGCAGATACATCCGCGTCTTTCTTCTGATTGCAGCCCGCAATCACCATGACACTGACGGCCACCAGGGCAACCATAACCAATAACAAACAGATCCTGCTTTTTTTCATGGAGTTTCCTCTCCCTTTATATCAGGAATACTTCCGCGGTTTGTCCCCGGCGTAATCCTGTCTCCAGGTCCTTTATCCATATGTAGCCGTCCGCCCGGGAGACGGCACTGGTTTGCGCCGGATTCCCCGGACTGGCCAACCGGGCATAGATAAAGCGATCCCGCTTTTCTAATTGCACCAGCAAATGCGTAAAGAAGGCCGGACACAGATCAAAATCAACTACCGCTGTTACTCTGTCCGCCTCTTCCCGGTAGTCAATCAACCGGCGCCACAGTTTCTCCACGATTGCTTTGAACAGGATTACCGGCGCGATGGGGTGTCCCGGCAAACCGAAGATTGGTTTACCCATACCTTCCCCCACAATTAACGGCCGGCCGGGTCTGATGTTGACCCCCTGGATAAAAACTCCTTCCCCGGGCAGGCCATTGATAACCCCGGCTGTAAAATCCCGGGTTCCCACCGAACAACCGCCGGTAATTAGAACTATATCCGCACAGTTTACGGCGTTTGCCAGTTCCTGCCGGTATAACTCCCGATCATCTTTTACCAATACCCGCCGGACTACCTCACCCCCGGCTTTGGTGATAAAGGCCTGCAGGGCATAGGAATTACTGTCCCTGATCTGGCCGGGTGTAAGTTTTTGTCCACCGTCCACCAGCTCGTCTCCGGTAGAAATAATGGCGAACCGGGGGCGGGCAAAAACCTTTACCCGGTAGATTCCGGCCGCAACCAGGGAGCCGATATGACGGGGGTGTAACCGTTCTCCCCGTTTAAGGATCAGTTGTCCGCTCTTTAGGTCATCACCCCGCCGGATGATGCGTTCCCCGCTAATCACCGGCCGGGAAAACCGGATAAAATCTTCCGCATCCGGTTGCGTCTGTTCCACCATCACCATCGCATCGGCACCGGGCGGCATCATACTGCCGGTAGAAACATAAACACATTGTCCGCCCTTTACTTCCATAGCTGCGTTTGCCCCGGGAGGTACTTCTCCCAGGCAACTTAGTAATACCGGGTAACCTTCATCAGCCGCTTGCGTATCGCTGGCCAATACGGCATAACCATCACACATGGAACGCGAGAACCCCGGTACATCGACGGGAGAGGCAATATCCGCCGCCACGATCCGGTCAAGACCGGCTAAAACGTCAACTTCTTCACAGCCCACCGGGAGATGTTGAAACCGCTTCCAAATCTGCTCATTGGCCTCTGTAAGCGAGAGCATAAACGACTCCTCCTTTGCCTCACTATTCCGCCGGTTTTTAGCATGAATTTTCAGAATTTTTTTCAGGAGGATCAACCCTTGGCGAAAAAAAAATGAAAACAGCCCAAAAAGGAGATACACCTTCTTGGGCCATACAAGCCGATAGAATTCGTATCCTCCTTTCCAAAGGTGGGAGGCTAGACAGTTTCCCGTCCAACCCGGACCCGCGCAAAGCGGGTGGCCCAAACTTCATAGAAACGAATTTCCTTAGAAATTAAGGCTCGGAGGGGGAATTATGCGGTTGTAAAAATCACACAGAACAGCAAAAATGGTTTCAAAAAGGGTGATGCCTTTTCGAAACCATAATCCAAATCGTTCCGATCATCATCTCCTTTCCATACCGGGAGGCTTGCCGGTTTCCCGTTCAAGCCCTGACCTGCTCAAGCAGGTGGCCCAACCGTCATAGGGAATCATCCCCTTAGACGCGAGAGGCTCGGAGAAATATTAAACTTTCCTATTGTAAAGGTTACGACACCTTTGCTGATTCGTCAAGCCGGAAAGCCCAAAATTATGTCGTATATTGACATATAATGACTCTTGAGAGGAAAAAAAGCGCGTGACGCGAATTTTGTATATGTGCCGGTTACATAATGTTATAACCAGAAAGAAGGGCCGGATTAGATGCACTTTCAGTTTTATGACCTGACTTATACCCTTGGTCTTAACCGGACACGTCAAATTAGCGTATCCGGCGCGGTAGCATCCGGCGACACCCTGGTAGTTAAAGGCCATTCGGGGTCGGGTAAAACCACCTTGCTCCGGATCCTGGCCAGATTGCAACCTTGTGACAGTGGGAAGGTATACCTGGAGGAAAAAAGCTGGCTCCAAATACCGGGGACAAGCTGGCGAGCCCTGGTGCATTATCTGCCCCAAAAGCCAGTCCTCTTCGACGGAACGGTAGGCAGTAACCTGGCTAAACCCTTTGAAACAAGGCGGCTGGCCAATAAAGGGCCAAACCCGGACAAGGCCGGCGTTTATATGAAGCAGTTGCTGCTGGCGGAAGACCTGTGGGAACAGGATGCCAAAACCCTTTCCGGGGGTGAGGCCGCCAGGCTGGCCTTTGTCCGGGCTTTGCTGATTAACCCCAAGGTTATGTTGCTGGACGAGCCCACCGCCGCTTTGGACCAAGACTCGCGCCGGGCCTTTCACCAGACCCTTTCCGCCTGGCTCGAAGACACTGCCGGCGCCGCCGTCCTGGTTACTCATAACAATGATTACACCGGCCTGAACAGGGTTTCCTTCCTGGACATAGGAAAACCCCAAGGAGGCGAATAAGTTGGAAAACGGCATCATCCCGATTTCAAAC
>JAQWAU010000028.1:18392-21290 GCA_028707535.1 Heliobacteriaceae bacterium | reverse complement strand
CGCTACGTTTCTGTTCGGAACCGGATAAAAAAGGTCGTCCCTGCCGGTGAGGTATCCACCTCGATACTGGCGTTATGCCGGGCGGCGATACTGTAACAAATGGCCAGGCCAAGACCGGTACCCTCATCCTTGGTGGTAAAAAACGGGGTGCCTAATTTGTCCAGGTATTGCGGGTCAATGCCTTTCCCTTGGTCTTTGATGGACAGGACTACTGCTTGATCTTCGTATAAGGTGGCTATGCCCAAAACGCCGCCGGTGGCCATTGCTTCCAGCCCGTTGCGGACCAGGTTTAGCAGCAGCTGGCGGATTTCTTTTTCATCCAGTGAAAACGCGGGTACGTTAGCTAATTGGGTGGTGATGTACTTGTCGGAAACAATGGCATCGGCTTGGATTAACGGTAATAAGGCCGTGATAATGTCGTTGAGGTTATGCACCTTTTTATCTACGGATTTATTTTTGGCCAAGGATAAAAACTCCGTGATGATTGCGTTTGCCCGGTCCAATTCTTCAATCATGAGGGAAAACTGGGGAGTATAAGATTTAAATTTGGGTTTCCGGGCGAACAGCTGCAAATAGCCTTTTACTGTGGTCATGGGGTTGCGCAGCTCGTGCCCGATGCCGGCAGCCATTTCCCCCACCAGGTTTAGGCGTTCGAGCCGGGCCATATTTTGTTCGATTTGTTTCCGTTCGGTGATGTCCCGGATTGATTCAATCGCCCCGATCCGGTTACCCGCATTATCGTAAAGGGCCGAAGCGGTTCCCCACAGGTAGGCGCCTTGTCCTTGGTAAGCGGCGGGGGCAAACCCTTCGACAAAAAGGGTCCGGCCTTTGCGTTCGACGGATTGGTATTCGCGATCCAAAACCGGTGCCGGCAAGGTGACCAGGTCGATCAACATTTTCCGGGGTTTACCGTAAAAAGAAACCGCATATGCCTGGTTGCCTTTGCCGATTACATCCTCTTTCTTGACCCCGGTCATTTTCTCCATGGCCCGGTTCCAGGCAATCACCCATTTTGCGTTGTCGATGACAAAGGTGGCGTCAGGGAGGAATTCGATGATCGCTTCCAACTGCTGGTGGGCGGAGCGTAACACTTCTTCCGTCTGTTTATGTTTGGTAATATCGGCCAGGGAAACGATGCTTTGGCCCGTAGCGGGGAGCAATGTAACCGTGACGACGACATCCTTGATGCAGGAGTGGTGATCTTGAAACTGGAATTCGTAGGTCCGGGGGGCAAGAACCGGGTTGATCCGTCGTTGCCGGTGGTAGGTGATTAAGCGGGCCCGGTCTTCTTCTACCACAAATTCCAGCCATGTTTTCCCGGCGATTTCTGTTCTGGTAGCGCCGGCCAGTCGGGTAAATTCGTTGTTGACCAGGGAAATGGTCATGTCATTTTCGAGGATGACGAGAGCGGTACCGGTATGTTCAAAAAGGGTTCGGTATAGGTCGATATCTTTCAACGTGAACCTCCTTCCCTTGATTTTTCATAAAATTCGTGAAAAGGAAGCAAAAATAATAATTCGCGGTAAAAACAAGGTTTCCCTGCCGGCACAATTTTTTCGGGACCGAAACAAAAAAAGGCCATGACTAAGGTCATGACCCACACCCAAAAGCTTATACCGTACAATTGTTGCAGCGGACCAAGAGTTTCAGGCGTTGCCCAGGGAATAAATTTACCCGGATAACCCGCCAGCGATTACAATTCCGGCAGACTCTACGGGCTCTCACTTTTGCCATCCGGCATCCCTCCTTATGGTAAGATATGCCAAATGGGAAAAGATGGTTACATCTCAGCGGGGTTAAGGGTGTTGGCTGGGGAGGTGAAAGCTTTCCCCGACAGGTACAATGAGTGACCGGTCCGACCAGTCTGCCCTGGTGGCGGCGGTAACAAACCGCTGCAAGGGTTCCCGTACCGGTTCCAGTGATAAAACGAAAGTACCGTAGTGCATCGGGATTACCCGGCGGGCTTGCAGCTCAGCCGCTACTTTAGCCGCATCTTCCGGTACCCAGTGGTCTTTTTCATCGAGGTAGTACCCGCTAATCGGTAGAATAACGGCATCCGGGCCGTCCGGACACTCCCGGCGGATTTGGGTGGCAATACCGGGATCGTAGGCGGTATCACCGAAAAAGGCAAGACTTAAGTTGTCCTTTTGCAATAAGTAGATTAAGGTTAAATCTGTCGTCTGCCCGAACATTCTTTTGCCTTTGTGCCGGGCGGCAAATGTTTTAATCTGTAAGCCGTCGATGGTGGTGGCTGTGTTGGCCGCCAAGGGGATTATTTCGTGGGGTAGGCCTTTTACCAGGCTTTCATTTCCCCGGGGTAAGACAAGTTTGGCCCCGGCCGGTAAAGCTTTGAGGCTGGACCGGTCGAGATGATCACGGTGGGCATGAGTCAGCAGAACCGCCGTTAAGTTTTCGATGTTGGCGGGGGTTAGCGCCGGGCCGGCTAGTCGCTTAACCCCGTAAGCCCGGTCGGCAAATACGGGGTCAGTGAGCAGCCGGATACCGGCAAAATCAATCAGCCAGGTGGCATGTCCCACCCAACTTACAGTAAGGCCGGACTTTGCGGGCCCGGCATCGGGCAACTGGATGGGTACCGGTGATGAAGCCGGTAGCTGGGTTAGTTCTCGGGAATAATTCCAGGCCCAAACTTTGGCTACGGGAAGAAACTGGTCATCAGCTACCAGTAATGCCCCGGCGAAAAACAATATAATGGTCAGGAGACTAAACAAGTATTTCATGATTTTAGCTGTTCCCTGTAGTCTGTAGTTTTAACGCCGGAAATAAAATTTAGGGCGGTGTCCCGCCCTGGTGGTAAAAATTTTTATTTTTTGGACATAATACTTAATGGCGCGGTTTTACAATTCCCCTTTCCGCGCACTGGGTGAAGCCTCGTTTGCT
>JAQWAU010000028.1:8742-18292 GCA_028707535.1 Heliobacteriaceae bacterium | reverse complement strand
GGAAAGCGTTCAATCTGAATACCCGCAATCCCGAGCCCAGTGGTGGTGGTGGTGCCGTCTGCCTTCATGGCATCCAGGACCTTCTGTAATTCGGTGAGGAAGGTGTCTTCACCTTTCCGCAAGCCGACCCCGAACTCCTCAGTGCCGAAGTTTTCGGTAAGTACCCGGTAGTCGCCCGGCTTTTTGCTGATGTAGTACCGGCCGACAACCTCATCAACCGCTACTGCTGCCAGCCGGCCGGCTTTCAGATCAAGCATGGCCTCATCGTGCATTAAGGGCTTGGCTCCTTGGCTTTCTCCAAGGCCTGGACCAACCACAGCCGGGTGGACTCGTCTGCTTCGGCAATCACTCCTTTCCGGCTTAGATAGCTCACCGCCTTGCCGGGATCGTTCTGCAAAAGAGCGGCTTTGCCGGCAATTAAGGCCAGGCGGGGGGTCAGGGTAAGGGATTTTCTTCGGGGGTCGTATAGGGCTTGCCAAGTAGCCAGGCTGGTTTCTTTGGCTAGGACTTCGGTTACCACGTTTTCCACCTGGTTGGTTGCAGTTTGCAGGTAGATTGCCGCCAGGTCTTCATAGGTGGTAATGAGCCATGGTTGTAGGTGGTTGGCTTTTTCCGCTGCGGCGCAGGCCTCGGAAAAACGGCCTTGCTCCAGGTAGAGCCGGGCCAGTAGGCTGTAATGCTGGGCATTGGTTTGGTCCAAGGCAGTTGCCTGAATGACTAAGCCGGTAGCCTTGGTGGTCAATGCTTCCCGGACCGGGCCGGGGGGTTGGTAGGTGGCGGCTGCTAAGAGTAGCTGGGCTTGTCCGGTTAAGTAGGTGGTTTCCCATGGATCTTTGCAGGCCGCGGCCTGCAAACACTCCAGAGCGGCGGCGGTATTGCCCTGTTTGGCGGCGGTCTCGGACAAGTCACAATCGACGGTGGCGGTACGGAGATCGGCAGTGAGCAAAACCAGCCGGAGGGCAAGGACGAGTAAAACTCCACCGGTCACCAGGGGAACCAATCTACCGCCAAGGCTGTGGTAAACCTTTTCTTGGGCCGGGGTGCAGGCGGTTACCTGATAGGAAAATACAGCCAGTAAAGCCCAGTAGAGCAGAGAAATACTGCTGAAAGAAAAGTCGAAATCCACAGCTGCGTGTAGGACCAGGCTACCGGCTATTACACCGCAGGTCCAGGTTTCCTGGGCCGCGGATAATTCCCGCCGGCGGCGAAAAAGTCGGCAGAGGCTGATCCCGAGCCAGGCGACCGACGTGGCAAAAGCGGTAAAACCAATCACGCCGGTTTCTACCGCGACCTGAAGAAAATGGTTATGAACATAGGCGGTCTGGTAAGGGTAGGACTGGTAAGCAGAGTAAGCGCTCATCCAGCCCCCGCCGCCCCAGCCGGTCAACGGCCGCTCCCGGACCATCCGCAAAGCGTCACTGTAGATGACCAACCGTTCCTGGAGTGCCCCGGACCCCAATTGAATGGCTGCGGCCCGGGCCAGAAGCGGGTTGCCGTTCTGACCCGGCGTTATAGCCGGGGTCAGTGTGCCGAAGCTGAGCGCCAGGGCGAAGATGCCGGTGGCGGCGGTGAGCAGCACCGCTTTTTTCCGGGCGCCAAACCCCAAAATGGCGGCGGTCAGGACAAAGGGCAGTAACAGCCAAACCGCCCGGCTCTGGCTGCCCAGGATTCCGAGCAGCATCACCAGGCTCATCCCATAGTAAAGACCAGTGGCCGGTAGGCGGGTACTCCGGGTTGCCAGATAAAGAGCGGCGGTGAAGGAAGCCAGCAAATAGGCCGCGAAAGTGTTGGGGTATTGAAAGGTGGCGGCCAGGCGGCCGTTCACGACACCGCTTGCCAGGGGCAGGAGTTTTAGGCCGGCCATGATCCCGGCGGCGGCAACTAAAGTGCCGGTGATGGCCAAGGCTACCAACAGCCAATGGGCGAGCCTGGGCGGCTGTTGGTTTTGGGCGGTAATCCCCGTGGCGAGAAAGACCAGGACGAAAGCCAATAGATAGTCAAGGTGCCGGAGCCAGGCAAAAAGGGCTTCCCGGCTGTTAACGGCGGTCCAGAAGGCCAGCAAATAGGCAAAGGCCAAGCCGGCCAAGGCCCAAAAACAGGGGGAGCGAGCCAGCCGGGCCAACACCACCGGAAAGGGGTGGCGAGAATGCCACTGCCGGAACAGAATTATGCCGGCGGTGAATATGGTGACCCCGGCTACGGCGAAATGGTGAATCCCCATTTCTGGTTCAAAAAAGAGGCCGCGAAAAAATGGACCGGGAATAATTAGAAAAAGTGCTAAAACCGGAATGGCGCGAATTAGGTTATTCACCGTACAATCACTCCCTTAATTAACGGAGTAATGGCAATATTTAATGAAAAGTCCGGCTAAATCCTTCCGAACAAATGTTTTGGCACGGGTTTTTGTGTTAAAATGTTGGCAAAGGAATTTTCTTCAGATAAGGAGGCGCCAGATTGAGCTTAGCAGATACCTTGCGCGACTGGAATTATGAACAAAAGTGCCGGGAAGCGGTGGCAGCCTTAGAAAAAAACCGGTTTAAGGCTGTCTACTGTCCGGAGAAACAAGCTGCTGTCGACTATATCCTCAAGGAAGCCGCCGCTGCCAAGACCGTGGGGTTTGGGGGTTCGTTGTCGGTGCCGGAGCTGAATGTTGCCGCTGCGTTAACAGAAATGGGGAAAGAACTGTTTGATCACGGTGCCCGCAACCTTTCCCCGGAAGAACGGCTGGCGGTGATGCGGCGGCAATTGACGTGTGATCTCTTTTTAACCGGTACCAATGCCCTGACTTTGACCGGCTACCTGGTCAACATGGATGCAACGGGCAACCGGGTTGCTTCCATGATCTTCGGCCCGCAAAAGACGATTGTGGTCGCCGGGCGCAACAAGCTGGTCAGTGACCCGGCGGAAGCGCTCAAGCGGATTAAAACCGGGGTGGCTCCGCTAAATGCCAAGCGTCTCCGTTGTAAAACACCGTGTACGGAGACGGGTTTTTGTGCGGACTGTAATTCACCCCAGCGGATTTGCGGGGTAACCAGCATCATGGAACGCAAACCCTGGTTTTCCGATATTCACGTTTTGGTCGTCAACGCCGATTTGGGACTTTAACTGCCGTAAGTATCGGCACCGGGCCTTTGGGACATTCTATCCTTGACATTTAGGGAGGATGGCCCATGGAACAAATCAGTTTTGCCCGGGCGGTGGTGCGCCAATTGGCGGCCTGGGGAGTAAAAGTAATTTACGGGGTTACCGGTGACGACATTCTGCCGTTTACGGACGTGTTGGCCGGAGAAGGCGGGATTCGCTATATCGGTACAGCCAACGAAACCGGTGCGGCCTTGATGGCTAGTTACCAGGCTAAATTGACCGGGGAGACCGGTGTATGTGTGGCCAGTGCCGCCGGGGCGGTGAATCTGGCGGCCGGGCTGGCGGATGCTTATTTTGACGGGGCGCCGGTTTTGGCTTTAACCGGTCAGGTAGCAACCGGGAAAATCGGTACCCGGGCCAAACAGTATTTTCCGCAACAAGGGTTGATGCAAAATTTTGCCGGCTACTCGGAATTGATCACTGATGTCCAAAGTGGTTCCGGATTGCTGGCCAAAGCCATGGCTACCGCTTTACTGCACCGGACGGTCGGCCATTTGGCGGTACCGAAAAACTTATGGAACCAGCAAGTTGACCCGGGGAAGTTACTTCCCCGGCCGGCACTGCTTGCGGCTGATCCCCCCGGCGATTATCTCCGGGGGGATTTGGTTCAGGCGGCAATGGTGATGCGGCAAGCCCGCCGGCCCTTAATCGTAGTCGGTTGCCGGGAAAAACGGCTGGCTCCCCTTATTCGCCGTTTGGCCCGGGTTTGGGGGGCCGCTGTGGTTGTGGCCCAACAGGCAAAAGGGGTGATTCCGGGCAGCCTGCCCCAAGTTGTCGGGGGTGCGGGTGAGGCCGGGGTGCCGGCAACTATGGCGCAATGTGATTGTATTCTCCTGATCGGTTCTGCCCCTTACGAAGTGCCATTCTTCCCGGCGGTACCGGTCATCCAAGTGGAAACCGACCCGGCAAAGGTGGCGGTGGCCCACTATGGTAATGCGCTCACCGGCAACCGGCCGAAAATTTTGGCACACCTGGCCCGCCGTTTACAGGGTTTTGTACCTGATGGGAGTTGGCTGACGGCGATTGCCCGGGACAAAGAACAGTGGCAGGCCCAGGTTACGGCTGATGCCCAAAACAACAACCAACCCCTCCATCCGGGCCGGTTGATGGCCGCTCTCAACGGCAAATTGGCTAAAGATGCGGTTATTGCGGTAGATATCGGGGCTTTTTCCCATTGGTTCGACCGCAACTTTCCGGGAGCAGGGCAAGAAATCCTGCAGTCAACCCGGTGGCGGAGTATGGGCGCCGGCTTGCCGGCGGCAATCGCCGCCCAACTGCAGGAGCCGGCAAGACAGGTGGTGGCTTTGGCGGGTGACGGTAGCCTGTTGATGTCTTTGGGGGAACTGATCACCACGGTAAAATATCAGTTGCCGGTGAAGGTGATCGTGGTCAATAACCGGCTTTTCGGGCTGGAAAAAGACAAAACCCAGGCGGCCGGATTGCGGGAGTGCGGCCTGGAAGTACAGGCCCCTGATTTTTGCCGTTTAGCCCAGGCTTGCGGCCTCACGGGGTTTCGAGTAGACGATCCCGATCTGCTGGACGGCACGTTGAACCAAGCCTTAAGCCTGCCCGCACCGGTGTTGGTCGATGTCATTTGTGCCTATACACCGTTGCCGCTGGTTAAAGGTTAAGCGGGGCGGGGGTAAGGCATGGAACTACTCAATACTGTTGCCCGGACGGGTGCCGCCTTTTTTGCTTTATTGCTGTTTACCCGCATCCTGGGGAAAAAACAGCTCAGTCAATTAACTTACTTCAACTATATTGCCGGCATTACCCTGG
Source organism: Heliobacteriaceae bacterium (assembly GCA_028707535.1). Taxonomy (GTDB): domain Bacteria; phylum Bacillota; class Desulfitobacteriia; order Heliobacteriales; family Heliobacteriaceae; genus STF2-203. The sequence continues at coordinate 13,369 of JAQWAU010000028.1, read as the reverse complement.
GTTCAATTACGGCGACCCTGGCGATTAACCATAATGTGACTCTTTTGCAGGCGTTTGTTTGTTTGGCTACCTTTGTCGGGTTAACCATGTTGCTCGGTTATATCAGCTTAAAGTCGGCAAAAGCCCGGGTCCTGCTGGATGGGGAGCCGACAATTTTAATCAAGCATGGTCAAGTACTCGAGCAAACCATGAAATCAATGCGGCTCAACATCGATGACCTTTCGATGATGCTCCGGAATAGTCAGGTATTTAACATTCAAGATGTCGAATACGCGATCCTGGAACCGGACGGTAAAATGAGCGTCCTGAAGAAAGCCGAGCTGGAGCCGGTGACCCGTAAGGACCTGCAGATTCCGGTCTCCCCATATAAATTCCTCCCGACCGAAGTCATTTCCGACGGGAAATTGTTGGCACGGAACTTAAAAGAGCTGGACTTAAGCCGGGAATGGCTGGATCAGGAACTGCAAAAAGCCGGTGTTGCTTTTAAAGATGTGTTTTACGCGGAAGTAAAAAGCGACGGAACATTGTATATCGACAAAAGGGTTGATATTTTGGATTGACCAAAAAAAGGAGCCGGGGAAATTTCCCCCGGCTCCTTCTCATTACAGGCTTTCTCCGAAATCCGCCCGGAATTTTGCCGCCAATTTGGTTTGCCAATCGGTTACCTGGGCCAATTTGCCAAAGAAGAAACGTAAAATTTTGGGTTCTTCTACAAAAGTCAATCCATCGATCAACTGCCGGTTTTCATAAAGCCAGCCAATCCGGTCAACGGCATATTTCACCTGGGAAAGAGTAAAGACCCGCCGGGGCATTGCCAGCCGCAACAGTTCCATATTGGATAACGGTTCATTTCCGTGCTCATCCCTTTGTTCCGACATCGTGCCTCTTTCCATCCCCCGGACACCACTGGCAACAAAAACGGCGGATGCAAGCGCACCGGCGGGATACCGGTTTTGCGGAATATGCTCGACAAAGGCCATCGCATTTAAATGACAGCCCAAACCACCTGGCGGGGTTACGACCGGCACCCCTCTTTTTTGCAGCTCCTGAGTCATATAGGCAATGAATTGCGGTCCTTGGTTGATCATATCCTCATCCATGGTCTCATCCAGACCGACGGTAATGGCTTCCATCTCGCGAACAGACATCCCGCCGTAAGTGAGAAATCCTTCATAAAGCGGTACCAACTCACGAATTTTTAAGTACAATTGCTCATTGTCGGTACAGATGCCCCCGCCCCGGGCACAACCAAGTTTTCTGGCCGAAAAGTAGATGATATCCGCTAGGTCGGACATAGCGCGGGTAATCTCTCTGATGCTCATGTTTTGGCAACTTTCTTCCCGCGTTTTGATGAAATAGAGGTTATCCGCCAACAGGCTGGCATCTAAAACAACTGTAAGCTGAAAATCGTCACATACCTTACGGACTTCACGCATATTTTCCAGCGAGAACGGCTGGCCACCGATCAGGTTGGTCCCTGCCTCTAAACGGATAAAGGCGATTTTATCAGCACCGTACTTTTTAATGACTGCTTTTAGCTTTTCAATATCTATATTGCCTTTAAAAGGATATTCGCTGTTTATATTCAATCCTTCGTCAATGAGCACTTCTTCTACAAAGCCGCCATTCAAAACAATATGCGATTTGCTGGTGGTAAAGTGATAGTTCATCGGCACTACGGAACCTGGTTTGACAAAGGACTGGGCAAGAATATTTTCACATGCTCTTCCCTGATGAGCCGGCAGGAAAAATTTTTTGCTGAAGATTTCTTCGATTTTACTTTCTAATTTTGTAAAGGTTTCTGAGCCGGCATAACTGTCATCCGCCTCCATCATCGCCGCCAGTTGCTTATCACTCATGGCGTTTACCCCGCTATCGGTAAGCATATCCAAAAAAACATCACGGTTTTTCAGTAAAAAAGTATTGTTCCCTGCTTCGGTGATTGCCGCCAAACGACGCTCGATGGGAACAAGATTCAGTTTCTGGATAATTCGGACCTTGTGCATTTCCAGGGGGACATTATCGCCATAATAAAATTTCACATCAGACATTCATTAATCACTCCTGTTTTTTTATTGTAATCACTCCGGCCGGTACCTGCGCTTCTGCTGTTCCGTTCTGCCGTACCCCCTTTGCTGGCGTATCCAAAAGTGTACCGTAAGATAGAGAAATAAAAAGCACTCCCGGAGGAGTGCAGAATAAATCAAAAGGACACCTTTTTCTACCATCCTACCGTTAAACCATTTGACTTAAAAGATTTTCTTAAGGATTTTAAAATTACCTGCTTAACTACATGTCAATTATATACCGGGGATTTGTTTTATGTAAAGATGTCAGGGCCTTTTGGCGAGCAGCAAGAGGGCCGGGCAGCTTGCGAAGAAGACCCTATTTATTGTTTTCCACCTTGACAAATAAGCGAAAGCTTCGTAACGTTTATAATAGGACAATTTCATATTTCTCCGAGCCTTTCACGTCTAAGGGGATGATATCCCTATGACGGTTAGGCCACCTGCTTGAAGCAGGTCAGGGTTTGAACGGGAAACCGGCAAGCCTCCCTGATTTGGAAAGGAGATGATGCTCGAAGCGAATTGCGTTTATGGTTTCGAAAAGGCGTCCCCTTTTTGAAACCATTTTTGTTTTGCGTGATAACGAAGCTGCATTAACTAAAACGGAGGGGGAAAATGTTTAAACAAAACCTAATCGTAAAATTAACCGGCCTGTGCCTGGTTATTGCTTTATTTGCCGTCATTGCCGGCTGTGGAACCCCAAAAAGTCCGGTGGCAACCGAAGCACCTAAAACCCGCACCGTTGTTGACCACGCCGGACGAACCGTAACTGTTCCCGCCGAGATTAACAAAGTATTTTCGACCAGCCCTGTAGGCATGATTCTAATGTACACTCTGGCACCGGAAAAGCTTGTTGCTTGGAATTTTGAGATTGCCCCGGAAAATAAAAAGTTCATCCTGCCTCAATACCATAACTTACCGGATTTGGGCGGTTGGTATGCCAACAAGTCCTGTAATACAGAAGAACTGCTAAAAATTAATCCGGACGTAATTATCTCGATCGGTGTCTTAAACGAATCATCAGTTTCCCAAGCCGACCAAATTCAGCAGCAGGTTGGCTTGCCCGTTGTTGTAGTTAACGGCGAACTGGCAAAAATGGATCAGGCTTATGTGTTGATGGGTGATTTGGTGGGGGCAAAGGAGCGGGCCGGAGAATTGGCGGCGTATTGTCGCAAAACAGTTGACGCGGTTGCCGAGAAAGCAAAGCAGATTCCGGAAAATAAACGGGTCAGGGTTTATTATGCCGAAGGAGTTCAGGGTCTGGACACTGACCCCAAAGGCTCACAACATACCGAAGTATTGGATCTGGTTGGTGGCATTAATATCGCCGATGTGCCCATGAAAGGCGGCATGGGTATGGCTGCGGTGTCCCTGGAGCAAGTTTTGTCCTGGGATCCCGATGTCATTATCACGGCAACCATGGGTGGTCTGGGCGGCAAAGAAGGGATGATCTACAAAACCGTAACCACTGATCCCAAATGGTCGACACTGCAGGCAGTAAAGAATGACCGGGTGTATGATATCCCGGATAAACCCTTTAACTGGTTTGACCGGCCGCCTTCGGTGAACCGGATTATCGGGGTGAAATGGCTGGCCAACGTGCTCTATCCGGATGTTTTTCCGTGTGATATCAAGGCTGAAATGAAAGATTTTTTCACCAAGTTTTACCATCATAACCTTTCCGATCAGGAGATCGAAGAATTACTGGTACGGTCCAAAGTCAAACAATGAGGTGAGGAGTGAACGGTACGAAGCTGGAAGATATTGATTGGAACGGAATGTGGCAGAAAGCCCTTAACGAAAGATCTGCCCGTGTATCCGGCAAAGGGATTGAGGAACGCTGGGATCGTATCGCCCCGCAATTCCGGCGATGGATGGAGGTAGACGATTACCCGGTGAAGCTGATGCGAAAGGTGAGGCTGCGTCCAGGGTGGTCGGTCCTTGATGTCGGGTGCGGCACCGGCGCGGTGGCGATACCGGCGGCAAAAAAAGCGGCCCGGGTGACGGCCTTGGACATCTCGGGGGAGATGCTCAGGGTATTAAAAGACGAAGCCGAAGAGCAGCGCCTCTCAAATATTACATATCTGCATTGCTCCTGGGATAATATTGAAGTCGGTAAAGATGTCACCCCCCATGATGTGGTGGTCGCCTCCCGCTCGGTGGGACGGACCCCGGATCTCCGGGGCACCCTTGAAAAGATCGACAGCGCTGCACTCAAGTATGTTTACATCACGGCCTGGGGAGGCGGGGAACGGGGCCATGTTAACGGCGTTCGGGCCGCCCTCGGCAAGCCGAATAAAGATACTCCGGACTATATTTACTTTTACAATGTTCTCCACCAGATGGGGATCCGCGCAAACATTGAGCACCTTGAATGCCATAGCCGGCTCATCTATACAAGCCTTGACGACGCGATGGAGAGCTGCAAGCTCTCCATCGGACCACTGGAAGAAAAGGATGAGCAGGCAGCAAGGGACTATCTGAACAGGACACTGCTCAGGATTGAAAATGGGATGCTGGAGGCACCCGGTAACCGGCCTGTCTGGTCCCTGATTTGGTGG
>JAQWAU010000028.1:0-8642 GCA_028707535.1 Heliobacteriaceae bacterium | reverse complement strand
AGCGGAATACCGCTAAGGACACGGGGCGGAAATACAGTTATCCAAGACATTGTGGAGAAGGCCGGCGGCATATATGTGACGAAGGAGCAACGAGGAACAGCCACTGTTAATATTGAGCAATTGTTGGCGTGGGACCCGGATATCATCATCATCGACCACGCACCTGACCTTCCGGATCCAAGTGCGAGTGCCACGGCAAACACGCCCGGTGCCAACCAGATTTATGACCAAATTATGACTGATCCGATGTTTCAAGGACTGAAGGCGGTCAAAAACAACGGGGTATACATGAGTCCGACGGGAGCGTTTTTCTGGGATGCCGGTCAACAGGGCATCCTGCAGGTCGAGTGGATGGCCAAACTGTTCCATCCGGATAAATTCCGGGACCTGGACATGCAAAAGGAATTGAAGGGCTTTTATGCGGAGTTCTTCGAATATAACCTGACAGATGATGAGGCCAATCGCATCTTGAACCACCGGTTGCCTGTCGGGGCTGAGAAATACGGGTATCAGTAACCCGGAAATGTTAAAGGGGATCAGAATGAACGAGGAATTATGGGAAAGAACAGTGGCGTTTCACGGACATGAGTGTCCAGGACTTGCTATGGGCTTCAAAGCGTGTGAAGCAGCCAGGGAAAAGATGGGGATTACCTTCTCCAAAGATGAGGAAATTGTTTGTGTTACCGAAAATGACGCCTGTGGAGTAGATGCCGTTCAGGTAATTACCGGCTGTACTTTTGGCAAAGGCAACCTTATCTACCGGGGAACAGGGAAAATGGCCTTCAGTTTCTTTGACCGGAATAGTGGAAAAAGCCTCAGGATGATTGTAAAGCCGTTTAAAGGAGAAATGGACCGGAAGCAGCGTTGGCAATATATATTAGACGCTTCTGTCGATGAAATATTCAGCTTCAATAAGCCTTCCTTTGAACTTCCGGAAAAAGCAAGATTGTTTACTACCATTATCTGCGAAAACTGTGGCGAAGGTGCTCCTGAACATAAAATAAGGCTGCAACAAGGTAAAAAGGTATGCCTTGACTGCTTTAAGGATTATAACCGAGGGTTATAGTGCTTGGAAGTAAGAGAGAGAAAAGGGCCGGCTACCTTTGTGGTTGTCGGCCCTTGCTTCTTTTTAAACGGGATGCTATTTTTGTTGTCACATTTTAACCGGTTGATGTGTCTATTATTTGGGACCATTTCATGGCGGCCGCTCAAAGACCGGTCCTGTTGTGCAACACGGAAAGGTGGTGATATGATCGGTGTGACGGCGATTACCGTTTCTGAAAGACTTACTCCGGATTGTGGTGAGATCATGGGTGTGCGGTTTCGGGAATTGTATGCGGAGTTGTACTCCAGATTGGTTAGCCAGGCGGCGTTTCTATTAGGGGACCGGGCCGTTGCTGAAGATATCGCTCAAGAGGCCTTTTTGCGGTTGCATGCCACTGGTTTGGCAGCAGTTCAACATCCCGCAAGCTGGCTGGCCAGGGTTACAAACAATTTGTGTTTTAACTATCTGCGGAGTGAAGCAAACCGGCGCCGGCGCGAGGAGACTGCATTTCAACGCCGTGTCGATACCGTTTCTACTACCACCCTTTCACCGGAACAACAGGTATTGGAAGGCGAAGAACTCCTGTTGATTAGAAAAGCCCTGGGCGAAATGCAACCGCGTGACCGCATGGTTTTACTCTTGAAATTCTCCGGTTACCGGTATGATGAAATTGCCGTTGTCACCAAGCTTGAGAAAAGTTCCGTAGGAACAATTCTGGCTCGGGCCCGGCAGCGTTTCCGGCGTGCATATGAGTGCCATGCAAAAAACCCACCCGGGAGGTGAGCCCATGAAATGTCCGGACCAAGGTACCTGGCAGGCCTATTTGGATGGTGAGGACACGGGGACGGCGGCCCTTCAATTAGAACAACATGCCCGTGAGTGTTCCGCGTGTCAGGCGGTAATTGAGGAGCTAGCTGAACTTGACGCCTGGTCTTCGGGTCGCTTGGAAAAGTATCGCTCGTCCATTGATCGAATGGTTTCCGAACCGCATCTGATGGCGGACAAGAAAGCAAACGGAGGTTTCAGCATGAAATCAGGATACAAAAAATGGATTGCCGGGGTTGCGGCAGCAGCCTTCTTGCTGGCCGGCTCGCTTAATATTCCCCAGGTTCAACAAGCGGCCGCGGATTTTCTCAGTATGTTCCGGGTGCAAAAAATGCAAATGGTCAAGATCAGCCCGGAGCAAATTGAACAAATGGCTCAAGCCGTTAAAGCAAAGACCGGGGAAGTTGATCTCCAGCAACTCGGCAAAGTTGATGTCAGCCAAAAGCAGGAAGAGATAAAACTGTCTTTATCCACGGCTCAGGAACAGCTTTCCTTTGCGTTAAAAAAGCCGGCCTTTGTGCCGCCCGGCTATAATCTAATTGAACCGGTGACGGTTAATACAGAGGGGAAAGCTGAATTCCGCCTGGAGGTGGATCAAGTCAATTCACTGCTCCAAGGATTGGGCGCCCAGAGACTGTTACCGCAATCCTTGCAGGGTCAGGCGTTCACGGTCAGCATGCCGGCCGGTGTCCGGCTGGAGTATCTCCGTGAGGGTGAACGCCGGGGGATCGGTTTGAGCCAGTTTGCTGGTCCCCAGGTCACCGTACCTTCCGGGGTGGACCCAGTCGAGTTGAGAATGGCCCTGCTGGACCTGCCCATATTACCGGCGGACTTACGTACCCAGTTGGCCGCTATTGAGGATTGGGAAAACACGCTGGTTGTTCCCTATACTGAAGACGAAGCGGAGCAGCTGATGATCAACGGGAACAATGCGGTTTTCAGTCAGGGGCACCATGATACCGGTTCCCTCCTTTGGGTTGAAAATGGGGTTGTATATCAATTGGATGGCGTGCCGGATAAAGAAACCGCGCTGCAGATAGCCCAATCCTTGCGGTAGGTGTGGTGATTAGGTTTTGACAGCCATTGAAACGGAACAGTTAACTAAGACATACCAAGGCCGGGGGGGCTGCCGGGACATATCCCTGGCCGTCCCCCGGGGCTGTATTTTTGGTTTGCTCGGACCAAATGGAGCGGGGAAAAGTACGCTGGTGAAAATGTTGGTCAATTTGCTGAAGCCTACGTCCGGACAAGCCCGGATTCTTAACCGGCCCTTAAATGATGTTTCGGTCCGGAAAAAAGTCGGGTTTCTGCCGGAAAACTTTCGTTACCATGATTGGTTGACCGGAGAAGATCTGCTCCGGTTTCATGCTGCCCTTTTTCGGATGGACCCGGCACTGACAGCCAGGCGTATTTCCGAAGTATTGGCGATGGTCGGCCTGGCCGATTACCGCCGGCAACAGGTCGGCGGGTACAGTAAGGGAATGCAGCAGCGAATTGGTTTAGCCTGTGCCTTGCTGCCCGATCCGGATCTTTTGCTGTTAGACGAACCGACTTCTGCCCTTGACCCGGTGGGGCGAAAAGAAATCCGGGATTTATTGCTGCTGTTAAGGGACCAGGGAAAAACGGTTTTCTTGAACAGCCACCTGCTTAGTGAACTGGAAACCGTATGTGACCAGATCGCCATCATCAAAAAGGGCGGTCTGGTATTCCAGGGTGATTGGCGGGAACTGACTGCCCGGGATGTGCGCCTGAAAGTCATTATTGCGGAGCCACCTTCCCCCGGACTAAACACCATTTATGATTTAGGATTCGAGGTTAGAACGGTGAACCGCCTCCGGGCCGGCCAAGGCGGGGTTCAGGAAGTTGTCTTTGCCTGTCCGGAAAGCGACCGGATTCCGCGGCTGATCACGGAGTTGGTCAATGCAGGATTTCGTGTTTACGAGGCAACTCCTGTAGTCGATTCGTTGGAACAATTATTTCTGCAATATGTTAAAGATGCCTGACCGTTTTTACTCCCTCCGGAAAGAAGGTGGCTTCTCGTGGTGACGATTGCCCGGCTGACATTTGTCGAAGCATCCCGGAAAAAAATGTTTTTGGTGACTATTTTGCTTTCCCTGGTTTTTTTGGTTCTCTATGGTGTAGCTTTGGACTTTACGGCCCGCGAAATGTTGCGGGCCGGGGCTTCGCCGGGCGCCATGCAGGGCCAGGGAATGGTCATCCGGCAGGTGATCGGGTATCAGTTACTCGGAGCGGGACTGTATTTCGCTTCCTTTTTACTGGCGTTGTTGGCTTTGCTGGCCAGTGTGGGCTCAATCGCTTCGGAAATCGAAAGCGGTTTGCTGCAGGCGATTATTTCCAAACCACTTAAACGAAGTGAGATCGTACTCGGCAAGTTCCTGGGCTATGGGGTCATGCTGTCCGGATATGCCCTGGTGCTTTTTGCCGGGGTGATGGCATTAAACATGGTCTATAACTACCAGGCCATAACCTTGGTCACTCCGGGCAATCTGGTCTGCGCCGGACTGGTTTTTATGCTGCAGCCTTTGGTGCTGCTCGGGGTGGCGTTGTTCTTCAGTGTTTTGCTGAGAACATTGACTGCCGGGATTGTATCGGTAATGTTGTACGGTTTGGGCGCTGTTGGTGGTTTCTTAGAGCAGATCGGCAGTGTGATCAATAACCCCGCATTAATCAACACCGGCATTGTCACCAGCCTGATTATGCCCAGTGATGCCTTGTTCCGTAAATTGTTAACCGTGGTTACCGGTAGTGATGCCAATCCGCTCTTTTCTTTATCGGTGGGTCCTTTCGGTGTTTCCTCACCGCCGAGCAACCTGATGCTTGCCTACACTATTCTTTATATTGTCGGGTGTATCGGGCTAACCATCTATTCTTTTGAACGCAAGGACTTGTAAATATATCCCGTTAGTTGTTGAGGGAGTGGATCGGGGCGGGAATCCGTCCCTTGCGGGCGATAAAGGCGGCGGGGGAATAGCGGTTTACGGCCATAACCGGAGCATGGCCCAGCAGGCCGCCGAATTCCACCCGGTCGCCTTCTTTTTTTCCCGGTGCGGGGATAATCCGTACCGCCGTAGTCTTGCGGTTGATCATGCCGATGGCTGCCTCATCGGCAATGATGCCGGAAATGGTTTCGGCCGATGTATCCCCGGGAACAGCGATCATATCCAGTCCCACCGAGCAAACACAGGTCATGGCTTCCAGTTTTTCCAGGGTTAATGCCCCTTCGGCAGCAGCCCGGGCTAATCCGGCATCCTCGCTGACCGGGATGAAGGCGCCGGTGAGACCGCCCACGGAAGAGGAAGCCATAGCTCCTCCCTTTTTAACCGCATCGTTCAAGAGGGCCAGCGCCGCGGTTGTACCCGGGGCGCCGACCCGCTCCAGGCCCATGGCCTCCAGGATGTCGGCCACACTATCGCCAACGGCGGGAGTGGGGGCCAGGGACAGGTCTACAATGCCGAAGGGAACACCGAGACGCTCGGAAGCGACCCGGCCGACCAGTTCCCCGGTGCGCGTAATCTTGAAGGCGGTATTCTTAATGAGATTGGCCAGTTCTCCCAGGTCCACACCCGGATTGGCCTTGACTACGCCGGCTACCACGCCGGGGCCGCTGATGCCGATGTTAACCGTACATTCCGGTTCCCCCGGTCCATGGTAAGCACCGGCCATAAAGGGATTGTCCTCCACAGAATTGCAGAAGACCACCAGTTTGGCACAGCCCAGTCCATCCCGGTCCGCAGTCAGTGCTGCGGTTTTTTTCACGATCCGGCCCAGATCATAAACAGCATCCATGTTAATCCCGGCTCTGGTCGTAGCCACATTGACCGCCGCACAGACCCGTTCCGTCCTGGCCAGGGCTTCCGGCAGGGCTTGGACCAGGGCCAGATCACCCCGGGTATACCCTTTGTGTACCAGGGCGGCAAAGCCTCCCAGGAAATTCACACCCACTTCAGCAGCGGCTTTATCCAGGTAACCGGCGATCTGGAGCAGATCATCCGCATCCAGTCCATCGGCGACCATGGCCACCGGGGTTACGGAGATGCGTTTATTGATGATGGGGATCCCGTAATCCCGCTCAATTTCCGCACCCACCCGGACCAGTTTTTCGGCCTGCCGGGTTATTTTTTCGTAAATCTTGCCACCGGTGTGTTGGCCATTTTCACCCCGGCAGTCCTGGATGTTGATCCCCATGGTGATGGTGCGGATATCCAGGTTCTGCTCGGTTACCATCTGGATAGTTTCAAAAACTTCTTCCCGACTGATCGCAAACCGCATATCAATGACTCCCTCCAGTTATATCCGGTGCATAAAACGGAAGATATCCTCGTGTTGAACGGTGACCGCCAGTTCCATTTCCTGGCCTTTAGCGGTAAGCACGTCTCTTAGCTCTCCCGGTCCTACTGTACTGTTGCCGATATCTACTACCATAACCATGGTGAAAAACCCCTGGAGTATGGTCTGACTGATGTCCAGAATGTTGATGTTATGGCTGGACAGGATCTCGGCAATGGCGGCAATTATGCCTACCCGGTCATGGCCTAAAACAGTGATGATCACGCGGTTACCTTGTTGCATCTTCTCGATCTCCTCCTCTTCTCTCTATTATATTTTAACCGCAAAAGGCATGCCGGCAGTATATTTTTTGCCGACATGCCCTTTTTATCGGTTTATTCCAGGAGTTCCTTTACCAATAAAACAATTCTGAAAAATTAAGCGTTCAGATTCAGTATCTGCACGAATTTAGGTACGAGTTGCGGATCAAACTGGATCCCCATGTAGCGATAAAGTTCGGTTATCGCCTTTTGTGTAGACATGGCTTTGCGATAAGGGCGGTCACTTGTCATGGCATCGTAAGCATCAACGATCGCCAAAATGCGACACTCCAGGGGAATTTTTTCCCCTTTGAGGCCCATAGGGTATCCCTGGCCATCCCACCATTCATGATGTTTGAGAATCCAGTCGGCAATCGGGATTAATTCAGGCGCGGTCAAAGCAATACGCTGGCCGATCTCGCAATGCCTTCTGATTTCTCTGGTTTCCTCTATTGTCAACGGACCCTGCTTAAACAAAATATGATCCGGCACCCCTACTTTACCGATGTCGTGGAACTGAGCCAGCAAGCGAAGGTCAGCTATTCTGCGTGATGAAAGCCCGATGGTTTCGGCCAAACCGGCAGCCATGTCCTGTAACCGTTCCGCATGTCCTTCGGTAATAAAATCCCGGGCCTCCATTGCCTTTTTTAGGACCTGCACAATGGCGCTTCGGGTACTCCGGCTCCGGCTTAGTTTTTCCCGGTACATGTTGTTGTCCGCCTCTCTGAAGAGTTCACGCATATCCTTGGGTGTGCCGGTCCGGGTGGCATACCCGATGGATATACTTAGCGGAAGTTCCGGGTTTGCCACATTATACTGCTTCATGGCTTTCCGGATTCGATTACAGGCAGCTTCTACGCTTTCACTATCATTATTTGGCAGCAGGATCGCAAATTCATCTCCACCGATCCGGGCAACCATATCGCTGACCCGCACACATTGCTTAATGAGTCTGGCAGCCACCTCAATTAGGGAATCTCCGGACTCATGTCCCAATGTATCGTTAACAAACTTAAGACCATCTAGATCACAAACAATTAGACCAATTGATGTACAGCGCCCATCCCCTAAACGACGCATTTCCTCCTCGAAAAACGTGCGGTTGTAAAGTCTGGTAAGGGGATCGTGCAGACTAAAGTATTTTAATTCTTCTTCCATCTTTTTGCGTTCAGTAACATCGCGGCTGCAAAAAACCGCTCCGGCAAGCAGGCCGTTGTGATCAAATTGGAAGGTACCAACGGTCTCTATCCACAGGTAATGACCATCAACATGTCGATACCGAAATTCTATCCTTCCTGATGATTTTTTTTCTACAGCCACCTTAATGGCTGCATCCACCCGGTTGAGATCATCCGGATGCAAAAAATAATGAATAGACTTTCCCAGCATCGCTTCGGGCCCGTACCCCAAGGTGTTTTTGTTCGACGGGCTGACATATTGAAAAACCAACCGGTGATCAGTTTCGGCAATCATATCCAACATGTTGTCGGTAATCCGGCGCAATTTGGCTTCACTTTCCCGCAACGCCTCTTCTGATTCTCTGCGCTCGGTAACGTTTTGAAAAACCATCACCACACCTAAAACCTCACCCCGGTCATTTCGAATTGGGGCTGCACTGTCGGCAATTGGATACTCGGTCCCGTTCCGGGATACTAAAACGGTGTGATTTGCCAATCCCACCACTGTGCCATCCTGCAGCACTCTGTTTACCGGTATTTCTGCCGGAAGCCGGGTTTCTTCGTTAATGATCTGAAAAACCTCATCAATCGGTTGACCCAGCGCTTCCTCTTCGGTAAAACCGGTTATCTTGGCCGCAACAGGGTTGACGAAAATAACGGCACCGGTGGTATCGGTGGCAATTACGGCATCACCGATACTGGCAAGTGTAACCCGAAACCACTCCTGCTGCTCCCGCCAGGCCTCTTCAGCCCGCTTGCGGGCTGTAATGTCTGTGTAAGAACCCACCATTCTTACCGGGTTACCTTCCTCGTCCCACAGTGCTTGTCCCCGGTCATGGACCCATTTGTAGGTCCGGTTTTTGCATAAGACCCGATACTCGGTGGAGTAAAACGGGGTTTTTCCGGCCAAGTGCTCTTGAATAGCCTGAGTTACCCGGTCAATATCATCGGGATGCGTCTGCTTTGCCCATTCGTCCCAGTGATTTG
>JAQWAU010000068.1:3834-5156 GCA_028707535.1 Heliobacteriaceae bacterium | reverse complement strand
TCCTGAAAGGCGGTGGTGTAGAATTCCCGCAACATTGCTTCAGCGGTGGCGACAGCTGTTGCCACCTGAGTTTCCAGGTGGGTGGTCAGTTCCTGCCGGAAGTTTGCCCGGCCTTGACCTTCGAAAAAGTCTTTGGGATTCTTGATCCGGGTTAACAGGGGTAATACGGCGGTGGTATCCAGGGTAAGTGATTGGCCGGAGAATTCCGGGGTGGGCATAGAAACCGGCTCAAAGGCCTGGAGGGTACACTGCGGGGTGGTTTCGGCCACCACCCGGGCCAGCTTGTCACGGAACCGGGCGCTTCGTTGGTTGATAAATTTTTCGATGTGCAGGGAGGTGGCCCGCACCTCCTGGATTAATCCCATTTCCAAGGTTTGCACCAGGGCTTCCAGGCTTTGCCGGAAGGCCTTTTTTGTCATTACCCCCCGGGTATCTTGCAGTACGGCAGGGTTAAAAAACCGGTTGAAGATATCGCCAAACCGGAAAAAGAGCCGTTGCTTGACATAGTAAACGAGTTCACCGGTTTCCCGGTCCAGCATTTTTAGTTCGGCGGCCGTGTCCACCCGCTGAAGCGACCGGTGGAGGCCGGTGCAGGCGGCGGTATAGGCGGCCTGCCGGATCAAGCGGGCGGAACTATCGGAGCGGGCGGTGGCGATCATCGCCTCCAAAGTCCCCAGACAGCGGTGCAGCTCTCCCTGGGCGGCCCTGACGGCTACGGCCGTTAAATCGGTCAGGGTAAACTGGAAAAACGCCTGCTCAAAGGCGGCAAAACCGGAAAGGTCGAGCCCTTGTTGTCGTGAAGGCAATTCTGAGTCCATTTTCACCGGTTCGGTCTGGCTCTGGGCCAGCAGGCTGGTCACCCGTTGCCGGTAGGTTTTTTCCAGGGAAGCCGGTAAAGGGCCGGCTGCGGCCATTTTGGCCAGGAGGGCGGTTTGGCTGGAGACGGGGAAGATGCGCGGGTCGCGGATGCCGCAGGCAGTGACATTGTTATTCACGTGTTCCGTAACCGCCGCCAGTTCGGCGCCGGTTTTAGCCAGGTCGGCGGCATTGACCACAAAAAACATCTTATCCAGGGTGAAAGAGTCTTTGACCCGGCCGAGTTGATAGAGGAAATCCCGGTCGGCATGAGAAAAGGCGCTGTTAAAGTAGGTAACAAACAGGATGGCATCGGCATTTTTTATGTAGTCAAAGGCCAGGCCGGTGTGCCGGGTGTTCAACGAGTCGGCGCCGGGAGTGTCGACGAGCATGATGCCCTGTGCGGTTAGGGGACAGTCATAATATAATTCGATCCATTCGACGAAACAGGCCTTTTCTTCACTGGC
>JAQWAU010000068.1:0-3734 GCA_028707535.1 Heliobacteriaceae bacterium | reverse complement strand
GGTGAGTTGGTCCACCTGGGGCCGGCAGTGTTCCCGGGCCAGCTCTACGGCCTGGCGGGCAACGGTTAGAGCGGCCCGCCGGTATAAGGCCTTGGTGGCGGCAGCGATATCATCGGTAAAATTGTGGATGTATTCCCGGGAGGGGACCGGCTCATGACAAACACTACCGGCGATCAGGCCTGCATCCCAGGTGACGGAAAAGGCATTCACCGTTTGGAGGTAGGTATCGTCGACCAGACCGAAGCGTTCCGGAATTTTACCCAGGATATCCCGTAGGTGCCATTCCAGGTTGGTGTGAACCTTTTCACTGAAGTTGGAAAATAAGGCCTGAAGCCGGTTTTCCCGTTCTTTTTCGGTCTTTCGGGCGGCAAAAAGCAGGCCGGCCCGAAAACCGGTTGTGCGGCTTTGGATATACCGGGCGGCCAGTTCCACAGTGGTGTAACTGGTGATGTGGGCGTTTTGCACCACGGCATTAATCTCTTTTTCCAGCGTCGTTTCCAGCTGTTCGGGCATGGATTCCACCGTTTGCCGCTGCTGCTGAATTTCCTGGAATTCCCGGATGGCGGCTGTGGGGTCCGGGTACCGGTCAATGACGGCCTGAGCCTGGTGCCGCCGGGCAGCCGTCTTGGCGGCTTGCCGCTGACAGTGGTCGGTGATGAGCTGACGGGCGGCGGCCAGTACGGTGGTGGTCAGCACTTGATCCCCGTATTGAAAAAGCGCGGGCAGGTGCCGTTTGAGCAGGGCAAGCTGGTTTTCCGGGTGCCGGGGTTCGGTGAGGGTGGTAAAGTACAGACCGTCGGGCCGGATGTTCCAGGCGCTGAACTGGGCTTGGGAACTGTGTTTGAAATAAGCAAAATCCAATTCAAAGTCACAGTGTTTGTCGATCTGGTTGATCACCAAAAAAACCGGCTTGCCCCGTTCCTTGAGCCTTTTGGTCACGGCAAAGTTAAGCTCCGACTGGACATGGTTGTAGTCCATCACGTAATAAACAATATCGGCGGCCAGCACCGCCGGGTCTTGGACCAGGCGTTCGGCCATGCCGGCCGAGTCGATGCCCGGGGTGTCCACCAGGGTTACCGGCAAGCCGAAAAGATCGTAGGGGTAAGAAATTGCTACCGTCCGGGTTTCGTTCCTGTCCTGACAGCAGGATTGTATCCGGTTGAGTGCGCCGGGCAGTTCCAGGTCGACCGGGTGACCTTCTTGGGGGAAAACACGGGCTGCCGCCGCTCCCGGGCGGAGGGTGACGATGTTGGCACTGGTGGGGAGCGGGGCGGTGGGCAGGAGATCGGCACCGACCAAGGTGTTGATCAGGGCCGATTTTCCGCTGGAGATGTGCCCGCAAAAGGCAACGCTCAATTGGTTTTGGGTCAGTTTGGCGAGGAGGGTATCGATCCCTTGCCGGGATTGTTCGTCTTGGGCCTGGTGGAAGGCGGCGGCGATCCGGGGCAGGCGTCCTTCGAGGAGGGTGACGGTGGACATGGGGCTTTACACCTTCTTACACAATTCACTTCTTCGGGAAACCCTAATCCAGTAATTCGCCATTAACGTCATACCGCTTCATTTCACGGGGAAAATTGCTTGAAGTGGGCGGAACACCGGTGTACTTGATAAAATAATCATTATTTGCCGGGATATCGAAAGTATAGTCTTTGCCATCCAAGCTCAAGACGATTTTTCCGGGTTTTGCTGCATCGTTTTTTCCCATTAGCCAAAGATAATGGCCTCTTTCAGTTTGGATGACCCCGCTTGGGAATAGATTGGTCCCATATCCCGAAGACTCAATCACGTACTTGTTAAATAGCCCTTTGCGCAATTTTGCGTCACCCAACTGAGAACCTAAAGAAAACAACACCAGCTTCATTTCATCAATATCAACGGTACTTAATATAAGGAGCTCATTCTGGTCCCGGGCGGCTGAACCTCTAGCGGTAAATGCTTCTATTCCGTCCTTAATCTGATCAATATCGTTTTCTACGAAAACTTGGCCCATATAAAGCATGGCACCACCGAATATAACGAATAATGCGAATAATCCAGTCGTGATCAGCGGGGTTTTGGTTTTCCTCAACTTGTCACCCCCTTTTGGCAAAAAAGCCTCATCCCAAGTCAGGGCTGAGGCCTTTTACTGTTTGTCTTAGCATTTCGCTTCTTTAGCCCGTACAGCACCACCGGGTGATGTGTCATCACTTAATGATCCGGTATTTGCCGACGATCGGCAGTTCTCTTGCTTTACCGTTAAAAGCGTTAACCAGACAGATAACGCCCACGATCACGATTAAAACAGAAAAAAACGGTAAGAGGATCCAGCCGATAACCGGGATCATTTTTATTACGATGCTCCCCACGATACCTGTGGTTAACAGCAGCAGCGCCTGATTGGCGTGGAATTTCCCGAATGGCGAATCAGGGCAGGCGACAAGGGGTAAAAAGAAAATAATATAGGCAAAGGCGGAGATGACATTGTTTTTATCGATATCCTCGGCGGTAAACTGGTTGTGGTGTTCCTGCTCACTCATCAAAAAGCTCCTTTCGTCTATCAAGCTGTCATAAAAATAATTATACCATGAAGGGGTGAAATTGTCGTGAACCCACGACTTTACGCCGGTTTAGAGCCAAAAAAGCCTCATCCCTTTCCGGATTGAGGCTTTTTGGTGCTTCCTTTAGCTTATCGTTTCGTCGGCCCGGATATCCCCGCCGGTGCCGATGGTGACAACCCGGCAGGGCACGTTTTTCCCGCTGGCGGCCAAGGCCTGAGTCACTGCTGTGGCTAAACCGCCGCAGCAAGGCACTTCCATGCGTAAAACCGTGATGCTCTTAATGGGGTGATGTTGCAAGATGGCGGTTAGTTTCGCCCGGTAATCGGCGTCATCCAGTTTGGGGCAACCGACCAAGGTTACCTTGCCTTGCATGAAATCGGCATGGATGTTTGCGTAGGCAAAAGCGGTACAATCTGCGGCGACCAGCAAATCGGCCCCTGCCAAAAATGCCGCGTTCACCGGCACCAATTGGAGTTGACAAGGCCACTGCCGGAGTTGGGATGCTACCGTAATCGCGTTTGCTGGGGCGGTCGTACATGGTCTCCGCTCGATCAGCCGGGTTTCCGTGCCGGGGCAGCCGCAGGCCAGTTTCGGCGGCACCGGGGCAACCTTGGCGGCCAGATGCTTGGCGACCGCCGCAGCATCAAACGGGGCCGCTTCGCGTTCTTCCAGCATGATTGCACCGGCCGGACACTCCGGCAGACAAGCGCCGAGACCGTCACAGTAGTCTTCTTTAACCAGTACCGCTTTACCGTCAATCAGTTGCAAGGCCCCTTCATGGCAGGCATTGACACAGAGCCCGCAACCATTACACTTTTCCGCATCAATTTTGACAATTTTTCTTTTCATCAGGAATACCCCCTTTTTACTTTGGTTGTCTTTCTGCCCCTATTCTAATTGACTATAACCAAAAAGATGGTACCCTTGGTTACCAAAAACAAAAAAGCCCCCGCCGTTTTTCAACGAAAAGGGGCTTTTACGCACGGTGGGATGTTCCGCGCTTTTATATTATATCCAGAAAAAAACAAATTCACTCCAAGTCTACTGATATTGGTTCAGCGGCATTTTAGTGGTGTAAAAAAGTGAGTGCAGCCTAATTTTTCCGTCGTTATCCACAAACGGCACATTGGCAAATTCGACGTGATACACTTCACCCGGATTCATCTCTTCAATCGCATAGCTCAATTCGATTAGTCC
>JAQWAU010000067.1 GCA_028707535.1 Heliobacteriaceae bacterium | reverse complement strand
GGATCTGCAGGCCCTGGTTTTTGCCTGTGGAGCAAACGCCGCTTTAGTCGGCAGCTACCTGACAACCGGGGGTAGAACCATCAACGAGGATATCCAACTAATCCGGGATTTAGGTTTGGTGGTATAAATATTCCGGCCATTATCCACATGTATGGATGGATGGCCTTTTTCATGTTTGGAACAACCTAATTGGGCAGCTTAAAATAATCTCCCAGGCGGGGAAAGTGAATACTCACCGTGGTATATTCCCCAAACTTGGACGCTATATTTATCTCATGCCCCAGCTTGCGGGCCAGGCTTCTGGCCAGATAGAGGCCCATCCCCGTAGATCTGCCGAACATCCTGCCATTATAGCCGGTAAACCCCCGGGTAAAAACCCGCTCGATATCTTCGGCTTTGATCCCGACCCCATTATCACTAATTACCAGTGTTTTCCCCTCGGGATTCTCCTCAGCATAAATACGAATTACCCCCCCGTCAGGGGTATACTTGAGGGCATTACTTAAGACCTGATTAAGAATGAACATGAGCCACTTACGGTCAGTCAGTACAACAAGATCAAGCTTAACCAGATCGATCCGGATCTTCTTGCCGATAAAAATCCGGGCGTGGTTTTTGACCAGTTTTTTTACCATAGGTTTTAGTTCCCATTCCTGAACAAAATAATCTCTCGCAAAATCATCGATTCTGGCGTAGTACAACACCTGCTCCACCAAACCATCCATCCGGATTACTTCTTCCTCCAGGCTATCCAGAACCTCATCGGAACATTTACCCCGGCTATTCTCAATCAGAAGGCGACTGGTAGCCAAAGGAGTCTTAATTTCATGCACCCAGCTAGTTGTAAACTCCAGGTTCTCTTTGCGCTGGGTATATAGCTTTTCCAGCTGATTCCTTTGTTCGAAATGGAACTTTTCGAGCAAACGATGGTACAATCTTTGCTCGTAATTTCCGGGCGTCGGCAGGGTATAAAGTAATTCCCCGGGGTTTTCCGCCAAGCTGTGCCGAATCTGCCGGTAAAACCGCCGTTTTAAGCAATAGCCCCCCAAGAGATAAACCAGAAAGCTTAACAGTGCCACTCCATTAACGTACATAATATTTTCCGCACTGACCCGTTTGCACGGATCAAGCGAAATTACCACCGTTATAAAGGACATCAGGAACAAATAAAAGAGAAGGGAATGCTTACGGTCCAGCAAATACTCATAAAGTCTCATGGAATAATGTACCCCTGCCCCTTCCTGGTTTGAATATAATCAGAAAGACCGAGTGCCGATAGTTTGCGGCGCAGGCGATTGATGTTGACGGTAAGCGTATTATCGTCCACAAAGCTCTCATCTGCCCATAAACCGCGCATCAATTGCTCCCGGCTTACAACTCTTCCTATACTCTTCATCAGCATACAGGCGATCTTAAACTCATTGCGTGTCAGCTCCGCCACTTCGTCCCGGTAACGTAGACAATTATCCTTCAAGTTCAGCAAAACCCCGTTGTGCTCTAGCGCCAGAGTTTCAGGATCAACATATGAATAGGTCCTGCGTAAAAGGGCATTAATCTTCGCCATTAATACCTCAAGAGAAAAAGGTTTTATAATATAGTCGTCTCCACCCATATTGATCGCCATGATAATATCCATGTTGCTCTCCCGGGAAGATATAAACAGCACCGGCACTTTTGAAAGCTCCCTTATCTTACCACACCAGTAAAAACCGTCAAAGGCAGGCAGGTTAATATCCATTAAAACCAGGTGGGGTTTAAAACGCAAAAACTCCGGGATAAGCTCCTGAAACTCCTCGACAGCCCCTCCCTCAAAGTTCCATTTGGCCAGGGTCTCCAGGATTAGGCCGCGCATTTTCGGATCATCTTCTACCACCATAATTCTAAACATCAGCATCCCCCGGTTTACTTAATAGATCCTCCTTTAAAATATCAGATTTCAACTCGGTTGTGGCTAACAAAAATGTAAGGAATTAGAGGGTTTTTGTTCGCTTCATGCATGGACGGCAAGTTTTAATTAAGGATATGATTCTGAATGAAGACATTTAAAACTTGCATATTAAAGGAGGTTCAGGTAATGAATATTGTACTGGAAGCCAGAAACCTTAAAAAAGTATACGGATCAAGAGGTAATGCCTACCCGGCCCTGGATGGAATTGACCTCCAGATAAAAGAGGGAGAGTTTGTCGGTATAATGGGACCTTCCGGCGCCGGTAAAACAACCCTTTTAAACCTCATAGCAAGCATTGACAATCCCACCGGAGGAACCATCATCATCGACGGCGATTATTTGGTTACAATGAATGAGGACCAACTAGCCGACTTCCGAAGACAAAAGCTGGGGTTTTTATTTCAGGATTTTAACCTTCTCGATACCCTGACCGTAAAAGAAAACGTTGTTCTGCCCTTGGCCCTGGCCCGGGTACCGGCAGCGGAAATCGAAGCCAGGGTAAGCCGGATGGCTGTACTTCTGGGCCTCCAAGAAATACTAAGTAAGTACCCCTACGAAATATCCGGTGGTCAGAAACAAAGAACTGCCGCCGCCCGGGCAATTATTCACCATCCCCGGCTGGTACTGGCCGACGAACCTACCGGCGCACTTGATTCCCGCTCCTCAACCGAACTCTTACAATGCCTGGCTGATTTGAACCAAAAGAATGCCACCACGATCATGATGGTAACCCATGACGCTTTCGCCGCCAGCTATTGCCGACGCATCCTGTTCATAAAAGATGGAATCCTGTTTAGCGAACTGGTACGTGGTGGAACCCGGAAGGATTTCTTCCATAAGATTCTGGATGTACTCGCGGTGCTGGGAGGAGATAACCGTGACTTTATTTGATTTGACCTGGCGAAACGTTAAGAATAATTTCCAAACTTATTTTCTCTACTTTGTATCCATGGTCTTCAGTATCCTGGTTTTTTATTTGTTTAATTCGATTAACTACAACCAACAGGTAACTCAAGCCGTCGGTAATAAAATGAACTTTCTCTTATCCTTCGGCTCCATCCTGACCGCAGTGTTCTCCGCCATATTTATGGGTTATTCCCATGCCTTCTTTACCCGTAGACGAAAAAGGGAAATCGGGCTTTATAATCTCTTGGGTCTGCAGCGAAGCCAAGTAGCCAAGATGCTCTTTTGTGAAAATCTGGTTATGGGTACGATAGCCTTGGCAAGCGGCATCTTCCTGGGGGTACTGTTTTCCAAACTTTTTACCATGCTTTTGCTTAATCTCATGGGGCACTATGTACAAATAAATCTCTTTATCTCTCCCCGGGCAGTCTTCAATACAGTGGGGGTATTCTTACTCGTATTTCTGATCATCTCCTGGCATGCCCACCGGATCATCTATCGTTTTCAGCTGGTTGAGTTGTTTCGCGCCGAACAGCGGGGTGAAAGTCAACCCCACGGCTCAGTTAGGCTGGCCCTTTTATCCATATTATTAATTGCCGGCGGCTATCTGGTGGCCTTAAATCCGCAGCTTGTATTTTTATTTCCGGTCTATGCCGTGTTGGTACTGGGTTTGGTCATTAGCGGAACCTTCGCCTTGTTCAAATCGTTTTCCGTTTTCGCCCTGCAGCTTGCCCGCCGCAACAAGCAGCATTACTACTGGGGGATGAACCTGATCAGTAACTCTAATCTTTTATACCGGATAAAAAGCAATGCCGCCATGCTGGCTACCATCGCCGTCTTGAGCGCGATTACCCTTACCGCCGTTGGAATGAGCTATAGCTTGTACTTCGGTGCCGGGGAAGAAATGCAAAAGTACTTTCCTTTCAGTTATGTCTATCTGGAAGGTAACCTAAATGAAGATAGACAGGTAGATGCTGTCATTGCCGCTTATCCTCAGCACGGGGTCCGGGCTGATGTGAAGATCCCCTATCTGGAGCTTGAGGGTAAGATATTCGGGATAACGGGCTTTCACCGTACCGCTCAGATTATATCCGAGAGTTCTTACCTGGATTTGATCCGGGCTCGTGGTGTAAACCCGGATATTAAGTTGAAAAATCCCGGTGAAGCGATCCTTTTTGCTCAAGGCAACCCATCTAATCTGCAAGGTGAAACTTTTATCATTAAGAACGAACATCCGGTTACACAGGAATTCCAGATTACTGAAGCGAAGCCATACCTGCTCATGAACACCATGTTTTTTACCTTGGTGGTAAGCGACGGGGATTTTGCCCAAATGACAAAAGTACAAGCGCCGGCAGTAGTTAGGGGCATCCTAGTTGACCGCCAAGCGAAAAGCGCGGAACTTAGCCAGGAATTAAACCAGAAATTTAATCTGTTATCTTCGTTTTTTGACCAGTATAGATGGAACTTGGAGCAGAGCGGAATGACAATGTTCGTCGGAGCCTTCCTGGGATTGGTCTTCCTGTTGGCTACGGGAAGCGTTATCTACTTTCGGCAATTAAATGAAGCCGGAAAAGATCATCTGAATTATATAATCTTACGTAAGATCGGGGTTGGTCGCCGGGAAATTCGCCGTTCCATTTCCCGCCAGGTTATGGTGATCTTTCTCTTCCCCTTACTGGTTGGAACCGTACATGCAGTTATGGCCTTATCGGTCCTGGGCAACCTACTCTACAAGAACCTAACCATCCCGATCGCAATCACCGTTGTAGCTTACACCCTGATTTATCTGTTTTATTATCTATTAACAGTTGATTCCTACGACCGGCTAGTAAATGCACCCGGTCAGTAACTTAAATCAGCCCGGCCAACATTGCCGGGCACCGAATTTTATGCTAGTATAAATCCGTTGATAACTGATCGAAGATTGGAGAAAAGAAATGCGCGAGCGTATTCTGGCCTAAATAAATAAGTGCCTGGCTACAGGGAAGGACCCGGTTGTCCTTTCCGGTGGTCCGGCTATGCCGGAAACGCTTGTTACCAATCTGAAAATATTTTGTCACCAAACCTGGTTTTGGTGGCTTAAGGTATTTATTCGGCCGGAAGGCGGTAAGTAACAGGGGTTATTTACCGCCTTTTTTTGTTTTCGGGAGGTGTTTTTAATGTTACTAAGCTGTCGCCAGGTCAAAAAAAGCTTTGGGGAGCACCTTGTTTTAAATGGGGTTGACCTGGATATATGCCAAGGAGACCGGATCGGTCTGGTCGGTCGCAACGGAACGGGAAAAACAACCTTGGCCAACATTCTAACCGGTT
>JAQWAU010000006.1:67976-75121 GCA_028707535.1 Heliobacteriaceae bacterium | reverse complement strand
AACAATGGAACCAGGGGATATGCCGGGTGAAAGCAGGATAGAGCGGAAGAAAAGAAAGACGCGGCAGAAAATCGTTAAAGTGGCTATGGATTTATTCCACCGTCAGGGCTTCAACAACACAACCATGGAGCAGATTGCCGCAGTAGCCGACATCGCCAGGAAAACCCTATATAATTACTTTCCTGAAAAAGAGGCCATTGTTGACGATTACGTTAAAGGTGTTTCTAAGGGGTTGGCTCAGCAGACCTTTGACAATTGGTACAACCTGCCGGACACAAAGAAGCGTTTATTGGCCGCAATCGATAAAGCCTATGAGTGGGTAGAAATCAACCCGGAGATTACGGGAATATGTCTGGGCTACCGGCTAAAAAACATGTTTCTGGGCGATGGAGACAGTCGTGTTGAAACACCTACGCAATGCATTATGGCTGAGATTATCAGGCAGGGCCAGCAGGCCGGTGAAATCAGGCGGGATGTTTCTGTTAAGCTGATGGTAGAACAACTAAATATTTCCCGCGGCGTTATTGTCCTGAATTGGTTGCAGGATCCGTCAAGGTTCGAACTCCGCAAAGAAATGGCAAAAATGGTAGACCTGTTTATGTATGGGGCCGTTGAGAGGGAAGGAAGTCATTAAACGGGGCAAAAAAGCAGGGAGAGGGTACACATGGAAAAGAGTTACGGAGCATTCTTTTTCAGTTGGCCCGAGGCTTTTCAAGCCGGGGTGGCGGCAGCCGGAGGGAAGGGACGGAATCTAAGCAAGCTGGAGCGGTACGGGTTTAAGGTACCCGCCGGAGGTGTCCTTGGCACCGGGGCATACCGGTGTTTTATCGAAGAAAACAACTTGCTTGCAGATATGGCCGAAATCACCAAGGGTGTAAACACCGGCAATATTGGCGAGACGGCGATAGCGGAAAAGCTGTCCCTGCTCAGAGAAAAGATCAAGGCCGGGCAGATACCGGCAGATGTCAGTGCTGAACTGGAAGCCAACCTGAAGGCTGCCGGGATACTGGATAAGCCGGTGGCCGTCAGGTCGTCCGCCTCTACCGAGGACTCCGGTAAAGCATCTTTTGCCGGTATCCACGCATCGTTCTTAAATGTCCGCGGTATGGACGATATTCTGTTCGCGATTAAAGGGTGTTACGCGTCTCTCTGGACAACCCGGGCCGTTGCTTACAGACGGAAAATGAACGTTAGAGATACAGATGTGAGCCAGGCCGTGGTGATCATGGAGATGGTAAAAGCCCGGGCAGCCGGGGTGGCTTTTACCTGTGAACCACAAACCGGCCGGGAGGACCGGTTCGTGGTCAACGCCAACTTTGGGTTGGGAGAATCAGTTGTAAGCGGTGCGATCGAGCCTGACACCTATTATCTTGATGTTGCGGCCTATTGTGCCGTGCCCCGGCTTATAGCAAAGAAGATCGGCGTTAAGCAAGGAATGACCAAGACCTGTCCAGGTGGCGGGACCCGTTTTGTACCGGATGAACACCTGGCCTCACAGCAGGTGCTGCCGGATGAGAGCATCGAAAAACTCGGTTTGCTGGTGATGCGGGTCTTCGAGTCCCTGGGGGAATGTGAAGGGCACCAGGATGTGGAGTGGGCCTTTGACGGGCAGGATTTCGTATTGCTCCAGAGCCGGCCGGTGACCGCGTTACCCGGTTATACCTTTGAGGCTTTAAAGCACAAAACCCAGATATGGTCAAACGGGAACTACCGGGATGCTGTCCCGATGGTCATCAGCCCCTTGCATCGCCGGGTAATGAAGAATATTATCGACACTATTCAGTACACTTCTTTTTTCGTACCCGGCTATCCTATTCCGGAGGGTTTTCAATTCTCGCGCTTTCTCAACGGCAGGTTGTACTGCAACATGTCTGCTCTCCAGTGGGCTTATTATGATTCCACCGGAATGCTGCCCGGGGATTTTAATCCCTTCTGGGGAGGACACCAGCCCGAGATTGAAATCGAAGACACCAACCCTTATCAGGGTGAGCTTGGTTTGGAAAGACAACGGCGGGCGGTGAAGGGTGAATCTCTCATCATGGAGGCGGCTGCCGGCGCATCCGGTACTTTTGCCGGGGTTGTCCGTTCCGTCGAATGTCTAATCGGCACTGGATTTGAGCAGGTGCCCGACCGTGGTTTTATTGATAAATACAATGAGTTGGGGCAAATCGTGAAGGCCTATTGCGAAAAATTCTCCTTTTTAAGCGGCGCCGGTACCTTGCCGGTTATGTTGTTGGTGCAAAAACTGATTGGTTATTTAGGACCCAGAATGATGATCGTATTAAATGGTTTGATGGTGGGCGGGGGACCGGGAATAACCAGTGCCGATCATGGCTACCGTTTGATGAAACTGGCCCAACTGGCCCGGGAGGATAAAGCCGCCATTCAATACTTAACCGGGAATAATTTTGCCGCTTATTCCTGGGAAGAACATTTGCCGGAAAGCTCCCCTTTTAAAATGGAATTCCGGGATTTTATCAAGGAGTACGGACACCGGGCGGTGTACGAGCTGGATATCATCAACCCCCGGTGGAAGGAAGACCCCGCATATCTGATGGAGATCATTAAGAGTACCATGGCAACCGCAAATCCCGATCAATGGCAAGCCGGGCAAAAGGAGAAATTCAACCGGGCTTGGCGGGAAGTAACCGAAAAAGTACCCCTTGCCGAGCTGGCGGCGGTCCGAAAAGGGCTCAAGGATGCGCAACAAGGGGCAGTCGTGCGGGAAATGGCCAAATCGGTTCTGGTTATGGCCCTGGAAGCTTATCGGTTGCTGGCCCTGGAGTTGGGCAAGCGATTTTCTCAGCGGGGGATTATCGAGGCGCCGGGTGACATCTTTTATTGCTCCTGGTCTGATTTAGTTTCCATCCTGGATGGGGATTGGGCCGGTAATGAACTGCCGACCCTGGTGGACGCCCGAAAAGCAAGCCAAAGGGAAAAAGAGGCGCTTGCACCACCTGATGTTATCTTGGGAAAAGAGCCGGTCTTTTTGGAACCTGTTAGCCAAAATTCCGGTGAGTACTTGCAAGGGGTAGCGGCTGCTACGGGGAAAGCTTCCGGTCTTGCCCGTTTGATCAGTCATCCGGATGAAGGAAACGGGCTAGAGCCGGGAGATGTGCTGGTGGCGCCATCCACCGACCCGGGATGGACCCCGCTGTTTTTAAAAGCCTGTGCGATAGTCATGGAAACCGGCGGGTACCTGTCCCACGGATCTATCGTGGCCAGGGAATACGGGGTCCCTACGGTGGTGAATGTGCGGGGTGTCATGAAGGTTATTAAAGACGGCCAAAAAGTGGTTGTCGACGGCGACACGGGCAAGGTCTTTCTCCAGCAATGAACCACTGTGCCTAATAACTTGATGAAGGCCTGGTGAATCAGCGATGCGTGACATTTTTGCCAAAATTGCGGATGCAAAAATTCGCGAAGCCATTGAAAAAGGGGAATTAAAAAACTTACCGGGAGCCGGTAAGCCAGTTATCATTGAAGATATGCTCTTTGTCCCTGAAGAAGACCGGCTAGCCTATATTGTGCTGAAAAATTCAGGCTTGACCCCCGATGAAGTCGCTTTAAAAAAAGAAATGGATTTACTGCGAAAATCCATAGCTGAATGTCCGGACGGAGAAAAGAAAGAATTACTCAAAAAGAAATTAAGGGAAACCAGTATCAGGTACCAGATAATCATGGAAAAACGGGCGCGAAGAAGGTGAATCTAACGGGAATGACCGGGATGCGTCCCTGTAGTCATCCGTCCTTGGCGATGATCAGGTTTTAAAATGTATAAAAACCTGATTCGTGCCTTGAATGGGCTTTCCCTCCTCGTACCTGACCCGCTTTGGAGGACAGAATTATTACAGCAAATGAAAATCGGGACTGGCTTTCCGGGTTGCTTGCAATGCCTCGGCAAACTCTCGGGGAGTTACCCGGCGGGCGATTTCCGGGTACCGGTAGGCTAGATATGTCGGATAATACTGATCCATAATGTTGAGCCAGCTGGCGGGGGAGACTTCCCGGGCCAGAAACCGCATTAAAGCCGCGGTGCCGGTAACACCGCCGGGCATAACCAGGTGACGGATGATTAGTCCCCGTTTAGCGACTCCCCGCCGGTCGAGAACCAGATCCCCAACCTGGCGGTGCATTTCTTTCACCGCTTTTTTGGCTACCCGGGGATAGTCGGCGATCCGGGAATACTTTTGGGCAGTTTGGGAATCAGCATACTTGATGTCAGGCATGTAGATATCGATAATTCCTTCTAGGTTTCGTAAGCTGCCGGTTTTTTCATAGCCGCTGCAATTGTAAACGAGCGGAAGACGGAGCCCCTGATCACAGGCGATTAATAACGCAGTGACTATCTGTGGCACATAGTGGGTAGGTGTAACCAAGTTAATATTTTCACAACCGGTTTGCTGCAGTTCAAGCATGATTTCGGCCAGTTTACCGGGACTAACCGGGTATTTTTCCTTCCCGCGGCTGGTTTCGTAATTCTGACAGAAGACACAGCGCAGGCTGCAGAAGGCAAAGAAGATGGTACCTGATCCGCCTGTACCCACCAGTGGGGGTTCTTCACCAAAATGTGGCCCGTAGCCGGATATCTCGGCGAGTTCTCCGGCCCCGCACTCACCTCTTTCCCCGGACAATCGCCGGGCACCACATTCCCGGGGACAGAGGTTGCAGGGAGCCAGCATTTTTTCCAGCACAGTCGTGCGGTGTTGAAGTTCGCCGGTTTTAAAGAGCTGAAGGTAATTCATAACCATATTTTACTCCTTCCAGAGCGAAATACCCTGTGGCCGTAAAATAATTCGGTCAAGGTGATGATTAAAGGTAAGTAAAAAATTTTAGGGGTATTATCTTGTTTTTACTCCCGTGGGCGCTATAATGAAGTTAGACATTTAGAACATAATCTAATTATCTAAAGGAGGGGTGAAGCTGGATGCCGGTAAATCTTGCCTTTAAGGCCTTATCTGATGATACCCGGAGAGAGATATTGCGAATGCTGCGGAAAGGGGATCTCACTGCCGGGGAAATTGCTGCCGGTTTCAGCATAACCCGGCCCAGTATTTCGCACCACCTTAATGTTTTAAAACAGGCTGATTTGGTCCAGGATGTTCGTAAGGGGCAAAACATTTTTTATTCGTTAAACACCACTGTGTTCCAAGATGTCCTCGGATGGTTTCTGGAAGTGATGGGACGGGATGAAAATGGTGATGGGAAGGGGGAACAATAATGAATCTGAAGGAAAGAAAAAATACCTACAGGTTGAGCTGGCAGACCTTACGGCAGGATTGGCCGTTATGGGTACTGATGGCCGGGTTACTGGTTGCCGGCATTCTTGTTTATCCCCATTTGCCGGAACAAGTGCCAAGTCACTGGAATTTTCGGGGTGAGGTTGATGCTTATACTTCACGCCCGCTGGGAGCTTTCTTCCCACCGTTTCTGGTGCTGGGATTGTATGTTTTAATGAGATTCCTTCCTTTGATTGATCCCCGGCGGGAAAATTATCGCCGTTTTGGGGGAGCGTACCGGTTTCTGTGCTGGGGAATAGTGTTGTTCGGAAGTGCTATGTATGTAGTCACGATTCTGGCTGCGCTCGACTATCCGGTTAAGATGGGGCTGATCGTTAAAGGGTTAGTTGCGGTTCTTTTTATCATAATTGGGAATTTCATGAGTCAGATAAGGCACAATTACTTTGTCGGGATTAAGACGCCCTGGACGCTGGCTAATGAAGATGTCTGGCAACAAACCCACCGGGTTGGGGCCAGGGTCTGGGTGCTGGGTGGGTTAGTATGCCTGGCTACGGCGCCGGTGGAAGCGGTTTGGGGGGCCTATGTGTTTTTTGCCGCGGTAGCGGTGATGGTGCTTATTCCGACGATTTACTCTTATGTTTTGTTTCGGGCGGTTAAACCAGGCTGATGCCGTGCTGATGGCCTGGTTGCTGTGACTTTTGTTCGGTGAAAGGGACATCTACATCCTGGAGGAAGCTAATCTTTCCAAACATTGGAAAAAGTGTTATGATTACTTTGGTTTTGAGATGGAAGTAAATGCAACCAAAGGACGCTAGAGGTGGTGGAAGCGGTGCTGGATAGGATGACCATACACGGCTTTAAGTCCATTAAGGAAATGGATCTCGACTTCGGTTCCTTGAACGTGCTAATTGGGGCCAACGGTGCAGGAAAATCCAATTTAATCTCCTTTTTTAAATTGTTGAACCACATTTTGAGTGAGAATTTGCAGCA
Organism: Heliobacteriaceae bacterium; assembly: GCA_028707535.1. Classification (GTDB taxonomy): domain Bacteria; phylum Bacillota; class Desulfitobacteriia; order Heliobacteriales; family Heliobacteriaceae; genus STF2-203. The sequence goes on along the minus strand of JAQWAU010000006.1, from coordinate 68,891 downwards.
ATATGTTGCAACTGTAGGTTTTGCCGATTCTTTATTGTATTATGGGTCGAAAAGAACACCCCAGTTTTCCGGCACCTTATATTTTTCTACAGCTTCAGGGAAAAACGTTTACCACCTGCGGTTATCTAGTGCTGCTCAGGATACCTTGATATTTGCGGACGAGTCCATCGCTTTTACCCAAAGGGGCAGCGTTAATGCCGCACCTTTAACTTCACTGGGTGCGGGACAAAAAGAGTCGGCGCTGTTTTCCCTACGGGGTGATGATAACAACCGCAGGACCAAGCAACCCTTTAATGCTAAAACGGCCCGTGTGATCAAAGGAATTATGGAACGGTGGCGGGTCTATCATTTTCATGATACTTCAGCCGAGGCCAAGGTTAAAAAACAAGGTTATATCAACGATAATCAATATCTTCGCCACGATGCCGGTAATTTAGCGGCTTTTTTATATGTAATGGAACAAAATCACGAGCCTTATTATCGCCGGATCGTTTCTACGATTCAGTCGGTGGCACCTTTTTTTGGTGATTTTATTCTGGCGCCCAATCCCCGGAATGCTGATTACATCCTGCTCAACTGGCGAGAGCGGGGAACAGATCCGACAATTGTGTTTGGGCCGGATCAACTTTCCGATGGCACTTTACGTTTTATTGCCTTGGTTACACTTCTATTACAGCCCGATTTACCCGAGATGATTATTATTGACGAACCGGAACTAGGCTTGCATCCTTATGCAATTTCTGTATTGGCCGGTCTTTTACAGAGTATATCCCGGAAAACCCAAATTATTGTTTCTACCCAATCAGTAACTTTGGTTGACAAGCTAAAACCCGAGCATTTTATTGTAGTTAATCGGTTAGGGGAATCCTCCGAATTTAAACGATTGAACGAAGAAGATTTGCGGGAATGGCTTGA
>JAQWAU010000006.1:0-67876 GCA_028707535.1 Heliobacteriaceae bacterium | reverse complement strand
GGATAAAAAAGATTGAGCAAATTGGACAATTTAAGCATGGCCGTCAAAGGTGAATTAAGAATAATCCGCCGTTTACAACTTAAAAGTGCTAACGGGATTGCCCGCCACTACCAAGATAATTAGTGGCGGGCAGTCTTTTTGTTTTATAAAGGCAAAAGCCTAGCCAGGGGAAATGTGTCTGGAAAAAGTTATAAGGATTTAGCAGGAATTAAGGGGCAACATGTAGAACTCTGACAATCGCTGGGAGGAATGACACAAAAAATAAAATAATGCCTAAAAATGGCGCGCTAGGTGGGGTGAGGGTGCTGATTAAGCGCAGTTTAATTATGTTGCTGGTGGTTTTTTGCTTGCTGATGGGGGGTTGGGAGCCAGCGACGGCAGCTACCCCGGTTGCGGGAACTATTTCATCCGACACGGTTTGGGGCGAAACAGGAAGCCCTTACCGGGTGACCAGCAATGTACTGTTGAACGCAGGAACCACTCTAAAAATTGAACCGGGGGTTGTTGTGGAGTTTTCCGCTGGTACCGGGCTGTTCGTTTTCGGTAACTTATCTGCTTGTGGCACCTCAGATAATCGGATCTTTTTTATGGCTGCATCCACCGGGGAGGGTGAAGAAGGGTCACCGGATATTGAACCTGGGTGGTGGCAGGGAGTCCAGATTAAAGACGGGGGGCAGGCTAAATTAGCGTTTTGCGACATTCGCCATGGTGGTAGTACCGGTTTTGGCAGTATTACCAAACAAGGTACGGGTAAATTGTCATTGACCGATTCTTTGGTCAGTGATGGCTGTAGCCATGGTGTTTATTTGGCCAATGATGAAGCGGAGCTGGTGATTCGGGAAAATACCATTGTAAATAATCCGGGCTATGGGGTCTATTTATCCGGGATTATCTCCGGGGTTACGCTGGTGGGCAATGATCTCAGGTCTAACCAGGCGCCGGTGGGTGTGACGGCAAACAACTCCGGTTTGGTTATCGGGACCAATAATATGTGTGATGGTCCCATTTGGGTGAAAATGGGGACAATTACTGCCGACCTTACCTGGGAGGATCCTGCAGGTTACTATTTACCTGATGTTGTCGGGGTTGCTATCGGACGTACTTTAACCGTAAAACCGGGGGTGGTGGTTAAGTTCGGCCAGAGGGTTAAGTTAGAAGTAAGCGGCACCTTGCGGGTGGAAGGGGAGGAAGACAGGCCGGTATATTTCACTGATTTTCGGGATGACACTGCCGGTGGTGACGATAATCGGGACGGTTCGGCTTCAATGCCGGGTGCCGGGTGGTGGCAAGGTATCCTGGTTTGTGCTGGAGCAAACGCGTTCTTGGATCACTGTGTGGTCCGGTATGGGGGTGCTCAAAAGATGGCGAGCATCATTAAAACCGGCCGGGGGCAATTTTATTTGACGAATTCTATGGTTAGCTGCGGCAGTAGCTCCGGTATACATCTGGAAAGCACGGGTGACGATGTACGGATCGAAAACAATACCTTCGGAGCCAACGGGATGTTCGGGATTTATCTGGCCCAAGTAAGCAGCAATTTGCAGATTCAGGGCAACCGGCTACCGGATAATCAGCGGGCAGCCGTAAGTATAACAGTTAACGGTTTCGGGGTGGATTTGACCGGCAATGATTTTACCGGTCCGATTTGGGTTGACGGAGAACAGCTGCCAATGGATGCTGTTTGGGATGATCGGCATGGTTACTATATACCGGGCAATTTTACGGTACCTATGGGGATCACCTTAAAGGTAATGCCTGGTACTAACGTTGGGTTTGGCGCCGGGGCATCTTTTTTGGTTTTGGGTTGCTTGCAGGCTCCAGGGCTGGTAGACCAACCGGTTTCTTTTACCGCTTGGCCGGAAGCTGCCGCCCAACCGGGTTGGTGGCAAGGAATTCAGGTGGAAAGTGGCGGAAAGGCTGTTTTGGATCATTGTGTGGTTCGTTATGGGGGCCAAAACTCTCTGAGTAACTTAGGAGTTTTATCTTCCGGCGAACTGCTCGTGACTAATTCCACCATTAGTAAGAGTGGTGTACATGGAGTGATGATTGGCTCCGGGGCCACGGCTGTGGTTACCGGAAACGTGGTTGAAGACAATGCTTCAACTGGTATCTTCATAGCCGCTAACGGTTGGAGTGAGCCGATCCGGGATAATGTGATAACCGGGAATAAGTACGGAATTGAGATATTCAACTGTAGTCCTGTGATCCGGGACAACCAGATTTATGACAATAAGGAGACCGGCATATTCTTAAGGGGAGAAGCAGTAAATGCGCTTATTGCGGCCAACCGGATTTGGCACAATCTGACGGGTGTATGGTGTTATTTGAAAGCAAACCCGGTTGTCGGCGGAACACCGGAAAATGGTAACGACATTTTTGAAAACGGGAACTTTGGGGTGCAGAATAAAACCAAAGAAGTGGTGGTTAATGCAAAATATAACTGGTGGGGCAGCCCTACCGGTCCGGCTCCGGGTGGTGAAGGAAACTCCGTAAGTGCAGGGGTTGATTACAGTGATTGTTTGCCTTGTTCGGCTTTTGCGCCGGGTAGTGGTGGCGAAGAGCCGGGTGGTGGTGACGAAGAGCCGGGTGGTGGCGAAGACCCGGTAGCCGGTGACGAAGAGCCGGGTAGTGGTGGCGAAGACCCGGTAGCCGGTGACGAAGAGCCGGGTAGTGGTGGCGAAGAGCCGGGTGGTGGCGAAGAGCCGGGTGGTGGCGAAGAGCCGGGTGGTGGCGAAGAGCCGGGTGGTGGCGAAGACCCGGTAACCGGTGGCGATCCGGGTAGCAGTAATGACGACCCGGGTAGTGGTGGCGTCCCGGTTGGTGATGACGAACCAGAATCCGGTCAGGACGCGACACAAGCTTATTTATGTACTATAGCACCACCGGTCGTAACGGTTGCGGGTTCCGAGGTAACCATATGTGTTCAAGGTTCGTGGAACCGACTATCTGGTTTTGATGCTCACCCGGCTGGTTTCACCTGGTTGTTTCAGTTGCTGGACGGTAATCAGCCGGTAGCCGTGGTGCCCGTAACCAGCTCAAGCTTGGAAGGTTCTGTGCAGGTGACCTTTACCTTGCCGGCGCGGCAGGTGTATACCCTGAAAGTGTTGTTATGGGACGGCTTAAACACGATGCAGGTACTGGCCTGTCCCTATACGATCCAACTTAACCCGGGGGCTGATCCCTTACTTAAGAATTGAAGAAGGGGGAGACAAGCATGAGAAATCAACGGCAAAGAACCGGCCGGTTGTGGCTAAACCGGTTGTGCCGGGGAGTGTTATTCTTGCCGGTTGGTCTGGCGCTTGTTTTTCTACCGGCAATGCTCCCCACCGGTTACGCCGGGGCGGTTGAAGCGGCCCCGGAACTGCCGGGGATGCCGCAGGACCAGAATGGATTGGTTACCCGGGCGGCAGTTGCCGAATTAATGGCCAAGTTTAAGGGATTGCCGGGCCGGTGGTCGAAGGTTCCTACTTTTACGGATGTAGGGCCTGATCAACCGGTGTATGCCGCTATTGAGGCGGCGGTGCAAGCCGGGTTATTGCATGGCTACCCGGATGGCTGTTTCGATCCGGATAGGCTTTTGACCCGGGCGGAGGCGGCAGTGCTGCTTTGCCGCTTGGCCGGCCGGTCCGGGGCGGACCAGTGCTTGCCTGGTGATCTTCCGGACGTATCGCCACACCACTGGGCCTGGCCGGCAATTGCTACAGTGGTGGCAAACCGGTGGTTACCCGAAACGGAAAACGGTTTTAACCCGACGGCTTTAATTACTAAAGACCAGATGGTTAAAGGGGTGGCGGCCTTCTCAAATTTAACCGGTACCGGGGTGGCGGTGAGGGAGACCGGTTTATTGGTGCCGCTGGCCGGGGTGGTTTATCTTAAACCGGCGGATAAGTGGGATTTTGTACGGATAAAAGCACCTACCCCCTGTGAAGCAGGGGCAACGATCAAAACCGGTTCCGATGGGCGGGCAGGTTTAACTTTTGCGGATGGTTCCGGTTTAAGGCTGGAAAACGATACTGTGCTGCGATTTAAAAAGGCGGCCGGCCGGCAGGTGGTGTGGCAAGGTTGGCAAGAAGGGGTGATTGTTGATGAACTACATTTGTTCCTTCAGACCGGCCGGGTGCTTGGTGTCCTGGCGGCACCAGGCTTTGCGCTTCCGGGCGGGGCAGTGGTGGAAACCCCATGGGGCCGGGTGACAGTTTCGGGAGTATTATGGATGAATGAAGTAGGTTCCGGCGGGGAAGTCACGAATGTCATTTACGGCACGGGCACCGTTAAGGCGGGAGAAAGTCAGGTAGACATTTCAGCGGGATGGTCGACGACTGTGCTTGGTCCGGGAAAGCCGCCGGTGAAACCGGGGCCAATGACTGCTGCGGAAAAACAGGTGTGGCAAGGGGTAACGGACTGGGTTAAGGAGCGGTTGGCCTTGATCGCGGCGAAAAGGCCGATTTTATACTTCTTACCACCAGGAATGCCGGAACCTTGGCCGGCAGGGGTTGCTTTTTGGGGTAATGCGGTCTTACCGGATCCGTTTCCCCGGGATGTAATCCAAGCCGCCTATACTAAGGTTTTAAGCAAGGAAAAGCCGGCCGGGAAGCCGGTCCGCCGGGCCGGAAGCGGTGGTGGAGGCGGAGGCGGTGGCGGCGGGTCTACCGGCTCATCCGGTGAGGTGCCGGGCGGACAGTTGAACTACCCGGTAGTGCAGTTGCAGGGTAAACAGTTGCTTGTATTTGGGGTGGTCGAGCCGGTAACAAACCGGGGCAATACCGGTAATCAAGATGTCGCTTTATGTGTGCAGGGACCGGAAGGGCAGTTGGTTCTAGCGGATCAGGTATCCTGGGATGTTCAGGGGTATTATCGTCTTGGCCCGTATACATTACCACCGGGAGTTTACAGGGCTTTGGTCGGCGGAAAGGCGTTTTCGCCTCCGGCTATAAGGGATTTTGCGGTCACCGAATAAAGGGGAAACCAAAAAAGGCTGTGCTCCCTATTGTCGGGAAGACAGCCTTCTTGCCGTAGTCGTTGAGTTTTATCTAAAGGGTCCACGTTCCCTTGATGGCGGAAAACAAGGTCACTTTCCCGGTGCCTACCTCAACCATAACCGACCGGATCCGGGATTTACCGATATCTGCGCCGGCAATGGGGATACCGTTTTTGGCTAACCATTCTTTGACGGCGATAATGTTTCGTTTTCCGATCTTAAAGGTTTCGTTGTCATTCAAGATATTTGCCCCACCGGTAATCTTGGCCGTAAGTTTTTCCCGGCGGCAACCACGGGTTTCCATCTCTTTTAGTAAGCAAGCAATCCCGGTGTCGGCAAACCGGCCGGGTTGTTGTCTAGCCAGGGTTGGGGAGAGCGTGGAATCAGGCAAAACGATATGGGCCAAACCTGCTGCCCGGGCATTGGCGGCCAAAAGCACCACGGCGACACATGATCCCAAGGCAAAGGTTTGGAGAATGTCCTGATGGTTAAGGGATACCTTGTATTCGCCGATACCGATTGAATAAGTCGCCATACCTGGTCTCCTTATGTTCTATTCCGGGGAGATTATACCACGTGACCGGTAGAAACAAAAGGACGGAAAGCGGCAAAACTGGCTGGTAGGGGCAGGATCTACCGGGCTGGTGTCGAAACTTAAAAAGCATTGCCATTAAAGGAAGGAGCGACAACAAGTGCGCAACAGCGAAATATTGAAGCGGGCGCGTTATCTGGTTGCGGTCGGGTTGATTACTTTGCTGGCCGTACTCTTGGTGGGCTGTAACGGCGATAAACCTAAAGACCAGGCAACGGAACCGGCACCCGGACCGGTTAAACTGGGGGTCCTGCCGATTGAGGACAACCTGCCTTTTTATGTTGCTGAGAGCGAAGGGCTTTTTCAAGCCAAAGGGCTGACGGTAACCTTGGTTCCTTTTGCTTCCGCTCAAGAAAGGGATGCCGCTTTACAGGCCGGGCAGATTGATGGTGAGGTAGCTGATTTGGTTGCGGTCGGCCTGTTGCAGAAAAGCGGTACACCGGTGAAAATTGCCGCCGTCGGGTTGGGAGTTACCCCGGCGGAAGGGCGGTTTGCTTTACTGGCCTCCCCGAAGTCTTCCGTTACTTCGGTTACAGACTTAAAAAACGTACCGGTGGCTATTTCCGAAAGCAGTATCATCGAGTATGTGGCGGACAACCTTTTGCGGGAAGCGGGATTACAGGCGGCGGAAATCAAGAAACTGGCTATTCCCAAGATCCCGGTGCGCCTGCAAATGCTGATGAGCGACCAGATTACCGCGGCGGTTCTGCCGGATCCATTGGCTTTCTTGGCGGAAAAACAAGGGGCCAAGTTAATTGCCGATGATACTAAACGCAACATTTCCCAGACCGTGCTGGTTTTTCGCCAGGATACGGTGGAACGGAACCGGGAAGGGGTAAAGGCGATTGTGGCGGTGTACGATGAAGCCGGGCAAGCCTTGACCAATAATCCGGCCAAGTACCGCCAACTGGTGATTCAAAAAGCCAATATTCCCGAGCCGGTGCAGGATACCTATCAATCACCGACGTTTTCCCATCCGGTCTCCCCATCCCGGGAGGATGTGGCTGCGGTCATGAACTGGATGGTGACCAAGCAATTGCTGTCCCAAGCATACACTTATGAAGAATTGGTTGATCCTACGCTGGTCCCATGATTCAATTACAGCATGTTTACCAGAGTTACGGTAATGCGGAAACCAGTGTGCCGATATTGACCGATTTTTGCTTGACCGTTAAGCCTGGAGAACGTTGTGTATTGATCGGACCTTCGGGGTGTGGAAAGAGCACCCTGCTGCTGGTAATTGCCGGTCTGCTCCGGGCGGATCAGGGGCTGATCAGGATTGATCGGCAGGAGATCTCCGGACCCAGGCGGCATACTTCCTTGATCCTGCAGGATTACGGACTGTTTCCCTGGAAAAGGGTGGTGGAGAATATCGCCCTGGGGCTTTGTTTGCAGGGGGTGCGGAAACGGGAAGCGGCTTGCCGGGTACAGCCGGTAATCAAGCGGTTAGGCTTAAGCGGGTTGGAGCAGCGTTACCCCGGGCAGTTGTCCGGGGGGCAACGGCAGCGGGTGGCGGTGGGCCGGGCCCTGGCAACGGAACCGGACCTGTTATTGATGGATGAACCGTTTTCTTCTTTGGATGCTTTAACCCGGGAATCACTGCAGAACTTGACCTTGGAAATTGCCGGGCGGGACCAATTGACGATAGTTTTGGTCACCCATAATATTGAGGAAGCGGCTTTTCTGGGGCACCGGATTCTGGTTCTGGACGGGCCGCCATTGACCTTGATTGGTACGGTGGAAAACCAGTTGTCCACCACCGGTTACCGGGGGCAGGCTGCCTTTTACGAAACCTGTACCCGGATCCGGAGTCTCCTGCAGCACTGTTCCCAGCGGTTTGAGGATTGAGGAGATTATATGAAGCCAGGATCATCACAGACCCAGGGTGGCGTGGGACTGTTAATTGCCGCGGCAGTTTTATTGGGTCTATGGCAGCTGGCAGCAGTTGTGGTCAATAACCAGATGTTGCCTCCCCCCTTGGCCGCCTTAACTTCTTTTATCCAGCTGGCCCAGGGACCTTTGGCTATTCATCTCTGGTCCAGCTTCTACCGGGCAGGCTATAGCATTTTGTTGTCTTTGGTTTTGGCGGTCCCCTTAGGGTTGTTTCTCGGCCGGAACCCCCGGGTGGACCACTGGGTGGCCCCGATGATTTTCTTGACTTACCCAATTCCGAAGATTGTATTTCTGCCGTTGGTATTGCTTTTTTTGGGGATCGGTGATGCTTCCAAGATTTTTCTGATTACCTTAATCGTCTTTTATCAGATTTTGGTGACTACCCGGGATGCGGCCAAAGGAGTACCCGAGGCGGATATTTTATCGTTGCGCTCCTTGGGGGGCGGCCCTTGGGCGGTTTACCGCCATGTGATCGTACCCGCTTGCCTGCCGGATATTCTGACTGCTTTACGGATTAGTTCCGGTACGGCGGTGGCGGTACTGTTTCTGGTGGAGTCTTTTGCCACGGTGGAGGGGCTGGGTTACTTTATTATGGATGCCTGGACCCGGGCTTCCGCCGCCGAGATGTTTGCCGGGATCATCGCAATGGGGGTGCTCGGGTTTGTGTTGATTTTAGGGGTTGATCTGATGGAAAGGTACTTATGCCGGTGGCGGCAAACGTAAATGGGATTAAGTGCCAGGTCGTGTTGACACCTTGGTGGGGGTATAATACAATATTAGTATCGACGGGGGCAATGATTGGCATTGGCAATTGTTGCGAACCGGCGGTTTTTTTTGTGAAACGTGGAAAGGAAGGTGAGTAAATGTTTTTTCACCCCTTGGATATTATCGTAATTCCTTTTATGTTGCTGGCGATGTATGCGCAGTTTAAGGTGTCAAGTACATTTAAAAAATATTCGGCTGTTCAGGCCAGGAGCGGGGTCGTCGGGGCGCAGGTGGCCAGGGGCCTGCTTGATGCCAACGGGTTGCACGATGTAAGGGTAGAGTTGGGTCAAGGGACGCTTTCCGACCATTATGACCCCCGGGCAAGGGCGGTCCGGCTTTCACCGGACGTTTATCACGGTTCTTCGGTCGCATCATTGGGGGTGGCGGCGCACGAAACCGGCCACGCGATCCAGCATGCTACCGGATACGTCCCGTTGACCGTGCGGCACGCTTTCGTGCCGGTAGCAAATATCGGGTCGATGGCCGCAATCCCGTTGTTGTTGATCGGGTTTTTCTTAAAGGCATCAGGCTTGATGTTGCTGGGTATCCTGTTTTTCAGTGCGGCGGTTCTTTTTCAATTGATTACCCTGCCGGTTGAATTTAACGCATCTAACCGGGCGCTTGCCCTTTTGACCCATTACAACTATGTTGGTCGTGATGAGGTTGGTTTAACGCGGAAGGTACTCGGGGCGGCCGCCTTAACCTATGTTGCTTCCGCCTTAGTGGCAGTCGCCGAACTTTTAAAGTTTGTGCTGATTTTTGCCGCCAACCGTGAAGAATAAGTGATCTCTGGTTGATTTTTCGGTTGCCCCCTGTAATTTTTTGCAGGGGGCTTTAGTCAATTAGGGGCAAAAGGGGGAAGGACTGGCCATGATTAGATATGCTGCGGTTATCGGGGAATCAATTGTTGACGGGGTCGGTGTCCGGGTAACCGCTTTTTTTCAGGGTTGCCCGCGGCAATGTGCCGGGTGCCACAATCCTGATCTGCAACCCCTTGCCGGTGGCCGGGAGATTACCGTCGAAGATTTTGCCGGGTTGATTTTAGCAAAAATAACGCCATGGCACCGGGGGGTAACGTTTAGCGGCGGTGACCCTTTACTCCAGGCGGCTGAATTGGCGCGGGTGATCACGGTGATCCGGGCGCGGCGTCCGGATCTCGATATCTGGGTCTATACGGGGTATCTGTTTGAAGCGGTGCAGGATTTGCCGGTGATCGGTCTCATTGATGTATTGGTTGACGGCCCGTTTATTCGTGAACAGCGGGACTTGAGTCTCGCTTTCCGGGGTTCCGCGAATCAGCGTTTGATTGATGTCCCCCGGTCCTTGGCTGCCGGCCGGGTGATAACCCTTGCCGGATTTTGAACGCAGTACCGGGAAGGAGGTGCCGGCCGGTGGAACGGATTGAGGCGGTTTGTTGTTCGGGGGTAAAGATTTACCGGTTTGCTTGGCCACCCGGAACAGTTCATGCCTTTACCACCCGGCAGGGCGGGTATAGCCTGCCCCCGTTTGACGGGCTTAACTTGGGTGACCGGGTGGGAGACGATTTGACAAGGGTGAGGCAAAACCGCCGGCTGGTAGCCGGCGTGCTGGGTTTAAATGAAAACTGGGTTATGGTTAATCAAGTTAATGGGGACCGGATAATCTGGGTCCAAGCGGGAGAACCTGGTGACCGGCGCACCCCGGAAGCGGCAGACGGGATTGCCACCGAAGTGCCGGGGATACCCCTGGTGGTTTTTGGGGCTGATTGCGGGCTGTTGTTGTTTTATGATCCGGCGGCAAAAAGGATCGGGGCGGTGCATGCCGGTTGGCGCGGCACTTTGGCGGGGTTGCCCCGGCTGATGGCCGGGCAGTTCATTGCCCGGGGCAGTAGGCCGAAAAACATTTACGTGGGGATTGGACCTTGTATTGGCCCTTGTTGTTATTTAGTCGGCCCGGAGGTGTGGGAAGCCTTTGCCGGGAAATGGTCTTTCGCCGATCAGGTGACCGGTGCCCCGGCCGGGGACAAACGGCCGCTGGATTTGGCCTTGGCCCAGCGATTGCAGCTGATCGCGGCTGGATTGCCTTCTGCGAACATTTTTTCGACCGGGTTTTGCACTGCTTGCCGGCCGGCCGAATTTTTTTCTTACCGCCGGGATGGGGGTAAGACCGGGCGCCAAGCGGCGATGATCATGCTTTCCCCGGCTGCTTCCGGGATGGAAACCGGTGTTGAACGAGGAGGGTAGAGAAATGGCCAGAATTCTTGTTGTTGAAGATGATGACCATATTCAGGAATTAATCCGGTACAACCTGGAGAAGGAAGGTTACCAGGTGGCCGCAGCTCCTGATGGGGAAACTGCTTGCCGGTTGCTGGCGGAATCACCACCCGACCTCGTTGTTCTGGACCTGATGTTACCTGGCTTGGATGGACTGGAAGTGTGCCGCCGGATTCGGGCCTGCGCCGGGACTGCCTGGTTACCGGTGCTGATTTTGACCGCTAAGGTGGAAGAAATGGATAAAGTCCTGGGTTTGGAAATGGGTGCCGATGATTATATGACCAAACCGTTTAGTCCCCGGGAACTAACGGCCCGGGTGAAGGCTTTATTGCGGCGGATCAAACGGAATGTTGCGCCGGCCGGACTGATTAAAGCCGGGGGGATCACGATTGACCCGGAGCGTTATGAAGTAAGGGTTAACGGCCGGCAACCGTCTTTTACCGCCAAGGAATTCGAGTTGTTACGGCTACTGGCTTCCCGGCCGGGTAAGGTTTTCACCCGCGAATTTTTATTGGAACACCTTTGGGGTTATGATTATTTGGGGGACAGCCGTACGGTTGATGTCCACATCCGGCATTTACGCCGGAAGATAGAACGTGACCCCGGCAATCCCGAGTATATTAAAACGGTCCGGGGTGTCGGGTATAAGTTTTACGTTGCGGAGACCGAGGAATGAGAGGTGGGTTTAACGGGTTGAGGCGTTTGGGGGAAAGGTTTGCCGCTTGTTTACAATGGCAAATAACGCTTGCTTATATCTTATTGGTGACGTTACCTTTTATTTGGTTGTTTTTTTTAGTCGAGGAAGGTGGTGGCCAGGTAAAAACGGCTTTACTGGCTACTGCTTTTTTCTTTTTTTGTTTTTCTACGGGGTTGGTTTACGTGTGGTCCGGGCGGTTGGTCCGGAACCTGGGGGAGATCAAGCACTCTGTTGAACGGTTTGCCGATGGTGAAAACCCAAAGTTGTATGGCCTGGAAGCAGAGCATGAAATTGGGCAACTGGCCCAGGCCTTAAACGGGGCCGTTGAAACGGTCAGCCTGACGGTGCGCCGGTTGACCGAGGAAAAAAACCGGTTTGAAACGGTATTGGAGTCCATGGTTGAGGGTGTTGTCAGTTTTGATCAGTTAGGGCGGATTGAGTTGCTCAACCGGGCCGGTGAAAAGATGTTGCGGACAAGCGCGGCTATGGCCAAAGGTAAGCAGTTGTTGGCCGTGGTCCGCAACCAGGTGTTAGAAGATGCTTTGAGTAAGACCCTCCAAACAGGGCTACCGGGGACGGAGGAGGTCCGGTTGTGGCCTCACCAGCCCCAGATTTTCCGGGTTACCCTTGTCCCTATTTTTTTGAAACAAAGCAAAGTATCCGGCGCGGTAATGGTGCTGAACGATGTTACTGAAATCCGCCGGTTGGAGCAAATGCGGACCCAGTTTGTCGCTAATGTTTCCCATGAATTACATACCCCGCTGACCTCAATCCGGGGTTTTATTGAGACTTTGTTGGATGGGGCGGTTGATGATCCCCAAATTACCAGGCGGTTTCTTTCGATTGTTGCTACAGAAAGCCTGCGGCTGGAGCGGTTGATCGAAGACTTGTTATTACTTTCCCGGCTGGAACACCACCATGAACCGGTAATTGGCGGGAATACCCTGGCGGCGCCGGAGATTAACCGGGTGCGTACATTGTTGGAACCGATCGCCCGGGAGAAAAATGTAAGCTTGGTGACCGAGATCCGGACCGGACTTCCCCAATTGGCAATGGCCGCGGCACCGTTAAATCAAGTGTTGGTTAATCTCGTAGAAAATGCGATAAAGTATACCCCTGCCGGGGGCCGGGTAGTGGTCACCGCTCAGGCCCGGGAAAAAGGAGCCCTGATTGAAGTGATTGACACCGGGATTGGGATTCCCCCGGCCAGTTTACCCCGGCTGTTTGAACGTTTCTACCGGGTAGACAAGGCCCGTTCCCGGCAAATGGGCGGTACCGGGCTGGGTTTGGCGATTGTGAAGCATTTGGTGGAACGGGCCGGCGGCTATGTCCGGGTTAAATCCGAAGTAGGGAAGGGAACGGTTTTTTCGGTTTATTTACCGGGAATTAAGGCAGTAGCTAAGGATTAAGTTTTATCCCCAAGGCCGACCCGCCGGCCCTGGGGATTTTCTTTGCCGGAAGAGAAACATAGTGATCCGCGGGGCAAGCTATAAGGAAAAATGAAATTATCACCGGGCAGCAAACCGCGTGATCTGTTAACAAAGTTTTAACCTGGGGATCATTTGGCGTTAATGTACAGATGGTATGTTTTAAATGCCCGGATAGTAAACGGGAAATAAATAAGGAGGTGGGCAAAAGTGCTGAAGGCTAAGCAGTTTTTCTTGTTTGGGATCTTGTTGGTTTGTGCCGTGTTTTTGGTGAGTTGCACCGGGACCGGTCAATCGGGCAAAACGGGGGAAAAGGCCGCAACAAGTCTGCAGATTAAAGGATCAGATACGATGGTCAATCTCAGCCAGGCTTGGGCCGAAGAATTCATGCAAAAGAATAAAGGCGCCGGGATCGCGGTCACCGGCGGGGGGTCGGGTACCGGGATCGCTGCTTTGATCAACGGAACGGCGCAAATGGCCAACTCTTCCCGGGAGATTAAGCCGCAAGAGAAAGAAGACCTCAAGACAAAAATCGGGAAAGATGTCAAGGAATATATTGTCGCTCAAGACGGGATTACCTTCATTGTCAACAAGGAAAACCCGGTTAAGGAATTGACGGTGGGGCAACTGGCCGATATTTATACCGGCAAAGTCGATAACTGGCGCGAGCTTGGCGGGCCGGATGAAAAAATCGTGGTTTTGGCCCGGGAAGCTTCCTCTGGAACGCATGTTTTCGTTAAGGAACACGTCATGAAAAACGAAAATTACCGGCCGGATGCCTTGCTGCAAACCTCCAGCGCCACGATTATGAAGGAAGTGACGGTAAGTAAAGGGGCGATCGGGTATGTGGGGATGGGTTACTCATCTGATCAAACCCGGGTGATCGCGGTCAAAAAGGATGCTCAATCACCGGCAGTGGTACCCTCGGAAGCCACCATCAACAACAACAGTTATCCGGTATCCCGGCCGTTATATATTTTTACCGCCGGGGATCCGGTAGGGGTTAGTAAGGATTTTATCGTGTTTGTGATGAGTCCGGAAGGTCAAGCGATCGTTAAGCAGATGGAATTTGTACCGGTAAAATAAGCCGGCCGGGGAGGGGCAGTTGTGAAGTTATCCGGGGGTAATCCTTTAGCGGGTACGGAAATGGACCTTTCGCCGGCCAAACGATCGGCAGGGCAAAACCCACGTTGGCGGCAACCCCGTGCCCTGTTGGAAAAGGTGGTGGAAACCGGCTTGTTTTTGGCCGCCTTGACCGGTGTAGTGACCATCATCTTGATTTTCCTGTTTCTTTTTAAGGAAGCGGTACCCTTGCTATTGGCTCCGGGCCCTACAGCCAGTTTAACCGCGAAAAACTGGTATCCTGTGTCTACCCCGCCGGTGTTTGGGTTGTGGCCCCTGATTGCCGGGTCCTTATTAGTTACTTTTGGGGCGATTGCGATTAGTGTTCCCCTGGGTGTGGGGGCAGCGGTTTATTTGGCGATGGTGGCCAAACCCACAGTACGGGAATTTGTTAAGCCGGCAATTGAAATTTTAGCCGGGGTTCCTTCGGTAGTTTTGGGGTTTTTCGGGATCGCCGTCCTCGCCCCTTTAATCCAGGATATTTTTGGTTTACCTACGGGATTAACGGCTTTGACGGGGGCGGTAACGCTTGCGTTTATGGCGATCCCGACGATTACCTCTATTTCCGAAGATGCGATCGCGGCGGTTCCGGGTAAGTACTTGGAAGCGGCCTTAAGTTTGGGGGCAACCAAATGGCAAAGTATTGTTACCGTGGTTGTCCCTGCTGCCTTGTCCGGGGTTTCCGCGGCCATCATGCTGGGAATCGGCCGGGCGATCGGTGAAACGATGACGGTGTTGATGGTGACCGGCAATGCCGGGGTGATCCCGGATTCGTTTTTGGTACCTGTCCGGACGATGACGGCGACTATCGCCGCTGAAATGGGCGAGGTGGCCCGGGGAAGTCTGCACTACCATGCCCTGTTTGTTGTCGGGGCGGTGTTATTTATCATGACTTTTATGATCAACCTTATCGCGGACTTGATTAGCCGGCGATTAAAAAAGGGGGCTTAACGTGAATCCCCGCTTAACGGAAAAACTGGCGTTTCTGCTTTTACGGGCGGTAACCTGGCTGATCATCATTGTTTTGGGAGTGGTTATTTGGGATATTTTTTCCAAGGGTTTGCCGGCGGTTAACCTTGGTTTTCTGCTGGAGAGTCCTCGCCGGGGGATGACGGCGGGGGGGATCTTTCCCGCGATTATCGGTACGCTTTATCTGGTATTGGGGACCATTGTGTTTGCCTTGCCTATCGGGGTGATGACCGCCATTTATTTGGTGGAATATGCCCGGGAATCGTGGGCCACCCGGCTGATCCGGCTGGCGGTGATCAATTTGGCCGGGGTGCCTTCGATTGTTTTCGGGCTTTTCGGTTTGGGATTTTTTGTCTTGTTCTTAGGTTTTGGCGTTTCGCTTTTAGCCGGAACCTTGACCTTGGCTTTGATGACTTTGCCGGTCATCATTACTACAGCGGAAGAGGCGTTGCGGGCGGTACCCGTGGGCTACCGGGAGGCCAGCTTGGCGTTGGGGGCGACAAAACTCCAGACGGTGTTCTTAATCGTGTTGCCCAATGCGCTGCCGGGAATCCTGACTGGCTCAATCCTCGGGGTAGCCCGGGCAGCCGGGGAAACAGCCCCGATTTTGTTGACGGCGGCGGCTTTTTTTCTACCGCAATTGCCCGGCAGTGTGTTTGACCAGGTAATGGCGTTGCCTTACCATCTGTATGTAATGGCGACTCAGGTACCCAACGCTGATCCCCGGATTCCCTACGGCACGGCGGCGGTGCTGATGATTCTGGTTTTGGGGCTAAACTTGGCGGCAATTTTATTGCGGATTTACTTCCGCCGGATGCGTCGGATTTAGGAGGGGTTTATGGAACAAGAAAAAATCGTCGCCACCGGGTTAAACCTTTTTTACGGGGAATTTCAAGCGTTAAAAAATATTAACTTGTCTATTCGGGGAAATCAGGTGACTGCGCTTATTGGCCCTTCCGGTTGCGGCAAATCGACTTTCTTACGGTGTTTGAACCGCATGAACGACATTATTCCCTCTTGCCGGGTGACCGGCCGGATTACTTTTGACGGGATCGACATTAATCAACCGGAAATAGATGTGGTTGCTTTACGTAAACGGGTCGGGATGGTTTTTCAAGCCCCGAACCCGTTTCCAAAAACCATTTATGATAATGTGGCTTTCGCCCCAAAACTGCATGGTTTGAAAGATAAGCGAAAGCTTGACGAAGTGGTGGAGACTGCTTTGAGACAGGCGGCATTATGGGATGAAGTTAAGGACCGTTTGCACAAGCCGGCTCTGGGTCTTTCCGGAGGGCAGCAGCAACGCTTATGCATTTCCCGTGCTTTGGCGATTCAACCCGAAGTGCTGCTGATGGATGAACCGACATCAGCCTTAGATCCGATTTCTACGCTGAAAATTGAAGAATTGATCCGGGAATTAAAAGAAATGTATACAATCGTGATTGTTACCCACAACATGCAGCAAGCAGCCCGGATTTCCGATAACACAGCCTTTTTCCTGGTTGGAGAAGTGGTAGAAGTTGGGACGACTGATGTTCTTTTTACCAGACCGCAGGACCAGCGAACGGAAGATTACATTACCGGCCGGTTTGGTTAATAAGTAAGGAGGAGCACAATTGGCAACGCGTACGGCGTTTGACGAGGCATTGAAAGTTTTGCAACGGGATTTGCTACGGATGGGTTCGCTGGTGGAAACGGCGATTCAGGATTCAGTGCAGGCCCTGGTGCAGGGGAACATCGGTTTGGCGGAAAAAGTAATTGCCGGGGATGATGTGATCGACCAACTGCAGATCCAGTTGGAAGACTGTTGCATGAAACTGATTGTTACCCAACAGCCTATGGCCAAGGATTTGCGCCGAATCGGCGCTGCGTGGCATATTGCCATTGATTTGGAGCGGATGGCGGATATTGCCGTCAATATTGCCAAGGCGGTCCGCCGGATGGCCAAGGAATCGTTGGCCAAACCCCTCATTGATATTCCCCGGATGGCTGATTTGTGTCAGCAGATGGTTCGCACCGGCTTGGATGCTTATATCCGGGAAGATGAGCAATTGGCTTGGGGCTTGAGTGAGCTGGATGACCGGTTGGATGCGCTCTATAAGCAGGTATTCAGGGAACTGGTTGCGGTGATGTTGGAAAATCCCCAAACAGTTGCTCCGGTGGCCCATTTGCTTTTTATCGCCCGCTTTTTGGAACGGATTGGTGATCACACCACTAATATCGGGGAATCGGTAATCTATTTAGTCACCGGGGAACACACAGACCTAAACGAGTAGGATGCCTATCTGTGCCGGGAGATGCATTGACAAAACTATGGTCCGGGCCTTACCATTATAAGGAATCATGGGGTTTCTAGGTGGCAAGGGGGAACTAAGGTATGTCCCGGGTCAATTTGGTCCCGACAGGAAAAGGGGCGGGAAAGCGCCGGCGACGCCAGGTGCTTTTGCGTTTTATTGCCCTTGTGGGTGTGGTTTGCTTATTGGGTCTGGGTGTCTGGGTGGTTAAAGACTGGGTAACCCGCCTGCTCGTTAAAGCGGTGGTGGAGGTGCAACCGGCCCAGAAAGGGCAATTGGCGGAAACGCGTCAGTTAACCGGGTGGCTTATCCGGGACGAAACCGTGGTAGCCGCACCGGCAGCAGGGCGGGTGGAACGCCTGGTACAAGATGGAGAACGGGTGCGGGTCGGTTTGCCGGTAGTCCGGCTGAAAGGGATTAATCCGACGGGGGAAGGTTTGGGGCAGGAACACAATGTTTTGAGCCCGCGGGCTGGGTTGGTTATCTATTGCTTAGATGGCTTGGAGGGAATTTTGACCCTGCGGGTTTTGGATGAGCGGGATCCTACGTATTTGCAACTGCTTGGCGTCAAGCCGGTGGAAGTTATTCCGGGGGCCAGGGTGGAAAAAGGCAGCCCGGTGTTTAAAATAATCAACAACCTGGAAAAAGCACATTTTCTCACTAAATATCAAGCAGCAGAACTTGGTGGGCCGTTGGTGCCCGGACGCCGATTGACTTTGGCGGCTAGTCCGGCTGGTCCGAATTTTTCCGGAAAAGTGGTGAATGTCCGCGGTGGTGAGGATGGTTGGGCCTTGATTCAGCTACTTAATCCCACAGTGGATGTAATCAAGGAGCGGCATGCTTCCCTTTTGATTGTGGATAAAGTGCATAAAGGCATTGTTTTGCCCCAAAGTGCTTTAGTGTTTCAGGATGGCGAAACAGGTGTCTGGTTAAGTGCCAAAAACCGGGCCGAATGGCGTCCGGTTAAGGTGTTGGTTTGGATTGGCGACCAAGTTGTTGTGGAAGGAATTGAAGAGAGTCAATTAGTTGTCCAAAATCCGACCTTAGTCAAAGCAGGACAGGAGATCAACTGATCGGCCATAATTATTAAATTTTTTGGTTAACGGCAAGATTTTGGTTAATAGTAGCAGGATTTCCCTGCTTAACGGCGAAATACCGAAACAGGTTGAAGGGATGGAGCGATGATGGAGCAAGTTGCCCGTAATCTGGAACAGATTCATCACCAGATTAAGGCGGCAGCCCACAGAGCGGGCCGGCAGCCGGAAGCGGTTCGGTTGCTGGCGGTAACCAAAATGGTTGGGTTGGCGGATATTAAAAAAGCCATTACCGCCGGGATTGACCTAATGGGGGAAAACAGGGTTCAGGAGTTTCTGACGAAGTGGCCATTCCTGCCGGAAAAAGTAGAGTGGCACTTTATTGGTACTTTGCAGTCAAATAAAGTCAAGTATATTTATGATAAGATTTCCCTTATTCATTCTTTGGACAGGCTTTCTCTGGCGAGGGCGGTTAGTAAATATGCCCGGTTGAAAAAGCAGCCGATTGCTTGTTTGGTGGAAGTTAACGTCGCCGGTGAGGGAACCAAACAGGGTGTGGCAAAAAGTGAATTGATACCCTTTGTGCGCCGGTTAGCGGAGATCGAAGGGATTCGGCTAAAAGGCCTGATGACCTTGGCCCCATATGTTGCGGATCCCGAAGAGGTGCGCTGGGTGTTTCGCTGGTTACGGGAAGCGGCCGGGGAGATCGCGGCTTTGGGGTTAACCGGTGTGGAAATGGCCGAATTATCGATGGGTATGTCTAATGATTTTGGTGTGGCGGTGGAAGAAGGCGCCACGATCATCCGGGTTGGTTCCGGGATTTTCCGGGCAAACCGTTAAGGAAGGAGTCGGACCATGGGCAAATTTTTAGACAAATTTTACAACTTGATGGGCTTGGGTGACGAAATGGAAGAAATTGAACAGCCTGAACGCCGGCCCGAAACAAATGAACGGGAGGAACGGGAATTTTCTCCGTCCCGCCGGATTGTTGAACGCTCGGAGCGGGCTGCAGTGGTAAGTTTGGCGGCGGAGCGGCAGAAGAAGGAGCTGAAGGTTGTGGTCATCGAACCCAAGAGCTTTGATGAAGCCAAAACGATCGCTGACCACTTAAAGAACCGTTACCAGGTAATCCTGAATCTGGAGAAAGCTGACCGGGAGATGGCCCAGCGGATTATCGATTTTGTCAGTGGGACGACTTACGCGTTAAATGGATCGATGCAAAAAGTAGGCACCCAAATTTTTGTATTTGCCCCGAGTAATGTGGACATTTCTGGGGAAGTTTTGGGGGAAGATACCTATATCCGTACCCCGTTGTCTTGGGCTAAGTAATAATAGGGGGTTTAAACTTGGACGCAGCAGATCTTGCCAGTCGCCGGGTTGGTTTTATTGGTGGTGGGGCGATGGCAGAGGCCTTGCTCCGGGGGTTGGTAAGGCAGATTCCGGCGGCGAACTTGCTGGCGGCGGATATTATGCCGGCCCGGCGGGATTGGCTGCACAACGAACTTGGGATTGCGGTTACTGCCGATAACCGGCAGGTATGCCGGCAAAGTGACATTGTGGTCTTGGCCGTCAAGCCACAGGTTTTCGAACCTGTATTAAGTGGCATCCGGGAGGACTTGACTTCCCGGCATTTATTGATCTCGATTGTGGCCGGTGTACCTTTAAGCCGGCTGGAGGCCTTGTTGTTACCCGGGGTGCCGCTGGTGCGGGTGATGCCGAACACGCCGGCTTTGATTGGCCTTGGCGCCTCGGCGTTGGCTGGGGGTAGTAATGCCCAAGGGGAACACTTGCTGATGGCCCAGGCAGTCTTGGCGGCTGCCGGGGTTGCAGAAGTCGTCAGCGAGAGTTACCTCGATGCGGTTACCGGGTTGAGTGGCAGTGGACCGGCATATGTTTATCTTTTTATTGAAGCGATGATCGATGCCGGCGTAAGAGAAGGGTTGCCCCGGGATTTGGCCCGGAAGTTAACTTTGCAGACAGTTATTGGGGCAGCGGAAATGGTGCGCCAAACCGGCAATCATCCGGCGGTGGAACGCGATAAAGTAACTTCCCCAGGCGGGACGACTATTGCCGGGGTTGAAGCATTGGAAGCCGGTGGTCTCCGGGCGGCATGCTATGCCGCCGTTAGTGCCGCCACCCGGCGTTCCCGCGAATTGGGAGGCAGCAAATAGCCAAGACCTTTAGAACCCGGCGGGTTACGCCGGGTTCTTTTGAGAACGGGGGGTTAAAGGGTTGATTGTTTTCCAGATAATCAATGTTGCTTTCGAAGTCATGCGGGGATTAATTGTTGTCCGGGTAATCCTTTCTTACTTTAGGCACGACCCGCAGAAACCGGTCTTCCGGTTTATTTATGATGTAACCGAACCGATTCTGTACCCCGTACGCCGGATGATTCCCTTGTTCCGCTCGGCGCCTGTCGATTTTTCGCCGATTTTTGCCTTTTTTCTGTTATACTTAATTGAATGGTTTATTATTCGGGTGTTACAGCTGATTTTATGGTAATTACCGTTAAAGCATTAAACCGACGCGACTGATAAGGAGGTTCTTACCAGATGCTGACACCTTTGGATCTTCACCAGAAAGAGTTTAACAAAAGCCTTCGGGGATATAAACCGGAAGAAGTGGACGAGTTCCTGCGGCAAGTGGCTACGGCTTATGAGGCCCTTTACCAGGAAAACTTGGTGGCTAAAGATCAGATTCTTCGCTATGAGGAAAATCTAAGCCGCTATCAAAAGTTGGAAGAAACGTTAAACAACACCTTGGTTCTTGCCCAGAAAACCGCCGAGGAAGTCCGCTTGGCGACGGAACGGGAGGGTGTTTTGCTGCTTAAAGAAGCCCACCTCCAGGCGGAGCAGATTCTTGCGGCGGCTAGAGAGCAAAAACAACAGGTTGAGAAAGCTTATGAAACCATCCGCAGTCAGGCCCGGCAGTTTCGGGTCCAGTTCCGGGCGATGCTGTTGTCCCAATTGGCAGCGGTCAAGGAGGATGAAGCTTGGGAGGAGACAGCGGCCACTGTGATGCCGGCAGAGCCCCAGCCGGTACCGGTGACCTTTGCCGGCGGTGAACCAACCGGAAGGCAAAAGGACGGGATGGATGATGTTGTGGATTCAAGAAACCCCGGTAGGGATTAGGTTCAAAGTTCGGGTTCAACCCCGCGCAGCGCAAAATACGGTTTGTGGTCTGCTGGATGGGGCCTTGAAAATCCGGTTGACCGCACCACCGGTGGATGGGGAGGCAAATGCCGCTTGTGTGCAATTTTTGGCCAAATCCTTGGGCGTATCCCGGGCGGCGGTGCGTTTGGTTGCTGGGGAGAAGGCGCGAACGAAAATGATCGAAGTGAAGGGGTTTACTGCCGCCCGGCTGCGTCAGTTGGTTGACAGTTTACCGGGTTGCTCGCTATAATCTTGTTATATTTAACCGACCAATAGTATTGAACGGGACAGTACGCCTGACAGTCCGGACAGCGAACCTGGAATAGTGGAAGCCAGGGCGGCAACTCCAGGCCGAAGATCACCCGGGAGCTGCGTCGCCTAAAGAGATTAAGCGGCGCCGGAGCGGCCGTTATCCGCAGTAAAGGCTGAAGGTAGCCGGTTGATGCCGGTGTTCGGAAGCAAAATAAGGGTGGTACCGCGGTTGACTCCCGCCCCTTGAACAGGGGGAGGGGGTTTTTTAGTTTTTGGAACGGGGAGAGAAGAATTGATGGAAAAACAAGTGATGGACTACGGTAAAACATTAAATTTGCCCAAAACGGATTTTCCCATGAAGGCAAACCTCCCAAAACGGGAACCGGAGATTGCCCGGTTTTGGGAAGAGATTGATCTATACCACGTGATCGGCAAGGCCAATGCCGGTAAGCCGAAATTCATTTTGCACGACGGACCGCCTTATGCCAATGGGGATATTCATTTAGGGCATACTTTGAACAAAGTCCTGAAAGATTTTATTGTTAAGTTTCAGGCTATGGATGGTTATGACGCCCCTTATGTGCCTGGTTGGGATACCCATGGTCTGCCGATTGAACAACAGGCAATTAAAGCCCTTGGTCTGAATCGGCATGCGGTTTCGGCGGTCGAGTTCCGTCGCCGTTGTAAGGAATATGCCCTTAAGTACGTAGACATCCAGCGTGAACAGTTTAGACGACTTGGGGTACGTGGGGACTGGGACAACCCGTACCTGACCTTACAGCCGGAATTTGAAGCGGCCCAGATCGGCGTCTTCGGGGAAATGGCCCGGAAAGGCTATATCTACAAGGGGATGAA
Source organism: Heliobacteriaceae bacterium (assembly GCA_028707535.1). Lineage (GTDB taxonomy): Bacteria > Bacillota > Desulfitobacteriia > Heliobacteriales > Heliobacteriaceae > STF2-203. Next base: position 45,594 of record JAQWAU010000006.1, on the reverse strand, counting down.
GCCGGTGTACTGGTGTGCCGTCTGTGAAACCGCCTTGGCGGAAGCGGAAGTGGAGTATGCCGATAAGGAATCGGCGTCGATCTATGTAAAGTTTCCGGTACGGGATGCCAAGGGACTTTTTCCCTTGGATGATGCTTACATGGTGATTTGGACGACTACCCCCTGGACCTTACCAGCCAATGTGGCGGTTTGTCTGCACCCGGATTTTATTTATAGCCTGGTGGAGTTTGGCCGGGAAAAATACTTGGTCGCCAAGGATTTGGTCGAACAATTTGCCACAGCGACAGGTTTAACGCCGGGGCGGGTGTGTCAGGAGTGGCCGGGCAGTGAACTGGAGCGAATCGTTTGCCGGCATCCATTTGTCGACCGGGATTCCTTGGTGATTTTAGGCGAACACGTTACTTTGGAACAAGGTACCGGCTGTGTGCATACCGCGCCTGGTCATGGGGTCGAAGACTTCGAAGTGGGAAAAGCTTACGGTTTGCCGGTGATCTCCCCGTTAGATAACCGGGGGCGGTTTACCGAAGAAGGTGGGATTTTTGTCGGCATGAGTACCAGTCAGGCCAACCCGGCGGTAGTAGCGGAAATTGACCGGCGGGGGCTGTTGGTGAAAGCCGGTAAGGTAAAACATCAATACCCGCACTGTTGGCGGTGTAAACAAGCGATCCTTTTCCGGGCTACCGAACAATGGTTCGCTTCAATCGAAGGATTTCGGCGGGAAGCTTTACAGGCGATTGAAAATGTTCGCTGGATACCTGCCTGGGGGAAAGACCGCATTCACAATATGGTTGCCGACCGGGGGGATTGGTGTATTTCCCGCCAACGTACCTGGGGGGTACCGATTCCGATTTTTTATTGTACCCAGTGCAATGAGCCGGTGATTAACGATCAGACGATCCGGCATATTCAGGCATTAGTTAAAGAACACGGGTCTGATGTCTGGTTTGCCCGGGAAGCTGAGGAACTTGTTCCCCCTGGGTTGAGCTGTCCCCGGTGTGGGCACCGGCAATTTCGCAAAGAAACAGATATTATGGATGTCTGGTTTGATTCCGGTTCCTCTCATGTAGCTGTTTTGAAACAGTGGCCGGATTTGAGCTGGCCGGCGGATCTTTACCTGGAAGGATCAGACCAACACCGGGGCTGGTTTAATTCTTCTTTATCCACATCGGTTGCGACCAAAGGAACCGCCCCTTATCGCCAGGTGTTGACCCATGGGTTTTTGGTGGATGAACAGGGACGCAAAATGTCTAAAAGCTTGGGCAACGGGATTGATCCCCAGGATGTGATTAAGGATCTCGGGGCGGATATCCTGCGGTTATGGGTGGCTTCGGCTGATTACCGGTCTGATGTGGCGGTTTCCCCGAAAATTCTCCGGCAGATTGCCGATGGTTACCGCAAGATCCGGAATACCTTCCGCTATTTCCTGGGTAATTTGTTTGATTTTGATCCCCAGACCGACTTGGTGCCCCGGGAACAGCTGTGTGAGTTGGACCGTTGGGCTTTGTTGAAGTTGCATGAGTTGATTAAGCGGGTTACCGATGCTTGTCAGAATTATGAGTTCCACGTGGTTTATCATGCGGTCCACAATTTCTGCACGGTTGATATGAGCGCTCTTTATCTGGATGTGATCAAGGACCGGTTGTATGCTTCGCCACCGGCTTCCCTTGAACGTCGCTCCGCCCAAACTGCGTTATACTTGATTGCGCACGCCTTGGTGCGGATGTTGGCCCCGTTTATCAGTTTTACGGCCGAGGAAATCTGGCAGCGGTTACCCGGAGGCAAAGCAGAGGCCCTGACGGTCCAAATGACCCAGTGGCCACAATATGCTCCGGGTTATTATGATGCCAACCTGGCGGCCAAAATGGACCGAATGCTGGAAGTGCGGATACGGGTTTCGAAAGCCTTGGAGTTGGCCCGGCAGGCGAAAGTTATTGGCCATTCCCTGGAGGCAAAAGTGGTATTGTATACAGATGAAGCGTTATACACGTTTTTACAGGCCGAAGATCTGGCTACTTTTTGCATTGTTTCGGCTGTAGAGTTGGCCCCACCGGGTACGGCGGTGCCAACAGGGGTCTTGCAGGATACGGAGTTTTGGCCGGGTGCCTTTCTGGCGGTTGAGGTACAAAAAGCGCCAGGGGCCAAATGTGAACGGTGTTGGAATTATCGTGAAGAAATTGGGGCGGATCCCCACCACCCCGGGGTGTGTCCCCGCTGTGCTACGGTCTTGGAAAAACTTGCCTAAGCCTACAGCCACCGATTGAGAACCGGTGGCTTTTTTTATGCCGGCCACGGATGGAAATTGAAATTGTTTACAGATACTAATTCAAGGCAGGTGGGAAGAATGGATCGTGAAATCCAAAGGCCAAGAACCGGCTTTGCGGAAAATTTTGCCGAAAAGCTCGATGTCTTGGCGGTCGAAATTGAAAAAATGCGGATAGCCGATTATGTGACGCTGCTGGAAAACCCCCGGCGCCTTCTCTGGCTAAACTTTTGGGCAGGAGTGGCCCGGGGACTTGGGATGGCGATTGGTTTTACTATTTTGGGGGCAATTGCCTTGATTCTGCTGCGGGAACTTGTTGTGCTTAATTTGCCCTTGATCGGGGGATTTATTGCCGAAGTGGTGCAAATGGTGCAGACGCATTTAAAAATGTAAGGAAAGGTAGGGGTGATGATGGCGGTCAATCACGAAACCGCTTGGCAGTGGTTAAATCAACTGGAACAAAACATCAAAGAACAACTGCAACACATGACTGATCTGGCGGCCGGCGAATCTTTGGGGGAAGCAATCCAAGAATTGAGTATGTATGACAACCACCCGGCCGATGTGGCCAGTGAGGTTTTTGAGCGCAGTAAAGACCTCGCTTTTCGCGACCGGTTGAGCCGACAATTGGCCGACATTGACGCCGCCCGGAAAAGAATTTCGGAAGGAGTTTATGGCCGGTGTTCCGACTGTGGAGCGAAAATTGATCCGGAACGGTTGGCGGCCAAGCCTACCGCCGAATTGTGTTTGGCTTGCCAGACCGGTCAAGAGCAACGATACCCGGACCGGCATCCCCGGCCGATCGAAGAAGATGTGGCCCCTTTTACGGGAAAACAGGTTGCGGATAAAGAACAGTCCCCAGGATTTGATGGTGAAGACACCTGGCAAGTTCTGGCCACCTACGGCAGTTCCAATACACCGAGTGACGGGGAACTTGATCCAGAGCATCCGCATACCTATGCGGAATTTGGGGCTACCGGTCCGGTTTCCTTGGATGTTGACCAGTTACCGGTGGCGAAAGACCGGGATGGGATTTTTTATCGGGATTATGATGGTCCCAAATAGTTAGACATTTCATCCAGCCTAGTTACCAGCTGGCCGAAAAACCAAAGACTTTCCGAATTGACATTAGAATCATAAAATGAAGGTCTCTTGTTCGAGGCATTCTAAGGGTAGACCAAGCGGGAAGGAGGTGAAGCATTAAAATGCCTACTAATCGGAACAAAGCCGTAATCCCAGGTGCGCAAAGTGCTCTGGACCGTTTCAAGTACGAAGTGGCTGCGGAGATTGGTTTGGCTAACAAGATTCAAAACCAAGGTTGGGAAAACATGACCACCCGGGAAGTCGGGGCAATCGGCGGCTTCATGACGAAGAAAATGGTACAGCTCGCTGAACAACAACTGGCCCAAAACAATGGCATGACGGCCCAACTTGCCCGGTCTGCCGGACAAGATGCTTCCCAGGGCGCTCTGAATGATTCCGGCCGTTAAGTTGTTGCAAAAAGGGGGGTCGCAGTAATGCGGCCCTCTTTATCATTTGAGCCAGGGGCGATCATATGCTAAAATTAGGCAGGCTGGGAAAGGAGTGTTGGTGACTGAAAAATGGCGTTATATTTCCGCCCCGGCTCTTTTGGTTTGTTGCTTTCCTGGTGTTTGCCGGCGATCAGATGACAAAGACACTGGTCCAAACTTACTTGTTGGAACACGAATCGATTCCGTTATTGCCGGGTATTCTGCATCTAACGTATATCCGTAACCCCGGGGCCGCGTTTGGGGTTTTGGCCCACCATACCGTCTTGTTTATTGCGATTACTATAATCGTGCTTTCCTTGGTGGTTTTTTATTGTTACCGGCTACCATTAGAACAGGGATTTTTCCGGTTTGGTCTTGCCTTACAGGCGGGAGGAGCCGCCGGTAATTTACTGGACCGGATCAGAACCGGCTTGGTAATTGACTTCATTGATTTAAGAGTGTGGCCGGTATTTAACTTGGCGGACACAGCGATAACCGTTGGGGTCGTAATCCTGGTTTATTGTCTTTTGTTTGGGTCGGAAGATGCGGACTTATCAACTAAAGAACCGGTGAGTTCCCGTGATTGAGAATAATCGGGAACTGGTATCCGCCTGTGTTGGTGAAGAAGAAGCCGGTATTCGCCTGGACATGTGGCTGGTGCAAAAAGGATTGGTGCCTTCACGTTCCCACGGACAGGGGCTAATCGGGGAAGGGTTTGTAACCCGGAATGGAACGCCGTTAAAAGGTAACCACCGGGTAAAGGCTGGCGAGAAAATTGCCCTATGGCTACCGGAACCAGTTGCTCCGGGAATTCTGCCTGAAGATATTCCGTTGGAAATTGTGTATCAGGATCATGATTTAGCTGTGGTCAATAAACCGGCTGGTCTAGTTGTCCATCCGGCGGAGGGGCATCCGACCGGTACCCTCGTAAATGCTTTGTTACACCAGATTAAAGATTTGTCCGGGATCAACGGCGATTTGCGTCCGGGGATTGTGCACCGGCTGGATAAAGATACTTCCGGTTTGTTGGTGGTGGCGAAAAATGATTTGGCCCATATCGGGTTAGCGGCTCAGGTTAAAGCCCACCAGGTGCAGCGGGACTATCTGGCAATTGTGCACGGAGTAATCCGGGTGAAAACCGGCCATATTGAGGCACCGGTTGGTCGCGATCCCCGGAACCGGCAGTGCATGGCGGTGGTTCCGGCGGGCAAACCGGCATTGACCCGGTTTCGGGTTCAGGAACGGTATCCGGTTACGGGTTTCTCTTTGGTGGAATGTTCTTTGGAAACCGGGCGAACCCATCAAATCCGGGTACATTTGGCTTACATCGGCAACCCGGTGGCCGGTGATCCAAAGTATGGTCCGCGTAAACCGGCTTTTAATTTAACGGGGCAGGCCTTGCATGCTTGGCGGTTGGTATTTTGCCATCCCCGGGATGGGCGGCGGCTCTGCTTTAAGGCGGTTCCCCCGGAATCATTTTCGCTTGTCCTGTCAGAGTTGCGTCGACGGGAAAGGCAGGCGCAAAATGATTGACAGGAAGCCGAAGATCCTTTAAAATAGCTATGGTTAAGGCCACCTTTAATTTCGGTCCCGTGAGGCTGACAAGGCTGGCAACGTTAAAAATTAGTTTTGTAAAGTCCCAAATATGCCGGTTGCGCCCGGGAGGGTAGGCTTGCCGGGGGGCTTGCTAAACTGCGAAGACGTGCCTATCTTTGTCGGCTAAAGAACGATGTGGATAGGTTTTTTTGTTTTCACTTCCCGTAAGCAAGGGGGTTATACTTTGAACCTACCGGAAAAAGCCCAATTAATGGATGCCACCGGCCTGCGACGGGCGATTACCCGGATTGCCCATGAAATAGTGGAAAAAAACCACGGGGTGGATGGCCTCGTATTGGTTGGTATCCGGCGGCGGGGAGTACCGCTTGCCCAGCGGTTGCAGGCGAAGATCCAGGCGATTGAAGGGGTGATGTTACCATTGGGGGCATTGGACATCACTTTGTACCGGGATGATTTGACCACCTTGGATGTGCAGCCGGTAATCCGGAAAACAGAAGTCCCCTTCGCTTTAGCGGGGAAAAAAGTGGTTTTGGTAGATGATGTTTTATATACGGGGCGAACGGTCCGGGCGGCAATGGATGCTTTAATGGATATGGGCCGGCCCAAGGCCATCCAATTGGCCGTGTTGATCGACCGGGGACACCGGGAATTACCGATTCGGGCCGATTTCGTCGGCAAGAACGTACCCACGGCTAGAAAAGAAAATGTTTCCGTCCGGCTTATGGAGTTGGACGGTGATGACAGCGTTTCTATTCAGGACTTAACGGTCTGAAGGAAGGCTGGACCTCCTTGCTTTAAGGAGGTCTTTTTATGAAAAGAAAACCGGGTCGAAAGGGGGCATATTCATGAAATGGCAACGTAAGGACTTGTTAGGAATCCGGGGAATCAACAGGGAGGAAATCATCAGCATTTTGGATACGGCGGTACCCATGAAAGATGTACTTACCCGGGAAATCAAGAAGGTGCCGACTTTGCGCGGAAAATCGGTGGTATGTTTATTTTATGAGCCTTCGACCCGGACGCGGACTTCGTTTGAATTGGCGGCAAAATACATGAGTGCCGATACGGTAAACATTTCCACCAGCAGCTCCTCGGTGACGAAAGGGGAGTCGTTGATCGATACCGGCAAAACGATTGAGGCTATGGGGGTGGATATTGTTGTGCTCCGCCATTGGGCTTCCGGGGCAGCTCATTTACTTAGCCGGCATGTCAAGGCCCGGGTAATCAACGCCGGTGATGGTGCCCATGAGCACCCGACTCAGGCCTTACTGGACTTGTTTACGATCCGGGAACGTAAAGGCCGTTTATCTGGTTTGACCGTGACGATTCTGGGTGACATTCTGTACTCCCGGGTGGCCAGGTCGAATATTTGGGGTTTGACGGCGATGGGGGCCAAAGTGCGGGTTTGCGGTCCGGCTACACTTTTGCCTCCGGAGATTGCTGCTCTGGGGGTACAGGTTTTTACCCGGGTTGAGGAGGCCTTGGAAGGGGCGGATGTGGTGAATGTCCTGCGTCTCCAACTTGAGCGGCAGCAAAAAGGTTTGTTTCCGTCAATTCGCGAATATTCCCGGTTGTTTGGGTTGAACCAGGAAAGATTAAGATTGTGCCGTTCGGACGTCTTGGTATTACATCCCGGCCCGATGAACCGGGGAGTGGAGATTGCCGGTGATGTCGCAAATGCAGATGTGGCCGCGATTGAAGAACAGGTAACCAACGGCGTAGCGGTGCGGATGGCCGTTTTGTACTTGATGATGGGGGGAAGCGGCAGTGGCGCTGTTCATTAAAGGGGGCCGGGTGATTGACCCTGCTCAGGGTTTGGACCGGGTGGCCGATATTAAGATTGCGGCGGGGATGCTGGTTGCCCTGGGTGACGGTATTGACGGCGAATTTGACCCGGCAACCGATCAGCTGATTGAAGCTACCGGTAAGCTGGTGGTGCCAGGATTGATTGATGTGCATTGCCATTTACGGGAGCCTGGCGGTGAGGATAAGGAAACGGTGGCTACGGGTACGCGGGCAGCGGCCAGGGGTGGCTTTACGGCAGTATGTGCGATGCCCAATACCCACCCGGTCTGTGATTCCCGTCCTAACGTAGATTTTTTGCTGGCTAAGGCGGCAGAAACCGGCCTAGTCCGGGTTTACCCGGTAGGAGCGATTACCAAAGGGTCTGCGGGTCAGGAATTGACGGAAATGGATGAATTGGCGCGGTCTGGTTGTGTGGCCTTTTCCGATGACGGGAAACCGGTAGACCGGGCGGGGATTATGCGGTTGGCTTTATGTTATGCTAAAATGACCGGCAGAATAATCAGCAGTCATTGTGAGGACCGGGAACTTGCCGGGGATGGCGTGATGCATGAAGGGTACTGGTCGACCGTGCTCGGCTTGCGGGGGATGCCGGCTGTGGCCGAGGAGGTCGCCGTAGGGCGGGATATATTGCTGGCCAATAGTGTCGATGCACCGGTGCATATCGCCCACGTATCAACTGCCGGCACGGTAGAATTGATCCGGGTCGCCCGTAGCCACGGCATTGATGTTACCGGGGAGGTTTCTCCCCACCATTTAGGCTTGACCGATGTAGCGGTAGAGGGGTTTGACCCGGTTACCAAAGTTAATCCGCCACTACGTACGGAAACAGACCGGCAAGCCTTGAAATCCGGTTTGGCAGATGGGACGTTGACCATTTTGGCGACGGATCACGCGCCACACACGATGGAAGACAAGCAGCGGGAATATGCCGTGGCTCCGTTCGGGATCGCGGGTTTAGAGACGGCTTGGCCGGTTTACTGGCGCGAATTGGTTGTGCCGGGGATTTTGCCGGTGCACGATTTGGTAGCGGCCTTGACCTGTAATCCGGCCAGACGCTTTGGGCTACCCGGGGGGACCTTGGCGGTTGGGGAACCGGCGGATGTAACGGTCATCGATCCGCAATGGGAAGAAACAGTTGGTTGGGAACACTGGCAATCCAAGGGCCGGAATAATCCTTTTACCGGTTGGCACCTCCGCTCCTGGCCGGTTGTTACCATCGTCGGAGGACAGGTTGTGATGCGGGACCGGCGGGTTATCGGGTGATTTTTGGTTACGGCAATATTCGTACTAAGAATTTTTAGGGGGTTTTGAGCTTGAAGGGATATTTGATCCTGGAAGATGGCACGGTTTGGGCGGGACAGGCTTTCGGGGCCACGGGAAAAATGGCGGGGGAAGTCGTGTTCAATACAGGAATGACAGGATACCAGGAGTTGCTCACTGACCCTTCGTATTGTGGCCATATTGTGGTAATGACTTATCCGCTCATCGGCAATTACGGCATTAATGCCGAAGATTTCGAGTCCCGGCAACCATTTGTCCGGGGTTTCGTGGTCCGGGAGTGGGCGGCGGTACCAGTTAATTGGCGGAGCCGGGAAACGATTGACGCATATTTGGCGCGGACCGGAGTTGTCGGGTTGGCTGGTTTGGATACCCGGGCCCTTACCCGCCGGTTGCGCCGCCATGGTTCGATGCGGGGGGTTATATATACCGGGTTGGAAACCGAGGTTGAAACTTTGGTTGCCGAAGCCCGCCAGGTGCCGGAGATATCCGGGCAGTCTTTGGTTGACGAGGTATCGACACCGGAAACTTATTGTTTGGCGGGTAATGGCCCCCGGGTGGTTATTTTGGATTTGGGCTTAAAAAACAGTATCGCCCATTTTTTCCAGGCCCAGGGTTGCGAGGTCATCGTGGTACCGGCCCGAACCGGGGCGGCGGCGATTTTCGAATTAAACCCGGCTGGCATCGTGTTGTCCAATGGTCCTGGTGATCCCCTGGATGCCCTTTATGTGGTGGAAACAGTCCGTCGGCTATTGGGGAAAAGTCCGGTTTTCGGTATTGGTTTGGGGCACCAATTAATGGGGCTGGCGGTCGGGGCGAAGACGCAGAAACTGCCCTTTGGGCACCGGGGTGGTAACTATCCCGTTAAAGACTTGGCTAACGGCCGGGTCTATATTACCAGTCAAAATCACGGGTTTGTAATTGACCCGGCTACTCTGCCTGCCCAGGCTGTAGTGTCTCATTGCAACCTAAATGACGGCTCGGTGGAAGGGTTAACCTACCCCGGAATCCCGGCTTTTTCGGTCCAATATCATCCGGAAACCGGTCAGGGCGTCACTGATCCCGGAAACCCGCTTTACAGCTTTCTGAAGATGATTGAGCATTTTGTAAGGGGGGCTTAACATGCCGGCGGATCAAAGTTTGCGGAAAGTGATGGTAATCGGTTCTGGTCCAATCGTGATCGGGCAAGCGGCTGAGTTTGATTATGCCGGTACCCAAGCCTGCCGGGCTTTAAGGGAAGAAGGGCTAACGGTTGTCCTGGTTAACTCCAACCCGGCAACCATTATGACGGATGCCAATATCGCCGACCGGGTTTACATCGAACCACTGACCCCGGAGTTTGTGGCCCGGATTTTACGGCAGGAAAGACCGGATGCCCTCCTGCCCACCTTGGGTGGCCAAGTGGGGTTGAATTTGGCCCGGGCATTGGCCAAAAACGGTGTTCTGGCCGAGTTGGGGGTGCGGCTTTTAGGGACACCCTTGACTGCGATTGAAAAAGCGGAAGACCGGGAATTATTTAAGCAGATGCTGGAGTCGATTGGGGAGCCGGTTCCGGAGTCTTTGGTTGCCGAATCGGTGGCTGAGGCTTTAGCCTTTGCCGACAAAACCGGTTTTCCTTTGATTGTCCGGCCGGCGTATACTTTGGGCGGTACCGGTGGCGGGGTTGCGCACAACCGCGAAGAGTTGGCGGCAATCATGGTAAAGGGGTTAAAGTATTCGATAATCAACCAGGTATTGGTTGAACGCAGTGTTGCCGGGTGGAAAGAGATTGAGTTTGAAGTGATGCGTGACCGGGCCGACAACTGTATTACAATTTGCAGTATGGAAAACATTGATCCAATGGGCATTCACACCGGGGATTCAATTGTGGTGGCTCCGGCCCAGACCCTTACTGACCGTGAATACCAGATGTTGCGCCAGGCTTCGTTGAAAATCATCCGGGCCTTAGGAATTCAAGGTGGCTGTAATATTCAGTTCGCTTTGAATCCGGAGTCCTTTGAATACATGGTGATTGAGGTCAACCCGCGGGTCAGCCGTTCCTCGGCCTTGGCTTCCAAGGCGACCGGTTACCCGATTGCCAAAGTAGCGGTTAAAATTGCCATCGGCAAAACCCTGGACGAGATAAAAAATGCGGTCACCGGTAAAACCTATGCTTGTTTTGAGCCGGCTTTGGATTATGTGGTAGTGAAAATACCCCGTTGGCCATTCGATAAATTTGCTGCTGCGGCACGCACCCTAGGGACCCAAATGAAGGCTACCGGAGAGGTTATGGCGATAGACCGTTCATTTGAGCCGGCGTTATTAAAGGCAGTCCGGTGTTTGGAAATGAACGTGACCGGTCTTTGGCACGAGGACATTGCGTCCTTCACTGATGAACAACTATCCCGGATTTTGGTGGCAGCAGATGACCGGCGGCTATTCGGATTGGCGGAAGCCTTCCGCCGGGGATGGGATTTAACCGAGGTTCACCGGTTGACGATGATTAACCCGTTTTTCCTGCAAAAGATCAAAAACATCATTGACCTGGAAAAAGAGTTGCGACTTCCTCCTGGCCAGCTTTTTACCGCCTTTTCCCCGGAGTTGTTACACCGGGCAAAAGCAATGGGATTTGCTGATGCCGAACTGGCCCGGCTTTGGGGAGTACCGGAGACCCTTGTGCGTGAACACCGGCTAAACTTGGGTATCCGGCCGGTTTACAAGATGGTTGATACTTGTGCGGCGGAGTTTGAAGCCGAGACACCTTACTTCTATTCGACTTACGATCAAGAAGATGAAGCGGTGCCGACTGAACAGCAGAAAGTCGTAGTACTGGGGTCGGGACCGATCCGGATTGGTCAGGGCATTGAATTTGATTACTGTTCGGTGCATTCGGTCTGGGCTTTACGGCAGGCCGGGTATGAAGCGATAATTATCAACAACAACCCGGAGACGGTCTCCACCGACTTTGATACGGCCGACCGGTTGTACTTTGAACCCCTGGTGGCCGAAGATGTCATCCACATCCTGGAAAAGGAAAAACCTGCCGGGGTTGTCGTTCAGTTTGGCGGGCAGACGGCGATAAACTTGGCCGGCCCTTTGGAAAAGGCTGGGTTTACTATCTTGGGGACAACCGTTGAAGATATCGACCGGGCGGAAGACCGGGACCGTTTTGACCAAGTTTTAATTGAGCTGGGCATTGCCAAACCACCTGGTCATACGGCCACCTCGGTAGAGGGGGCTTTAACGGTGGCCCGGAAAATCGGGTACCCGGTCTTGGTGCGACCCTCTTACGTTTTAGGGGGGCGGGCGATGGAAATCGTTTATAATGACCAGGAACTGGTCGGCTATATGACCTCAGCGGTGCGGGTAAACCCCAATTACCCGGTATTGGTGGACAAATATCTCTTCGGGAAGGAACTGGAGGTCGACGCGGTTGCCGACGGGGAGCAGGTACTAATTCCTGGAATCATGGCCCATGTGGAACGGGCCGGCGTTCATTCCGGGGATTCGATTGCTGTATATCCGGCGCATGATCTGCCCCGCCGGGTGGTGGACACGATTGTCGATTACACGACCCGGCTGGCTTTACACTTAAAGATCCGTGGAGTACTGAATATCCAATATGTACTGCATGATGACCAGGTTTTTGTCTTGGAGGTTAATCCCCGGAGCAGCCGGACCGTACCGTATTTGTCCAAGATTACCGGTGTGCCGATGATTGCCATTGCGACGAACGTAATTTTAGGCAAGACCTTGGCAGACCAGGGGTACCAGGGTGGTTTGCTGCCGGCAGCGCGTTATGTTGCGGTTAAGGTGCCGGTATTTTCTTTCGCCAAACTGCTGGAAGTGGAAACTTCCTTAGGCCCGGAGATGAAGTCGACCGGTGAGGTAATGGGTGTGGACCAGGATTTTCACAAGGCGTTTTTCAAGGCAATTGTCGCGGCCGGGATGGAGATTCCGCACCAGGGTACGATTCTGGCGACGATCGCGGACAAGGACAAAGCGGAAGCCTTGCCTTTGTTGCAGGAGTTTGCGGCGATGGGTTACCGGCTGGCGGCGACAGCCGGTACCGCTCAGGTGTTACAAGCTGCCGGGGTGCCGGTGATGCGGGTTAACAAAATTGACGAAGGCTCACCCCATCTTGTGGACCTGGTTCAGGACGATAAGGTGCAGTTGATTATTAATACTTTAACTAAAGGAAAACAGCCGCAGCGGGACGGCTTCCGGATCCGGCGGGCGGCCGTAGAACACGCTGTTCCCTGCTTAACTTCATTAGATACCACCCGGGTGATTTTGCAGACCTTACGGTTACGGCAACAGGGCGAGGATTTCACCTTGGTGCCTTTACAGGAGTACTTAGCTTAAGTCTGGGAATTGGGGAAAGCAGGGAGAAATGAAAACACCGTTATTATTAACTGCGGCACCGGTGATCGAGCACGAACAGTTGAAACCAGATGTGTACCGCTTAGTGCTGGCCGCACCGTCGATTGCCCGGCAAGCTCTACCGGGACAGTTTATCCAGGTCCGGGTCAATAATTTGGCGGAACCTTTACTGCCGCGTCCTTTTAGTCTTGCCCGGATTTCCGCTGATCAAGGAACCATAACCTTGTTATACCGCATTGTTGGCCGGGGAACCCGCCTTTTAGCCGGGGTTCCCACCGGACAAACGGTACAACTTTGGGGTCCTTTGGGGCAGGGTTGGGCTTTGCCGGCAGCCGGCGGCATACTCAGCCGGCAAAGGGCCGGCTGGCCGTACCCCCCGGACCGGGCGGTTATGCCGGTGTATGTGGCCGGCGGGATGGGGATTGCCCCCTTGTTGCCCTTAGCAGTGGAATGGTACCGGCAAGGGCAGCCCGGGCTCCTTTTATACGGGGTACGGTCTGGAGACCAATTGGCGCTGCTCGGGCAGTGGGAAGAATTAGGCGTTAAAGTCCGGATTGCTACTGAGGACGGTTCTGTCGGCATCCGTGGTACGGTTATCGATTTGCTGGCGGCTACCTGCTTGACCGGCCGGCACCCGGTCATTTATGCTTGTGGCCCGTGGCCTTTGCTGAAAGCTATCCACCAGATAGCCCGGGGAAACTATTGGCCTTGTCAGGTTTCGTTGGAAGAACGGATGGCCTGTGGGGTGGGGGCTTGCTTAGGTTGTGTTTGCCGGGGAAAGATTCCGCAGGTTGATCCAATAGCAGAACCGGTGCCTTGGAGGCACGTCCGGGTTTGTCGGGAGGGACCGGTCTTTTGGAGTGACGAGGTGGTCTGGGATGGTTGATTTGCAGGTCAATTTAGGGGGACTGGTGCTGAAGAACCCGGTGACTACGGCCTCCGGCACCTTTGGTTTTGGGGAAGAATATGCGGCTTTTGTTGACCTTAACCGGTTGGGAGCGGTAACGGTTAAAGGGCTGACCCTTGAGCCCCGTGAAGGTAATCCGGCGCCCCGGGTCGCCGAGACGCCAGCAGGTATGCTTAATGCAATCGGTTTGCAGAATCCCGGGATTTACCGGTTTATCCGGGAATACCTTCCTTCACTAGTAACGGATGGAGTGCCGGTAATCGTTAATATTAACGGGTATTCGGTAGAAGAATATGGTTTATTGGCGGCGATCTGTGAAGCTACTGCCGGAGTGGCTGCTCTGGAGGTAAACATTTCTTGCCCTAATGTCCGTCAGGGGGGCATGCAGTTTGGGTTGTCTCCCCAGTCGGCGGCAGCAGTAACCCAGGAGGTGCGCCGGCATACCCGCAAGCCGGTGATTGTAAAACTATCCCCTAATGTTACGGACATTACCGAGATTGCCCGGGCGGTGACCGCCGCCGGGGCGGATGCCGTCAGCTTGATTAATACTTTGCTGGGCATGGCGATTGATGTTGGTTCCCGGCGGCCGGTTTTGGCCAACGTGTTCGGGGGTCTTTCGGGGCCGGCGGTAAAACCGGTGGCCTTACGGATGGTTTATCAGGTATACCAGGCGGTTAAGGTACCAATCCTGGGTATGGGAGGTATTTATACCGCCGGGGATGCTGTGGAGTTTATGATGGCAGGAGCTACGGCGGTAGCGGTAGGGACAGCCAATTTTGCCAACCCCCGGGCGACTTTGGATATTTTGGAGGGAATGGCCGGTTTTTGCCTACAGGAAGGAATTACCGGGATTAGCGAACTTACGGGGGCGGCCCATTAAGTGGCGGTTGTTCGCGATTGGATTAAGGCCATTTACGTCAGCGATGTTTTGGGCTAATATTAAATAAGATCCAACAAAAGATCGGCTGGGCAGGATAGGAGGTGGCACCGTGCGGCGCAAAAAAGTAATCATGTTTATTATTGACTCGCTGCATCCCCGGGTGTTCGACGATGTCACCCAGGATGGTTCCGCTCCATTTTTATCATTTTTACGGAAAATGGGTCGTTGTCACCCACGGGTGGTTTCCTCTTTTCCCACTATGACACCAACGGCATTGAGTTCCATTGCCACAGGCACTTATGTGGACAAACACCGGGTGCCGGGGTTTATCTGGTTTTCCGACATAACCCATTGGCTGGTAAATTACGGGGCTACACCCCGGGCCGTTTTGAAACTGGGTGTATTTCAATCTGTAAAAAACCTTTTGTACAACTTAAACCAGGAGCACGTTAACCCGCAAATAAAAACATGCCATGAAGTTTTAGAAGACCGGGGTTATTCGTCCGGAAACATAAACTTTTTTATTTACCGTGGCCGGAAACGGCGGGAAACAAGTTTGCCGTGGTTGCTCCGGTTGGCGGCCTGGTTGCGGTTGAAGGGGCCGGTGTTCGGGCCGGAGACCCTTGCTTTGGGGGAATGCTGTTTATCACCGAACCTGAAAGGTTTCCGGGGACCGGCTGGACCGCTGAACAAATTTGGCGTTAATGACCGGTTTTCTTGCTTGGCCGCCCGGGAGTTGATCCGGCGGGGGAAACAGCCCGATTTTATGATGGTATACCTCCCCGATAATGACAGCTACTCCCATGGCGCGGGACCGCTTAATTCCCATCCTTGTGTCCGGAAAGCGGACAGCCTGATCCAAGGTGTGCTTGATGTCTTTCCTTCTTGGGAAAGGGCTTTGGCGGAGAATGTTATCCTGGTCGCCGGCGATCATTCCCAGTGTCAAATACAGAAGACGAACAACGTTGTGTTTATGGAAAAGGTGTTAAGTAAGTTTACGCGATTGACGATGTTGTCCGGCCGGGTGAGTAAACGGCACCAGATTGCGATTTGTCCTAACGAACGGATGGCAATTATCTATATTTTACGGGATGTTGAAAATGTTTTGCCTGGGGTAGTGGATGCTTTTTCCGGTGACGAACGGATCGCCCAAATCATGTGGAAAGAACGTGGCGGTTATCAGGTTGTTCAGGGGGGTACCCGCAAGGTCTTGAAGTTTTGGCCGGAAGAAAAACTTTCGGATGAGTACGGGAAACAGTGGAATTATGCGGGGGACTTGGCGGTTGTGGATGGCCGGGTGGAAGAAAACCGGCTTTATTTTGGCGAATATCCCGATGCCTTTGCGCGGATTGCTTCAGCCCTGGATTGCCAAAAAATGCCCAGGGTATTGTTATCCGCCCGGTCAGGGTATGAATTTTATGCTGACGATTCGCCGGTTTACCCCGGAGGAGGCAGTCACGGTTCGCTTCACGAAAGTGATTCTGTTGTACCGGTAGTATTTGCCGGTACCGACCAAGAATTGCTGAATCGGCGGACTATCGACCTTTTTCCCTGGCTACTGAAATTGCTGCCAGCCTTGCCGGTTTGAGCCGGCCGGGACAATGCCATATAGGGTTATACCAAGCCGAAACCGCATAGATTTGAGCAGCGGTCCTTTTTTTTGGTTTGGGGAGGGAATTACGGATGGATTGGCAGCAGGTAAGCCTTGCTTTAGTTGATGTTTGGGATCGGCCTGAGTTGCCGCTGGAGCGGGTTACCCAGGCTTGGCTGGGCAGTAGGGTTGTCATCGGGGCAGAGTCTGCCGGCTGGTGCCGGGTTTCGTTACCTGATCAGGACGGGTACCAAGGGTGGCTAAAGAAGGAGCAGTTGGCTCCGGCCGGGCGGCATTGCCCGGGGCCTTTGAGTATTGTTCGGGTGCCGGCAGTGAGGATCGATCGGGAACGGTGGCTTCCCATGGGGACGGTCTTACCGGTGGTAACCGGGCTGGACGGAGATGTGGCCTTACAGTTGCCAACCGGGGAGTTGGTACCGGTGCCGGCGAATACAGTCCGTTTCTGGCCAGGGGATGGCCGGCCGG
Source organism: Heliobacteriaceae bacterium (assembly GCA_028707535.1). Classification (GTDB taxonomy): domain Bacteria; phylum Bacillota; class Desulfitobacteriia; order Heliobacteriales; family Heliobacteriaceae; genus STF2-203. The sequence goes on along the minus strand of JAQWAU010000006.1, from coordinate 28,956 downwards.
TAGGTGACCAGGTGGTAAAGGCCGCTTGCTGGTTATTAGGTACACCTTACCTGTGGGGGGGCTTAAGTTACCGGGGAATTGATTGCTCGGGCCTGGTGTTTTTGGCTTACTGGCTCTTTGGCGTCCAGTTGCCCCGGGATGCCGAAGACCAGTGGCAGGCAACAACCGGCATTGATGACCCGGATACCGTAAAAAACGGGGATTTGGTTTTCTTTAGTACTTCCGGTATTAGTCCTACCCATGTCGGACTGGTTACCAGCCCGCCGGATTTTCTTCATGCTTCGAGCAGCTTGGGCGGGGTTGTGGTATCTTCTTGGGAGGAGGCGGTTTGGCGGGAAAGTCTCCTGGGTTTTCGGGCGGTAACAAAGGTGAAAAAAGCCTACCGGGTTATCCGGTAGGCTTTCCAGACGGATGACTGTTTAAGGTTCGGGGGTCGGGGAATATACGCAATGCTCCAGCAGAAGCACAGTAAAAACACCAACGACAAACCCATTGGTAATCACGGGACGAAGCCCGGCCGGAAATAAGGCGACCACATCCGGGGGGAGAAAAGATACAATCGTGCCCAACATGAGGGGTAGGCCAATGATAAGACCATCATTAAAGGATTTGGTGGCCTGGGTTTCCCGGATTAGCATCAGGGAGGCCGCAATTTGGGCGGTCATGATCTGGAGGAGCACGGCGCCGATTACCGGGGGAGGTATGCTGCCCATGATGCCGATGGCTAAAGGCGAAAAGGCCAGTCCCAAAAGGGCGATTGCCGCCGGTACAAGCGCAAAGCGCGAGGCACATCCGGTAGAGGCGATAATTCCGGGGCTGAGGGAAAAATTAACCGGCCCGATGATGCCGGCTAGCCCGGACAAGATGTTTCCCAGGCCGGTGATGCTGACCCCGCGGGTGATGCGTTCATCCATCTTATCGGCATTCAACAGTACTCCTACCGACTGGATCGATCCCAAGTCGTTTACCGCCAAGGCCAAGAAACAGAAAAGGAAGGCCAATAACATCCCGGCATCCGGCAAAGCCAGAGCGGGCAGGCCGAAGGATGGAACGGCCAGGGCGGCTAAGTTGTCACCGAACTGGCTGCCGGTTCCGAACAGCCCGTAGAATAAAAGGCTGCCGGCCAGCATTGCCCAAACGGCAAGGGTTGATTTCCAAATTCCCGTCAAAAAGCGGTGGGCGACAAAGATTGCCAAGGTTAAAAGGATGGCGAAGGTCAGGTTGGCATGGCCGACAGCCGGTTCGCCCAGCATTAATTGCAGAATGGTAGGAGATAAGGTAAAAGCAATCAGCATCAGGATAACGGCAATCACCCGGGGGGTGAAAAGTCGTTTTAAGTAGCTAAATAGGCCGGTAATACCCAACAAGGCTAAGAGTACTCCGCCGATGATTACCGCCGAATTGATTGCTGCACTGGTTCTTCCCGTACTGGCAAGGATGCCGATTAGCAAAACCGTAGCCGGTCCTACCACAAGCGGTAGCCGGTGCCCTAACAAGACCTGTGCCAGCATAATGATTGCGGTGATCAGAAAAAGTTTCTGCAAGTAAACGACCGGGTCTATGCCGCTATTTTGCAGCGAAGGAATGATCCTGCCGATAATAATGATGGGCGGAATGCTGACCACCAGCCACTGCAGGCTGAATAAAAGCAGCTTTTTCCAACCGGGATGGTCATCAATCCCGTATTGAAAATTCATTCCTTCACCTCCAGAAAGTAGCTGGTACCAATATTACCATAATGGGCAATAATGGACAAACGTTTGGCCGGGCGGTTTAAGCTTCCGCCCGGCCAAACAAAGGAGAAAGGGGGAAATTTATTAACAATGCTGGGCGTTCATTCCGAGAATAGCGATAATAATGATTAGAATAGCCAGTGCAACAATATCATTTCCAAAACCGAAAAACCGGCGAGAACTCATAACCTTAGCCTCCCTTAAACTTACTTAAACTAGTCGCATGACCGAGAACCACAACCGAACAAATCCGGGAAAAACGCGCCAATTACGATCAGGGCAATCACAAGACCAGCTACATTGCTGAAATCACCTAAAAAACCTCCGCAACGATGACCCACGGCAATCCCTCCTTATTTGTGATGGTTGCAAACTGTATCTTCGTTATTATGATAGTCAGTAAGGTGCCAAAATGTGCCAAGGTGGGCATTGGGTTAAAATGAGTTTAAATTTGGTTAATCGTTGGCCCAAGAGGGGTGAAACCGGTGGATCCTTTTATCAAGCAATGCTGTGACGGAGGGGTTTTTCCCTATCCGCTTGAAGAAATTCGCAGTGAGCTGGAAATCTGTGTCGGTGTACAGATGACCGTTTTCTTAACTAAACAGGGTATTAACCTGCCTGAGGGTACCCATAGCCACAACAGTTATGAATTTGTTGTCCCGCTGTCGGGTCCCGTGCCAACGCGGATGGACCGATTCAGGATCTTGATTAATCAAGACGAAATTGTTCCCTTTAATTCGGAACAGGATCACGGTTCGGCCTGTCCACTCAGCGACTTGCATTTGTTGGCGGTAAATATTGAAAGCGAATTCATCAAGGAGGTTTCCCGATCAGCTTTCGGGGTTGATGGTGTCTGGTTCTGTAACGAAGGGATCCCTTTTAACCAGACCCTACAGAACCTGATCCACTTGTTTGTGACCGAATTTAAACAGCGTCAGGCCGGGCACGGTTTTATCCTGCAAAGCTTGAGCTATCAGATTGCCGTACTCTTGCTGCGTCAATTGAAAAGTAACCTTCCATTATATCCGGCCGGGCGGCAGTATAATGAAAAAGAGAACATTAACCGGGCGATCAGCTTTTTAAGGGAATTGTACAACAAGAATTACTCCCTGGAACAACTCGCCGGGGTAGCTAATTTGAGCCCCTACCATTTTATCCGGGTTTTCAAGGCCCAGACCGGCATGACGCCATATGAATATTTGTTGACGATTAAATTGGAGAAAGCCCGGGAATTATTGGACAGGCAAGACACGACGATTACTGAAGTTTGCCTGGCTTGCGGATTTAACAATTTGAGTCATTTTTCGACCGTTTTCAAGCGTAAATTCGGGATATCTCCTTCCGGCTACCGCAAAACGATTTGGGGAACTAAGCAATAATTCAACAACATTTAGCAATATAATTAAAGACCGTTGACTGGAACAATGTAAGAATTAACTCAATCAAAATGTTTGGGAGGGATTGACAATGAGCCAACGGTTCCGATTGACGGTCCTGCTGCTGGCCTTGGCGCTTGTTGCCGCCATGGTTGCCGGCTGTGGCGGGGGAACGCCGGCGGATAAGGACCAGCCGGCTGCCGGCAGTAAACAGGCTGTTAGTGATAACAAAGACACCGGTGTCCCGTTAGCTGATCTTTTTGTGAAGGAACGCGTGAAAAAAGTGGATTCCATGTCTTTTGACAGCATATTTACCGACCAGGCCAACAACCAAAAGACAACGGCGAAGATGTGGATTAAAGGGCAGCAAACGAAGGTGCAAACTACAGACCCGGCGGGAAATACGATCATTAATATAATGAAGCCTGATGTCCTGTATATGGTGATGCCGGCCGAAAAAACCGCGATGAAATACCCCCTGCCAAAAGATAAAGAGGCGAAAGATCCGGTAACCATTACCGAATCAGAAAAATGGAACCCGGCTTATTTTAAGGATGGGGGCCGGGTGGTTGTTGACGGCAAGCAATGCCGGCTGGTAGAGCACCAGGAGCAAAATTGGGGCGAAAAATACTATATTTGGGAAGAATACGGTTTCCCGGTGAAGGTAGAAACCTTCCAAGACGGCAAGCCTTTGAACGTGATGGAATTCAAGAACCTAACGGTTAACAGTGTTGCCGACAGCGAGTTTGAACTGCCCGCAGGGGTGCAGGTTATGGACTTGCCTGTGGGGATTCAAGGGTCTTTTTCGGACGGATAGGACGAATTGAAATAATTTAAAGTGCGGCCCCAGGCGGTGATGTAAGTCTGCCGGGGCCGTTTTCGTTTTCTTCCCTATTCGGCAAAAAGGCGTGTTTTCGGCTATAATATACTTAGCAGCAATTAACGGCCTTAAGGTTGTGGGTTTCCAATTGGCTGGCTTGTTAGTGAGGTGACAGAAAATCGATTACGTTCCCGGAACAATGGATTTTTTCTTTGGGGTTTCTATTCTCCTTATTTTTATTTGGTTTGTTTTTACCCTGATGGCAATTCGCAGCTCACTGGCGCAAATCTTGATTTTGCTCAGACGCCATTGGGGCTACCCGGACACAGTGGACGATGACCGGGAATAGTAGGGAAACGAGGTGATTGCTGTGGCCCACCTTAATTACATTGTCTATCAGTTTCTCGGAATGGTTATCACCACATTGTTGATGCTTCTTTTTTGGCTGGAATCGGCCTGGCATCACCGCTAATCCGGATTATTGCTGGCTGGGGCTGTCCTAAATTTAGGGATAGCCCTTTGTTTTGTTTAAAACAGACTTAGTTCTAGAAAGCGAGCACCGGCACATATACTCTTCTGACGGCGTAACATTTCGGCTGGCAGGGAGTGGAGATTGTGGTTCAAAGCGCAAGAACAGAAGAAGTTGATCGCGATCCGGAAACAGTCTGCCGGCAGGTCCTTGAAGGATATGTTGCTGGGTTGCTCGGGCCGGTTTTGGCGGATATTGTGGCACTAGAGTCTAAGGTTCAGCAAGCACAGCAGCAATTAGTGGCGATGAACCGACAATTAGAGCAACTGGACCACTCACTTGAAATGCTGGCGGTTCATGTTGCAACAAGGGGAGACCCTGTTACCCGGTAAGTAATAGTGGTTTGCAGTAAGCCTTGGCCGGAATTCCCGCCGGGGCTTGATTGTTTTTGGCTGGGGGGTGGGTGAGATTGGTGGGTTGGTTACTGGCTGGGGTGGTCTTACCTACAGCGGTTTCGGCTTTTTTGCTGGGGAGCCTGGCTAGTGATTTTGTTCCGGGAAAGATTGCCGCCCCGGCTGCTGTAGCGGTGGTCGGGGCGGCAATGATTTGTTTGGTCGGTGGGATTGCCGGTCTGGCCGGCTTTTGTCGGCAGCTGAAGGCTCCTGCCGGAAGCGATAACAAGACAGCCGGGGCCGAAAAACCGGCTTGTTTGGGCCCGGCGGCGTGTTGGGGAAAAGTAGCGGTCAGGTTGGTTTCGGATTTGCAAAATTCGCTGGGGATTATCTGGGGAGCAGTCCGGCTCTTGGAAGAGGAAACCGGTTATCGTTCCGATGTTTTAGGTTATACGCAAATAATTGCCGGTCAAGTCCGGCGGCAAAACGAACGTTTGCAGGCCTTGCCCGCGGAGGTGATGGCGGAAAGTGCCTTAGGTACTGACCAATAAGCCGGTACAGGCTGAATTTGCTTGCGGATAGGAGCAGGAGGTTATGGTTTATGCAAGCCACAGTTTTGGTCGTCGCCGGTGAAGAAGAGATGCGTTTGGTTTTGGTCAGGGGTTTGTGCCGGGTGGGCTACCGGGTTGCCCAGGGCGATCTGGCGGCACGGGAAGCCGGGCCGGACGAACCGGATTTGGTGGTTCTCGATTTGAACTTTCCGGATGCGGAAGGGCTGGCGGCGATTCGTTCACTACAGCAACGGTATCCCCGGCGGCCAATCCTGGTAGCCTTGTCCGATGGTGCGCTTGATGGGCTAGACCAGGTATTAGCCTTGGGTGTTGCCGGCTTTTTACCGAAGCCGTTTGATTTGGAAGAGCTGCGTTGGGCGGTGGCAAACTGCCTGGAACGGGAAAACCTGATCCGGGAAGTGCGGTTCTTAAGGGGGGAAATGTCCCGGCTGGGTGGGGATTTTGAATTAGTCGGCAATTATCCGGCGATGCAAGCGATCCGGGGCTTGATTGGCGAAATTGCCTCTGCCCGGGCGACAGTCCTGCTGCAAGGGGAGCATGGGACCGGGAAAAAGGTGGTGGCCCGGGCTTTGCATTACCACGGCCGGCGTCGGGAATTTCCTTTTGTGGGGGTCAATTTAGCGGCCTTGCCGCCTAGTTTGGCGGAAATTGAACTTTTCGGCTTAGAGTCCGGGTTTCAGGGGGAGAATGGGCGGGAAGCGAGACCAGGCCGGTTGGAATTGGCTCACCGGGGAACCTTGTTTTTAGAGGAGATAGCCAGCTTGCCGGTGGTTGTCCAGGCCCACTTAAGCCAGGTGTTGGCGGATGGGGCTTTTATCCGGGTTGGCGGAACGAAAAAGCTCCCGGTAGATGTGCGGATTATAGCCGCCTCTTCCCGGGATTTGGCCCAGGCCGTACAGGCCGGTGAATTTAGTGCGGACCTGTATTACCTATTAAAGGTAATCCCGGTTTATTTGCCCCCTTTACGTCGGCGGAAGGAAGACATTCCCTTATTGGCCCGGCATTTTCTGCACCGTTTTGATCCCCACGGGCGGTTCAAAGGGTTTTCCGCCCCGGCCCTGGAAATGCTTACGGCTTATAATTGGCCTGGCAATGTGCGGGAACTAGGCAATGTGGTAGAACGGGCGGTGCTTTTAGGCCACGAAGAATTCCTCACCGAGCGCGAGCTGGCTTTACCTGCCGGGGCGGGGGAACCGGTCAAGGAAGGCGCCGGTTTGCAACGGGCAACCGCCGGGATTAATGTTCGACGGAAAAAGGGCATCCATCATCGAGGCGGTAAAGAGGTGCGTGAGCCGGGACCATTGCGGATCGGGGACGAAGATTTTTCCCTAGATATCCGGGGAGAGCAGATTTCCCTGGAACAACTGGAACGTACGCTAATCATTTCCGTTCTGAAACATTTTCGGGGCAACCAGGTCCGGGCAGCCGAATTCTTGGGGTTAACGCGGCCGGCTTTGGTGTACCGGATGCAAAAACACCGGATCAGTGGGGGTAACAACGATGATTAAAAAGCGCAAAAAAACAAGACCAGAGGTGGTAAAACCTCTGGTCTCAGAAAAAGAGCATGGTTGTAATCGAGATTCTGTCCTTGGCCAAAGCCAAGGGATAGTCATTTATCTAAGCAGGCCAGGCTGCGGCCCAACCTACTTCTCGCCGGTGGCGAGTGCCCCTACCCACGGCTTATAGCCGCCTATTTGGGTTGCACGCTAGCGGAGTTTACCCTTGCACTCTTCCGTTACCGGAAGACCTCGTTTCTGTGGCACTTTACGACTACTTGCCTCTTTGTCAAGAGGCTTTTGTCGTCGTCAGGTCGCCCTGCCCTGGTTTGCACCAGGCACCAAACTCCACAACTGTCAAGCAATTGTGGGCGTGTCTCGAATTTCCTCAACTTCTGGAAAACCAAAAGCTGCGACTATCCCCCATACTCTTTTTCTTTAGCCAAGCAACTGGCATTGATCAAGTATAGACGAAGTGACTGTGGATGGCAAGGGGAAAAAATTTACCGGGTTACCTCAATCCGCCTCTAATAAAGGAACGGCACCTGGTGCCCGGGTGGGGGGCAAAGTGCGTTTGCGGGGAGCTTTGACGCCAGGAGCAATTTCCCCCGGTCGGCCGTATTTGCGGTAAAGATCTTCAAGTGACTCCGGGCTTAAACGATAAACGACCAGCCCTTTACCTGGGGTAAAGCTGCTTATAGATGCGGCCATGCTACATTCCTCCCACTTTTATTGTTGCCCGGTGAGACACACCTCATGCAGCCCGGTGTGGCCGGGTTGACGCAAAGGACTCAGGAGGGAAGGAAATATGGGAAACCCTATCGACGGCACGATATTTGAATTTCTTGGCGCCGGGTGGTGGTTTTTGCATATTCCGGTGATTATGGTGATGTTTTATTTGGGTCACCGGTATTGGCCCAAAGACCGGCACCGGTAATTTGCATTAGTTTCCTTTTAAGGAACCTGTCGCCTAGCCTATTAATATGATATTTCCGGGAAGGTAAATTGAGTTACAGGGGGTAGCCGGATGGATATAAACGAACTAAAGGAAACCGTTGGACAGATCGTTAAACAGGATAAACTTAACTTGCCTGTTGGGAAGGAAGAGGAAAAGCAGATTGGCCGGATTGTTGACAAGTTACGCAACCGCCAGGGGTTGAATGATGCTGACCGCCAACGGGCAGTACAACTCGTCGGCAAGTTTTCCCAGCATTTATCGCCGGAACAAGGCCGACAACTCAAAGGGTTGCTTGAGCAATTGCTGAAAACGTCTAAGGTATCGGCCAAAGACCAAAAGGCACTTGACCAAATCAAAAAAATGTTGTAAATGGGGGAACAAATATGAGCCGGCATAATTACGGCTGTTGTTACGAAATTATCGCCTTGGCGATTTTGATCCTCATTATTGCCTTGTTGGGGTTTTATTGCCGGCCCTACTGCCGTTAATCCGGTAGTAGGGGCCCTGCCCCACTGGGGTAGGGCAGCTCATTTTGGGCGGGACAAGCCGGGAGGGGAACCCTTCAGGCAGGTGCTCAATATTATGTAGCAACAAAGGAGGGTGAAATTCAAGAGGAGGCTGGGACACATTGATTGACTTCGCACTAACCCGGGATGTGGTCTTTCGGCTGATCAGCCAGCAGAGTTTGACTGAGGCAGCCTTGGGCAAAGAAGTTTCCCGGCAGTTGGATCTGGTTCTAGACAAAGTAATTAATGCCGAAGCGTTAAATGATCAGGAATGCTGCCAAGCCGTTGAACTGGTGCGATTACTGGTAAACAAATTAAGCTTGGAACAAAAGCGGGAATTCAAGGCTTTAATTGAACAGGAAACAGCTAAGCAATCGATCACAACGATAAAAAAGGGTGCCTTGGCAGAAATCCAAGCGATATTAGCCGGTTAAGTTTAGATCCATGCACTACAAACCTGTCCGTTTGCGGACGGGTTTTTATTTTTTCAGGCACCAAATGGCCGGAATGCAATAATATGTAAATAGGTCAGGGGTTTCCGGACGGACGTGGAGGTGTAATTATGAAGCCTACTATGGCGCGTAATAGAATAAAAAAGTTGGACCGGCGGATTAGATTGTTAAAAAATCGGGAAAACCGGCTGATCCGGACAATCGTCCGGTTGGAAGGACAAAAAGAAAATTTGAGTGAGCGGTTAAAGGGTGGGAAAAAAGACCCCGATCTAGCGGCAGAAAGAGTAGGGGCGACGACAACCGGTGGGGTGCCGCCGGCATTGCTCCCCCAACCTGGCGCCCTCCAAAAGCTGGAAAAGACCAAGGAGACAGATGCGAGTGTTAGCCCTGGCGGAACTCTCATTTCTTCAGTCCAAAGTTTGTTGCCGAAAGGGCTGGAATTAGAAAAGGTCGAAACAGAAATTCAGCGTTTGAAGACCAATTCCGAACGCGTCGAAAGACTGCTCAGGGAAGCGGATGAGTCAATGGATTCATTGGTCCGGTCAATGGGCTTTATCGGTGTAAAGCCAAAACGGGGAAGTTGGGCTTACCGCCGTTGGCGTCGGCAGCAAAAGCAACCTGATCGAAACCAGGGTGGGTTCAATATCGGGGGCTTAGATATGGATACCTTGCTCGGCTTGGCTTCCCTGGTGACCGGTCGGGAAGAGAATACCGGTAACCCTACGATGCAACGGATGAACATGTTTGGCGAACTGATTAAGACACCAGCTGTCCAAAACTTGGTGTTAAAAGCAGTGGCCGGTTTAAGGAGCCGTTCTTAGATTAGTTTAAGCGACAAGGCCATCCGGTGGTCCGTACCGCACCGGGGGCAGACCAGAAGGTGGCAACACCGGCCGGTTGTGGGGCCGGCAACCAGGTTGTCCAGTTCGTTGTCGACATCATAAGGGCTGTATGGCTGGGCAAAGTCTTCGACCGGACCATGATCATCGAGCGGTGTCCGGCAGTTGGGGCAAGGAACCGTTACTGGGCTCAGGCCATTGCAGGCCGGGCAGATCCACATTAAAGTCACCTGCTTTTAGGATTAGGATGGCTGTTGCTGCCGTAAGGTATGTGGTTTTGGTGAACGGTTGGTAAATCCCTTAGGATCTTGGTATAATATAAACAATTAAGTAAGTTCAGGCCCTTCTTCGCTGGGAAGAGGGGCCTAAGTTTCTTTCGGGTAGGCTGGGTTGGTAGGGGTGGCTTTTTTGCGGAGAATAGATTTACATACCCACTCGTTGGCCTCGGATGGGTCGTTGTCGGCAGAAGAACTGGTGATGCTGGCCCACCGGATAGGTGTGGACTTTATGGCTTTGACCGACCACGATACGGTGGCCGGGGTACCGGCGGCCCAGGCAATGGGCCGGAAAATCGGGGTTAAAGTAATTGCGGGTGTAGAACTTAGCACCGAGTACAACCAGGGCGAATTGCACGTTTTAGGTTACAATCCGGACATTAATAATCTCGCCCTAAACGAATGTTTGGAAAAACTGCTTAATTATCGCCACCAGCGTAACCCGTTGATTATCGAAAGGTTACGGCAACTGGGCATCCCGGTTACCCTGGCACAAGTGGCCCGGGAAGCCGGGGGTAAAGTAATTGGGCGGCCTCATTTTGCCCGGGTACTGGTTAAAATGGGCGTGGCGGCTTCCGTGGCGGAAGCGTTTGAAAAGTTTTTGGCGGTGGGGCGACCGGCTTACGTGAAAAAGGATAAAGTTTCCCCGGAAGAAGGGGTAAAATTAATCCGGGAGGCCGGTGGCATTCCGGTTATTGCCCATCCCGGGCACTTACCGGTTATCGGCTCTGCCGAATTAACCGCTTTGATTTCCCGGTTGATTCCTTTTGGCTTGCTAGGGATCGAAGCATATTACCCCGAGCATTCCTGGACCAATGTGCGGAGGTTTGTCCGGTTGGCGGCGGAGTTTGGGCTTTTGGTTACCGGTGGCAGTGACTTTCACGGCATAAGTAAGCCGCAAAACCGGCTGGGGCAGGTTTTACCTGATGGCGGACCGGTGCCGGAAGGGGTCAGAGCAAGTTTGGAGGAGTGGATTAACCTTGTATGAAGTTATTGTTCAGAGCCATTTTTCGGCTGCCCATCTGTTGCGGGGCTATCCGGGTAAATGTGCGCGGATTCACGGGCATACATGGCAGGTAGAAGTCGTGCTTTACGGAACTGCTTTGGACCAAACCGGGATGTTGATCGATTTTTTTACGGTAAAACAGTTTTTAGGTCAAATTTGCGATGAGCTTGACCACGGGTTGATTAATGAACACCCCTATTTTACGCAATACAATCCTACCGCCGAAAATATCGCCCGGTATTTTTACGAAAAAATTGCCGGTTGGTTGGTTGCCCAGGCACCCGGGATTGGGGTGCGGTCGGTGCAAATGTGGGAATCGCCCCGGGCATCGGTCCGTTATGCGCCTGATGAACGGGAAGAGATCAGGTGAAGTAAGCAATGGTTAAATTTGCCTTACGAGAGTTTCCGAATGGCTGGGGATATGATGTTTCTGCGGTGGCAGCTCAAGCGAACATTGCCGATTATATCGAAGGGTTGGAGCGGTTTTTTGCCGGGACCAAGTGGACTGCCTTGCGGCGAGAGGGGGCTGTTTTGACCGGCTGGGCCGGATGTGCCGGTTGCCCCGCTTGCTGTCGGGAACGGATCCCGCTAACGATTGGTGACTTGGTCCGGTTGAGTCAAACCCTGCCTAACGCCAACCTGCCGGCGGCTGTGGACCGTTATGCGCAGATTAATGTCCAGGGACCGGTTGTCGATGTTGTCCTCAAACGGGATCAGGCCGGGTGGTGCTGCCTGTTTGACCACCAAACCGGGCGATGCCGGCAGCATGGGGTCCGGCCTTTGGTTTGCCGCACCTTTTTTTGTTCTCCGGTCTCCCACCGGGCGGAAAAATTGCGGCTGCGGCTGGTGAATCAAGGGGAAGATGAACTGGTGCGCTGGCTGCTGCTCTCCGGGAAGATTCCTTCGGGGCCAGGGACTAAAGTTCGGTTGACCGACTATCCGTCGACAGCTTGGGCCTGTCCGGCGGCTGACCCGGGGGGGAGTTTGCCGGCAGAATTAGAAAAGCGCCTTTCCTTGGTTCCTTTTACAAAAGGACTTGTTCTTGTCAGTAAAGATTGGTAATGTTATCTTATGGTTGATAAGCAAAGGGGTGAAGATGTTGGGGGTTTTTAACCTTAGTCCTTTGCAGATGGATGCTTTACGGGAGGTTGGGAATGTTGGCGCGGGAAATGCCGCCACTGCCTTATCCGAGATGGTGCAAAAACCGGTTGACATGAAGGTTCCTTCCTTGGGCGTTGTTCCCTTCAACGAGGTTGCCGAACGGATGGGGGGCCCGGAAAGTTTAGTTGCCGGGGTTTACTTGAAAGTACATGGTGGCGCCCCGGCCAACCTGTTGTTTGTGTTGCCCTTTGATTCCGCAAGAATGCTGGTAGACCTTGTGATGGGTTTACCGGGGGGCAGCACCCAGGTGATCGAGGATTTGCAGGCTTCCGCCTTGATGGAAGTAGGAAATATATTGGCCGGTACATATTTAAATGCTTTATCGATGTTTACGCAATTGGCTTATGAACAATCGGTACCGGCGTTGGCGATCGATATGGCGGCGGCGATTATCAGCGCGGTGCTTACGACTATTGCCGAGGTGGGTGACCAGGCCTTGTTGTTGGAGACCGAGTTTATCGGCGGCGGGGACCAGTTAATTAAGGGCTGTTTATTTTTAATTCCGGAGGAAGGTTCCTTAGAAATAATTCTGGGTTCCTTGGGACTGGCTTAATTTGCTTGCCCCAAAAAGTTAAGGTATAATGGCGAACATAGGTTGGTAATCTGCCCGTGTAAAGGAGGTGGCAAGTGTGATCACCAAAGAAATGAGTATTCGGGAAGTAGTTGAAAAATTTCCCCAGACGGTGCCGGTTTTTATGAGTTTTGGGATGGGCTGCCTGGGTTGTGCTGCGGCTCGTTTTGAAAACATTGAACAGGGTGCTTCGGCACATGGTATTGACGTTGATAAACTGGTCGATGAACTGAACAACCGGATCGGAAAAGGGACGGGTGGTTGCGGTTGTTGCAACTGATCATTTTCCGGCAACAGGGACCAGGCCATTGTGCCTGGTTCTTTTTTTTGTCCGGCCCGGGGCAGAATTTGGGGCTGGTGGGAATGCTAAGGACTACAGCGGGAAAGTGGGGACATTGATGAACCAAAAGGTAAAACGTTGGGCGAAAGATCTGACCTGCATTTTTTTGGGGGCGATCGTTTTTGCCTTAGGGATTAATTATTTTATTATCGCCAATCATTTGGCGGAAGGCGGGGTTACCGGGGTAGCCTTGATTCTTTACTACCTGTTCGGGTGGTCGGTTGGTCATACGATCATCATTTTAAATATCCCCCTTTTTATCGTGGGGTGGCGGTTGGTTGGCCGCGAATTTGCGATTAAATCGGTGTTCGGCACTATGGTTGCGGCTCTCGCCATTAACCTTACCCACAACCTGCAGGCGCCCATGCCGGAGGATTTGTTGCTGGCCGCTTTGTATGGCGGTGGGGTGATCGGTTTGGGCATGGGAACCATCTTTTTGTTCGGGGGTTCAACCGGGGGAGCAGATATCATTGCCCGGGTGGTTAACCACCGTTGGGGTTTCCCGATCGGCCGGGCCTTATTAATGATCGATATTGTGGTGATTACGGCGGTTGGCCTATTTTTTGGGCGGGTGGTGGCGATGTATACCTTGGTCGCCATTTTCGTGGCGGCCCAAATTATTGATTTTGTGCAAACCGGCGCCTATTCGGCTAAAGCGGCAATGATTATTTCCGACCAATCCGACAAAATTGCCCACCGGGTGGCGACAGAACTTGAGCGGGGGGCAACCGTTTTAAGCGGCCGGGGGGCATATACCGCGCTGGAAAAAAACGTTCTATATTGTGTAGTCAGCCGTACTGAGGTTTTTCGGCTGAAATCGGTGGTGCGTGAAGTTGACCCGAAGGCCTTTATGATTATTAATGAGGTTCACGAAGTATTGGGTGAAGGTTTTCGTTCCTGGCAATAAGTAACGGCTGTGCCGGTAATTGGCCGGCGAATTCCCCGGATGGGCAGTGTTATAATTAAAGGAAGAGCTCACCGGGGAGGGAATAAGGCTGTGGACCCATTTACCCATGGGGTGGTTGGCCTGGGGTTGGTTGCCCTGGCCGGTCACCCGGTTACGGCGGATGGTTTGGATGTAGTTTCCGTAGCTGCCCTGGCGGGGGCTTTGTTGCCGGATGGTGACATAATTTGGCAATTGCGTGGTGATTTGGCTTTCTTAAAACGGCACCGCGCCGAATCACATTCGTTATTGGTCGCGTTGATTGGGGCGGCAGTGGTTGCCGGCGTTCTTTCCTTGTTTTTCCCGGGAGCACCGGAATTTCCCGGGTTATTTTGTTGGACTTTTGCCGGTTGGGTTTCCCACCTGGTGCTGGATATCGGCAATTCTTACGGGGCCCGGATTTTTTGGCCGTTTTGCCGGCAACGGGTGACGGTCAACTGGCTGCCTTTATGTGATCCCATGCTGATCGGCCTGTTCCTGCTGCCCCAGTGGCTGGTGGGTCCGGGTTGGTTCGCCTTGGCCGGGATTTATGTTTTGTGGCGTTTTTGGGGTCATCACCAGGCGGTGCGGTGGGTAGTTAAGGAATATGCGAGGCCTGAAAACCACCAGCCGGCAGGTGGCTTTTTACGGGTATTGGTTTTGCCGGCGCGTTCCGGTTGCCGGTGTTGGGATTTTCTGGCCGAAAACGAGCAAGTGTTTTGGGTGGGCCGGGTAGTATTGGGCCGCCGTACGCAGGTTCAGGTTGTCCGGCGGTTGCCGAAACAGCCGGATGATCCTTTGATTAAGGCCGCTTTGGTTTCCCCTTTAGGCCGCTTTTTTGTTGCGTTTACCCCCCACTGTTACATCACCAAAGAAGAGCGGGCGAATGCCGCCATTGTGCGGTTTTTTGACTTGCGGTATCTGGTGCGGGGCGAATTTTTGCACCGGGCGACAGCGGTATTTGAAGGTAACGTGCTGAAAAGAGCGGTTTTTCAACCGTATAATCCCCACCGCCAAGTGCGGGTCTCGTGAACATCAATCAGCTAAGAAATAATGGTGCCGAAACCGGTGTAAACCTGGGTGGCGCAAGCCCTAGGGAGGCTGGTTTTTCTTTTTCTCCGGGATTTTCCTGCTCAAAGGCAGGGTTGAGCAGGCAAGCTAAGGCCTGCTTTTCCAAACTTTCTACCGGTTGGCTATGGAGCAGGTGCTCTAAGTGACCGATTGTTTGCGTAAACATCGCAATTTTTTCGGTTAGTAGGGTGAGGATTTGTTCTTCAATGGTGTTTCGGGTGCTTAAGTTATAGACATGGACGCGATGTTCCTGGCCCAGCCGATGGACCCGGCCGATGCGTTGTTCCAGCCGCATGGGGTTCCAGGGCAGGTCGTAGTTGATCACCTGGTGACAAAACTGCAGGTTGATCCCTTCACCCCCGGATTCGGTGGCAATCAGGACCTGGGTATCGCTCTGGAAGAATTCGTGTTGGGTAACGGCCCGGGTCCACCGGCCCTGACCGCCATGATAGGTTAAAACCGGGATGCCGGCAGCCTGAAGGTGCATGGTCAGGTATTCCATGGTTTGCACATATTCCGTAAAGATGATTACTTTGTCCCGGTTTTGCCGGAGGAAATCCGTTACGACTTGGGCTTTGGCGTTGAACCGGATGTTGCGGGCCAACGGAATCAACTCCTCAAGGCCCATGACCTCAATTGTGCCCAGGGCGGCAAAAGAGCTGGAACACACCTCCCTTAACAAGGTCAGCAACCCCAGGACACTTTGGTTGATTTGTTTTCGCCGGCGGAATTCACTCCGCAAATAGTTTACGACCGCCTTGTACAGGGTTTTTTCCGGCGGGGTCAGGTCCAAGGGAACCAGGTGGACTTGCCGTTCCGGTAGTTGTACGGCGCATTCATGACGGTGGTGGCGGATCATAATGCCGGCTAAGATGTCCTGTAGTTCCCGGGCGTTCTTTGGTTCGCGTTTGTTGCGCATGAAGGCGGCCTGAAAATCGGGGTAACGGCCAAAGTATCCGGGGTGTAAGAGGTCAACGAGGTGATACAGTTCTTTTAAGTCGTTTTGAACTGGGGTAGCGGTTAAAAGCAGCATGTTTTCGGTTTTTAAGGATTGGGCAAAGCGATAAATGGCAGTTTTTGGGTTTTTCAGCCGGTGAGCTTCGTCAATAATTATAATGTTGTAGGGGATTTCCCGGATGATTTCCGCATGAGGGGAGCGTTTGGTCAAGTCCAGGGAGGCGATGACAAAGGGGTGCCAATGCCAGCCGTATTCCCGTTTGTTTACCCAGCACGGGAACCCGAATTTACTGCGCATTTCATTCGCCCATTGGCCGGTCAGGTTGGCCGGGGTTAAAATCAAGACTTTGGCGGCCTGGCCCCGCAACTGTAGTTCTTTAATCACAATTCCGGCTTCAATGGTTTTGCCCAAGCCGACTTCATCGGCCAGGATCGCCCGGCCGCCCATGGTGTAGATTGCTTTCCAGGCGGCGGTGATTTGGTGAGGAAGGGGTTGAAAGCCAAGCTGCGGTAAGCAAAATAAACGACCCATTTTACGTCATCCTTATCAGGTATTTATTGGTCCGCAACGGTCGGCCCGGGTCATGATTATTATGTCCGGATATGTTTCCGGGGTGGTTGGTACATACTAGGGAATAGTGAAAATTGCTGCCAGGAGAAACCCGCTGAAGGGAGGGCCCGGCCCTGTTTGTTGTTTTGCCGGCTTATAATGAAGCTGTAAGTTTACCTAGTCTATTGCGTAAAATCGAAGGTTTGAAACAGAAGGATTCGGATTTGCAGGTAGTAGTAGTTGATGACGGGTCTGAAGATGATACCGCCCGGATTTGTGAGGAATACCAGGGGATTGCCGGCTTAACCCTTTTGCGGCATCCGGAGAACCGCGGTTTGGGCCGGGCGATTAATACCGGGCTACGGTGGGCTGTTACCAGGGCCCATGCCGATACGGTGATTGTGACGATGGATGCCGATGACACCCATGATCCGGCTTTGGTCCCGCAAATGGCGGCTAAAATCAGGCAGGGTTATGATGTCGTGATCGCTTCCCGGTACCAGGCGGGTGGTGAGCAGGTCGGCTTGTCCCGGGTCCGCAAAATATTGTCTTGGGGGGCGTCGGCTCTATTGGGCCGGCTTTTTCGCCTGGAAGGGGTAAAGGACTATTCGTCCGGTTTCCGGGCCTACCGGGCGGGGATCCTCCAAAAGGCCTTTGACCACTACGAGGAGAATTTTATCGAAGCCCGGGGTTTTGATTGCATGGCGGAAATATTGTTGAAATTGCGGTCCTTTAACGTCCGGTTTGCGGAGGTGGCCTTGGTGTTGCGGTATGACCGGAAAACCGGCGCCAGCAAAATGCCGGTGTTTGAAACGGTGTGCAATTATTTGTTTTTGGCCCGGCGGGTGGCCAGATTGGATGACCGTTCATGAAAAGCCTTTTTGCGCAAGGGTTGCCGTTGATTTTGGTTTCCGTTTTTTTTGGCGCCGGGGGTCAGGTGCTACTTAAGTTGGGAGCCAACCGTCTCGTTTTTGGCCAGGCCACCCTGTGGCAAAACCTCGGTCAAGTGGGACTGCAAATGGCAAAAAACCCCCTCCTAATCGGAGGGATTTTCCTTTTCGCCGTTAGTTCTTTTATCTGGATTATCGCTGTGGCGAAAATCGAACTGAGTATCGCTTATCCCATGGTTAGTCTCGGGTATGGGTTGGTGTTGCTGGCCTCTTGGGGGTTATTGGGGGAAAGTGTGTCCTGGTTACGGGTAAGCGGGGTGCTGGTAATTTGTTTGGGTGTAATTATGGTGGCGCAAAGTTAAGCACTACCTGGATTTTGGCGGGAATTGTATTCTTTGGTTTGGTGCTTCGGCTACCAGGGCTTGATCATCCTTTTGTTGATTTTCACAGTTGGCGCCAGTGTGATACTTTGGCGGTGGCCCGGTATTTTGCCGAAATAGAAATGAACATCCTGCGCCCGCAACTGCCTTATTACGGGCCGCCACCAAATTACGCGGAATTGGAGTTTTGCCTGGTACCTTATTTGACGGCTTGGTTGTTCCGGTTGGGCGGAGAACTGAACTGGATTGCCCGGCTGGTGATCGTTGCTTTTTCCCTCTGGTCGGTGGTTTCAATTTACCGTGTAGCCCGCGAATTGTGGGATCTAAAAGCCGGGTTGGCTGCCGCCTTCGGTTTGGCCGTTCACCCGGTGTATCTTTATTTTTCCCGGTCTTTTCAGCCGGATGTACCGATGTTGGCCTTGGGTCTGGCCGCCTTAGCCGATTTTTTGGTTTGGCGCCGGTCTGGTTCCCGGATGGCTGCGTTGACGGGCTGTTTCCTTTTTACTTTGGCTGTTTTGGTGAAACCGCCGGCGGTGGTTTTTGCTTTTCCGCTGTTTACCTGGTGGTTAACCGCCCGCCGGCCAAAAAAGGCGATCGGGGCGGCTTATTTGGTTATTCCGGTGGCTGCTTCCCTGGCGTATTTTTCCGCGATCCACGGGATCGCCGAGCACCAGTTTGCGTCCGGCTTAATCAGCGGGTTTTTGCACCGGCTCTGGACCGAGGGACTCCCACCTGAATGGTGGTCAGACTTGGGTGTCGGTTTATTTTTTTATGCCGTTACGCCTTTTTTTCTTGTGCCTTTGGTTTTTGGGCTTGCCCGTAGCCTGGCTTCTTCTGCCCGGTTAGCTTTTGTTTTATGGGGTGCCGGCCTGCTGGTTTTTTTCACCATCAGCGGCTCGGCGGTTTTGAACAACTTGCAGTATTATTATTTGCTAGCGGTGCCCTTGGTGGTCCTGGCGGCGGCCGCTGCTTTTGCCGACCACCCGGAGGGCAGGGCCGGCTTTTCCCGGACGGGGCTGACTGTCGTAATGCTGTTGGTTACGGGTCTTGGCGCATTTTTCGTTACCGGAACCTACCAGCACTGGGTGCCGGCCGGTTGGTTGGCCAATGAGCCTTGGCGGTACGAATCCTGGTATGCCTTGGAGGAAAAACCCTTGCAGGTTGGCCGGGCGATTGCCCGGGAAACCCCGGTGGATGCTTTAGTGGTGGTGGTGGAACCAACCCCGCGTACCCTGTTCCACAGTCGGCGGTTTGGCTGGTTTATTGCGCCGGAAGGGTTTAGTGATGCTTATTTGGCCGGGGTCCGGGAAGAGGGTGCCCGGTATTTGGCCTGGATGGAAAATAGGCCGCCTCCTTTAGCGGAAGCGGCCATATGGTATCCGGAAGGTTTTTGGCTGGTGGATCTGGCGGAGAAGTAGGGTTCAAGATTTATTCGGGGGGCTGTTTTGTTCCCCTTTTGGGGGCCGGGAGGCAATTTCGTAAATACCCATGCCGATTAAAAATACGCTGAAAATTTTTCGCAGCAAGGGTCCCGACAGGTGGGTTGCCAGCAATGCGCCGCCAAAGGCGCCGATTATGGCCCCCAGGACCAGATAAAAGGCCAGCCGAGGACGGATGTTGCCGGTGTGGTAATGGGTAATGATGGCGACACTGGATACCGGGAGAAAGGCCGTTAAGGCCACCGCTTGGGCTTGGTGTTGCTCAATCCCCAGCAGGAGGATTAAGGCTGGTACCAGTAGGGTGCCGCCCCCAATGGCCAAGCCACTTAAGATGCCGGCTAACAGACCGGTAATCCCTAAGATTATTGCCATAGCATCCGGCCACCGGCGAGGATCATAAAGCCGCCGAAGATCAACCGGAGGTGGCGGGGGGAAAGCCGGGCCATTAATTTTGCCCCTAAATAGGCGCCGACCATCCCGGTGAGGGCGACGGTGATGGTGACGGTCCAGGGCAGGTAACCATGATACCAGTAAACCGCGGCGCTGGTGATTGAGGTCGGTAAGATAACGGCTAAAGATGTGCCGTGGGCTTGATGCTGGGCAACCCGGAGCAAAAAGACCAGGGCGGGAATGACGATCGTGCCACCGCCGATTCCGATCAGGCCATTGATCAATCCGGTGATCAAACCGATGATTAATAGTACCGGCAATTGATGTTTTCCCGCAAGTATCTGCATAGGTTCCTCCGGAGACAGTTTTTCCCCCTCGCTTGACTTTTAACCCGAAAGTGGGAGAACGGTGGTAACCCTCCCGTTCTTTTCGGCTCCATCGCAAATTATATTGATCAAAGGACCGGAATTTACGCCGGTTGGTGTGGGAGCGGGAAGGATGGGTTGTGATTTGTTTTTGGCCACTTTGGTAATTAGTCTGCTTGCCGGTTTTGCCACTACCGTTGGGGCGGCGGTGGTCCTTTTGTTGGGTACTTTTGGCCGGCGAACCCTTGGCGCCTTATTGGGTTTTGCGGCCGGGGTGATGGTTGCTGTGGTGGTTTTCGATTTGTTGCCTTCGGCTTGGCGGCTGGGGGGCTTTGTGGCGACGATGGTGGGCTTTGTCACCGGGGTAGTGATGATTGCGGTTTCAGACCGGCTTTTGGCTTATAAGCTTATGGCCAGGCCCTGGGAATCACGGGTGGGAGCATTGCGGAAAATGGGCTATTTAATCGCTCTGGGCATTGCTTTACACGATTTTCCCGAAGGGATTGCGATTGCGGCCGGTACGGTTGCGGAGGTTGATCTGGGCTGGCTGGTAGGGATGGCAATTGGTTTACATAATATCCCGGAGGGAATTGCCACCGCCGCCCCTTTGCGCTTGAGCGGCATGGCTCCCGGGAAAATTCTCGGGCTTACCCTGTTAATTGCCTTATGTACCCCGGTTGGTACGGTGCTGGGCTTTGGCCTGTTGGCGGTATCCCAACGGGTACTTGCTCACCTGTTGGCCTTGGCGGGTGGGGCCATGGTGTATCTGGTCGGATTGGAATTATGGCCGGAAGCTCAGAAAAACCACCGTCGGTCGGCTTTGGGCGGGATTTTGACCGGGGCGGTGGGGATGGGGTTAATTTCAGTTATTTATACATAGCTGGTAAAAAATCACAAAACGGGAATACAAGCGGAATCTTGTCCATATTTATGAAGGAGGAATGAATAAATAAGGAGGAGGAGCAATGGAGCGGGAACGGAATTGGTCGGCCGGAATTATTTTACTGGTTGCGGCTTTAGTGGTTGCTTTTGGCTTGGGGGGTTGTCAGGCAATTGATCGTTTTGTTTCCATGAAGGAAGATTTTAAGGCAAAAGAGACAGGCTTGGCGAAATCCCAACCGGTTACGGACGAGAGTCAAGCTGTGCATACCGGAGCTGCAAGCTTGACGGCTGACGAGCAGGCGCCGGTGCCGGAACAGGTTTTAACTTTGTATTTTGCCGATGTTAAGGGGCAAAATTTGGTACCGGTTAAACGGACCATCGCCAAGACGGAAAGTGTCGCCCGAACGGCGGTTGAGGAATTGATCAAAGGGCCGGGTGCCAATACTGCGGTTTTGCCGACGATTCCCGCCGGTACCCGCTTGGTGGACATTGCCTTGAAGGATGGCGTCTGTACGGTTAATCTTAGTAAAGAAGTGCAAATAAACCACCAGGGAGGGTCTGCCGGGGAGACTTTAACCGTCTATTCCTTAGTTAATACTTTAACGCAGTTTCCCACAGTTGAAAGGGTCCAGTTGTTGGTGGAAGGTCAGAAAGAGGAAAGCTTGGTCGGTCATTTGGACATTTCCCAAGCGATGGCGCGTAAAAATTCCATGAATGAACCGGCTAACCAGAGCAAGGCCGGTGCAGTCACGGCCAATTAAAAAACCCGGGTGCTCTGCCCGTTCTTTCGGCAAATTCCGGGAGAACGGGCTGTTTTTTTCTGAGGAACCCGCAACAAACGGCGGCCAAATACGAACTACTTTGATACGTTTATTTCTATAACGCCCAAAAGAGGAGAATGCTGGTTGCGCAGATTTATTTTAGCCTTCGTGTTTGGCGGGGCTTTCTTATGCAGTTTGGGGATCCTGTTTAGTCAGCCCGTAGCCGCAAATGCCGGCGGGATGCCCGGCTGGATTGCCAGTAGTTTGCCGCTGTTTGAACAAAGTAACAAACCGGCAGTACCATTGGGGACCGGGGTTGTGCAGGAACCGGTGGTTAATGTGCGTTCCGGGCCGGGGACAACTTTTGCTGTAGTAGGCACAGTCACCCGGGGGGAAACGCTCCTGATTTTGAAAGAATTGGGCCAGTGGTACCAAGTCCGGTTTGACACCGGCCAGACCGGTTGGGTGGCAAATTGGCTGGTGTCGCTCCCTTCCCGGGACGGGAGCAAGGTGGTCACCTCGTTCCCGGCCAACCTACGTACTGGTCCCGGTACAGATTACGCTGTAGTCAGGACGGCAGCTACCGGGGAAACTTTCAGCCTGGGCCGGGTTGCCGATGGCTGGTACGAATTACTCCGGAACGGCACACCGGAGGGCTGGATGGCTTCGTGGTTAGTAACGGTGGATAATCCGCCTGGTGGGGAGCAACCCTTGGCCGGCAAAACTATTGTGGTCGATCCCGGTCACGGCAACGTGAATCTCCAGTGGGGAGTAGTGGACAGGGGGGCAACCGGTCCAAATGGGTTAATGGAAAAAGATATCAACCTGGATCTTGCCCGCCGGGTAATCGCCGATTTAACGGGTAAAGGAGCCCGGGTGATCATTACCCGGAACAGTGATGGGATAGATGGCTTTGATGGTGAAAGCAGCGACTTGGCCCACCGGGTGGAAGTTGCAAATGGGGCCAAGGCGGATTTGTTCGTTAGTATTCACGCGAATTCCGCGACCCGGCCGGAAGTTGGCGGGACGGCAACCTATTATTATTCGGGGGCCAATCAGACTACGGTCCGGATTGCCAATATGGTACAGCAGGAACTTGTTGCCTCCTTGGGCCGCCGGGATATCGGCTGTTTAGGGGCGAATTACTTCGTATTGCGGGAAACTACGATGCCGGCTGTTTTAGCGGAGGTTATGTTTCTTTCCAACCCTGAGGAAGAACGGCTTTTGAATTTGCCTGCGGTCCGTGGCCAGGTGGCAGCGGCGATTACCGCCGGTATTGAACGACATTTTCGCCAGCCTTAATCGGCTGGCAACTTTTCTTTTCAGGGGGCATATTATATGTTATGTTGTTAATGGAGATGGTTGAGGCGTTTTGCTGGGAGTGAAGTTTGTTGACAGGCCCAATCGGGGTTTTTGATTCAGGTATCGGTGGTTTTACCGTTGTACGGGAGATTTTTCACCAGTTGCCTGATGAGGAGATTATTTATTTTGGTGATACGGCGCATGTGCCATATGGTCCACGCCCTGCGGAAGAGCTGATCCGGTTTGCGACGGAGATTACCCAGTTTCTAGTTTCGCAAAAGGCGAAAATGATCGTGGTAGCTTGTAACACGAGTTCTTCCCTGGCCTTGGACCGGTTACGGGCTAAGTTCCGGTTGCCGATTGTTGGCGTAGTTAACCCGGGAGCGGATGAGGCGGTCCGGGTTACCTGTAATGGCCGGGTAGGGGTGCTGGCCACCGAGGCGACAATCCGGAAAGGAATGCACCGGCAGCGAATCAACGAAAAATCGAGTCAGATCAAGGTTTTCGGCCAAGCGTGCCCCAGCTATGTTCCCTTTGTGGAAGCGGGAAAATGCCGGGGCCCGGAGGTGGAGCAGGCGACCCGGGAATATTTGCAGCCTTTGTTGGCGGCAGATGTGGATACAATTATTCTCGGTTGCACCCATTATCCTTTTTTGCAGCCGGTAATCCGGGCGGTAGTTGGGGATGAAGTGCTCCTGATTGATCCGGCTTGTCATACGGTGCTTCAAGTCAAAGAGTTGATCCAGCGGGGAGTGGTGAGTGCCCGGGACCCCTTGACCGGACCACCGGTCCACCGTTTTTTCGTTAGTGGGGACCAGGCGGCATTTGTTCGCGTAGGGGGGCCCTTGCTGGGGAAACCTATTGCGGAGAATGTCCGGCAGGTGTGCCTCGATAGCAGTCCTGAGGCCGGCCAGGCAGCGGGCTAGGTAGGTCTTTGAAGGAATGGTGAAGGCAATAGTGGCCAAAAAAGTCGGGATAACGACAACGGTGCCGGTAGAAATCATCTACGCTGCGGGGTGGGTCCCTGTGGATTTGAACAATATATTCATTGCCGGCCAACAACCGGGGGTAGCCGTGGAAAAGGCGGAGCAGGCCGGTTTTCCCCGCAATATCTGTGGTTGGATTAAGGGCCTTTATACCACCTTGTTGGAGCAGCCGGGCATTGAAACGGTGATTGCCGTCACCCAGGGTGATTGTTCGAATACCCATGCCTTAATGGAGACCTGGCAGGTGGCGGGGATTAAGGTCATCCCTTTTGCCTTTCCGTATGACCGTGATTATGACCTGCTTAAACTGCAAATGGAAAAGCTGATGGCGTATTTCGGCACCGGTTGGGAGCAGGTGAACCGGTGGAAAAACCGGCTGGACCAGGTGCGAAAAAAGGCCCACCTGATTGATCGCCTTACCTGGGAAGGGGAAGCAATCAGCGGGGAAATAAATCACCTGGCCCTAATTGGGTGTTCGGACTTTAATGGTGATCCGGATGCTTATGAACGGTACTTGGACAGCCTAATCGTCGGGGCAAACCTGACCGCCAAGACTGCTCAGCCTCGGCGGGTCCGGCTGGGGTATGCCGGCGTACCGCCCATTGTAACGGATTTTTATCAATACTGTGAAGCTTACGGGGCAAAGATCGTGTATAATGAGGTACAACGCCAGTTCGCCATGCCTTTTGCCGAGCCGGATATCGTGGAGCAATATCGCCGGTATACATATCCTTACCCGGTGTTTCGACGGCTTGAGGATATTAACCGGGAAATTGCCTGTCGCCGGATAGATGGTCTGGTGCATTACACCCAGAGTTTTTGCTTCCGGCAGATTGAAGACATTATTTTGCGCAAACAGGTTAAGGTGCCGGTACTGACCCTGGAGGGCGACCGGCCGGGCCGGCTGGATGCCCGCAGCCGAATGCGTCTTGACGCTTTTTTGGATATGTTGGCCGCCTGAAGGCCTTTACGGATGGGAATGATTATTGCTGTACATCGGGTTGGATTTGGGCAGCCGTTACGTGAAGGCTGTTTTTATGGCCAAGGACAAAGTAGTTGAAGATCGCACCTACGAAACCCTGTCTTTCTACCGGGATTTCGGCCGACGGGTCAATAATGAATTGATTATTGACCACCAGCGGTTGAACTGGCCGCCCTTTAAAGGACTGGTATCAACCGGTTATGGCCGCAATTTATTGAAGGTGGCCGGGGCTAAGGTAGTACCGGAACTACGGGCCCATGCTCAAGGGGCCCTTTTTCAAACGGGTTTGCAAGATTTTACTTTGCTCGACCTTGGGGGCCAAGACAGCAAAGTGGTTAAGGTGAAGGATGGCCGGATGGTAGATTTTCGCACCAATGATAAGTGTGCTGCTTCATCCGGGCGGTATTTGGAGAATATGGCTGCTGTGTTGGGGATTACCTTGGCCGAATTGAGCGAATGTTTCGAAGAACCGGTGGAATTAACCGCTACTTGCGCGGTTTTCGGGGAGTCAGAGCTGATTGGGCAGATCATTGCCGGTTATACCTGGCAACAGCTGGCGGCAGGCGTTAACCAGTCGATTGTTAAAAGAGTAGTGCCGATGGCCGGTGAGCTAATCAGCCCGGTGGTGGTTTTTACCGGGGGAGTAGCCCGCAACCGGGCTGTTGGCCGGCTGTTGCGGGAGGCCTTGGGGGTAGAGGTAATTGTGCCGGTTTACCCGCAATTAAATGGTGCGATTGGCTGTGCGGTTCTCGCGGCAGCTGACCGGTAACGGCCCCACGGGGCTTTTTTGCCGTCTAATATCAGAAAATTTGCGTTAATCTGATGAGGAAACCTTTGGTTTGTGCTAAAATGAAATTAATGGGATGTGGGATCTTTAAGGCGGGTGTTGTAGCTTGGCGTGAATATCGCCCGGTGTTCACGGCAAGCTTCTAAAATAACAAAACGAAAAAGGAGGAAGATCACATTGCGTACCATCACCTTTGAACAGGTAGCATCTGCTGTGGAAGGCATGTGCATCAAGGCCAACACTAAGATTGGTGCTGATGTTCTGGCGGGTCTTCAGAAAGCCCGCGAAACCGAAGAATCTCCCTTGTGCCGGGCAATTCTCGACCGTATCATCGAAAACGACAAGATTGCTGCGGAGGAAGCAATTCCCATTTGCCAGGATACCGGGATGACGGTTGTTTTTGTGGATTGGGGACAAGAGGTATATTTTGAAGGTGGTTCGATTACCGACGCTATTAACGAAGGGGTGCGTCAGGGCTATACTAAGGGGTACCTGCGGAAATCCGTCGTCAACGATCCGCTGGAACGGGTCAACACGAAAGACAACACACCGGCAGTGATTCATTATAATCTCGTTCCCGGGGACAAGGTACATATTACCGTGGCCCCCAAAGGTTTCGGCAGTGAAAACATGAGTGCCTTAAGAATGTTCAAGCCGGCGGATGGTGTTGAAGCGGTTAAGGAATTTGTTCTGCAACAAGTAGAAACAGCCGGATCCAACCCTTGTCCACCCATCATTGTTGGTGTCGGTATTGGCGGCACCATGGAAAAAGCCGCTTTTTTGGCCAAGAAGGCCTTGCTGCGTGAAGTCGGTAAAAACAGTTCCAACCCTTATTATGCTGATTTGGAAAAAGAACTGCTGGAGAAGGTCAACAACCTCGGGATCGGGCCCCAAGGATTTGGTGGCCGGAACACGGCTTTGGCGGTCAATATTGAGACTTATCCGACACATATTGCCGGGATGCCCTGTGCAGTCAACATCAACTGCCATGTTGCCCGTCATACTGAAATCGAGTTATAACAGACATAATTAAGAAAGGAGAGTTGATCCATGCATGGTGTGCAAATAACCACTCCGTTCACCCAAGAGGCGGTCCGGTCTCTGAAGGCTGGTCAGATGGTGTCGATCAGTGGGGTTATTTATACCGGCCGTGATGCTGCGCATAAACGGCTGGTGGATACTTTGGACCGGGGTGAGGCCTTGCCCTTTGAACCGAAAGAGACTATTATGTATTATGTCGGACCTTGTCCGGCGAAGCCGGGGAAAGTGATCGGTCCAGCGGGTCCGACTACTTCTTACCGGATGGATCCTTATGCGCCGCGGATGATTGCCGCCGGTCAGACCGGCATGATTGGCAAGGGGCTGCGGAGTAAGGAAGTAGTTGACGCCATGAAGCAATACGGGGCGGTTTACTTTGCGGCGATTGGTGGTGCCGGAGCGTTAATGGCCCAGTCGATCAAACAAGCGAAAGTAATTGCCTATGATGACTTGGGAACCGAGGCCGTACGGGAGCTGGTGGTTGAGAACCTGCCGGCGATCGTCGTAATTGATGCTGAGGGCAACAACCTATACGAAACAGGAAAAGCGGCCTACAAACGGTAAAAAATCAAAGCATAAGATAAGGAATGATGTCCGATGGTCCGTGTTGATGGCCGTGCCCCTGGGCAATTACGACCGGTTCAGATCCACCGAAATTTTTTGCTGAATCCGGAAGGCTCCGTCTTGATTGCCATGGGGAATACTAAGGTGATTTGTACTGCTTCGGTGGAAGAAAAAGTACCGCCGTTTCAAAAGGGGACGGGCAAGGGATGGGTGACGGCGGAATATGCCATGTTGCCCCGTTCAACCGAAGTCCGAACCCAACGGGAGGCATCACGGGGCCGTCAATCGGGCAGAACTCTGGAAATTCAGCGGTTAATCGGCCGGGCCTTACGCTCTGTGGTCGATTTGGAGGCCTTAGGAGAACGGACTATCTGGATCGATTGTGATGTGATCCAGGCTGACGGGGGGACCCGGACAGCGTCCATTACCGGTGCATTTATCGCCCTTTATGATGCGGTAAAAAAAATGCGGCAACCAAAGGCAATTTCCCGTCCGCCGGTGATCGAACAGTTAGCGGCGGTCAGTGTCGGAAAATTGGCCGGGGAGCTGATTTTGGATTTGAGTTATGTCGAAGACTCCCGGGCAGATGTAGATTTTAACGTGGTCATGACGGCCAGTGGAAAGTTTGTTGAATTGCAGGGTACAGCGGAAGGGCAGCCTTTTAGCCGGGAAGAGATGGCGGAAATGCTACGGCTGGCCCAAAACGGGATCCAGGAATTGCTGGCTGTGCAGCGGCAGGCGTTGGCCGTGGATTAAATCGACAAATTATGGAGCCGAATGAAGGAATCCTTCATTCGGCTCTTTTTGATTTTGGTTGAAAAACAAATGCGGCTCTTGACAAGCGGGAAGCTGACAACTTACGATTGGTTAGACAATGCCAATCATCGAAAGCTGAATAAGGGAGAGGTTATACTATGCGGGTGATCCTTGCCACCCGTAATCTGGGCAAGTTGCGGGAATTCGAAGCTTTAACCCGTGATCAATCACCGTCATTACCAATACAATGGTTGGCGCTGAATGATTTCCCTAGTCTACCGGAATTGGCTGAGCCGGGGCCGACTTTTCGGGCCAATGCATTAGGGAAGGCCGAACAAGTGGTCAACGCAACCGGTATTGCCGCCTTAGCGGATGACTCCGGGCTAATGGTTGATGCCTTAAATGGTCTGCCCGGGATCAACTCCGCCCGGTTTGCCGGGGTGCCCAAAAATGATCAGCGGAATAATGAAAAACTAATCCGGTTATTAAAAGGGATCCCGCTGGAACGACGTACGGCCCGGTTTGTTTGTGTGCTGGCTCTGGTGCTGCCGGATGGGCAAAAATTTACCACCGAAGGTTTTTGTGAGGGGTTGATTGCCGAGGAAATGTGCGGTCAGGGTGGTTTCGGGTATGATCCATTATTTTTTTTGCCGGGATATGGTCAGACTTTTGCGGAGCTGTCCCAAATGTTAAAAAATGCGATTAGTCACCGGGCGGTAGCCATGGAAAAAATGCGCTTTTTACTACAGGTTTTGTTGTTTCCGGAACCGGAACCATTACGGCGGCCAAACTTTTAAGGTGTGTGGTCAATGCCGCCATAACCTGGTAATTGGGCTTGTTTAGCGTTGACTTTTGGTATGTGTTCACGTATACTTTATTCTGTCGGTTTCCCCGGGGCGTGGCGCAGTTTGGTAGCGCACCTGCTTTGGGAGCAGGGGGTCGCAGGTTCAAATCCTGTCGCCCCGACC
>JAQWAU010000027.1 GCA_028707535.1 Heliobacteriaceae bacterium | reverse complement strand
AAAATTCTACCCGGTAACCGGCTCGACCTTAACGGCGCAAACCTTGTATTCACCCGTCTTGGTGATCGGGTCAAATGCCGAGTTGGTCAACTCGTTAACCGGGGATTCTTTGAAGTGGTAAGTCATGAAAATGACCCCGGGCAGTACCCGTTCCGTTATGCGAATGCGGGTAACCAGGCTGCCCCGCCGGGAGGTAACCCGGATCTGGTCGCCATCCGCGATCCCCCACTTCTCGGCATCGGCCGGGTTTACTTCGGCCAGTTCCTCGGACCAAAGGGTATTTAAGCCATTGGAATGCCGCGTCATAATGCCATAATGGTATAGCATCCGGCCGGTGGATAATAATATCGGGTATTCCGCATCCGGGAGTTCCGCCGGTTCCTGGTGATCGAGCCCTTGCAGTACGCCCTTACCCCGGGAGAATTGCCCAACGTGGAGGAAAGGAGTACCCGGGTGGTCTTTCGTGGGACAAGGCCACTGTAAGCTCTTCTCCAAGCGCTGGAAGGACATCCCCCCAAAAGCCGGAGCTAGGGAGCATACTTCGTTGAAGACTTCCTCAGGACTGGCGTAGTTCATCGGATAGCCCATCCGGCCAGCCAGGTCACAGATAATCTCCCAGTCGGGACGACAGCCGGGAAGTGGCGGGATCGCTTGCCTGACCCGCTGCACCCGCCGTTCGGTATTGGTAAAGGTGCCGTCTTTTTCGGCAAAACTCGCGCCAGGAAGGACGACATCCGCCAACTGGGCTGTTTCAGTCAGGAACAAATCTTGCACAACCAGGAATTCCAGGTTGGCCAAGGCTTTGCGAACATGGTTACTATCCGGGTCGGTCAGGATCGGGTCTTCCCCGATGACGTACATACATTTTACGTACCCATAAGCAGCCGCATCCATCATCTCAGGAATCCGCAAGCCCGGGTTTTCCGGTAGGGAGACCTTCCAGGCAGCTTCGTATTTTTGGCGCGCATCGCTGACTACTTTTTGGTAGCCGGCGTAAACATCCGGCAAGGCCCCCATATCACAGGCGCCTTGGACGTTGTTTTGTCCGCGCAGGGGGTTGATCCCGGCATTGGCAATCCCGAGGTGGCCGGTAATCATCGCCAAGTTGGCCAGGGACATCACGTTAGCGGTACCGGTGGTATGTTCGGTGATCCCCAAAGTATAGAAGATCCCGGCTTTCTCGGTGGTAGCGTAGAGGCGGGCGGCTTCGTAAATCAAGTCGGCGGGAATGCCGGTGATTTCGACCACCTTTTCCACCGGGTAGTCGGCAACCTTGGCCTTCAGTTCCTCGATGCCCTCGGTCCGGGCGGCGATATATTCCCAATTTGCCCAGTTGTTGTTGAGAATCAAATTAATAATACCGTTGATCAAAGCAATATCGGTCCCTGGGCGCAGGCGCAGCCAGAGGTGGGCGTATTCCGAAAGTTCGATGCCCCGCGGGTCGATAAGAATCAGCTTGGCCCCCCGCTTGACGGCCCGTTTCATCTTATTGCCGATAATCGGGTGTGCTTCAGTGGTATTGGAACCGATTACAAACAAAACATCATTAAACTCAACTTCGTTAATCGAGTTGGTCATCGCCCCGGAACCTAACGTTGCGGCCAGACCGGCCACAGTGGGGGCGTGTCAAGTACGGGCACAGTGGTCGACGTTATTGCTGCCGATCACCGCGCGCATGAATTTTTGCATCAGGTAGTTTTCTTCGTTGGTGCACCGGGCAGAAGACAAAGCCGCAAAAGCTTTTTCCCCACCGTATTTTACCTTGAGCCGGGCGAACTCGCCGGCAACATAAGACAGAGCCTCATCCCAAGATGCCGGCTCCAGTTTGCCGTTCCGGCGGATTAAAGGTGTTGTCAACCGTTCCGGGCTGTGAATGTAATCCCAGCCGAACCGGCCTTTCACGCAAAGCCACCGGCCGTTTACCGGCGATTCGGGGTTGGAGCAAACACCGACAACCCGGTCATCCTTGGTCAGCAGGTCGAAGTTACAGCCGGTCCCACAGAACGGGCAGGTAGTCTGGGTCCGCTGAATTTCCCAGGTACGGCCCAGCCCTTTGGACAGTTTCGGCATCAAAGCACCGGTCGGGCAAACAGCTACACAACTACCGCAAAAACGGCAGTCTTCCAGGGACAAGGGACGATTATACGGTGTGGAAGCCAAAGTGGTAAATCCCCGGTTCTGGAAGTTGATCGCTTCGGTGCCCTGCATTTGTTCACAGGCCCGGACACACTTGCCGCAAAGAATACATTTGTTCAGGTCCCGCTCAATTAAGGGGTTCTCCGTGTCAATAGGCAACTGCCGCTTTTCGCCCATTTCCGGCCATTCGCTAATCCCGTACTGGTACGCATAATTTTGTAAGTCACAAGTACCGCCTTTTTCGCATACCAAACAGTCGTTCGGGTGGTTGGCCAAGATTAATTCGAGAATCACCCGCCGGGCTTCTTCCACTTTCGGGGTGTGTGTCTGCACTTTCATTCCCGGGGTTACAGCCATTGCACATGCCGGAACCAGGGTGCGGGCACCTTCGACCTCCACGACGCAAAGACGGCAACAAGCCTCTCTGGTCAACTCGGGGTCATTGCAAAGGGTAGGAATTTTGATTCCTAACTGCTGTGCCGCCTCGAGAATCGTTGTTCCCCCCGGTACCTCTACCGGCCGGCCGTTAATTGTCAAATTGACGGCCCCCATAATAACACCTCCAAATGCCAATAATAAATTTTTCTTATCATATGTCACCGATGACATATGACGTGTTAAGTTTTGTTCGGCATAGCTGCCCAAAAAACCTTTTTATTTGGCGAAATTTTTGCACATTTTTATTTGGCTAAATTTTCAGGTTCTTTCGGGCCTTTGGTGTCATTGGCTAAGTAATCCTGGAGGGCCGCTTTCAGAGCGGCGACAGTCAAATCACTGCATTTCATTTTAAAAGCCGGCAAACCACCTAAGCCATCAGCAATCAAATCACGATCAATCGCCAAAGCTTCCGTGACCGTCCGCCCTTTGACCAACTCGGTACAAATACTGCTGCAGGCAATCGCCCCGACACATCCGTAGGTTTTAAACTTCACATCGGTAATCACATCATCCGCCACCGCGAGATAAATCCGAACCGTATCCCCGCAAACCGGGTTTTTCACCTCCCCGATTCCAGCCGGATCCTTGAGCTCACCCACATTCCGCGGGTTGGCGAAATGATCCATCACGTCCCGGGTATACATGTGTCCTTACGCCTCCCTTTTCGGCAACTATGCCGGGGTACAGTCCGGAATCACAAACAACGTCTCCGCCGGTAATTGTAGCCGGCACCTTTGGCCGGGGGGAATCCAAGGAGCAATCGATTTCGGCAAGTGGACTTCCAAGTTATACTGTTGAACAGATGCCGTGGCCGCTCGAACATGGTAAACAAAACCCGTCACCCCGTCAATCGCTTCCATTACCGTGCCTTCCAGGATATTCTCCCCTGTTTCCGGATTTATCCGAATACATTCCGGGCGGATCCCGATGACCACAGACTGGTTCAACTGCAAGCCGGGAGCAGCTACACCTGCTGTAAGCACTTGGCCCAATTCCGGTACTCGGACCTGGACCTCCCCCGGATCCACCCGCAAAACCAAACCATCCCACAGGTTGCGCGCCCCGGTCAATCTGGCTACCGTCCGGTTAGCCGGGCAGGAAATTACCGCTTTTTTTTCCCCGATTTGGAGCAACCGGCCAGATTCAATCACCGCCAACCGTGAACTCAAGCGGTAAGCCTCAGCCAAGTTGTGGGTAACAAACAGCACGTTACCCCGAAAAAACCGGTGAATCGCCAGCAATTCCCCCTCGAGCCGATGTTTGACCGGGGTGTCCAAAGCAGAAAACGGTTCATCCAGCAACAACACGTCCGGCTCCGGGGCTAAGGCCCGGGCAAGAGCTACCCGTTGCTGTTGCCCCCCGGACAACTGCCGGGGGTAGCGGTGTTCCAAACCGGTGAGCCGCATCTTATCCAGCAATTCCTTTACCCGGTGCCCGACTTCCGGTTTGGGTAAGTGGGTAATCCCGAAGCAAACGTTTTCCCAGACCGTCAAATGGGGAAATAAGGCGTAATTCTGAAAGACGAACCCGATCTTGCGTTCCCTAGGCGGCAGATGCAATCCTGTCGACCCATCGAATAATACGCGGCCCTTGAGGACTATCCGACCGGCATCCGGCCGCATGAGTCCGGAGATACACTGCAAGGTCATACTCTTACCGCCGCCCGAAGGGCCCAAAATAGCGAGGATTTCTTTATCGACGGAAAAATTGAGATCCAACGTAAAGCCGGGAAAGGATTTTCTGACCGCGACCTGCAACACTTTTAATCCCTCCTTCGGCAGCTAGGCGGGCGCCACCGTCACCTTGCCGTCTTTTCCAGTAATTCAGGGTAACAATCACCCCTAGGGAAATGCTCACGATCACCGCCACCCAAGCCAGGGCCTGCCCGGTCTTCCCGGCGTCAACAGCGAAATAAATCGCCATCGGGATCGTCTGGGTCTTGCCCGGAATGTTCCCCGCCAACATCAGCGTTGCCCCAAATTCACCAAGGGCCCGGGAAAAGGCCAAAACAGTGCCGGCAGCAATTCCAGGCCAGGCCAAAGGCAAAGTAACCCGCCAAAAGATCGTCCATTCCGAAGCCCCCAAAGTCCGGGCCGCATTTTCGATATTCGCCTCAATTTGTTCAAAAGCCCCGCGGGCAGTTTGATACATCAACGGAAAAGCTACCACTGTCGCAGCGATTACCGTTGCCGGCCAGGAGAAAACCACTGAAGCCCCCAGGTGGAGTAACAAGCTGCCTAACGGGCCATTTTTCCCAAACAGCAACAGAAGGCCAAAACCGATCACGGTCGGTGGTAAAACCAGGGGCAAAGTGAAAATTCCGTCGATAAAACTTTTACCCCTACCTTGGTACCCCACTAGCCACCGGGCAGCGGCAATTCCCCAAAAAAACGTGATGATGGTAGCCGTAAAAGCCGTCTGTAAAGACAGCCAAACCGGTGAAGCATCGAACCCCGGCAAGCAATTCGTCATAGCCGACTCCTCGAATGCAAAAAATGCCCTGCCTTAACCCCGGAAGACCGGAAACCGGCCCTCCGGGAGACAGTAGCCTTATGTTCTTACTTTGCAGTTACCGTAAAGCCATGCTTGGTGAACACCGCTTTAGCTTGCTCACCGGTAAGATAATCGACAAACTTTTTCGCTGCGTCCAGATTTTTGGTGTCCTTAATGATCGCGACCGGATAAACCACCGGCGTGTGGGAACCAACCGGAGCACTCGCCGTAATCTTCACCTTGTCCGAAATCTTGGCATCAGTCCGGTAAACCATCCCCGCATCAACTTCCCCGGTTTCCACATAAGCCAATACCTGCCGGACATCTTTGGCTAACACTAATTTGGGCTCCACCTGTTCCCAAAGTCCCTGGTATTTTAACGTTTCTTGAGCATACTTACCCGCCGGAACGCTGTCCGGGACGCCGATCGCCACTTTTTTCACCTTTTCACCGGTTAAATCCGGAAAATCCTTCACCGTTGCCGCATCCTTAGGGACAACCAGCACAAGCTCGTTTTTCAACAGGTCTTTCCGGGTTTCCGTTACTAAAAGGTCCTGTTTTTGCAGGGCATTCATCTGGGTAGCTGCCGCGGAAATGAAAACATCCGCCGGCGCCCCTTGCTCAATCTGCCGCTGCAGCGTGCCTGAGGCGGCAAATTGAAAGGTCAGTTCGGTGTTGGTTTCCTTTTCGCATTGGTCTTTCATTTCCTGTAGGGCATCAGTAAGACTGGCGGCCGCCGAGATTGTCAAGGCTGTTTTCGGCTCTGCCGGCGTTTTTTCCGGTGATGTCCCTGTCGGTGTAGAACTACAAGCCGTCAGTAACATCACCAGGACCATCATTAAACCGGTGATTAGTAAAAAACGCTTTCTTTTCATTGTTTTTTTCTCCTTTCCCCTGGACCCATTTTGTAAACAACCGCAAAAAAAAGGCCTCAAAAGGTGTGATGGCCTTTCGAAACCAGTGTTTCCGGCATCATCTCCTTTCCTAAAACGGGAGGCTCACCAGTTTCCCGGCAAACCCTGACCTACACACGGCAGGTGGCCTGGTCATCATAGAGGTCATCTCCTTTAGATGGCAAGGCTCGGAGAGCTGAAATTTTAAGTTAAAAATATTTTGCTCAATAATACTGAATCTGGATCGCCGCCATTTCCCGCAAAGCCGCCAAAACCGCTTTGATTTCCGCGTCAGTGTTAAAATAGCCGGGGCTCAGCCGGATGGCGCCCCGTTTGCCCGAATTGATTGTCCGGTGGGCCAAAGGGGCACAATGTAGTCCGGTCCGAACCTGGATCCCGTGGTTGTAGTTGAGGACTTCACCAACATCATCCGGGTCCCACCCGGCAATATTGAAAACAAGCACCCCGACCCGGTCTTTTCCCGGTTCCGGTCCGTATAACTGAATGTTCTCCAGCTTTTGCAGCCCTTCCCACAACATGGCCAGGAATTCCTGCTCCCGGTGGTGAATGGCATCCAAACCCTGTTCCTCGATATAATCAATTCCGGCCCCCAAGGCAATGATTCCCGGTACATTGGGGGTTCCCGCCTCAAAGGCCTCCGGCCATTCAAACGGCTGGGTCTCGGATGCCGATTTCGCCCCGGTACCCCCTTCCCGCCAGGGACGCAGGCCCATGATTCTTTCCCCGATCACCAGTCCCCCGGTTCCCTGCAGGCCGAATAACCCCTTATGCCCGGCAAAAGTCACTAAGTCGGCCCCTAATTCCGGCAGCCGGGTCGGCAGAATACCACCGGTCTGGGCAGCATCCACCAGCAGGTAAGCCCCTTTTTCGCGCACACCGGCCCCAATTGCCGCCACCGGTTGCACCGTACCGGTCACATTCGAAGCATGGCTGACGACCACTAAGCGGGTTTCCGGGGTGAACCGTTGGAAAACCGCCGCCGGCTCCAGGTACCCTTCGCCATCACAAGGCACAATCTCCAGCCGGATTTTCCCCTGCCGTTCAAGGCCCCGCAACGGTCGCAAAACTGAATTGTGTTCCATAGCGGAAATCAGGACATGGTCCCCTGGTTCGACAAAACCTTTAATCGCCAGATTCAAGGCATCGGTAGCACTGTACGTAAAAATAACGCGGAATTCGTCCGTGACGCCAAAGAACCGGGCCAGCCGGCACCGGACCGCCTCCAAGGCGTTATTCGCCTTAACCGCACCGGAATGTTGCCCGCGTCCGGGTGTACCCCGGCCGTGCATCAACCATTCTGTCGCGGCAGTGATCACCTGCCTGGGCTTAGGGAAGGTGGTCGCCGCATTATCCAGGTAAATCATGCTTATAAAGCCAAAAGGGAACTGCCCATTTTTTTGTAGCCTCTTTCCCGGCCCAAGACATCCAGATGAAGAGTTGCCCAATCGGCCAAGGCTACTGCCTCATTGCCGTCTTTCTTGTAGGTTTTGATATAACTTTGGCAATTCTTGCAAACATCCAGGCGAAAGTGTTCCTCTTCCTCCGGCTCCAAAATCGCCAATTTATACTGGTCATCGGTAGCGCAATACGGGCAGACTATACGCGGGTAGCCCCACTTCAAACCACAACAGTTACAGACTAACAACCGTTCTTTACCTTTACCCCGCTTGGTTAACTGGGCCATTACCGGTAGAGCGCCACACCCCGGACAATAGCCCCTTTGCCAGACATCATCATCCCGCCAGGCATCAAAAGCCGCTAAATAGGGCGTCAACACCCGGCGTAAGGCTGTCCAACCGAAGAAGTACAACAAGCCCGGGTTTACTCCTCCCGCTGTGGCCAGCGCATCAATCCCCGGCAAGTCATCTTGCAAGAGTTTGGCGGCAACCTGCCGGCCCGGATCGGTATTAGCAGCAAAAAAACCGGCCATTGTTTCACAGGCCTGCCGTAGTTCCAAAGGCACATCCCCCACCGTACAGTTACGGATCAATTGCGCCGTCAATTCCCCTGCCGGCGTCGCCACCGGCAGATTGATTTTCTCACTTCTCAACAACGGCATTCCCCGCCGGTAATCTTCTTCAACCACTGCCCAATCCGGTAATACCGGCTCAGGAACCGAAAAACCAGCTTGAGTTTCCCAAATTACTTTTTCCAACTGAGCCAGTTCGTGCAAAAACGGATGGTCTTTTACCCATTTTTCCAATCGCGAAAGGTCACTCACGGTCTCACCTCTATTGCTTAATTCGCCCCAGAATCCTGACAAAGGTCAAGCTATGCCTCGTTTGGCATGTATGTTTTAGCAAGCTTATTGTATATTCTACTTTATTCGGCAGATTCCTCCCCGTAAGGCTGGCTAATCCCGGAAATAAAAAAATGGCCCTAAAGAGGCCTAATCCCGCAAAAAGGGGGTAGGCTTGGTAATCTGGGGTTACCAAGCCCATACCTGACTCAGTGCTCCGGTCGCAGGTCTGGGAACGACGTAAGCACCGATACCTAGTTAAGCACATATGCCTCTCGTGACATATGTTAATTCAGTATTTCGCCATCACCAAACAAAAATCCTGCTCCCTCGAAAAATTTTATTTAGGGGATCCGGGTCGGATCCCCTAAATAACTTCAGCTGTATTGTGCAACTAACGTCTGGTGCGGCCTAACTGCGAATCGACTTCTTGGGCCCACCGGGCGTGGTGATGCTCCGCAAAGGCCCGGGATAAGGTCCCGCCCCAGATGGCTTCCCAGGAAGCGCCGGATCCGGGATGGAAGCTGCCTAGATAACCGTGACCCAACACTGCCGCTGTCAAGCAAGGTGCCAACAGGGAGTGAAGCGGATAACACCAGAGCGCAAACGAGATTGGCACGTACTGCGGAAACCAAAGCACAAAACCGGTAATCGACAAACCGAGAAAACCAAAACCAAGCAGATAAACGTTCAGTTTCTGGCCGCCGTTAAGGTAGCCCTGGGGGGCCACTTCGTGGGGCTGACCAAAAAACTTGTGTAAAAAGGTGACAATAAATTGAAAATCTTCTTTGCGCCAATGGGTAATCTCCCGGATTACCAGGAAAAAGCCTTTCGGGTTTAAGCAAATCCCCAAGATTGGTCCGAAGAAAAAGATACAGGCGGCAATCCGGTGAATCAACTTGGCCGAGCTGGCGCCCCCAAAGAGTAAATTGAGCGGACTCAGGAAGTTAAAGTATAAACTCATCCCGGTAAAAAACAGCACAAAGAAGGAGATCAGGTGCGTAAAATGGACGACCCTGGCCGCCTTGCCAAAACGTGGAAAACGGTCGTTGTCACTATACGCCATGCGACTTACCCCCTTCATGGTGGTGCAGCTTGGGTGCCAAGTCTTTTTTGCGGTTCAGGAAAAAGGCAAACAATGTGGTTGCAAAGGAAGCGCAAAATACTGCCGCCCCAATTGGTTTCCCGTATTGTTGCCACAAGGTCGCAGTCAACGGGATTTGGGGATCGGCCGGCAACCCGTAGGCTTCCGGCTTATCCGCCAGCACATAGATGACATTGGTACCGCCTAATTCCTTTTCGCCGTAAATATTGGCATTAGCTACACCCTGTTTTTGCAGGGTTTCTACCCGCTTTTTCGCTTTTTTCAACATTTCATCCCGGGGACCGAAGTCCAGGGCGCCGGTGATACATGTGGTTACACAAGCCGGTTTCATCTTGTTAGCAATCCGGTCCCCACACAAGGTGCACTTAGTGGCCTTTTCCGTCTTCGGGTTGACCTTAGGCACCTGGAAGGGACAGTTTTGGGCGCAATAACCGCAGCCGATGCATTTATCTTTATCCCGGTAGACGATCCCATTTTCCAGTTTGGTCAAGGCTTTTTTCTCGCAGACCAGGATGCAGGCCGCATCTGTACAGTGCATGCAACCGGTTTTGCGGAAACGGTATTTGACCGTGTTTGTATCGTCCTTTTCTTCGAAAAACTGGATGATGGTAAAGGTGTTGGGGGCCAAATCAGGGTGGCTTTGGAGCGTGCCGGTAAAAGCCATTTCCTTCGGCGGCGCCTCAACCGGTAGTTCGTTCCATTGTTTGCAGGCAACCTGACAGCCACGACAGGCCGTACACTTGGTTACATCGATCAGTTTGGCTACCTGGGCCATTTACTTTCCCCTCCTTTCTTATGCCTTTTTCAGATTGACCAGACAGGCCTTGGTTTCTTGAATCCAGGTGTTGGGGTCACCGGCGTCAATGGTCAGCAAGTTGGTACTGGCTGCCTGACTGAGCCCTTTGAAGCTCCAGTTGTAAGGCATCCACACGATGTCTACCGTCTTCCCGTTCACCGTCAAAGGCTGCATGCGGTTGGTCACCATCGCCCGGACAACAACCTCACCCCGGGCCGACCAAACCTTCACCATGTCACCATTGGCAATCCCCAGTTTTTGGGCCAGCTGGGGCGACAATTCACAGGTGGTTTCCTTAACCAACTCGTTCAACCAGGGAATGTTCCGGGTTACGGAACCGGCACACCAGTGTTCTGCCATCGAAGAGCTGCTGAGCACATACGGGAATTCTTCACTGGTCCCAATCGGCTGTTGTGACTTCAGGCGCGGGTACTTCAAGCAAGGGTTGACCGGTACCTTCGGGTGCAAAACGTTCGGTGTCGGGCTTTCCACCGGCTCATAAAATTCCGGTATGGGGCCGTCCCCCGGTGTCGACGAGCTGTCGCGCGGCAACCCGATCGGGCTGGCCGGATCCGGATCTTTGTACGTACAGGCAACAAACCGGGATATCCCTTCTCCCGCCATCCGGTACGGCTTTTGCCCGTTCGGCGTGTTGGGACCATCGGTAGCCGAAGGTACATCAGGCACATCGTATCCGGTCCATTTCCCTTGTGCTTCATCCCACCAAACAAGGGGCATATCTTTGTCGAACGGTTGCCCGTTGGCGTCACAAGATGCCCGGTTGTACAGGATATGGATATTCCCCGGCCAGCACCAGCCAAATTTCGGGTAAGTACCCAAACCACCGGGGTCGGTTTTATTGTCCTTACGTTTAGACAGGTTTTCGCCATTGGCAAATACCCCGGCATAAACCCAGTTGCCACAACTGGTGGAGCCGTCTGGCTGCAGACCACCGATGCTCTTGTTCAATTCACCGGTGTTCAGGTTGTAACCATTGATCTCCTTAAGCACCGCTTCCACCATGTTTTCTTGGGGATACTGCCAGTTCGCCTTCAAAATAGCCTGGTCACGCTCCGCGGTGGAGCCTTTGTACAAGTCGCGGATTTTGTTAAATAAGGTATCGATGATCTCCAAATCCGCTTTCGCCTGGCCCACCGGTTTGATCTTGGAGTATTGCCACTGGACCAACCGGCCCGAATTGATCTTCGTCCCTTCCCGCTCCAGGAAAGAAGCGGCCGGCAGGACAATTACCTCGGTTTGGATCTGCTTCGGATCCACCCCGGGTTTTTCCCAGAAACAGGCAGTTTCGTGGAGGAAAATGTCCTGAACCACGAGCATATCCAGCTTAGTTAACCCTTCATGCACCAGGTTCAGGTTCGGCTGGGTCACCATCGGGTTCTGCCCGACGACATGCAGCATTTTCATTTTACCTTCAAACGCTGTCTCAAAGATCCGGAAGATGGAGTAGTTCTCCTTGGCGTTGATCTTGGGCAACCAGCCATAACCGAAATCATTTTCCGGGGTCGCATTCTCCCCAAACCACGACTTCAGCAGGTTGACCAAAAACTTGGCCCGGAAAGTGCCCGACGATTTCGTCCAGGTCGTCAGGTCCGGTTGGGTATGTTTCGGGTAAGAGAGGTATCCGGGCAGGTAGTTGAACAGCAGGGCAAAGTCCGTGGACCCTTGAACGTTGGGCTCACCCCGCATAGCGTTAACCCCGCCACCCGGTTTACCCATGTTGCCGAGCAGCATCTGCAGGATACCGAAGCCCCGGATGTTTTGCACCCCAACGGTATGCTGGGTCATTCCCAGCGCGTACATAACGGTTGCCGGCCGGTTTTTCACCAAAACATCGGCGATCTGCTTGATCTTCGCTTCCGGTATCCCGGTAATATCGGCCGAAACTTTAAAGGTATACCGACTGTAGTGTTCTTTCAGTTTTGTAAACACACAACGCGGATCTTCCATGCTTTCCGCTTTCAATGGTTTACCGTCCGGGCCCAGCTCATAACCCCAGGAAGTGGTGTCATAGCTGAATGTTTTTTCGTTAAACCCGGAGAAAAGCCCTTCGTGGAAACCGAAGTCAGACCGCATCAAATAAGCGGCATTGGTGTTCAACTTGACATATGGTTCGTCATAAAGTTTATTTTGCAAAATATAATTGATGATTGCACCTAAAAAGGCAATATCCGTACCCGGCCGGATCTGGGCAAAAATATCGGCTGTCGATGAAGTTCGCGTAAAGCGAGGATCGACATGGATGACAACCGCCCCTTTTTCCTTGGCCCGCATCACCCAGCGCATTGCCATGGCGTGGTTTTCCGCCGCATTGCTCCCTTCAATCAAGAAAGCTTTAGCATTTTTCAGGTCAACCCAATGGTTAGTCATTGCTCCCCGTCCAAAACAAGCCCCCAAACTGGCGACTGTAGGACTGTGTCAGACCCGGGCCTGGTGTTCGATAAAATCGGTACCAATCAACCGGGCATATTTGGTCAGTAAGTAACACTCTTCATTGAAGATCTGGGCGCCACCGACAAATCCGATGGCATCACACCGGTTTACCTTGGTCTCGGTATCACCGTTCTTTTCGGTCGCGATCCAGTACTTTTCGCGGGTTTCCTTAGTTTTCTTCGCAATTCTGTCGTAGGCTTCTTCCCAGGAAATTTCTTGCCATTTATTACTGCCAGGAGCCCGGTAAAGCGGGGTCTTAATCCGCTGGTCGGAGTTGGGGATTACCGCTTGGGAAACCCCTTTACTGCACAAAGCGCCTTCATTAATAATGTTTTCGGGCTCACCCTCCAGGTGAATCAGCTTGCCTTCTTTTACGTAGGCAAGAACCCCACATCCACAGGCACAATAGTGACAAACTGAAGTATATTCCTGGGCGTCCTTTAATTTAAATTCCTGGGCTGCCGCCTCCACCTTTTGGATATCGAAACCGAGTTCACTCAGGGCCAGACCAAGGCCTGTGGTTCCCGTCAGTTTCAAAAATCCGCGGCGTCCTATGTTCACGCGTTGCCACCTCCAAGTCAATTAAATTGCGTCCTTTTAAGTCCCTGAGGTTCCCGACCACCTCCCCCCCCATTTCATGTGGTAGCAAAGACATATGACCAAAACCGGCCAACTAAAATCAGCCGGCCGATGGCTGGGTCACCCCCCATGCTTTTTAAGTACCTATGTCTTGTTTGATACCTATGTCATTTAAGACTCATGTTTGACTATTCTACTCAAACCAGCAGATTCCTTCTATGCTTGTTTGACTTTTTTTCGATATAATGAAGATATTAATATGTTAAAGGAGTATGAATGTGCGCGACTGGAAGAAAACCCGGGATAAATTGGAAAGCAACGGCTATGGCGGTCGCTACGGACAAGTCCTGGTTGCTTTGGAAATAGCCCGGGAGCTCTTAATCGCCCGGGTAAGTCCCTTACCTGTAGAACCGGTACCCTTAACCGCCGCTTCCGGCCGGGTGCTCGGCCAGACGATCATGGCGCCCGAATATGTACCGCCCTTCGACCGCTCCGTACTGGACGGATATGCCATCCGCTCCGGAGACGTCGCCCAGGCCACCCCGGAGAATCCCGTTACTTTAGCGGTTACCGCGGAAATCCCGGCAGGTTACATCGCCCCCCACCCGGTAACCCCGGGTACCGCCATCAAGGTCTTCACCGGCACCCCTTTGCCCGTTGATGCAGACACAGTCGTCCGCTATGAAGAAACAACTGCCGGCCCGGCTACCGTGACCATATTCCGGTCGTTAAAACCCGGGGAAGGGGTAGCCCCGAAAGGGGAAGAAATCCAGGCCGGGGAAACCGTCCTGCCAGCCGGCGTCGTGCTCGGTTCCCCCCACATCGGCCTCCTCGCTTCCCTGGGTCTGCCAACCATCCCGGTTCACCGGCGTCCCCGGATTGGCATTTTTTGCACCGGCGATGAACTGTGGGAAGGAAACGGCCCTTTGCCTCCGGGTAAAATCCATCCCACCAACCTCCATACCCTGGCCGCCTTGGTCCGGGAAACAGGGGGGGAACCGGTGCTGTTCGGCACCACCCGGGACCGGCGCCCGGAAGTGGCCAACCGTTACCAGCAGGCCGTAACCGAAGATGTTGACCTCGTGTTGTCCACCGGCGGCGTATCTGCCGGTGACTACGATGTGGTTAAAGACGCCATGGCTGATGCCGGCGCCGAAAACCTCTTTTGGAAAGTGGCCCTCCGGCCCGGAGCGCCTGTGGCCGCCGGTTACCTGGCCGGCCGTCTCCTGATCGGTTTTTCCGGCAATCCCGCCGGCGTGATCATCATTTTTTGGTTATTGGTCGCCCCGGTTATCGCCGCTTTAGCCGGTAAGCCATGGACCTTGCGCCATTCTATCGCCCAATTGGCCCACCCGGTGCATAAAGCCAAAGGAATGCGCGGCTTCCAGTGGGCGATCGCCACCGAAACCGGCGGGAAATTAACGGTAACCTTGGCTAAAGAGCAAAAATGCGGGGTCATGCGTTCCTATTTGCTGGCCAATTGCCTGGTGGAACTTCCGGCAGGGCCCCAATCCTGGCCGCTCGGCCGCCCGGTCATTGTCTACTGGTTGCCCGGCCGGGAATTAGCCAAAACCTTAACGGCAGGAAATTGTTGAGATTTGACGAAATAAATAGCATAACCCTAACCCTACCCGGTCAACATATTACAGAAACCCTTTGCAAAAAATCCGGCTTAAGGAGGGGAAACCATGACCAAACCGATGATTTTTGTCCGTGAACGAAAAAAGGTGAAGGAAAAGGAGAAAAAACCCCGGTTCTCTGTCGTAGGCGTTGTTGGTACCGATTTGCGGCTGTATGTGGAACACATCCGTAAAATGGAGGTTGAGCAGGTCGCCGCTGCGGTAGGGGCGGAAGTAGTCTATTTGCAGGCCGGCCGGGAAGCCGGTGAAGAAGAGGATGAAGATCAGGATTAGCCGGAAAGGTAGCAATTATGGCTTTATTTCGCGAAAGGGACAGCAAACGGCTGCACGTTAAAAGCAAACTGATGGGCGAATCATTAGTCGGTAAGACTTTTTTAAGCGGTATTAACTACCAGCGCTGTTTCCGGGCGTTTCCGGATGTAAATGTAGTTAAGATTGGCGGTCAGAGCATTACCGACCGGGGGGCCAAAGCCCTCCTGCCCTTAATTACGGAAATTAGCGCCTTACGTGAACAACACAAGTTGATCATCTCCACCGGTGGCGGCACCCGGTCCCGCCACGTTTATGCCATTGCGGTGGAACTAGGTATGCCGACCGGGATCATTGCCAAGCTCGGTCAAAGCGTATCCGAACAAAACGCCTTAATCATTACCACCTTGCTTAGCCCTTATGGCGGGATTAAGGCGGGACATGACGATATCCCCAAACTGGGAGCCTATTTTTCCCAGGGTTGTATCCCGGTAATTCACGGGATGCCGCCTTACGGTTATTGGGAACATTTAAGCAAAGAAAGCCCCCTGCCCCCCAACCGG
Source organism: Heliobacteriaceae bacterium (assembly GCA_028707535.1). Taxonomy (GTDB): domain Bacteria; phylum Bacillota; class Desulfitobacteriia; order Heliobacteriales; family Heliobacteriaceae; genus STF2-203. The sequence goes on along the minus strand of JAQWAU010000027.1, from coordinate 5,955 downwards.
ACGGATGTCGGCGCTTTTTTGCTGGCGGAGGTAATGGGGGCCAAGCAATGTATTTTCGTCAAGGATGAAGACGGGCTCTATACGGACAACCCCAAGGTTAATCCCCATGCTGATTTTATTCCCCACATCACCGTTAAAGAACTTATGGCGGCAAACCTTGAAGATTTAATCGTTGAACGGGCTATACTGGACCTGCTCGCCAGTTCCCGGAATATAACCCGGATTCAGATTATTAACGGCCTAAAACCGGGTAACCTTACCCGGGCCTTAAACGGCGAGCATGTCGGCAGCATTATCAGCAAGGACTAACATTAACCACCATCTTTAAAAGCCAAGGCGGCCGGGACCCTTCCAGGGATTCCCGGCCGCCTTTTATTTGATTTGTTCAATAACCACGTAATTCCTGTTTACGGCAAGTCCGCCACCGGACTGCTTCCCTGGTTCCGGTTGCCACCGGGCAGACGAGCAAGACCGGCTTACCATCCTGCAATACCGGCTTAACCTTGCTGCCGGCCAACAGAACGGGTTCTTCCGGCGGCAACCCGGTGCCGTCCATCCCTCTGATCGTGTCCACCCCGGCCAACCGGCAGATTTCCCGGACGCTAAGCACCGGGGCATCGGTCTTTAGGTCGATTTGACCCCGAAACCGGCCGTCATTGCCGCTGAGCCGCAATCCGGCCCCGGCCAGGGCGCCGATTACCCCTTGGCCGGTCCCCCCGTGTTCGGAAAGGTGGACCCTTAAGTCACGGGCCAGCTGATAAGCTTCGGATTTTACGATAACCCTCTTTTTCGCCTGCCGCCCGAAATCAATTAAAGCCGCCGGGTCAGGCAACAACGCCGGTACCGCCACACAAAGCCCCGGATCCGATCCCGGCGCACTCTCGGCGACTAAAAAATCGGCAGCCCGGGCAATCAGCACCGCCAACCGGTCGGGATCCAGGCCGGCAGCAAAACACATGGCACTATTATGGGAAGTATAAGGAATATCCGGGTGTACCAACAACTGGTGACGGGTAACCCCATACCCTTTACCCCAGCCTTGTTTTGCGATCAGCTCCATCAACATGAGCGCCAACAGACCGGTTCCCCTGCTCTCCAGATTGTCGGTATCGTCAATACATACAAGTACATGGAGACACTTGCCCATTGGCGCCTGCCCCTTTCCCCGGGTCAGTTGTTTAAAGTTTTATACGCCTAGTTCTTCCACTTTCTTGCCGGCATCCGGAATGAACAAAGGTTGGCCAAACTTGCTCACCCCAAAGTCCTTGATGATTTTCTGTCCTTCTGCGGAGATTAAAAAGTCATTAAAAGCTTTAGCCCCATCCTTGTTTACTTTCGGGAACTTTTCCGGGTTTACATCCATTACATGATAAATATTCAGCAAGGCCGGTTCTTTTTCCAACACAATTTCCAAACCGAGATCCCGCTTTTGGCTCTGGGCCAGGAAAGTAGCCCGGTCAGTCAAAAGATAACCGTTTTTCTCGGAGGCCACGTTTAAGGACTGGCCCATACCGCTACCGGTTTCTTGATACCAGCTGTTTCCTGCCGGCGTAATCCCGGCGGCTTTCCAGATTTTCAGCTCCAGTTTATGCGTACCGGAATCGTCACCCCGGGAAACAAACAGCTTTTTCGTTTCGGCAATTTTCTTGAAAGCTTCGGCGGTAGTTTTGCTACCTTTAATCTTCGCCGGATCATCCTTCGGACCAATTAAAATAAAGTCATTATGCATCACCAGGTTCCGGTTCACAGCCGCCCCTTTTTCTACTACTTTCATCTCTGAATCGGGAGCATGAACCAACAAAACATCGGCTTCACCCTTTTCCCCCATAGCCAGGGCTTGGCCGGTCCCTACCGAGATGGTCTTTACCTTGTAACCGGTTTTTTGCTCAAACGCCGGCAGAATTTCATCCAAGAGACCACTATCCTGGGTACTGGTCGTCGTCGCCAGAATCACATCTTTGTTCGCCGGAGCCGGTTGACTTTGACCAGCCTTCTGGTCCGACGGTGTCGAAGAACACGCGGTCAATACCAAAGCCAAGGATACCAATGCCACCATCAGCAGCATAAAACGGGAACGTTTTTTAAACAAAACAAACTACCTCCTTAAACCCAAATTTACAGTTTTTTACCTTCCGGCGAATTGGGGAAGAAAAGCGGCTCCCCATACTTATCTTTCCCAAATTCCTGGACAATCTTTTGCGCTTCGGCCGATTGCAGCCACTGGGCAAATGCTTCGGCCCCTTTGGCGTTAATGTTGGGGAATTTGGCGGAATTCACCGGAATAATGGTGATATAGTTGAGCAGTTGTTCATCTTTTTCCACCAGAACCTGCAGCTGGATATTGTTTTTCACCATCAGGTAGGTGGCCCGGTCCATAACCAGGTAGGCGTTTTCTTTTGCGGCATACTCCAGGGTAGGTTTATTGCCCAAATTGCCTTTTTCGTACTTCCGGTACCAATCACCCTGGGGCTTAATCCCGGCCGCTTGCCAAAGTTCCATCTCTTTTACGTGGGTTCCAGAGTTATCACCACGGGTAACAAAAAGCTTTTGGGCGGCCGCCATTTTTTGCATCGCGGCCTTAACGTCAAGTCCTTTTATTCCCGCCGGATCAGCTTCCGGTCCTAAAATGACAAAATCGTTGTACATAAAATCCAGGCGGCTGGTGCCGAACCCTTCGGCAACAAACTGTTCCTCCAAAGCTTTCGCGTGGACAATCACCAGATCCACCGCCCCGGATTTCCCAATCTTAATTGCTTCCCCGGTACCGGCCCCGACGTGGCGCACCCGGATCCCGGTCTTTTTCTCGTAAGCTTCCTCTAAAGCACCGATAATCCCGGCATCAATCGGCCCGATCGTGCTCGCTAAAAGCACCTGGCTGCCGCCGGCCGCGGTCTGGGGTTGTTGCGGCGTCCCGTTGCCGCCTTGACCACAGGCAACCAACACCACTGCGGTAAAGCAAGCCAGCAGGCCCAAGGCTATCTTTTGCTGATAATATTTCATCTTCAAACGGAAACCTCCTTAGGTCCGGTTCACGGGTTTATCGCGCCATAAACGGCCAGTTCGCCGTTTTGGACCATTTCCCAGGCCCGGCCGTTCCAATCGTACTGGTAGGACCTGTTTTCGGCGGTATCCACCCGGATGGCCACAACTGCTTTGATACAATAATCGCCGTTCCGGATCACCGGACGGTCATGGTTATAGGGATAAGGCGGGTCATCACGGTCAATGCTCCAGGCCGACCGGTCCGGAGCCACCGGCTGGGCCAACGGGGTCACAAACCGGTAAGGGCCTTCCCCGATGATCTTGTTGACCGTGGCGTCAATCTTCGACTCCTGTAAGGGATAACCATTTTCTTCATAAGCCAGCAGATAACGCAGGTTGCCGGGAAGCTGGTCCCCGTGCCGGTAAGCCGTCCCCAAAGGATAACGCAGCCAGGGGAACTTGGTATAGAATAAGCCTTGGGCATAATCCTTTTTCAGGTCCTCAACCGCAAAAGATTTACTGTAACCGTCGGCGGCAAAAACCGTAATATTTGCCGCATCATCCCTAATCCCGGCATCCTGCAGCAAGGCCCAGACATCCACCCCGCCGTAAGTGCAGTAGGCATCCCCGGCTTTAGCGGTATCCATCACCATAAACTGCGTTGTTTTCGGTAATTGCCGCAACTGGACCCGGGTATAAGTCTTTGCCGGCGCCTCGGTAACCGCCGGGTCATCATCAGGATCCCCGGGCAGCCGACCGGCTTGGATCTCGGCTTCATTGGAATACCCGTCCCCATCGGCGTCACCGGCGGCAATCGCGGCAAAGGCGGCAAGATTGCGCCCGGCCTGCATGTAAGCCTGACCGAAGGGGTTTAAGGTTTTGGTGATGTCACCGAACGGTGGCCGGAAGCCGTAAACATTGTGACAGTAATCACAAGAATCATAAGCTTTCTTGCCGACGTTCCCGCCGGTGTGACAGAGGTAACAATTATCCAGTTTTGTCCCTACGGCCGCCGGATAAGCCTGCAGGAAATAGGTAGTGTCCTCATCATTGTTATGGGCCTTGTAAGCCCCGATTACCGGGAAAGCGGTCAAAACCAACAAGCCCACAGTAAGCACAAAGCCAATTAAACTTTTCCGGGTTGTTTTCATGTCCATCAAAAGCCTCCTTTGCCTGCTGTCGCAATGGTGAAGGCCATCGTTACCGGGCTTTTCAGCGTGCTTCCGGTACGCGATTGGACATCTTGAGTCACTTTCAGTTGATAGGTCCCCCCAAGCTGATAACCGCCCGCCGGCGGATTGACTACCGCCGAGGTGCCGTCTTCACCCGGCATTACGGTCACCGCTACGGGGACATTGTCTTTAAGCACCAAAATTGTTTGTCCGTTCAGGGTATCTTTATTCATTTGCTGGTTAAAGCGGATGGCCCAGACCTTGTCTACAGCCACCCCGGTTTTCGCCGCAAAAAGCGCCGTGCGGAAACTCCAGTGGAACGGTTCGTTCCAAACCTTAAGATTATCCGCGGCCGTCAATGCCTGGTAATAGAACACAACCTGGTACTCGGTTTCCGGGGTTAATCCGGTACCCGGAGCCAAGGTCACCGTTGCCCCTTGGGCACTGACCGCTACCGGTACCGGGGTACCGGTGGCTTTTTCGTATAGGCAGATATAATCCTTATCCTTGATCGCCACTGCCTGGTTAAAATTCACGGTTACCGGCAAATCTACCGCCACTTCTGTCTGGTCTTCCGCCGGGTTCCTCGTCAGCGGTTTCAGCGCTAAAGTCTCTACCGGAACAGCCGCCGAAACCGGGCCATACCCGAAATCATTGCCTGCCCGGACCTTAAAGTAGTAGGTCCGGCCGGCCTCCAGACCGCTGTTGCCCCCGGAAAATTCCGCCTTGGTATCGGTAAGATCCCCGGTCTCACCAGGATTCGGGTCCCGTTTGAAATCAAAATCATCCGCCTGGATAAAATATCCTTCCGGGTCAGCAGCGTACAATAACTGATAACGGGTCGCTCCCTCCACCGGTTGCCAAACCGCCGTCACCGCCGATGCCCCGGTTGCCGTCAAGGTCAGTCCTGCCGGCGCCGCCGGCGGCGGGTCGCCCAAAGCGGCATTGAAAACGGCGGTATGACCGGCGCCGTCGGCGGTAGTTACGGTTAAGGTTATGTTGTTGTTACGTTCGGCCGTAGCCGGTTTGTTCACCACCCCGGGTATAATAAGGTAGATATCGGTGTTAGACGCCACCAGACAATCCCCGGTTGAAGTCACCACGAAGCTGAATTGCTGTCCCTTGTCGGTGGTAACCGTATCAACCGTGCCGTTGAGCACCGCATAGCCCCCCTTGGCATTAGCAGAGGCATACTGAATCTTACTCAAGGTACAACCCGGATCCTCGGCGGTAATATCGTCTTTAGTCAAGGTGACCTGTTTGGGGAAAAGTACTTCTACCCGGCTACCTGCCGCCAAGTCCAACTGCTGATCAGTCGAAAACTTTAAGGTATACCGGGCTTCTTCACCCGGCACGAGGCTGGTGGCCGTAATTGCCAGATCTAGCGGTTGCGGCGGGTCTACCGCCCAGGCCGGCAACCCGCCGGCAACTGTCAGCAGCAAAACCAGGATCATCAGGAGCATAACCAGGCTTTGCCTGCCTTTCAGCATAGTTTTTCCCTCCTCATAACGATACTTAAACCAGAAGCTTATCACCCCCAGATGCCCCGGTTAAGCCGGACAACCTGAACGACTGTCCGTTAACTCCAGACCTGTGACACCCCCCTTGATTATTTTTTGCCGGTCTCAATAGCTATGCAACCCCGGCATTAATGAGGTAACACCCAGCAAGGTGAAGAGCATGGCCGCAAAACCGGCTGCCGTAACGCCGGCCATGACCCGGCTGCTCCACCGCTGGGTGTGGTGCATATGTAAATAAAAGGCGAAAATGAGCCAAGTGACTAAAGCCCAGGTCTCTTTGG
>JAQWAU010000026.1 GCA_028707535.1 Heliobacteriaceae bacterium | reverse complement strand
ACGGATTCGGGCCAAAGAGTAAGCCCTACCGGCACAGGTGCCGGATTCACCCCATGAAAGTGGTTCCCCCGCTTTCACCACCGTGAAATTCAGCGCTGATTCTGAACCGAAATATTATTTATTTTCTTATATAATAACATGGTTCCCGGCGATCTGTAAACCGTTGGTTTAAAAGAAATTCCTGTTTAAGGGCCGCAAACCTTGACCGCCTGCCCTCCGGCCGCAGTCGCCCGGCCGATCATTACCGCCGGTACCCCGGCTGCCTCCAAGGCAGCGGCTAAATCCGCCCGTTTGGCCAAAGGCACGGCCAGCAACAAACCCCCAGAGGTTTCGGGAGCATACAACAGGTCTTTAACCGGCTCTGCACAGGCACCGGAAAAACCAATCCGGTCCCCCAGATAATCCCGGTTCGCGTAAGCCCCGCCGGGAACTAAACCCAATGCCGCATAATCCCTGGCTTCCGGCAGAAAGAGCAGTTTTTCCGGATCAATCTCGATCGTCACCCGGCTGGCGGTCGCCATTTCAAACAAGTGGCCCAAAAGGCCGAAACCGGTCACATCGGTCCCGCCGGCCACCCCGGCCGTAACTGCCGCCTTCCCGGCCGCCTTGTTGAGGGTGCCCATCCACCGTACCGCGGTAGCGACCGCCCCGGCGGAAGCCATCTCCGCCTTGAGCGCCGTGGCAATAATCCCGCTGCCGAGCGGCTTGGTCAGGAAAACAACGTCACCCTCCCGGACACCGTCATTCCGAATCAGGTGTGCCGGGTGAATCACCCCGGTTATCGCCAGCCCGTATTTCGGTTCATTATCGTCCACAGTATGGCCGCCGACCAGGGCCGCCCCGGCTTCTTGAACCTTTTCCGCCCCCCCTTTGAGGATCGCCGCCAAAAGCGCGGGATCCGCACAAGCGGGAAAACAAACAATATTCATGGCGGTCAGCGGTTCCCCACCCATGGCGTAGACATCACTCAAGGCATTTGCCGCCGCAATCCGCCCGAATTCCACCGGGTCATCGACAATGGGGGTGAAAAAATCCACCGTCTGGATCAAGGCCAAATCCTCCCGAAGCTGGTAGACCCCCGCATCATCCAGGGTATCAAACCCTACCAGCACCCGGGGATCAGTCGGTAAAGCCAAATCCTTTAATAAACCGGTCAGGGCTCCCGGCCCCAATTTGGCCGCTCACCCGGCCGCCCGGGCCATTTGGGTCAACCGTGGTTGTTCACTCACCACTACCCATCCTTTCCTTCCCTGTAGCCTCCACCTAAAAAACCAGGGTCTTGGCCGCCGCCCCCATAATCTCCAGGGCGGTATACATGTTGGTCACCTTGCCGACGGCCAGTTTCTCCTGCAGACCATAATAATCCAGACAGGTACCGCAAGACAAGATCGCCACCCCCTGATCCTCAAGGGCCGCCAAGTAACCAAGTAGCTCCGAACCTTCCGTAGTTAAAAAAACCCCTTTGTTCATAAAAATCAGGTGTTTAAGCGGCAAATCGCTTTCCGTAAGCACAAACATAAAGCTTTTCATCAGGACTTCGCCCAACTTAGGGTCACCTTCGCCAAACCGGTTGCTTTTCACTAAAATGGCCATTTCCCCCACCGGGCCGGCCGCCTTGACCCCGGCTCCGGCTTTAGCCAAAACCAATTCAAAGGTCCCGTCCTTTTCCGTCACCGTGGCCGCATAGCCTTCACTGGCCGCTAACTTGACCACATTTTCCCGGGCCGCCGGATTGTCCACCTTTACCGTAAGGGCATCAGGAAGAGCCGCCAAGGCTTTTTTCGTCAAAACCACCGGTTGGGGACACGCCAAACCACAAGCATCGATAATGTTCGGCAGATCGATCACCATTCCTTCTTTTTCATTTTGTCCGCCCGTAACGTAAAAAAGCCGCCCGGTCTTTCCCGGCCGGCAATTTTTCATTATACCGCCAAAATCCGTACATCAATATCATTAAGCCCCTGCTCCGTACAGGCGGCCAGGGCATCCGGGACAAAATGCTGCGGCAAGCGGATTACGTACTCACAACTCGTCGTAATCTGCCGGGGGGCTTGACACAGCAGGTAGGGGATATTCCCCCGGGCCTTTAATATGGCATCAGCCCGCAAGCACCGGTGAGTTGAATGCAGCAGTAAAACCGCATCATAGGCTAACCCTTCCGGGCCGATAGCCTGACGTCGCATCCGTTCTCCTCCGCCACCGTTACCGTATAACCCTGACTGGTCAAAAACCGGGTGACATTTTGCTTAGGGGCGGCTGCATCCACCCAAATCAAAACCTCTCCCGCCGGCTTCCCGGTCAAGGCTTCTTTCGTCCGCATCACCGGCAGGGGACAGCTGAGCCCCCGAAAATCAAGCTCCAATACCATGTTATCCCCATTCCTTTCTCCTTAAGTTTCCCATACCGGGTCCGGCGCGTCAACTCACTTTTTAAGCCTCCCGGGCAGTTAAACCGATCAGCAAGGTAATCACCAAGGCGCCGACCAGCGCAATTTGCCCGTTTAAAGTCGTCCCTGTCGCCGCTGCCGCCGTCAAAAAGTTGTGGGCCACTGCTGCCCCGGCCAGCATCCCCAGGATCGCCGCCCCGGCATCAGCATCCCCTTCCCCGGCCAAAACCAGCTGCCGGAAAGGACATCCCCCGATTAAGGTTGAAGCTAACCCGACCAACCCCAAACCGAGGAAATTCCAGACATGTTGGGTATGCGCGATCGGCTGGCCGGTAAACCCGACGTTAACAAACCCTAAAGCGAGATTGGTTAGCGTCACCCCGACGAAAACAGCGAGCAGACCTTTCAAAAGATAAAAATCTTTGATCACGAAGGCATCACGCACCCCGCCGACCAGACAAAACCGGCTCCGCTGGGCGAGGAACCCGATTAAAAGTCCGGCCCCCAAAGAAACCAGCAAAGGAGCATGCTGGGAACCGGGGCCTTTTTGACTGAAAAACAAGGCCGCATCTTTCCCGGCGACAAATCCGCCCAAAGCCAACACCAACAATAATAAAACGAAACCGGGGAAAAGCCAGCCGTGAATCGCCGCCACCCGCCGGCTGCGGCCCAGGTTAAAGCCCCGTTTTAGCAACTGGACCCCGGCCAGTACCCCGGCCACCAGCCCCAGCAGGCCGGTAACCGCGTTCAAGTCACCTCCGCCAAGCCGGAGTACCGCCCGTAAGGGACAACCTAAAAACATTAAGGCCCCGATAACCACCATCATCCCGAGAATAAACCGGGTCAATGGCGCCGATCCCCCCCGGGGCCGAAATTCCCTAAAGGCAATCGCGGCAACCATGCCCCCTAAAACCGTTCCGATCACCTCCGGCCGCAGATATTGCACCACCCCAGCCCGGTGAACCCCCAAGGACCCGGCGATATCCCGCAGGAAACAGGCCACACAGTAACCCATGTTGCCCGGGTTGCCCCAAAGCACTAAGAGACTGCCCAAAACCCCGATCACCAGCCCGGTGCCGATGACCCCAAAGTCCTGTTTCGTCAAAATTAACCCCCCTTTTTTTCTTTTCACCTTTATTCGCCAGTCAATCATAATGTTCCTGCATTCAAGTGATAACTTTTTGTTATTTACGAGGCCAAAAAAAATACCGGGGTAACTATCCCCGGTTCACCGGTAGTCCCGGTTGACAAACTTCGTATATTCTTTCAAGAACCCCAACTCAATCGAGCCGACCGGCCCGTTCCGGTGTTTGGCAATCATTATTTCCGCAATCCCTTTTTTCTCGCTCTCCGGGTTGTAATACTCTTCCCGGAAAATAAACATCACCAAATCCGCATCCTGTTCCAAGGCCCCGGACTCCCGCAGGTGGCTGAGATTCGGCCGTTTGTCCGCCGTCTGCTCCACCAACCGCGACAACTGGGACAAAGCCACCACCGGCACATTGAGTTCCCGGGCCAAGGCTTTGAGTGACCGGGAAACCTCGGAAATCTCTTGCTGCCGGTTTTCCGTCCGCTTGCCGGCCCCTTGCATCAGCTGCAGGTAGTCGACGATCACCAGCCCCAGGTTATGTTCCATTTTAAGCCGCCGGCATTTGGCCCGAATCGCCAAAACCGAGATTGCCGGGGTGTCATCAATAAAGATCGGTGCTTCCGCCAAAGGACCGATTACCCGGGTAAGGGTTTCCCAGTCCTGCTCCGTCAAATCCCCGGTACGCAGCCGCTGTTGGTCGATTAAAGCCTCGGCCGCCAGCAACCGTTGCACCAACTGCTCCCGGGACATCTCCAGGCTGAAAATAACCACCGGGAGTTTGTCCCGGATGGCCACATTCTGGGCAATGTTAAGGCAAAAGGCCGTTTTCCCCATCGCCGGCCGGGCGGCCACAATAATCAGGTCAGATGGTTGCAGTCCCGCGGTCAACCGGTCCAGATCCCGAAAATGGGTAGCCACACCGGTAACGGTACTTTTCCGGTTGTATAAATATTCAATATGGTTCAGGGTCTGAAGCAGCACCTCCCGGAGGGCAAAAACCCCCTCCCGGGCCTGGTGTTGCGCTATGTTCAAAAAGGCCTGTTCCGCCTGGTCCAGGATCGCCGCTACCGCTTCATTTCCCGCATAACCTTTTTGGGTAATCCCGGTAGCCGCCCGGATAACCTGGCGTAAGGTCGATTTTTCCGCCACAATCCGGGTATAATGTTCCACATTCGCCGCCGTGGGCACCACATTGCCCAATTCCACCAGATAGGCGATGCCCCCTACCCGGTCCAACCCACCTGTCCGGCGCAACTCCTCAGTCAGGGTAACCAAGTCCGCCGGCTCGCCCCGCTGGAACAAGGTCAGCAAAGTCTGGAAAATCAGTTGGTGGGCGTCTTTATAAAAGTCCTCCGGCCGTAACAATTCCGTCGCCGTATTTATGGCTTCCCCATCCAACAACATGGACCCCAAAACGGCTTGTTCCGCTTCAATGTTCTGGGGTGGTAACCGTTCAAACAAACCACTCATCGGTCAGGAAACCGCTGTCGCTTCCGGCCCGGTGGTAATTAAAACCAAGGCCTCAGCGATGGTGTCGACCGGAATTACCTCAATCCCGGTTAAGCCCGGCGGTACATCTTTTTCGTTTTCTTTCGGCACGATTACCGACCGGATCCCCGCCTGGCGAGCACCATAAATTTTCTCCAAAATCCCGCCGACCGCTTTTAACTTACCTTGCAGCGATACCTCACCGGTCACCGCCACATCTTGGCATAAAGGCACTTCCATCACCGCCGAATAAATCGCTAAAAAAATCGCCGCTCCGGCGGAAGGGCCGTCGATATTGCCCCCGCCGATTACATTGACGTGTAATTCATAATCGGCCAAATCCCGGCCGGTTAAACGCTGAAAAAACGAAGCCGCATTAAAAACCGAATCTTTAGCCATACTGCCTGCGGTGTCGTTAAACCGGGTTTTTCCCTTGCCCGCCCCACCGGCGGTGAAAGCCACTGCTTCGATCTCCAAAACCTGACCCACGAAACCGGCCACCCCCAGCCCGAACACCATCCCGACTTCCCTGGTGGCCGCCGCCTTTTGGGTGACATAAGGGCTAAGGCGGGCAGTCCGGAGGACATCCCCAACGTGTTCCACGGTCACCAGGACAGAGCCGTCCGGTTCCTTCTGCTGGAATAAAGCCTGGCTAAAGGCATCAGCCAGGAGGTTTACCGCTTTGCGGCCGTCAATCGTATAATCGGCAATCAATTCCGGTACCCCTTCACCTAAACCCACACCCAACCGTTCGCCGGCATTCCGCACGATCGTCCCAATCGCCAAAGGCGTCAATGGTTCGAAAAAAATCTCGGCACACCGGGAACGCAGGGCCGGATTAATTTGCGCCGGTTCCCGGGTAGTCGCCCCGATCAGGATAAAATCCGCCGGCGCTCCTTCATCGAAAATCTTTTTAATCCACTGGGGCACATTGGGGTCGGATGGATCATAATAGGCGGAATCAAAATAAATGCGCTTATCTTCCAATACCTTTAACAACTTGTTCAACAAAAGCGGGTCCATCTCCCCGATTTCATCGATAAATAAAACCCCTCCGTGGGCATCGGTAACCAACCCCAGCTTCGGTTCGGGAATCCCGGTATCCGCCAGGTCCTTACGGGCCCCCTGGTAAATCGGGTCATGAACCGAACCCAACAAGGGATTGGTCACTTCCCGGGGATCCCAGCGCAAGGTGGTCCCATCCACTTCCACAAACGGCGCTTCCGGCCGAAACGGGGCAACCGGCCTAGCCTTGGCCGCTTCCAAGGCCAGCCGGGCGGCCGTTGTTTTACCGACACCCGGCGGCCCGTAACAAAGGATGTGCTGGGGATAGGGGGAAGCCAACCTGGCCACCAACGCCCGGACGGCCGGCTCTTGACCGACTACTTCCGCCAAGGTTTGGGGGCGAAGTACCTCCATCGCCGACCGGCACAGATTGACCGTGTTCATCTTTTCCAAAAATGCCAACCGTTTTAACGTCTGGGCATTTTCCAGCCCGGCATTTTCCTTGAGCACCTGCATTTTAATTTCTTTGACGTACTCCTCGTGCCGTTGCTGCATCTTTTCCGCGATCAGTTTTTCCAGCTTGTCCTCTACTGAGCGCCGGGCAATGATATCGGCGATATCTTCCTCGACTTCATCAAGAATGCCGGGGATATCTTTGCGATTGGGCAATTCCTGGACCGTCGGATCGTGAGAAACCAACTTTTGTAGGGCCCACACCTTTTCTTCCAGAGATTGGGAACGCATTAAGGGCAGGACCTGCAGTTTACTTGCCTTAAGGACCAGCTTGTCCGCCCCATATAAATCAGACAAGGTACCAAACAAAGCATCAACCCGCCGTGCCAACTTATCCTCTTTGGCGCGCAAATTACCAAACCGCCCCAGCCCGGTGCGGCTAATACTTTCCATGATCCTCTTCATAAACAGTCCCGGCCTTCTTTCCCTGACAGCAGTTCAACCCGAAGCAAACAATATAGTTATTCGGCAACAACCTCGAGTTTGAGTTCCACCACCACCGCCGGGTGAATTTTAACGTTTATGGGGTAAACACCCAAAGCTTTGATCGGCTGTTTAAGTTCGAATTTGCGTTTGTCGACCGTGAGGCCGGTTTGTTGTTCGAGGATTTCGGCTACTTCCTTGTTGGTAACCGACCCAAAAAGCCGGCCGCCTTCGCCGGCCTTGGTTTTCACTTGGACCGTCACCCCCATCAACTTGCCCCCTAATGCTTTAGCCTCTTGCAATAGGCGGTCTTTCCGCTGGGCTTCGCCGGCCTTTTCCACTTCCAGTCTTTTGACATTACCGGTGGAAGCTTCCACCGCCAGCCCCCGGGGTAAAAGGTAGTTCCGGGCATAGCCATCCGCTACGTTGACCACCTTCCCTTTTGGGCCTAAGTTTTTAACATCTGCCTGGAGAATCACTTGCATATTTTAGCCTCCTTAGGAACGTCGCGTTTTTTCCAACATCACCCGGTAGTTAAACACCAGGTCAAATAAACCAATCCCGGCAACCATAAACACCGTTATATTAAAAAACAACATCGCCATGAAAATGACCAGCCATTTAAACAAAGCCGGCACCGCAAAATGGTGAAAGAAAGAGGTGATTACCGCACCACCTAAAACTAATAACACCGGGAAATAGATGTTAATGATATTCATGCCGGTAGTAGCCAGGTTTTCGATCTGCCAATAATCACCGGCCAAGGCTGCCGCCAAACCGGCGATAAATCCCCATACCGTGTACCAGGGCAGCCGCCATTCCCGGTAAGGGGTGATTTTCACGATGGGCAAGCTGAGCTTCTTGACAATCAACCGGGAAACAAACAAGGTTGTTACCGCCGTTACCCCGGAATAGATCACCAAAATACTCGGCGCCAAGGTCTTAATCAGACTCACCATTACCGTATACTGGCTCCGCAGCATTTCCTCCGAGATCCCTTGTTGCCCGTATAAGGCTAATAACCCGGAACTCCGGTAAAACTCGACCGCCTCATTGAACATATTGCTGAACTGGGCCTCTAAGGTTGCTAAAGACAAACCGGCCAAGACCATACCCGCCCAAATAAAAGCCACGGTCGACACTACCGTCATGCCTGTCCCGGCCGCAATCGCCCGGAGCATGGGCCAACGGTGCCGGAAAGCGATCCCGTAAACAACTGCCAGGCCCCCGAACTGCAAAAGCAACAACAAGGCATTAGGGATGCCGGCGATCATCGCAATGATTAATGTAGCCACTGCCAAGGCCAAGGTGCCGCTTTGCCACCCGTGACGAACAATCGCCACCACGATCGGGGTGGTCCAAACCAGGCTGGTAACCAACGACAACGGCAGGATAAAGATTCCGATCAAGGCCAGGACGGCGGTTAAAGCCGCCAGCAAAGCCCCTTCAACAAGTCCGCGGACAGGCATCTCTTCACCTCTTTGGCTTCGGAAAAATTAATTCGCGCCTGGGGCCGGGATTTCCTTTCTGGTCAGTTGAAAAAAGACCTGCCGCCTGGAAGCCGGCCAGACGGCAGGATTAGTCGAAGAAGCAAGGGCTCAGAACGGCAGATCGTCATCACTTGGCGGCGGATCGGGAAACCGGATTTCATTACCCGCTCCGGCCAGGGGGCCCCCGCCAACAGCCGGTTCGGCATAGGTGGCCCCGGTGGCGGGCGGCGCCCCTACCGGCACATCACCCCGGTCCAGGAAGCGGACAGTATCGGCAACCACTTCCGCCGTCGACCGTTTTTGCCCTTGCTGGTCGGTCCAGGAACGGATCTGTAACCGGCCGTCCACCGCGACCAGCCTGCCTTTACGCAGATACTGGGCACAAACGACCCCTTGCTGATTCCAAACCACGATATTAATCCAATCGGTAACTTTTGGTACGCCGGCTTGCCGGTTGGCCTGTGACTGCGGCCGGTCAACAGCAATGCTGAACGAACAAACCGGTGTGTTGGAAGCGGTGTGCCGCAATTCCGGGTCTTGCCCCAGCCGGCCGATTAAAACGACCCGATTCAACATATTTTTCCCTCCCGTGTGTTCTCTTGCCAAAATATTAGCACGTTTCCCAGATTATTACCAACCATTTTATATGTTAAACCGGAAGTAGACGACATCGCCATCCTGCATCACGTATTCCTTCCCTTCCAGGCGTTGCAGCCCCTTTTCCCGCACCGCCGCCATACTGCCTGCCGCCAATAATTGATCGATCCCGACGACCTCGGCCCGGATAAATCCCCGTTCAATGTCCGAATGAATAACCCCGGCCGCTTGCGGCGCCCGGGTCCCGTTGGCAATCGTCCAGGCCCGCGTTTCCGGCGGCCCGGTAGTAAAAAAAGTGCTCAATCCCAATAAGGTGTAGGTTTCCCGGATCAACCGCTCCAAACCGGATTCCGGTAACCCCATTTCCGCCAAAAACAGCTGCCGCTCCTCCGGATTGACCAATTCGGCAATCTCCGCCTCCATCTTGCCGCTGATCACCAAGGCCCCGGCCCCTTCCTGTTCAGCCCGCCGGCGGCCGGTGGCTACCAAAGGATCTTCCACCCCGGCCAAATCAGCTTCCCCGACGTTGAAAACATACAAGACCGGCTTACTGGTCAACAAAAATAAGCTCCGGACAATCGGAGCCTCTGCCGCCGTCCAAGGCAAAGCCCGGGCCGGCTTTTCCGCCAAAAAGGCCGCTTTCAGCTTCTCTAATACCGCCATTTCCGCCAAGGCTTGCTTGTCCCGGGCCTTGAGCATTTTTTGCACCCGTTCAATCCGGCGCTCGACTGTTTCCAGATCGGCCAATACCAATTCCAGGGCAATCGTTTCCATGTCCCGAACCGGGTCGACCGGGCCGTCAACATGGGTCACATCCGGATCCGCAAAACAGCGAACTACCTGGATCACGGCATCCACTTCCCGGATATGGGCCAGAAACTTGTTGCCAAGACCTTCCCCCCGGGAAGCGCCGCGAACCAGGCCCGCAATATCCACAAACCGCACCACCGCCGGCACGACTTTTTTCGGCTGAGACAGGAACGCCAATGCCGCCAAGCGGGGATCAGGCACCGTCACCACCCCAACATTAGGCTCGATGGTGCAAAAAGGGTAATTGGCCGCTTCTGCCCCTGCTTTGGTTAGCGCATTAAATAATGTTGATTTGCCGACATTGGGCAAACCGACAATCCCGGCTTGAACCGTCATTTTTCTTCAACTCCAGTTGTGCTATTCTTTCCGCCGTTTCCACTGTTCCCGGGCAAGAATGGCGACCAAAAAGGCCATGGCCACAAAAAACCACGGATTCTGGACAAAAAAACCTTCAAAGAAATAATAAATCTTTGCCGGTAGGCCCATCATTTTTTCCGTCCCCCTAAATCACTCTAGCTACTTTTTCCATAAGGATCCCCCCTGCTCCTTCAAACCGGGAAACTAATATTTATGATTCCCGGTTAAATCAGTTACCATTAGGTTCCAGCCGCCATATTTTGAATAGGGGAAGGAAGCTCTGGTAAGGAGGTGTGGTGATGGGCCGGTGTGGATTTTTCGACTTTGATGGCGACAACACCATTTGGATTATTATCGTCATCGGGATCATCCTGCTTTTAATTTTTAGTGCCAACGATCGCTGTTAACAATTACGCCACCCTCCGGGGTGGTTTTTTTCACCCCTGGCCTTCACCCGGCATAATATATACGGAAATTCCGCCGGTAGGCAACAGGATTGGAGGTTTCCCAGATGCTCGATTTTGCTAAGTTGGCCAAGGGTAAATACGCCACTTTCGAGCAAAGGGTGCAAGGCACTCTTTTAGTCACTTTTCAGGGCAACCAACCCAAACGCTTTGATGTGACGATCAACTCCACCCCGGATGGTTTCGAAGCCAGCACCTTGATCGCAAACATTCTCAAAGTAAAAAAGGACGCCGGTTCTTTTAGCTGGGAGGAAGTCAAAGGAAAGTACCGGGCAACCGGCCCCACCCCCGAGGAGGCCATCAACAATTTAATCGCCCAGGTAGAGCTGGCCCTCGGTTCCTGCTAAAGGGCCGGAATCACAAAAGGCACCCGATAATTGGGTGTCTTTTTTCCTGTGTGGCAACGTTTTGGCAGAAAGGGCTTCAAAACGCCATAAAATGTAGTACAATGGTTTTAATTGGGACCTGAGGTCCATTGTTGAAAACATTCGTGACTTTTTTCCCGTAATCCAAAAGAAGGTCCACCGTTTTCACTATGGTCAAAACAAGGAGGCCCCTAATGATAAAAGCCGATTTACCACCGAACGAACCTTTGGACCTAGCCGCCCTGAGCCTGGAAACGCTAACGACAGACCTTGGCCTGGCTGACCTGGAAGAACCTTCGGAACCAGCCGGCATAGCCGAGCCGGCACCTCCCGCAGCCGAATCCCCGATCCCGCAAGCAGAGCCCGAAACCGCAGCCGGCCAGCCGCAACCGGCTTCCCGGATTAGTGGTTTGCTGCCTGCGAGCCTGAAAGAAAAATTCGGTCAGCTTCAATCCATTTCCCGGCGTAATGACCAGCCTAAAAAAGCCTTGACCGTAATCGTCAGTTTGACCTTGGCTTTCCTCTTGGCCGTACCCTTGACCGGTTGTCTTTACTGGGCCGGCAACCATTACCTGGCCTCACCGCTCAGCTATTCACCCCGGCAGCTGGCCGACTTTCCCGCGGCAGACAAGATTGCCCGTGAGCTGATGATGGCCCATTTTTATACCGTCGGTCAAGCCATTACCCTGGCTGACCCAGCCCTGTTGGACAACACCCTGACCCCGGGATCGCCGCGTCACCAGGACATCCGCCAGGCGATCGGGGAGTGGCAGCATTATTTCGCCAAACACACCGCCTTTGAAGACCCCCAATTCAGGATTCAAGTCTACCTGGTGCGGGATATCCGGATCCAACCGGAAACCAATTCGCTCGAAGCGGTGGCGGATATCAGCACCTTCAGCAACTACCACCTGCTAAAACGTCTTTACGAAAAAACCAACGACTACGAATTATGGGTCCGGCTAACCTACCAGGACCATACCTGGCGGTTGGATGATTACACCGCCTTGGAACATAAGCCCCTCCCCGAACCGGATAACGTATTTTCCGGCGGCAAACGAGCATCGAATACTAAAACCGCTTATGCTTTAACAGGGGAAGCCCCGGTTTCTCCTTTTCGGCCCTGAAGTTTGTCCTTCCGGTTAAGTTGGGCATCGTTTTCCGTTTTTTCCCAGTGCATTTCCGCCGCTACCGCCCACAACAGGCAGGTAAGTTCCCGGCGACTGACGGCCATACCATTCACCTCAGGCTACATTATGCCCATAATCACCGGCAAATAGATCAACAAGCAGATCCTCCCGGATCTGCTTTTGCTATTTGGCCGGGTCAACAGCCCGGAACAACACCTGTTTTACCGCTTTTTCAAACTTGACCCGGGGCAACATTACCTGATGGTTACAGCCCAGGCACTTAATCCGGAAATCCATCCCGGTGCGCACCACTTCCCAGTCGGTAGAACCGCAGGGATGGGCCTTGCGCATCCGGACCCGGTCCCCGACGGCAAAAAAGGCCAAAACCAACACCTCACTTTATCAGGTTTTTTCCTCAAAAGGCAGGTAAACCTGGCGGGGATAAGGAATCTCAATCCCGGCCCGGTCAAGGGCCAGCTTGAAATAACGGCGCATCTCCCGCTCGACTTTCCACTGCATCATCGGGACCGCATTGGCGTTGATCCGGATCACCACCTCAGAAGGCCCCAGCTTGGTCACCCCCAAAACCTCCGGGCCATCCGTAATTTCCGCCGGCATCATCACCGCCAGTTCCCGGCCGGCTTCCCGCAACACGGCCAAAACCCGGTCGATATCCTCCTCATACGCAACACTGATATCCACCATCGCCAAGATCGGCCCCCGGCTTAAATTAGTCACCTCTTTAATCTCACCGTTAGGGATAATATGTAATTCACCGGTATAGTCCCGCAATCTGGTGACCCTTAGCCCGATTTCTTCGACGATGCCGGTGAACTTGCCAATCGTAACGTAATCACCGACCACATACTGGTTTTCAAAAATAACAAAAAACCCGGTAATGACGTCCCGCACCAGGTTTTGGGCCCCAACCCCGATGGCCAAACCAACTACGCCGGCACCGGCTAAAAGGGCCCGGGTCTCGAACCCGAAAACCGTATCCAAAACAACGACACCGGCAATAAAGAACACAACGTAAAGCAACACACTTTTCAACAGTTTCGCCAGGGTAACCGCTCGCCTCTCCTCGAAAAAAGCGGTGCCGGTCCGCTGGCGAAACAGGCGGTCAATAAACATGCCGCCAAAACGCAAAGTCAGCTTAACCGCCACCACCACAACCAGCAGCTGGATAAAACCGACAACACAAACCGCTAAAGGCTCTCCCCAGTCGCCCAAGCCCCAGTAAACCGCCTGCCCACTAAGCCAGATTTTCAGCCAGTTAAACATCTGCCACCTCGATTTCCGGCAAGGAGCGTAACGCTTCGCGGGCCCAGCCGCCAACCCGCCAGTCCGGATCCGTTAAAGCCCGGACCAGACCTGTGTGCACCATTTCCCGGTAATCCCCCGGAAAACCGGCGGCAGCGAACCGGCCTAAGGCCTGGGCGGCTTCCGCCCGCACCCGGCCGTCAGGATCGGTCAACCGTTTGACCAAATCCGGCAACACCGCCGTCCGCAACAAGCTTCCGGCCGCCGCCGCGGCAGCGGCCCGCACCCCACTTTCCGGATCAGTAAGCCCCCGGGAAAGGGCTGGGTCCAACCGGGGTTCTTCTTCACCGGCAGCCGGGGGCCCGAAAAAGGCTAACACTTCCCAGGCCCGAATCCGCGAACCGCCCGGTTCGGCGGCAGCCAACCCCAACAAGGCTTGCCAGACCCGGTAGCCTTCCACCTGCCGCCGGGCCGCCAGTCCCCGGGCCGCCCGGTCAGGCCAAGGCCCTACTTTTTTTTGCGTTAAAAGCGAGATAAAAAAATCCGTAGCCACCGGCTCCGGCCGCTGCGCTAAAACCAGCGTCGCCGCCAGACCAACGGCAGGAGACCGGTCTTTTACCAGGATGGTCAGCAAAGGCACCGCTTCCGGAACCGGGAGGAGCCCCAAGGTCTCCACCAGGGCCTCTTTTTCCCCTACCGGCCCGGTGGCCAACACTTCCTGCCAATAGGTTTCCAGCCCCAGAATCCGCGCCAAGCGCCAAGCCGCCCCGGCAAAGGCCGGGTTCAGGCCGGGAGCCCCGGTTTGACTAGTCGCCAGCGCTTGGACGGCCTCCTGCCACCAGCAAGCCCGGTCCGCACCGGTGGTTGCGGCCAACCGGCGCAATTGGGCCGGTTCCGGGGGAAACCCCTTACATAAACCTTGCAGCATTTTCCGGACAAGCTCTGCTTCACCCGGGGTTTTTGCCCCGAATGGCAGCCAACGCCGCCAAAACGTTCTCCGGACTCCCGGCTCCTTCATGCTGCTCAAAATTACTCCCCGGAGGCGGCCAAAAACGCCTGATAGGCTAGGTAAGTCATATACAGGTCCGCTTTGTGGGCCACCTCAAAGGGAGCATGCATGCTTAATAAAGGCACCCCGCAATCCAGCACATCCATGCCGTAAACCGCCAGGAACTGGGCAATCGTGCCCCCGCCACCTTGGTCCACCTTACCCAACTCGCCGCTTTGCCATTTCACCCCGGCCTGGTGGAAAATCCGGCGGACTTCCCCCATAAATTCGGGATTAGCGTCAGAGGTCCCGTATTTCCCGCGGCTGCCGGTGTATTTGGACACGGCCACCCCGTAGCCCAGCCGGGCAACATTCCGCTTATCGACCACCTCCGGGAAATTGGGATCCAGCGCTGCGGTCACATCGGCCGATAAAGCCCGGGTATTGAACAAGCACCGGCGGCTGACTAACTCGGGAGACAAGCCGGGTTCCGGGGCGGCGGCATAGATCATCTCGGTCAAGGCGTTTTCGAAAAAACGGGAACGCATCCCGGTATTGCCATCTGACCCGGTTTCTTCTTTGTCTACTAGTAAAACCATCGCCGTGCGGTCCGGAATCCCCAGCCCCAACAAAGCTTCCACCGCCGTATAACAACAGCTCCGGTCATCCTGACCATAACCCCCGATGAAGGCCCGGTCAAGACCGACATCCCGCGCAGTGCCGGCCGGCACCGCCTGCCACTCGGAAGTTAAAAAATCCTCCTCGGTCATGCCATAATTATGGTACAGCAAAGCCAAAAGGGCCTTTTTGCACCGATCTTTTTCTTTGGCCGGGTCTTTTTCCGCCTCTGCCGGCAACCCGCCGGCTAAAAGGTTCAGCCCTTCCCCCGGCACCGCCTCGGCCATCTTTTTTTCCATCTGGTCTTTGGCCAAATGGGGTAAAAGGTCGGTAATCGTCAGGACCGGATCCCCCGGGGCCTCCCCGATTACCATCCGCCGGACCGTCCCATCCCCCAGAACCGTTGTACCGTGTAAGGCCAAAGGCTGGGTCAGCCACTGGTATTTTTTGATCCCGCCGTAATAATGGGTTTTGAATAAAGCCACTTGGTCTTCCTGGTACAAAGGGTTTGGCTTCAAGTCCAGGCGTGGGGCATCCAAATGAGCGCCGATCAGCATAACCCCGGCCGAAAAGGGCCGTTTACCCACCCGGGCCAACAGCAGTCCCTTATTCCGATTGACAAAGCAAACCCGGTCACCAGGCTGCAAACTCCCGGCCGGCGGGGAAAAGGGCCCAAAGCCGTGTTCCCTGGCCCGGGCAACAAAAAAGTCCACCGCTTCCCGTTCCGTTTTGGCGGCCGATAAAAACTCCCGGTAGCCGGCGGCAAATTCCAGGATCGCCTGGCCTTCCCCTGGTTTTAATTCGTCCCACACCGGTTTGGGCTTATAAACCAAAGCCGGTTTGTTTTCCTTTACCAAATCATCCGTCCCCCTACCCTTGCCATTTGTTAGTAGTATGGTAACAATACGCAGATTCATCCCCCGAATTACCCTTAGCGGAAGGTATAACCGGCAAAATATTCGGTCAACCACTTGTTGCCATCCCGCAGGTAAGGCAGCAGCTGGGAAGTCTCCACTAAAGGCTGGGTCTCCTGCCTAAGTGGTGAGCTATCGGCCGGCCCGGCATAAAACCAGCTCAGAACCAGAACCAGGACGACCGTCGCCACCCCGGTGGTCAACACTCCCCCGCAAAGCCGGTCGACTGTCCCCAACAGGCCGTTTCCCCGCCGGTACATCCACACCCGGGCCACCTGTTTGGCCCCTCCGGATACCAGCAAAAACAGTAAAACGAAAATTAGGGCATTCCAAAGCGAATTGGCCACATAATTGGTCACCAATTGGGCCAGGGTTTCCACCCCGGCCGGTACCGGCACCGTTAATTGGCTAAGTTGCTGGAGCATCTCTTCCCGGTAAAACGGCGGCAGAGACAGATCAGCCAAAACCCGTTCTAAATTGAGACTCGGCACCACATCAACCTTGATGCGCGAGGCCGTCGCCGGCAAGGCGAGCTCAGCCCCCAGCCACTCCTGAATCCGGGCAACAGCAGTTAGTTGTCCATCCAGCCAACTGGCCAAAGACTTGTAACCGGTGGCGGCAAGGAACAACCCAAGCCCGTAAGCCCCGATCCCCAACAAAGCGGCTAACAGCCCGCGCCGCCAGCCCCGGTAAAAAGCAAACCCGAGACAAATAACAATAAAACCGTCAATGGCGTTCAAGCCAATCCCCCTCGCCCTACCGGCCATCTCCAGGCGGGAAAGGACCTTCTTTTTTGCTTATGCGAAAACCGGTCGTTTAATTCAATACCGCCTTTAATTGGCGGATGCTGGTGCCCTCGAACTCTACGCAAATCGAGCGGGTAATCAACCGGTCAGCCGTCCGGAGCCCGTAGCGTGCCGGTAATTCTGCCAAACTTAGGTTGGTGGAGACCAGTAACGGCCGTTCCAAGCGCAACCGGTCATTAACCAGCTCAAACAGCTCGGTGGCCACAAATTCCGTCGTCTTTTCACTGCCTAAATCGTCAATAATTACCAGATCCGCCTGGCGCAAACCGGTGATTAACGCCGGTTGCCGGCCCTGGTTTTGAAAATCAAACTTGGCGGTATAGATACTGGTGATGATCTGGCTGATCGTCCGGTAGACAACCGTTTTCCCCCTGGTAAGCAGGTGGTTGGCAATCGCACTGGACAGGTGAGTTTTCCCGGTGCCCACTCCCCCGTAAAACAGCAGGTTTTGCCGGCGGACACCCTGGAGCACCTGGTCGGCAAAATCCTGGCCCAAAGCCAGAACTTGCGCCATTTTTTCCCCCAACCGGGCACTCTGGCCCTGATACCAGGATAAATCAAAAGTGGCAAAATTTTGCGCCAGCATCTCCCCGGTCAGGCCTGACGAAGCAAACAGATCGTCAATTTCTTCTTGAACCAGGCAGGCACATTTTTCCCCAAAAGCGGACCATCCCCGGTCCTGACACTGTGGACAATCCCACTGCACCTCAAATACGGCCGGGGCAATGTTCAACCGGGCAAAAAGTTCTTCCCTGGCCCGGGCCAGGACGGCCCGCTCTTCATTTAACGGTGTCGCCGCTTCCTCTCCGGCCTTACTCACCGCCCATTTCAAAAGCCGGACCCCAACATCCCGCAATTGCCGGTCCAGCTCGGCCAGTTCAGGATACCGCCCGTATACTTCCTCGACCCGCCGGTCCCGTTCCGCCTTCTTTTGCAGCCGTTTCGTATCCCGGTCAATCACCATCTACCCCTCCTCCCGGCACCAAGCCGGTTAGATGTGCTTAAACTTTTCGTATACCCGGGCTTCCGCCTCACTTTTCGGCACCACATTCTCCCCGGTAAACGGACCCCGGCCGGATTTTCCGGTACCCGGCTCCCGGTGGTAACCACCACCCCGGAGACGCTCCTGTCTAAACTTCGCAATCTCCCGTTCACCGTCTTCAACCGTCCGCACCCCAGCTTGATGCCAGCGGCTCAGGATGATGTCGACATAGTTAAGGGTCGGATTTTTCGCTCCTTTGTACGCCTCCTGACAAGCCCGCAAGATCACCTCGTGCGAAAAACCCCAAGTCCGGGACCACTTGACATACATATCCACAAAAACCTCGTTAATTTTAAGGGAACTGCCCAAGGTGGCCCAAACCTCGGACACCTGGTCATCCAAGTAAGACCGGTTGGTAAAAAAGGCGGTAAGGTCGGCCGGATCGGCGATCCCCCGCTGGGCCACCAAAGCCGCCTGCCGCCGGTACTGGGCCACTTTCCGGTAATTGTGCCCGGCAGCGGTTTTCACAAACGCCAGGGTAAAATCCAGGGTCCACCGGTAACGTTGTTGCAACAGCTGGATTTCCCGGATCTCCTCTTTATTGGCCGCTTGTCCCCGCAGCTGTTCCAAAAATTGGGCAATGTGGACCGTTTCATCCCTGGTGGCCGCCGGCGCCACTGCTTTTTGGCCTGGGACCCGGTCCAAATACCGGCTGACTTCCTCCAAATCCCGCCGCAAATGATCCAAGTATTGCTTTTCGGCCGACAACTCCTGGCGGGAAGCCTGCAGTTCTTTCTCCCGGGCCAAAAGGTCAGTCTGGTCCTCGTGAATTAACTGGTCTTTCTCGGTGATTTTCTTTTGCCATTCGCGAAGCTCATTCTCCCAAGCGACAATCCGTTCCTCCCGCTCCCGCAGGGCCTCCCTTTCGCCATCCAAACGGCGACGTTCCTCCTCCCCGGCCCCCATCGTTTGGAGCAGCCCTTGCAACAACCGGGAAAACAATGGTTCAAAGGAAATCAGCAACCGGTCTTCCCGGCATTGGATGGATACCAATTCCATATTCCGTAAACAGGCGATCGCGTCAGCCACCGGCCGGGACAAACCGGCAGCCACGATGCCGTCCTTGCCTCCCTGCAAGGCCTTTTCCTCTACTACCAGCAACTGTTGCACCACATCATTGCTTAAGGGCAATAATTCCCGGGAATGGTACAACAGGTTATGTAAATGTAAAGTTCGAGTCTCCCAAAGTTTTTGGAACCACTTAGCGAAGGCCAAGCCAGTCACTCCCTCCGGTTCCCTAGTTTTGCTAATTATTATTTTAACTGCCCTGGCGGCCAGGTGCAAAGTTTCCCGATCAGACAAAAAAGGATGAGCCATTGTTAGAACCACAATAACTCACCTTTTGGCCTGCTTTCAACCAAAAACCACCCGACTCTTTTAACGTATTTAATACTTACCCACCCGTAATCTTTCCCGGTCGCCGGCAGTTCTTGCTTCACACCGGCCAACCAAGTCCCCGATCGTCGTCCGGCCGAGTACCCCCAGCAAAGCATCCTGCGCCTTTCGCCAAACTACGTACTGGGGGCAGGTGTCCTGCTGGGGGCAAATACCGTCATTGGCCAAACACCGGTTTAAGGCAATCGGCCCTTCCATAATTTCAATTACCGCTTGGACCGTAATCTCCGTCGGGCCTACGGCCAACCGCACCCCCCCGCCGGCGCCACGCAGGGCCTCGACCCAACCCCGCCGGCTTAAAGCCGCCATGATCTGCGGCAAAAAATTTGGGGGAATCCCCTGCCTTTCGGCAATGTTTTTAGAAAGGGTAAATTCCCCGGCCGGCAACAACGCCAAATCGATTAAAGCGGTTATTGCGTATTCGGCCTTACGGGTAATCTCCAAGGGAAAAACCTCCTGCCCAAAATTACTGCATCAGTAACATTTATCTTAGCCCACTTGGATTGCCAGGTCAATACCGTCAATTTAAAGGCCGGCAACTACTTCCGGCCGGGCAACCAAATCCTGGGCCCGCTTGACCTTCTTGTGCAAAGCCTCGTCATCCTCAACCGCCCGGGCCAATTGCCGCAGCACATCCATTGCCCGGCGAGCCAACGCAATCATGTCCCCTTCGGTCATATTGACCGTTGCCAATAATGCCCGCCAGTCAGGGGTTTCAATCATTGTCTTAATGTACCAGCAGCCTTCGATCCGGAAATGGGGCTGGGGCAACCCTTCCGGCACCAAATCCTTCAAACGGAAAAAAACGCTGCGCGCCCGGTTCAACCAGTCACCCAAATGACGGGCCGCCTGCAACACGTGCACTTCAAACCGCCCTTCCTCATAGACCACGCCACCGATCAAGGCGGCTAATTCCACCTCGTCAACCTGCTGGAGCAGCCCTTCGAAAACCCATTCGGCGACCAACAATTCTTCCACGTGGAGCTTGCTTAATACTGCTCCCCGCGGCAATAAATTCCCCGCGGCAGTCAAGTACTGTTGTTGAACCAAAAAATTAACCATCCGTTCGTATTCGGCCGCCACCTCCCGGATCCGGGCATCGGACCTGGCCAGTTGCTCGGTTGCCTGCCGGCGGGCCTGCACATAATCCCCGGTGACCAAAACCCGTTTTTCGCAAGCCACTCGCTGCTTCCGGTCACAACGAATAGTGGGCAACCCTTTTAGCCGGGGGGTAAGTTCGGCCTGTTTTTCCAGAGCCAAGGCCCGGCGTTTGGCCACCCGGCTGTTCTTTCCCTTGTGTTGGGCCCAAGACCGGAGGCGCTGGTTGATCGTCCGCAGTTGTGTTTCGATCAGCCGGCGATTAACCGGGCAGGCATCTTCACCGACCAGGCTGCACCGGGCCAAGGCCGGGGTATGGTCTAACTGCTGCAACCGTTCCCTGGCCCGGAAAGCCGCCGCACTTTCCCGCCAGACTTTCAGGTTAAGGGATAAGATCTTGTCCACCTGTCCGGCAGAATGGTGGGCAGCAAGATTCACTACCGTATTAAAAGCCAGGGTAAACCGCGAACGGATCGGCTCCGGCCGGCGTTCCGGCCAATGGGGAAACCGGTCCGGCGAAAAATGCTGATAATCCGCCCGCACGATCACCAGCCCTTGCTCATCCATGCCCCGGCGACCGGCCCGCCCGGCCATCTGGTGGTACTCCGTACCGGTCAACACCCGGAAACTGGTGCCGTCAAACTTGGTGTTCGAGTCCAGACACA
Source organism: Heliobacteriaceae bacterium (assembly GCA_028707535.1). GTDB lineage: Bacteria > Bacillota > Desulfitobacteriia > Heliobacteriales > Heliobacteriaceae > STF2-203. The sequence goes on along the minus strand of JAQWAU010000026.1, from coordinate 843 downwards.
CCGTTTTCACCGGGTAGTTGATCCCAACGGCAAAAGTTTCCGTCGTGTAAAGCACCCGGACTAAGCCGCTGCTAAAAATATCTTCAACCGCTTGCTTGACAATCGGCGGCAAACCGGCATGATGGTAACCGATTCCCCGGGCCAACAGATCCCGCATCTCCGCCCAGACACCGGTTGCCGCCAAACCGCTGCCCCAGCGTTCCTCCAACCGGTTGAGGGTTTCTGCGGCGGCCTGCCGCTCCCCCGGGCCCAAAAAAGTATAACCCGCCCACTCCCGGGCAGCCTGCTCGCAACCCTTCCGGCTAAATAAAAAATAAAGGGTAGGCAAAAGTTTTAGTGAAGCCAGACAGGCCACCAAACTACGGTGACTGGTCGGCGGAATCCCCTCCGGCCCGCACTGCCAAGGCAGCCGTTTATCCCGGCTGGTTTGCGCCGCCAGGTCAGCCGGGGGGTTAAAGCAGTCCTCCCAGAGCTGCACCATATCCCGGGCAAGCCCCAAACCTAAAGCCTTTTGGTAGTAAAAATGGCCCAAAGGCACGTGCCGGTGCAGATAACGCACCACCGGCACCTTACGGTCATGCACATGGCTCAGCCATTCGGCAATCTCACCAATATTCGGCACCGTCGCCGACAGGCCCAAAAAGCGCACCTGCGGCGGCAGCAGGATCAAGCACTCTTCCCAAACTGCCCCCCGTTCCGGGTCGTTCAAGTAATGAATCTCGTCAAAAACCACATGGGACAATTCGCCGGGAACATCTTTTTCGATCAGCATATTGCGGAAAATTTCGGTCGTCATGACAATAATCGGGGCCAACCGGTTGATCTGGTGGTCACCGGTCAACA
>JAQWAU010000001.1 GCA_028707535.1 Heliobacteriaceae bacterium | reverse complement strand
CTTAGCTGGGCACCGGAGACATCCCATTCTCCCGTGGTATATTCGGTAGCGATCATGAAGGCCTCCGATAACCAAGCAGAGAGTGAAAATTTTATAAAGTTTCTTACAACAAATAAGCGGGCGAAAAGAATATTCGAGACGTTTGGTTTTATTGTAAATACGCGGTGAACAGTGATAAACACTGTTACCTGTTTTGTCCTGATTTTGGGCAACCGGGCATATTTATTTTAGCAGCATGTCCAAAGAGGAGGGAAGCAAAATGAATATCGGTGCTTTAACGGCTGGTTTATTGCGTGCTTTAATTTTACTGGCGGGGGGTGCTTTGGTGGCGGCAGGCCTTGTAAACACCCTGTCCGGACCGGTGTATTATCTTACTCCCTGGACCTCCCTGGTTTGGATGGTTGCGGCTGTGGCCGGCGGGTACCGGGCGGCCAAAAAGGCGAAATGCCGGGGATGGCTGCATGGCCTTGGGGTAGGGGGGATCCTGGGAACAGGTGCAGTCGTCTTTATGTTTGCCGCCGGATCTTATCCCGCCTGGGCCGGTTTGCCGGAATTTATTTCAACGGCCGGTTATGGCTTTGCCGGCGGCCTGGTGGCGGGATTCCGGCGGGAGAGACCGGCGTTGCGGGAACGCGGAATATAAAAAAGAAAAACCGGCAAGTCAACCTGCCGGTTTTTCGGTTTTGGCGGCATCCCTGGCGGTTAAGGCTTGGACTAAATACGTCAGGGTTTCATTGACCGGGGTTGGGACGCCGTAATGATGACCAAGGCGGATAATCGCTTCATTCATCATGGCAACTTCTGTCGGCCGGCCTTGGAGGATGTCTTGACGCATACTGGAGATGTTAGTGGCGGTTAAACGGGCGATTTCTTTAGTGCGGCTTACCGGATCAGGGCTGAATTTGACTCCGGCTTTGGTGGCCACTTGATTCGCTTCGGTTACGGCTTGTTCTAAAAGTTTGGTCAACGGGGGGATTGCCAGAAGCTGCCCGTTCTTAACATTGGCGATAGCGGTTAAGGCGTTGATGCCTACGTTAACAAACAGTTTGTCCCAGATCAACTTAAGGGGTTCGGTACTGGCTTCCGGATTAAGACCTGCCCGGTCAAAAACTGCTACCAGGTTATGCAGCCGGGGACTGAGCCGGCCATCCAGTTCGCCGAAACAGGACTTGCCGATGCCGTTCAGCCGCACCCGGCCGGGCTCAAAAGCAGCGGCCCCAAAAGAAGTGGTACCGGCCAATACTCGTTCCTGACCCCACGTATCGGCAAGGATCTCGTGGTTGCCTAATCCGTTTTGTAGGGTCATCAAGGCAGTATGGGGGCCAACCAAGTCGCGGACCCGGGAGACCGCCGCCCGGGTCTGGCCTGATTTAACAAACACGAGGATCAGGTCGACCGGCCCGATTGTGGCCGGGTCTGTCGTTGCTTTTACCGGAATATTGACCGTGCCGGCATCGCTTTCAATGAATACACCGTCCCGGTTCAAAACGGCTACATGGTCTTCCCGGACGTGCACCAGCCAGACATCTTCACCGGCCTGAGCCAAAAGGCCGCCATACAGGCATCCCATCGCCCCAGGGCCGATCACGGCTATTTTCACCCGGATCGCTCCTTCTTTGCGCTTTACTTATTGACGCCGAAACTGTGTTCCGGACCGGGAAAGGTACCGTCGGCTACTTCCCGGGCATAGGTGTTTAAGGCCTCTTTAATCGTGGGACCGATGTTGGCATACTGTTTAACAAATTTGGGGACAAACCGGTCAAACATGCCGACCATATCGTGGAATACCAGCACTTGGCCATCACAATCCCAACCGGCGCCAATGCCGATGGTCGGTACCGAAACCGCCGCGGTGATGGCCCGTCCTGCGGCTACCGGGACACATTCAATCACGATGGCGAAAGCACCGGCCGCCTCGAGAGCCAAGGCATCTTCAACCAGCTGTTGGGCCGCTTCGTCTGTTTTGCCTTGGACCTTAAAACCGCCGAGTTGGGATGCGGTTTGCGGGGTCAGGCCGATATGGGCGACTACCGGAATTCCCGCTTCCACCACGGCCGCAACGATGGGGGCTACCGTTTTTCCGCCTTCCAGTTTAACGGCGTCTACATATCCTTCCTTCATTAAACGGTTGGCATTATGAATTGCATCTTTGCGGGAAATATTGTACGACCCAAAAGGCATATCTCCAACGATAAAAGTGTTGGGGGCTCCTTTGGCAACCGGCCGGCAATGGTGAATCATGTCTTCCATGGTTACCGGCACCGTGCCGTCATAGCCGAGCATGACCATGCCGAGGGAGTCGCCCACGAGAATCATTTCCACATCACTTTGATCTACGAGGCTGGCTAAAAGGTAATCATATGCAGTAACCATGCTAAATTTACGGCCTTGAGCTTTCATTGCCTTTAACTGGGGAATCACGATCTTCTTTTTCATTTGGAGCCCTCCTCAAAACTAGTACAATAGACAAGGAATTCGACGGTATTTGATGTTCTCCTGCTATCATCCCCCGAATAATGGGGTACGATATTTAAGAGTTCTGCAGGAATTGCTTGAACAGTGGTGAAATAATTACCAAATTGAGTTTACGGGTGACAATATGGAAAGGAGATTGGAGCAATGAGGCGTAAAGGATTTTTGACCGTAATCGGGGTTTTGCTCTCCGGCCTGATCCTTTTTTTAGCGGCAGGCTGTGGGAGTGGTACCCAACAGGGGCAGACACCGGAGCAAAAGGGCGCCATTAACTTGAAGCTGGCCACAATGACCTCGGCCAATCACATTTATAATCAAGGAGCACAGCGGTTTGCCGACTTAATTAAAGAGCGCACCGGCGGACGCATCCAAGTGATCATTTATCCTGATGGCCAGTTGGGCAAGGGCGAGCGGGAACTATTAGAAGCCTTACAGCAAGGGACGATTGACTTATATGCCGGTTCTACGGGCCCGCTAGGGGGGTTTAGTCCTTCCATGATGGTCGTGGATTTCCCGTTTTTGTTCCGGGATTATAACCATGTAGACAAGGTACTCGACGGTCCGGTGGGACAACAGCTGCTTACGGATTTGGAAAAGGCTAATCTTAAAGGGTTGGCGTTTTGGGAAAATGGTTTCCGGAATCTAACGAACGCTAAACGGCCGGTGGTGGTTCCGGAAGATGTTCGGGGTCTGAAGATTCGCACCATGGAAAACAAGGTCCATCTGGCGGCCTGGAAAGCGGTAGGGGCAAACCCCGCACCGATGGCCTGGGGAGAAGTTTACGGGGCCTTACAACAAGGGGCTTTCGACGGCCAGGAAAACCCGTTAGTAATTGTTACCACCAGTAAGTTATACGAGGTGCAGAAATATCTCAGCTTAACCCAGCATGTATACTCACCGGCGCCAATTATCATGAGTTTGAAAAAATGGAATGATTTATCTAAAGAAGACCAGGATTTATTTCTAAAAACAGCCCGTGAGGTGGCCCCTTACCAACGTAATTTGGGCCGGGACAATGAACAGAAGGTCTTGGCCGAACTTACGGAAAAAGGAATGCAGATCACCAGGGAGATCGATAAGGCTGCCTGGCAAAGAGCGATGCAACCAGCCTATACCGAATTTGCTCAAGAGTTTGGGAAAGACAAGATCAATGCCATTTTAGAAACCAAGTAAATGGCGGTGAGGCTGTATCGTCTTTTGGGTCAGATCAACCAAAGGCTCCTGCAACTGAGTGGCTGGTTGGTGGTTGCCGGGATGGTGGTAATCGCCGTAGTCATCCCTTATGAGGTCTTCGGCCGGCATGTGCTTGGGGTGATGCCGGCTTGGTCAGGTGAATTGGCGACCTTTACCTTAGTATGGGTTTCTATGTTGGGAGCGGCGGTGGGTTTGCCCCGGGGTTATCAAATCGGCATGACGTTTTTTTTGGATCAGTTGCCAAGGAAAGCCGGCCGGCTGGTACAGGCCTTCGGCTTACTCCTTAGTATGGCTATTTTAAGTGTGTTAGTCATTTATGGGTGCAAACAGACGCTGGCCAATGTTTCCCAAACCTCGGCGGCAATGGGAATTTCCATGGCGATCCCTTATTTTGCGGTACCCCTTGGCGCCTTTTTGATGCTGTTGGTTTCTATCGAACAGGTTTTGGGTCTCTTTCTTGGTAATGAAAAGCAGTCTTTGCCGGATGAGAAGAGGTAGACCCCTTGGTAGTGTTTTTGCTTGCTTTCCTTATTTTACTGGTTTGTGGGATTCCGATTGCCTTAGCCTTAGGTGGTTCAGCCTTGGCTTATCTGGCTTTAACGGAAAACCTCTCCTTTACCCTGTTGGTGCAGACCACATTTGCCGGAATGGCTTCCTTTCCCCTTTTGGCGATTCCTCTGTTTATGTTGGCCGGAGCCTTGATGAATGAAAGCGGGATTACCAGGGATTTGATCCGCTGGGCCCGGTTGCTGGTTGGGCAAATTAGCGGGGGACTGGGTTTGGCCACCATTCTGGCTTGTGCGGTTTTTGCGGCGATTTCCGGTTCGGCGGTGGCGACGGTTGTGGCCATTGGTGCCGTGATGATTCCGGCGATGAAAGAAGCGGGGTATGATGAAGACATTGCTGCTGCGGTTACCGCTACCGCTTCTTGTATGGGCCCGGTCATTCCCCCAAGCATCCCGTTTATCATTTACGGGGTGATGGCAAACGTTTCCATTGGGGCTTTGTTCCTGGCGGGAATCGTCCCGGGGCTGTTATTGGGGCTGGGGTTGATGGCTTACATGGTGGTGCTGGCCCGTCACCGTAAATATCCCCGGGAATCCAGGGCCGATTGGCGGGAAGTGGTGCGGGCATCTTGGCGTAGTCTGCCGGCTTTATTGCTGCCGGTAGTTATTTTGGGTGGGATTTTAGGCGGGATCTTCACCCCTACCGAGGCTGCCGGGATTGCGGTGGTGTATGCTTTTGTCGTCGGTACGGTTTTTTACCGGGAGATAAAATGGCGCCGCTTACCGGCTGTTTGCCTGAAAGCCGGGTTGGAGACGGCAATGGTTATGCTGCTGTTAGGGCTTTCCGAATCTTTTGCCTGGGTGGTGGCGGTGGAGCAGATCCCCCAAACCTTGCTCAATACCTTGGTGCAGGTTTCTGCAGAACCGATGGTAACCCTTTTGTTGGTAAACGTTGCTTTGATCTTAATCGGTATTCCGTTGGAAACGGCACCGGCATTGACTATTGTCACCCCGATATTGGCCCCGCTTGCCCTTCAACTTGGGATAGACCCGGTTCACCTGGGTGCGGTGATTGTATTTAACTTGGTACTGGGTTTAATTACACCCCCGGTGGGAGCGGTATTGTTTTCCGTATGCGGGATATCCGGCGTATCCCTGGAAGGGTTAAGCCGGACGATTATCGTGCCGTTTATGATCGGTCTGGTGGTGTTATTATTAATCACCTTGCTTCCGGCCTTGACCACTTTTCTTCCCCACTTATTGATGACCTAACCGGTTTTTTGTACTCTCTTTCGCAGGGCGGTTCATATAATAAACCATAAACTGCGGAGGAGGACCCCAAAATGGTGATATATGTGGTGCAGCCGGGAGATACTTTATGGTTAATCGCCCGGCGGTTTGGAGTTTCGGTGGCCGGAATTGTTATGGCCAATGGGTTGCCTAACCCTAACCGGTTGGTGCCGGGGCTGGCTTTGGTGATTCCGACGGCCGGGCCGGAGAGAACCCGGACCAATTTAGAGGTATTTGGCTATTACATCCTTCCCCCGGACCAGGCCCGCATAAATACGGATATTACTGCTTTAGGGCCATATCTTACTTACCTGGGTGTTTTTCATTATCCGGTGCAGCCGGATGGAAGTTTGGCGATGCTGGATGCTACCCGGGCAGTTGAGGCGGCTTACCGGAACCGGGTGGCTCCTGTTGCCGTGATTACAAATTTCCGGGGTGAAACATTTAATAGTGAATTGGCCCATACCATCCTGGTAAACCCGGCTTTGCGCAGCCAAGTGGTGCGCAATATCCGCACATTGGTGGAGACCGGCGGTTTTGCCGGCGTAAACCTGGACTGGGAAAACCTTTTTCCGGCAGACCGGGCTTTATACAACACATTTGTCCGGGAAATGGCTGCCGCCTTGCGTCCCCGTTATTTTCTTTCCGTGGCGGTGGCGCCGAAGTGGGAAGACGCTCCGGAACGGCCCTGGACGGGGGCGCATGATTATGCGACCTTGGGAAACATCGCTGATTTTATGGTGATTATGACTTACGAGTGGGGTTGGGTCGGGGGCCCGCCTCAGGCGGTGGCCCCGGCTAACTTGGTGCGGCGGGTTCTAGAATATGCCGTTTCTTTGGTTCCGGCAAATAAAATTATGATGGGGATGAACCTTTACGGGTATGACTGGCCTTTGCCGCATACTCCTGAGGCAAGAGCGACTACCCGCCCTGCTTTGAATGCGCAAAACAATGCGCTCACACACTATTCGGCCATCAATTTCCAGGTAGTTTCCCAAAGCCCTTGGTACCGTTACCGGGATGCCGGGGGGAGGCGCCACGAAGTATGGTTTGAGGATGTCCGGAGTTTTCAGGCCAGGTATCTGATTGCCCAGGAGTTACGGTTGCGGGGAGTCAGCTGGTGGTTAATGAATTATCGTTTTCCCCAGAACCTGGAATTGGTACGCAACATGTTTAACGTGGTTAAACGGGTGTAAGTCGATAGCGAAGAGTGACCGGCTCTTCGCTTTTTCGATCGGTTGCCGGTAAATATGGTATAATTATTAAGCTAGTCGATACCCTGAAGGAAGGGGTTGGACATGGGTGGCAAGTCCTATTCAGATTGAACGCTTACGGATCGAAATTGTCGAAACAGTCGCCCGGGAAGTGGCGGACACTTTTGCCCGTTCGGCAGGGGTTGCCGGGGGGATATTGTTGGGTGACGTTTTATTTCAAGAAAAACAGGACCGCTTAGGAGCGTTGGTTCGGATCGAGGCTTTTTTGCCGGCGAGTTATGCCGAGCCGGTGCCGACCAGCCTGATCTTTACACCGGCAACTTGGGAGGAATGGGACCGGATGCGGAGTTTGGTTCCGGGGCGGCAGGTTGTTGGTTGGGTACATAGTCATCCGGGTAGCGGGGTGTTTTTTTCCGGACAGGACCTGATTAATCAACAACAGTATTTTGCCCAACCTTGGCAAGTGGCTTGGGTGAGCGACCCGGTGAACGGGAAAAACGCAATTTTCCGTTGGGTTAATGGTACGATGGTGGAGACTGATGATTGGCGGTTGGTCCGGTTATTAGGGCAGGCGTTGCCTGGGGAACAAAGGTCAGGTTCTCCGGTTTCGGTAGAATTGCCGCCTGTAGCGGTGACGCGGGAAGTCGCCACCATGAGGGTGAGGGCGCCGGAAAAACCGGCGCTGGTCGAAAAGGATACGATGAAAGGGCTGCCGGCAGAAGCCCGGGTGGTGCGGGAACGTATTTCCCCGGCGGGACCAGGGTGGAAATGGTGGGCAAAAATGTTGGCCTTGGGCTTGGCAATTTTTTTTAGCGCCGCTTTAATTACGGTAGGCATTTACAGTTTTGTTAAAAAAGATCAGCCTCAACAACCCCATAATGTTTCCCTGACCATAGTGGAAGGAGGGGGAAAAACGTCAGCCGGCGGTTTATTCTGATTTTTCTAGCGGCGATTTTTGGCTGTTTTGGCGGGATGTTTTCTGACCGGACGGTAGGGTGGGCGGAAGATAACGCGGTATCCGTAAAAATGGGGGTCTACCTTGGCGATACGGGGGAAATGGTAACCGCCCTGGCGGGGATGCCTAAACGGATCGAGCCGGGAGATTTTGGCCTGGAGTGGTGGATTTACAACCAGCGACCGGATTGCTTGCTGATGGTTGCTTTACGGGGTGAACGGGTCCAGGCGGTTTTTTCCACGAATCCGGCGGTTTCGGCGGGTGGGGTGACGATTGGCCAGCCGTTTCCCGCACATTACCGGATTGTTGGGAGCAAACGGGTGACTGCTCACCTTAATGGCGTAGAATATGGCTTCCAATTGGGGAACCGTGATCGCCGGGAAAGACCATTGATAATCACCGGGAACGAGGCGGTCATTTTCTACCTGGATGCTTACCAGGGAGGCCGGGTAGCCGGGATCTTGCTTCTGAATCTGGAAATGCTGGTCCAGGGAGGCTATTACCAATACCAGGTAAATTCGCCCGGGGTTCGTTCTTGCGAGAGTCCGGTTTCAGCTGTGGCCGTTGATCCGCAAATTACCCGGGCAATGACTAGACAGATGCTCGATTTAGTCAATGCTTCCCGGCGACAAAACAGCTTGCCACTATTGACACCGGACGCTATGGCTGCTGAGTTAGCCAGGAAACATTGCCAAGATATGGCCACGAATGGATTTTTTTCGCATCGTTCCCCAACAACCGGTAGTTTTGCCGACCGGGTGTACCGATCCGGGATTTCATTTGTGCTGGCGGCGGAGAACTTGGCCATGGGGCAGGTGAACCCAATCGATGCGCATTTCAACTGGCTGAATAGTCCGGGTCATCGCCGAAATATTTTGGATTCCGAGCTCAAAGCCGGTGGCGCCGCTGTGGTTTACGGTTCCAACCGTGGGCAATCGGTGCGTTACTTCGGCCAGGTGTTTCTAACCCGGAAATAGGGAGTTGCTGCTTGTTGCCGGAGGGGATTTATGATATGTATTAGGGAAGGAGGGGTAATCAATCAGAGAGATGCCAGCGACTAAAAGGCGGGGTGTCATTATGGTTTTTACCGGCAACGGTAAAGGCAAAACGACAGCAGCTTTGGGGCAGGTGTTGCGGGCAACCGGACATGGGCAGCGGTGTTTGGTGCTGCAGTTTCTCAAAGGTGACCCCCGTTATGGTGAGGTGCAAGGGATTAAAGCTGTACCAGGGGCAGAGTTGGTCCAATGTGGATTGCCAACCTTTACCGCTAAAGGGGGTTTAAGCCCTGCCGACCGGCAAGCGGCCAGGGCGGGTCTAAGCCAAGCCGGGGCTGCCATTAGTTCTGGTGAATATGATTTAGTCGTGCTGGACGAAGCTAATCTAGCCGTGGATTTTGGGTTGATTGATGCCGAAGAAATTATCGCAATTCTCAGAAAAAAACCGGAACATACTAGTGTAGTGTTGACTGGTAGGACATTGCATCCTGAAATCGCCGCAGTAGCGGATTTGGTTACCGAAATGCAGGAACGCAAGCATCACTGGCAAGCGGGGGTGGTAGCACAAGCCGGGATCGAATATTAAAAGGTGGTGTGGTGAAATGATCGAACAGATTCCCGCTTTATTAGCCGGGGACCGGCGGATAGCGGCGAAAATGATTACTTTGGTGGAGAATGGCGGAACGGGAAGATACGACTTATTAAAGGCCTTGCATCCCCATACCGGCAAAGCTTACATTGTGGGAATTACCGGGTCGCCCGGGGCAGGGAAGTCCAGTCTGACCGATAAAGTTATCACCGCTTTGCGCAAGCAGGGAGAAAAAGTCGGGGTGGTTGCCGTTGACCCGTCGAGTCCTTTTACTGGTGGGGCTTTGCTTGGCGACCGGATTCGCATGAATGATCATTACCAGGACAAAGATGTTTTTATTCGTTCTATGGGTACTCGGGGCAGTCTGGGTGGCCTAGCCAGGGCAACCAAGGAAGTGCTTAAGGTTCTGGATGCTTTTGGGTGTACCTTTATTTTGGTGGAGACGGTTGGGGTCGGCCAAGCCGAATTGGAAATCATGACGGCAGCCGATACCACGGTTGTGGTCTTGACCCCTGGCGCTGGTGACTCGATTCAAGCGATTAAAGCCGGCATCATGGAGATAGCCGATGTTTTTGCGATCAATAAGGCCGACTTAGATGGTGCTGACCGGGTGGTTACCGAAGTGAGGGCGATGTTGGATTTGGCCGAACACACCCGGCTCACCAGGTTGGACTGGCGGCCGCCGGTGATTAAAACTGTTACGATGAGCAACTTGGGGATTGAGGACCTTGTTGAGGGTATAATGGCGCACCGGAAATTCTTAGAAGGTAGTGGCCAGTTAAGTGAGGAAAGAAAATTCCGGCTGCGGGCCGAGTTGAGTGAAATCATTGAACACCACATCAAAGACCTGATTAGAGAAAAGGTGGAAAAAAGCGGAGAGTGGGACGCCTTATTGGACCGGGTGATCGGCAGAGAAATTGACCCTCATTCGGCGGCGGACCAGATTTTGGCGAAGGGTCTTTTGCGCGACGGAAACTGAATTCAGAATCCACGAAAACAGGTGTGGCATGAAGGGGGCAACTTGAAGCTCTTTCTCCAGTTACGGGAAAGGGCTTCAGCCATTTCACCCTGCATTTTACTTGACAAAAACTTCATGGACCCCTACCATATAAAAAGTAGCCAAGTAGCGTCCAAAGCGAGGAAAGGGAGGAGTACACCGGAACACCCTGCAGAGAGGTAACCCTGGGCTGGAAGGTTGCCGGGTAGCCTGGTGGAAGGTCGCCCTGGAGTGCCGGAGAAAGACCGGCCGGTTTGGGACCCGTTAACGTCCGGGAGGTGCCGTATGGTGGCCGGAACAGGCCATCTTTACGGAACAAAGGTGGTACCGCGGAGCATTCCGTCCTTTGAGGAGGGAATGCTTTTTTTATGGTTTTTTAAGGAGGTAACGTATGAAAGACGAGCAAGGAGCCGGGTTGTCTTCAACTTATGATCCCAAGGAAGTTGAGGGGAAATGGTATGCAACCTGGTTGGCACAGGATCACTTCTATGCCGATGTTACTGCCGGTGGAGAGCCGTTTTCGGTCGTTATGCCGCCACCAAATGTAACCGGTAGTTTGCACCTGGGCCACGCTTTAGATAATACCTTGCAAGATATTTTGACCCGGTGGCGGCGGATGCAAGGGTATAATTCCCTGTGGGTACCGGGTACCGACCATGCCGGGATCGCGACCCAGGCCAAGGTGGAGGAGAACCTGGCCCAAGAAGGGGTTTCCAAGTATGATTTGGGGCGCGAAAAGTTTTTGGAGCGGGTATGGGATTGGAAACACCAGTATGGGAACCGGATTACCACTCAGTTGCGGCGGTTGGGCACCTCCTGCGATTGGAGCCGGGAACGTTTTACGATGGATGAGGAGTGTTCCCGGGCGGTACAGGAGGTCTTTATCCGGCTGTATGCTAAAGGATTGATTTACCGGGGCAACCGGATTATCAACTGGTGTCCCAAGTGTCAAACCACGATCTCTGATATTGAAGTTGAGCATGAGGAACGCGGGGGCAATTTATGGCACATCCGCTATCCGGTTAAGGGAGAGCCAGGTGAAGCGGTAGTTGTTGCCACTACCCGCCCGGAAACGATGCTGGGTGATACGGCGGTAGCGGTTCACCCAGCCGATAAACGTTACCGGCATCTCGTCGGGAAAACAGTTGTTTTGCCGCTTTTAAACCGGGAAATACCGGTTATTGCTGATGAATATGTTGACCCGGGTTTTGGCACCGGGGTGGTAAAGATTACGCCAGCCCATGACCCTAACGACTTTGAAGTCGGTCAACGTCACCAGTTGCCCCAAATTCCGGTATTGACCAAAGATGCGGTCATGAACGAAAATGCCGGACCTTATGCCGGGATGGAACGCTACGCCTGCCGCCGGCGAATTGTCCAGGATTTGACCAACCAGGGTTTTTTGGTTAAAACGGAAGAACATGTGCATGCTGTTGGTCAATGTTACCGCTGTGATACGGTTGTGGAGCCGATGGTTTCGCCCCAGTGGTTTATTAAGATGAAACCTTTGGCGGCGCCGGCGATGGAGGTGGTCCGGGATGGCCGGCTCCGGTTTGTGCCGGAGCGATTTGCCAAAATCTATCTTAACTGGCTGGAAAACATCCGGGATTGGTGTATCTCCCGCCAATTGTGGTGGGGTCACCGGATTCCGGTATGGTATTGTCAGGAATGTGACTTTATTTATTGTGGTTCTGCTGATCAGGTACCGGCAGTTTGCCCCCAGTGTGGAGCTAAAGAGTTTGAGCAGGATCCGGATGTTTTGGATACGTGGTTTTCTTCCGGGCTTTGGCCATTTTCCACGTTAGGGTGGCCGGAAAAAACTGCTGATTTAGCCAAGTATTACCCCACATCTGTACTTGTAACCGGGCGGGACATCATCTTCTTTTGGGTTGCCCGGATGGTTTTTCTGGGTTTGGAGTTTATGGGCGATGTTCCGTTTCGGGATGTTTTTATTCACGGCCTTATTTTGGATGGGCAAGGCCGGAAAATGTCCAAATCTTTGGGGAACGGCGTGGATCCGATCGAGGTGATCGAACGATACGGGGCCGACACTTTACGCTTTATGCTGGTGAGTGGCAACACCCCCGGCAATGACATCCGGTTCCAATTCGAACGTTTAGAGGCCACCCGTAATTTTGCCAACAAGATCTGGAATGCGGCCCGGTTTGTGTTAATGAACCTAAACGGGTTTACCCCGCAGACAGCTCCCGGGCCATTGACCTTGGCAGACCGTTGGATTATTTCCCGATTTAACCGTACAGTAGAGGCAGTGACTAGTGCCCTGGAAAGTTACGATATCGGGGAAGCGGCCCGCTTGGTTCATGATTTCTTATGGAATGAATTTTGTGACTGGTACATTGAGACCGCCAAACCCCGGCTTTTCGGCAAGGATGGGGCGCAAGATATGGCTGCCGCAGCGCAAACAGCGCAACAGGTTTTAGCTGAAGTGTTGGGGGGTACCCTTAAACTGTTACATCCCTTTATGCCGTTTATCACGACGGAGATTTGGCACCAACTGCCGGGGCGGAGACTGGAGCCGCTCATGTTGGCGGCTTGGCCGGTAGTGCAGGCGAAGGCTATTGATCCGGTGGCCGAAGATGAGATGGGTTTGGTGATGGAAGTTGTCCGGGCGATCCGCAATTTGCGGGCGGAATTGAACGTGGCTCCCGGTAAACGGGCCGAAGTGATTCTTGTCACCGCCGTAGCGCAAACTCGGGCCACCCTGGTTAAAGGTGAGAGCTATTTCCGCAACCTGGCGGCAGCAAAAACATCTCTGTTTGACCAGTTGGCCAATCCACCGGAGGGGGCGGTCACGGCGATTGTCGGTGATGTCACCGTTTACTTGCCGGTGAAAGAGTTGATCGATGTACCCAAAGAAGTTGCCCGGTTGACCAAGGAAATGGCGGCAACCGAGGGTGAGATCAAACGGTTGACGGCGAAACTCAGCAATCCGGGATTTATTGGCAAAGCGCCGGCTGCTGTGGTGGCCCGGGAACGGGAAAAGCAAGCTGAGGCGCAGAAAAAGAAAGCCGCCTTGGCTGAACGGATCCAAGTTTTAGCCACCTTGGTTCCTTAAGGAGTCAATTACAGATGCAGATGAATTATGAAGAAACCTTGGCCTACCTGACTAATTTGACCAAGTTTGGTATCAACCTGGGGTTGGAGCGGATTACCGAACTTTTGCGCCGTTTGGGAAATCCGCACTTGGCCGGCGAATCCCCGGCATTTGTGCATATTGGGGGAACGAATGGGAAGGGTTCGACAGCGGTTATGGTAGCTCGGGTGTTGCAGGCCGCCGGCCACCGGGTCGGGCTGTTTACCTCGCCCCATTTGCATTGTTATACGGAACGGACGCGGATTAACGGGCAGCCAATCCCCAAAGAGGCGGTTACCGAATTGGTTGGGCAAATGAAACCGGCTTTGGAAGCGATGGTAGCGGAAGGGTTTGAACACCCGACGGAATTCGAAGTTTGGACTGCATTATCCTTGTTGTATTTCTATCGCGAACAGGTGGACTTGGCTGTATTGGAGGTAGGCTTGGGCGGGGCCATTGATTCAACAAATGTAGTTACACCGGTGGTGGCGGCAATTACTAATGTTTCTTTAGACCACCTGGACTACCTGGGGAACACGGTGGCGGAAATTGCCCGGGTAAAAGCAGGCATAATTAAGTCAGGTGTACCGGTGGTTACGGCGAGTGACGACCCGGTGGTTTTGGCCGAGTTGGCAACAGTCGCCGATCGCCTGCAGGCCCCGTTGATCCGGGTGGTTCCCGAAGTGGGGGGAGCGGATCCAGTTACTGTTTCTTGGACAGTGGCGAATAGTTCCGGACTCATCGATGTCCAGGGAAGAACCGGTAATTATGGTTGGTTACAGCCACCGCTGGCCGGTGCCCACCAGCAGGTTAACCTGGCCACTGCGGTGGCCGTGCTGGAAGTAATCCGGGAACAGGGTTTCCCCTGGGAAACGGATCAGTTAAAAAAAGGTCTTGTGGCGACGGTATGGCCGGCCCGGCAAGAATGGCTGGGCAATGTTTTGCTTGACGGCGCCCATAATGTCGCCGGTGCGCTTAGCTTGGCCAAGACCCTGCGGGAGCAATATGCCGGGTGGCGAAAAGTGCTGGTGCTGGGCATGCTTGGTGACAAGGAACGGGAAGCAGTTGTGCGGATTCTGGCCCCCTTGGCAGAACACGTGATCGTTACCCGTCCCAATAGCCCCCGGGCCGGCAATTGGACTGCCCTGGCGGCAATTGTGGCCGCCGCCGGCTTGGCGGTAACGGAAATTGAAGACATCGGGGAAGCGGTAGCGACGGCTTGTTCTTTAGCCGACCATTGGCAAGCCCAAACCGAAAAAGTAATGGTGGTGGTCACCGGATCCTTATATATGGTCGCTGATGCCCGAAAATGGTTGCTTGCGCGGGAAACCCTTTGATTTAACTTTGTAGAACCGGGAGATAGCTGCCCACCATCTGATTGTCCATGCTATAATTGACAAGGATAGTTGCGGGGATGACGGCAATCAATCGCTATGCATTTGGACTTTTAATCAGAGGCAGGGAAAGCAACGTGTTTTCATTGAAGCCACGGGAAAATAAGTTTTTTGATTTGCTGGAAGAAAGTGCGCGCACCGTTGACCAAGGCGCCCGGGTGTTTCAGTCGTTGATGGCTGACTACCGGCAAATTGGGGCCAAAATGGCCGAGATCACGGAAGTCGAACACAGTGGGGACGAGCTTACCGCCAGGATTTCCGATCAGTTGAACCAAACTTTTATCACCCCAATTGACCGGGAAGATATTTACACTTTAAGTAACCGGTTGGATGATATTTTGGATTATATCCATGGCACAATCGAAAGAATGCAACTATACCAAACCGGTGAACCTAGTCCGGAGATAAAAAGGCTGGTCGATATCCTGGTTAAGACAACGGGCTTGTTGGTTGGTATTGTTGAATCTCTGCGGTCAATCCGCAAACAACAGCACAAGATTATCGAAGGGTGTGCTTTAATCAAACGGTGTGAAAGTGATGCCGATCACTTGTACCGGCGGGTGATGGCGCGTTTGTTTCGGGAAATGGATCAGCCCCTGGAGTTGATTAAGTGGAAGGAGATTATTGAGCATATTGAAGAGGCTATCGATGCTTGCGAACATGTTGCCAAGATTATTAAAGGGGTAGCCATGAAAAATGCTTAGCCCGGAAATAGCCGTATTTTTTGTCGTATTCTTGGCGCTTGGCTTTGATTACATAAATGGATTTCATGATACAGCCAATGCGGTGGCTACTTCGGTATCTACGCGCGCTTTGTCCCCCACCCGGGCGGTAATCTTAGCCGCGGGGATGAATTTTTTGGGGGCTTTGTCGGGGACCGCCGTAGCAAAAACGATCGGCTCAGGGATTGTGGCCCCGGAAGCGATCTCCCAGGCGGTGGTGCTGGCTGCTTTGCTGGGGGCGATCAGTTGGAACCTTTTAACTTGGTATTACGGGATCCCTTCTTCCAGTTCTCACGCCTTGATCGGTGGGGTGATTGGGGCCGGGATTGCCGGCCATGGCTTGCTTTGCCTGAAGATTGGCGGGGTATTGAAGATCGTTACCGTATTGGTTGTTTCGCCGCTGGTCGGTGTTTTGGTCGGCTATATAATCATGACTGCTTTGTGGTGGTTGTTTCGCCGGCAAACTCCTCACCGCATCAACCAGCTTTTTTTACGTCTTCAGGTGCTGGCGGCTACGGCAGCTGCATTTTCTCATGGTTCTAACGACGCCCAGAAGTCCATGGGGATTATTACCTTAGCCTTGTTTAGTAGTGGTTTGATTCCCGCGATGGAAGTTCCGTTGTGGGTAATCTTGGCTTGTGCCTTGGCGATGGCGATGGGAACAGCTATCGGTGGTTGGCGGATCATCCGGACGATGGGTGGCCGGATTGTAAAACTTGAACCGATTAATGGCTTCGCGGCCGACATCAGCTCGGCTGCGGTAATCTACAGTGCCACCATTTTCGGTATGCCGGTGAGCACCACCCATGTCGTTTCCTCGAGCATTATGGGTGTAGGGGTTGCTAAACGGCTAAGTGCCGTGCGGTGGGCCGTTGCTCAGCAAATTGCTACGGCCTGGTTGTTGACCATCCCGGCATCGGCTTTTATCGCCGCCTGGGCGTATGTTATTATTCACTTTGTATTAGGCTTCAGGGCTTAAAATTATAACCTTGTAATCAATTGCTATCTTGATGCCAAAAGGTGTCAGGATTTTTGTTTCTCTCCTTCTTTACATGATT
The DNA here is from genome assembly GCA_028707535.1 of Heliobacteriaceae bacterium. Taxonomy (GTDB): domain Bacteria; phylum Bacillota; class Desulfitobacteriia; order Heliobacteriales; family Heliobacteriaceae; genus STF2-203. The sequence goes on along the minus strand of JAQWAU010000001.1, from coordinate 167,325 downwards.
TGACTGTTGGTGGTGACAATAAGTTTAAGCGAGCGATGCGGAGGTGCCTATGTCCATAGAAATGAAGTTGCAGGAAATGAGTTTAACCCTGCCGGCGGTACCCCAGCCGGTAGCGGCGTATGTTCCTGCCGTAAAGAGTAATACCTTGGTTTTTACTTCCGGCCAGCTTCCTTTTGTTAACGGGGAATTAAAGTTTAAAGGAAAAGTGGGGCAAGATCTTACGCCGGAGCAGGCTTATGAAGCGGCAAAGGTCTGCTGTTTGAACTGCTTGAGTGTCATTAAGGGGCAAATTGACGATTTGAACCGGGTAACCCAGGTAATTAAGGTGACCGGTTTCGTCAATAGCGCCCCTGGGTTTACCGGTCAGCCCGGGGTGATTAATGGGGCGTCGGAATTACTGGGGCGGTTGTTTGGGGCCAGGGGAGCCCATGCCCGCTCGGCCGTTGGAGTGTGTGAACTGCCTTTGGGGGCGGCTGTGGAACTCGAAATAATCGTCCGGGTGGAGGAATAGGTAAAGTGCGTAGGAGAACTCAACCAGGGGATGCTCACCGTAAATGGCGGCTGTATAAACACTTACAGGCCAGTATGCCCCAAATTTATGCGGACGCCAAAAAAATGGCCGATGAGCTGGGTATTCCCCCGGCTTTACGGGGGAAACTGGGACTGGCAGGGGCGAACGGCGTTAACCCGGACCCGTTACCCAAAGCGGATGGCTCAATAATCGGTTTGGTTGAAGAAATTCGCGAAATCGTCAAAGTAGGCTATGGCGACGAATGGGATGCGGTGCCGGTAAATTCTGCGGAGGCGGCGCTTTGGGTCGCTTGTGCCAGTTTATTGGCGCCACCAAGTGGTGGCTGGGGGCAAAGTTACCGGGCCCGTTTTATTGTGCCTTATGGCAAAGCCCTGCATCACTTGGCTGGTTTTGGCTGTCCATTCCCGCCAAAGTACAAAGACCTTTGGGCTGATCGGGGAACTACTGCCGGAGAATTGGGCTTGGCCGGTAAGCGATTACCTAACTTAGATGCAGTGATTGTTCCTCTGGCAGGAGCCGAGTATCCGGTTCATGGCATCAAGAGTTACCCGGTTCCTTTTTTGACCGGGGTTGAACCGGCAAAGGCAATCGAACAGATCGCTTTAGCCGCTGAGGTGCACGAAGCCTTTTTGGCCGGGTTTGCCGCAGGGGGATACGATACCCCTGGTTATGGCGCGGGGATGAAAGATGAAGATGGGGTGCCCTTGCTGGGGAAACACATCGGTGAGTTGGCCCAGGAATACGATGTGCCGTTCATTGTCGACAATTCCCGGGGAACGCCTTTTGTCGGCACAGATCCCCGGTTGCTCAATGCCGGCGTTATGGTCTATTCCGGTTTGGTGATCGGCCGGGAGGGCCTAATGGTCAATATCCGGCGAGCTTTGGGCTTACACGGGGACCGGTGGGGAACGACGGCGACCTATGGACCGGCCGGGCTGGCTGGTTTTCGCGCCGGCAAGACGGCATTAGACTGTCAATTACAGGTGCTGCAAACCTTACGGGAAACACCGGAAATGGTCACCCGCCAGGTTGATGCTTTAGAAAGGATCGTTCAGGAGGAATTTTCCAAACTAAACCCGGTCCTGCAAAAAGGCATCGTGATTACCAAGTCCTATAATTCACGGGACGTAGAAGTAAACTACGAAGCTACCTGGCAGGACGGGGGACCGGGTTTTCCCGTATTTACTGTTGAGGATATGTACGCCGGTAGCAACATTATTCAAACCGGTTTGGCCCAGATGGGAATTTTACCGGCGCAGGCTTGTGAAGCTAGTATTCGGGTTATGCCCGGTCCTGGTACGGTGGACCCGAATGGTGACTTGGTCGAGGAAAACTTGCGGTATGCCATCCAGGCGTTGGTGCAATTACTGGAGATCATTGGCGGTTACGCAGGGTTGGTATAGTTGGGCGGCTTTGCTAATGCATCCAGTTGAACCAAAATATTCACCCCGTTAAAAGCAGGAATTAGGGGTAATCTGGCGAAGATATTTCCAGATTAAAGGGAAGACCGGGAGTGTTCCCGGCTTTTTTCACTTGGGAGGATGCACATGCGGGGGTTTCGGGGTAACGCTGGGCGAGTAGGGCTACTGGTTGTGCTTTTAATTGCCGGGGCGGTCATTGGTAGCTTAATCGGGGAAGCGTTGAGTCCGGTAATTCCCTTACTAAAGCAGAGTATCAACCTTGAGGCGGGCCCGGTCAAGCTGGATCTGGTCAGCCTTAATGTTACCCTTGGCTTTGGGATTAACCTTAATTTGGCTGGTGCCTTAGGGATGATTGGCGGCTATTTGCTTTTCCGGCGTCTCTGATGATCCCAAAAAAGCGGGGAGGAATCAGTTTGCAGTTGGTATTGGCTTCGGCTTCCCCCCGGCGACGCGGGTTGCTTAAGGATTTAGGCATTTCTTTTCAAGTTTTGCCCAGTGCGGTGGCTGAGGACGGCTTTGCCGGTTTGGCGCCGGCGGACCAGGCGTGTGCGTTGGCCCGGGCAAAAGCCCGGTCGGTATGCCAGGGCCTAAATGCCGGGATTGTGCTTGGCGCGGATACGATTGTCGTGTTAGAGCGGGAAGTGCTGGGGAAACCGGAAACGGCAGCCCACGCCAAAGTGATGTTGCGCTGTTTATCGGGCCGTTCCCACCGGGTGATTACCGGGATTGCTTTGTTCCGGGTTAAGGATGGGGAAATTGTTGACAGTCTGAGCGGTTTTGAAGAAACCAAAGTATTTTTTCGCGATTTATCAGCTGAGGATATTGATTTATACGTGGCGACCGGTGACTGTTTAGATAAAGCCGGGGCCTACGGGATCCAAGGACTAGCGGCGTTATTGGTCCAACGGATTGAAGGCGATTATTTTAATGTGGTCGGATTACCTTTGGTTTTGGTGGACAAACTGTTGCGGCAGTGGGGTTATTCCTTGCTCCAGGAAGGAGCCGGGAGCGGTTTTCGTGATGACTAGGAGGGATTCAGTGAGCGAATACCGTTTGCGGATCAAAGATTTGCCCGCCGAACTGCGGCCGCGGGAGCGCCTTTTGGCCGCCGGTCCGGCAGCACTTACCAATGCGGAGTTGTTGGCGATCTTGTTACGGACCGGGCCTAGGGGTGAAACGGCGATTGACTTGGCCCACCGGCTGCTGAAAAAGGGCGGTTTGCCGTTTCTTGCGGAAGCGTCGGTGGAAGAATTAAGTACCTTGAAAGGATTAGGGCCGGCTAAAGCCAGCCAAGTCAAAGCGGCGGTTGAGCTGGGCCGGCGGATTGCGTCAGCGGCACCCCAGAGCAGGCCGGCTGTGCGTTCGCCGGCGGATGTTAGCCACTTGGTAATGGAGGAAATGCGGTTTCTGGATAAAGAATATTTTCGGGCGATCGCCTTGAACACCAAGAACCAGGTGCTGGGGATCGAAGACATATCTATAGGCAGTTTATCGGCCTCTCTGGTTCATCCCCGGGAGCTGTTTAAACCATTAATTCGGAAAAGTGCGGCCGCCGTAATCCTCGTACATAATCATCCCAGCGGTGATCCGAGTCCGTCTCGGGAGGACCGGGAGATCACCCAGCGGATTGTGGAAGCCGGAAGGTTGTTGGGAATTGAAGTTTTGGATCACGTAATTATTGGGGACAACCGGTATATCAGCCTTAAAGAACAGGGATATATTTAGGGCTGGCCTACCAACCGGTGAGTTTCATAAAAGGAGTTTTTGGATGCTTACCAGAGATATGGGAATTGATCTGGGTACGGCCAATACAGTGGTTCATGTCAAGGGTAAAGGAATCATTTTGCGGGAGCCATCTGTAGTGGCGGTGCAAAGGGATACCGGTGCGGTTTTGGCGGTCGGTGAGGAAGCTAAGCGGATGATTGGCCGGACGCCAGGCAATATTACGGCAATCAGGCCAATGAAAGATGGCGTGATTGCTGATTTTGACATTACGATGGCCATGCTGAAGTATTTTATCCGTAGAGCACTCAAGGGAGCCGGCATGTTTGTGCGGGTACGGGTAGTGGTGTGTGTGCCTTGCGGGGTTACGGCCGTGGAAGAACGGGCGGTCAAAGAGGCCACTTTGCAGGCCGGGGCCAAGGAAGCCTACCTGATTGAAGAGCCGATGGCAGCAGCTATTGGCGCCGGATTACCGGTCCACGAACCAACCGGCAACATGATGGTCGATATTGGTGGGGGCACCACGGAGGTTGGGGTAATTTCCTTAGGCGGTATTGTTACTTCCAAGTCGGTTCGGGTGGCTGGTGATGAAATGGATGAAGCGATTAGTCAGTATATTAAGCGGCAGTACAATCTAGCGATCGGGGAGAGGACCGCGGAAGAGATTAAGATTCGTTTGGGTGCTGCTTACTTTGATAAAGACCAAATGATGGAAACGGCGGATGTTCGGGGCCGGGATCTGGTTTCCGGGCTGCCTAAAACGATCGTGGTTACTGCCGAGGAGATTCAGAAGGCTTTATCCGAACCAGTTGAGTCGATCATTGATGCGATCAAGGTTTGTTTAGAAAAGACACCACCCGAACTGGCAGCCGACTTGATGGAACATGGTATAATTATGGCTGGGGGAGGTTCGCTTTTGCGCGGATTGGACCGGTTGATCAGTATTCAAACCGGCATGCCCGTGTATCTGGCCGAAGAACCGTTAGCAGCCGTTGCTTTAGGTACCGGCCGGGTACTGGAAAACATCTCGGTACTAAAGCGGGTCTTAATTCCGCAAAAGAGGCTGGGCTAGTAAGGGGGAAGCCAGTTGGCCCGCAAAGGTGTCAGGAAGACCTTGGTTGTCGTCGGTTTAGGCATTATTGTTTGCCTTGGCCTCCTGCGGGTAACCGGTGTGGAGCGTGCCGGAAATACCGTGGTCGAACAGTCGGTACAAGCAGTATTAACTCCCCTGCAGATGGGTATTTCCGGGGTTACCCGTCATATTGGGGCGATTGGGCAGGCGGTGGTTAATTACCAACAGGTGAAAGAGGATAGCGAAGCTTTGCGCCGGGAAAACGGGGAACTACGCCGGGAAAATGCCCTCCTGAGGCAATACCAGGTGGAGAATATTCGCTTGCGGGAATTCTTGGCCTTTAAACAGGAAAAGGAAGCTAACTACGAACTGCTTGCTGTCCGGGTGATCGCCCGGGATCCAGGTACTTGGTTCCATACACTTACCCTCGACCATGGCAGCAATGATGGTATCCTTAAAGACATGGTGGTAATTAACAATGATGGCTTGATTGGCCACGTGGTATCCGTATCACCGCGCTCATGTCAGGTATTATTAATAATTGACCGGGAAGGGCCGGTACCAGGTATTTCCCAAATTTCCCGGGAGCCTGGTATTGTCGAGGCGAAAGCCGATGGTTCCGGCTTGCTGCAAATGGTTCACCTCCGGCGTGATGCGGTTGTGAAAGAAGGACAGATGATCCTTACTTCCGGGTTAGGTTCTTTGTACCCCCGGGGGTTAAGGATCGGGTATGTTGTCGGGATCGAGCCGGAACCAAATGGTTTGACTAAACGCGCCACGATCCGGCCCGCTGTAGACTTTCAACGTTTGGAAGAAGTATTCTTGGTTAAAAAAGTCTACAAACAGGAGGATATTGAATAGGTGCGTTACATAGGCCTTTTTCTATTTCTATTTTTAAATGTAATACTGCAGACAACTTTATTGACCTACTTCGAGATCGGTGGGGTCAAACCAAACTTGGTATTAATCCTGGTTTGCTTTTTTGCCATATTAAACGGGAGCCGGGCAGGCGGCATTTTCGGTTTCCTGGCCGGGTTGTTTTTGGATTTGGCTTCCGGCCGGTATCTCGGTTTGAATGCCTTGGCTTTTGCGGCTGTCGGAGCCGTACTGGGTATGTTGGAGTACCGGCTTTATAAAGACAATCTTTTGGTGCCGATGGGAAGTGTATTTGGGGGTACGATCCTTTTTCACGTTGTTGCGTTTGGCTTGGCGCTTTTCGCCGGATTGCGGCTTTCATTCAATATGGTTGTTGATTTATTGGTGTTGCAGACCCTATACAATACTGCCGCCGCTTCTTTGTTGTACGGATACTTTCTCCGGATATCAAATGAAGGTTGGCTGCGTAAAAAAGAAGTTGTCGGATCATGACCGGTAAATTTTTTGGTCTACTAGGGGAATATGCGAACGGATTGACTACTGACCCGGAAGCCGCCAAAAAACGCAAGGAATTGGAGAAGACCTTACGGGTTTTTGTGGTGATTATCCTGCTTATTTTTGGTGGGTTGTTTTGCCGTTTGGGGTATCTGCAGTTTATCGCCAGAGAACAATACCAAACGACTTCCGAAGAAAACCGGATCAAACTATTGCCCATCCAGGCAATGCGGGGCGACATGGCCGACAAAAATGGTGTCGTATTGGCTACTTCTGTACCTGTTTACAATGCCTATATCACCTACTTAGGGGTTAAAGGCGGCAATATCGAACTGGTGAAAAACAAAGTGGCGGCAATTTTAGGCCCGAACGACCCGAAAATTTCCCCGGCATATATTCAGGAACAGATTGACAAAAGTAACTTCCGGTTGTACGAACCCATTTTAATTAAGTCCGGCTTGACCGAACAGGAAGTCGCTTCGCTGGAAGAAAGAAGGATGGAACTGCCCGGGGTGGTAGTGGAAAAAGTCCCGGTCCGGTATTATCCGCCTTATGAGGGGAACCAGATTGCCGGACACCTGATGGGCTATGTCCGGGAAATCAGTCCGGAGGAAATGAAACGCTATGCCGACGAGAACTACCGTTTAGGTGAAATGATCGGCAAGTTCGGCCTGGAAAAAGGTTACGAAAAGTACCTCCGCGGGCAGGATGGCTACCAGCAGGTGGAAGTCAACAATACAAACCGGCCGGTCCGGATATTTTACAATCAAAATCCGGTTCCCGGCAACAGGCTGGTGCTGACCATTGACGCCCAGTTGCAAAAATGTATGGAAGACTCAATGGATGAAACCTTAAAGCGTTTGCAAAAGGATTTGCCCAAGGCCCAAGCCGGTTCGGCCGTTTTGATCAATGTCCGTACCGGGGCCATTCTGGCGATGGTGTCACGTCCTATATTGAACCCTAATGATTTTGTCGGTCCTTTAGACCAGGAAACCGCTGATTATTATCATCGTTCCAATCCTCCGGCCCACATTAACCGGGCGATTCAAGCCGCTTATCCCCCAGGCTCCACCTTTAAGCCGATTACGGCGTTGGCGGCCCTGGAAGCAGGGAAGTTGAATCCCCGGGAGACGGTCACCTGTACGGGGGCTTATTGGGAGAAGCCCTATATCAAATGTTGGGGTGTCCACGGAACGGTTGATTTTTATAAAGCGATGGCTACTTCCTGCAACGTGTATTTCCAGGAAATGGGCCGCCGGGCAACTATTGATTCCATTAACCGGGTTGCCCGGGAATTAGGCTTGGGGCAGGAAACCGGTATTTCATTACCGGGTGAAGAGGAAGGTTTATTGCCGGGACGGGATTGGAAACGCGCCTGGGGAAACTCATACGCCAACAATCGTTATAAATCCCGGCTTCAAGAACTGGAGAAACAGACTCAGGAAAAACTGGCTGCGGTGGTTACCGAAGCTGAACGCGAAAAAGTCCAAAAAAAAGACGCCGAATTACGTAAAATTATCGAACGGGATTATCAGAACGATTTAAAATATTGGCCGACTTGGCAGGCGTACGAAACCTACAATACCTCCATCGGTCAAGGCCGCAACCAGTATACGGTGCTGCAGTTGGCCAACTATATTGCCACCTTGGCTAATGGTGGCAGCCGGTTTCAGCCTTACTTAGTCGACCGGATCGAAACGGCGGAGGGGAATTTAGTTCAGCAGTTTTCCCCCGTGCTGTTAAATCAAGCGGCGCTTTCTGCCGAAAACATGGCCCTGGTCCGGCGGGGGATGTTGGCGGTAACGGAACCCGGCGGTACGGCTAATTATCTATTTCAGGATTTCCCTGTCAAAGTCGCGGCCAAGACCGGTACGGCGGAAACCGGGCGGGTGGGGGACGTCAAGGACCGGGATTACCACGGCATTTTCGTTGCCTTTGCTCCTTACGACAACCCGGAGGTTGCCTTTGCCGGTGTTGTGGAGTATGGTTACCATGGCGGGTCTTCAGCAGGCATGATTGCCCGGGCGGTTTTAGAACAATATTTTGGCGCGAAAAAGAGTGAACTAACAAACCTGGTGCCTTTTGGCCGGGTTGAGGAATAAACAACCGACGAGGCCGGCTAAGCTTCGTTTTTTTTTTTAGTTGCGGTGAAGGAATTCATTATAAATTGTTGAATTAAAACTGGTAAAGATATGGAAATCACCTAAGGGGGAATGGCGACAATTAGGGCAATGAAAAAGGCAGACATCGTAATTAAAGGCTCTAAGGACGGCTTAGTCTTATATTTGGATTCCCAGTGTGATTTCCTCACTCTGGTGGCGGCGATTGAAGAAAAGTTGGGTGCTGCTGACTGTTTTTTGGTCGGTGCCAATGTGTTGGTTGATGTTGGTCACCGCCAATTAACCCCGGTGGAAAAAGGCCGGTTGGAGACGTTATTGCCGTCATATGGGTTGATTCTGCGCGGAATTACAGGTGAGCCTCCTGATATTTCAGGCACTGAGGAGGAAGTGGTTGTGAAAGGCAACCGGGAACGGATCTACCAAATTGCCAATCATTTATACGAAACCGGCGAAGACGTCGACGTGGTGGGGGAGTGGCAGTTGCCGGCTAACCAGGGCGAATCTTCAGCCAGGCCTTCACCTGGGTCGGAAACGGCAGGCACCTTGGGTCAAGAGGCCTCGGTCATTACCCAAGGGGGGGACGAGCAGACCCTGCTGATCCAGCGGACCCTGCGATCAGGACAGGCCGTGCGCTATCCCGGTAATGTCGTCATCTTGGGGGATGTTAATCCGGGAGCGGAAGTTGTCGCCGGTGGGAATATCATCGTGATGGGTTGTTTTCGGGGGGTTGCCCATGCCGGGGCATTAGGCAGGCAAGATTCAGTGATTGTCGCTTTTCGGTTGCGACCTACCCAATTACGAATTGCGAACCATATTACCCGGCCGCCTGATGACGATGATCCGATGCCCGACCATCCGGAAATTGCCCGGATTAGGGACGGGGTGGTTACTATTGAGCGTTATTTATTCGGAAACAAAAGCAATTAACCGCCGGATAACCGTCGCAGAGCGGCGTTTTCCGGGAGACTAAAGGAGGAAAGTTAATGGGCGAAGTTATCGTAATCACCTCCGGTAAGGGCGGGGTAGGCAAGACGACAACAACGGCCAATCTCGGGGCGGGTTTGGCTGCTTTAGGTTACAAGGTTGTTTTGGTGGATACGGATATCGGGTTGCGGAATCTGGATGTGGTTATGGGATTAGAAAACCGGATAGTTTACGATATTGTTGATGCCACCAGCGGCCAAATTTCGGTTAACAAGGCTTTAATTAAAGATAAACGTTTTTCCGATGGCCGCTTATGCCTTTTACCGGCGGCTCAGACCAGAGATAAGACGGCCGTTAATCCTAACCAAATGCGAAAGCTTTGTGAAGAATTGAAAAAGGATTTTGATTTCGTGTTGATTGATTGCCCGGCCGGTATTGAGCAGGGTTTTCGGAATGCGGTTGCCGGGGCGGAAAAGGCGATTGTGATCACTACCCCTGAAGTATCGGCGATCAGGGATGCCGACCGGATTGTTGGTCTGCTGGAAGCGCAAGAACTACGTAACCCCCGGTTGATTATTAACCGCTTACGTCCTGGGATGGTTAGAAAAGGTGACATGATGTCGATCGAGGATATGGTGGAAATCCTGGCGATCGATGTGTTAGGGGTTGTGCCGGAAGATGATCTGATCATTGTTTCAACAAATAAGGGGGAACCGGCCGTTCTGGATGAAAAGTCACGGGCCGGACAAGCTTTTCGGAATATTACCCGGCGGCTGACAGGGGTTGACGTACCCCTGACCGATTTAGAACCCGATGGGTTTATGGACCGGATGCGTAAACTTTTCGGCCTCGGGCGCCGGTAGGGCCCACCGGCAGGAAGGAGGAAAGCCCCGATGGCAGTTTTGGATTTTTTAAGCCGGGTGTTTGGCCGGGAGGGTTCCGGCAGCAAGAATGTAGCCAAAGAGCGCCTGCGTCTTGTTCTGGTTCATGACCGGAATAGTATTGCGCCGGAAGTACTGGAAGACCTCAAGGAGGACTTAATCCGGGTGATCTCTAACTATATGGAAATCGATGTCCAGGCGTTGGAAGTGAACCTGAGCAACGAGGACAGCTCGGTAGCCCTGGTGGCCAGCATTCCTATTTTGGGGATGAAACGTCGCCAACGGGCTAACTGGTCTTGATTACGGATAAAGCAATCCCCCGGAACGGCCAAGGTTTCGGGGGTTTTCTTTACCTTCGGGATGGCCTATAATGAAAATGCTCCGGATGCTTACGGCAGGGAGGATCAGGATTGGACCTTAAACATGTCAGAAATATTGATTTTACCTTGATCGTGGTAGTGGGGCTGCTGCTGGCCTTCGGCTTGGTGATCTTAAGCAGTGCATCCGGCAATGTCGGCCGGGAACCGCTGGAATATGTGCGCAAACAAGTTTTTTGGATCGGCGCCGGAACGCTGGTGATTGCCAGCATCATGTTTTTCCGGTACCAGACGGCAGCCCGTTATGCTTGGCACCTTTATGTGTTCAACATTTTAATTTTATTGGCGGTATTGGTTTTTGCCGAGCCGGTGAAAGGAGCTTACCGGTGGATTCCCATTGGGGGTTTTCAATTTCAGCCTTCCGAGTTTTCGAAGCTGCTGCTGATTTTAACCTTTGCCGACTTTTTAGCGAAAAGGAAGGACCGACTGAACACGTTCAAGGATTTGCTGCCTTGTTTTGCTTTTGTGGCGATTCCCATGGCCTTAATCCTTAAACAGCCGGACCTTGGTACTTCTTTGGTATTTGTCGCAATTATGATGGGGATGCTTTTGGCGGCCGGGGCCAACAAAAGGTTGTTGGCCGTGCTGTGTGGCGGGGGCTTATTGGTGGTTGCTTTGGCTCTCTACGGCCATTTTGCCTGGCACTGGCCTTTACCGTTAAAAGAATACCAAATCCAAAGATTAATAATTTTTCTGGACCCGGATATGGATCCCATGGTCTCGGGTTATCATATCCGGCAATCTTTGATTGCAATTGGTTCCGGCGGTCTTTTGGGTAAAGGTTTGTATAACGGGAGCCAGGCGCAATTGAATTTCTTGCCGGAACACCATACGGATTTCATTTTTTCGGTTGTGGGGGAGGAACTCGGATTTGTTGGGGTTGCTGCTTTACTTTGTTTATTTCTTATTTTTATTCTCCGGGCCCTGCGGATTGCTTTAGAAGCCCGGGATACCTATGGGACATTAATTGTGGTCGGGGTCATGTCGATGTTTTTATTTCATATTATGATCAATATTGGCATGACGGCGGGGATTATGCCAGTAACGGGGATTCCCTTACCATTTATTAGTTATGGTGGGTCGGCGATGTTGACTAATATGATGAGTCTGGGGATTTTGATTAATGTTAGTTTGCGTAAACAAACGATTTTGTTCTAACGGGGGAAAGCGAATGGATCAAAGTAAGTTGAAAGTCAACGACTTGATTCGGATTATTATTCCTCCCGGGAGTTTCTATTCGGGCCACCACAAAAGCAGAATTGAGGATGTCCAGAAAAATACGCTGATTTTAGCTGCCCCCTTTAAAGCCGGTGTGGTTATTTCCGTTAGGGTGGGGGAGCGGCTCGTGTTTAGTAAAGCGATGGACAACGGTATTTGGTTGTACCAGGTTCAAGTGTTGAACCGCCTCGCGGGGAAACTTCCGTTGCTGGAAGTGACGAAACCGGTACGGGCGGAAAAAGTACAGCGACGTAGTTTTTTCCGGTTTCCCGTAGCTTTGGATACCCAGTATGCGGTGATGGATGAAAAGACGGCTCCCCAGGATTGGCGGTGGCGGCCTACCATTATCCGTGACATTTCCGGAGGCGGTGTCTGCCTGGTGCTTAAGGAAAAACTGGGTATCGACCAAAAAATGGTATTGGATGTACCGCTTGAAGATGTGGTGATGCGGCTACAAGGTTGTGTCCGGCGGGAATTCCGGGATAAAGGGGATCAAAGGACGACGTGGGTGTACGGTGTCGAGTTTATTGGGCATAGTGAAGCGGAAAAGGATAAAATTGTTCAATACATATTTGCCCGGCAGCGGGAAATGCGTCGACAAGGGAAAGCTTGAGCCTCACCACCCAATAGTAGTGAGGCTGCTTTTTTCGGTCTCGCCGGTTTGGCAGGCTAGAGCTAAGATGAAGGTAAAGGTGAATGTTGATGACTGTTCCAGTCACGCCAATTTTGGGATTAACGATCAAATCACCCAAAACAGGCCTTTTTTGTCGGTGGTGGAACCGGAGAACTACTTTGTTGGTCTTAGCTTGGGAGTTACAACATGAGTACTCGGCGCCAATTGTTGCTGTTCGAGTGGACAATCGGCTTGAGGATTTGCGCTATGTTCCCGACAAGGATTGTTTTGTCGAAATGGTGGATATGTCCTCTGAGGCCGGCATCCGGGTTTATGCCCGGAGCTTGGCTTTGGTGGTGATGCGGGCTGCCCACCGGGTGTTTCCTGACCGCCATTTGGAGATTCAACATTCCTTAAACAAAGGTTTTTACGGAGAACTGTTGGGTAATGAACCATTAACCCCCGAGATGGTTGGTCGCTTACGGACAGTTATGTGGGATATTATCCGGGCGGCAGAACCGATTGACCGGCTAATTGTGAGTTGTGACGAAGCAATTCGCATCCTGCGGGCCAGCGGCCAGCGTCAGCAGGCTAATTTGTTGATGTACCGGAACCGGGAGCCGGTTAACCTTTATACATGTGGTGGCTTGATTGAGGTTAGTGATGAAATCTTGGTACCACATACCGGGTTAATCACCACTTACCAGTTGGAACATTACGCTTCCGGGTTTTTATGCCGGCATCCGGATTTTAGTAATTACAGCCGGATTCCGGTTAATGTTGAGCAGAAAAAACTAGGGGCAATTTTTCGGGAGTCAGACAAATGGGCTAAGATTGTTAAAGTCGCCAATGTTTCGCAATTGAACAACTATGTTGAGTCAGGTGATACTGGTGAATTGATCCGGATTGCCGAAGCGTTGCATGAAAAGCAGATTGCCCAGATTGCCGACCTGATTACTGCCCAGCGGGAAAAGCTGCGACTGGTTTTGATTGCCGGACCATCTTCTTCGGGGAAAACCACTTTCGCCCAACGGTTGAAGATTCAATTGCGGGTCAATGGTTTGGAACCCGTAACCCTGTCTTTGGATGATTATTTTCACAATCGTGACAAAACGCCACGCGATGAAGCCGGGAATCTTGATTTTGAGGCCTTGGGTGCGATTGATTGTGATTTGTTCAACGTGCAACTGGCCAAGCTAATCGCCGGTGAAGCGGTGGCAATTCCTCACTACGACTTTCACACCGGGCAACGGGTAGACGGGCATCATGTCCTCCAGATCCGGAAAGATCAGCCGCTCATTGTTGAAGGCATTCATGGTCTTAACGAAGAGCTTACCAAGGGGATCGCCCGGGCTAATAAATACAAGATCTATATTAGCGCCTTAAATCAGCTTAACCTGGACTTGATGAACTACATTAAGACTACTGATGCCCGTTGTATCCGGCGGATTGTGCGGGACTACCAGTTCCGCTCCAGTGATGCCCGAAAAACGTTGAATATGTGGCCTTCTGTACGGCGGGGAGAAGAACGGTGGATTTTTCCATTCCAAGAGGAAGCCGACGTTCTGTTTAATTCTGCCTTGGTATATGAACTGGCCGTACTTTCCCGGTATGCCAAGCCCATTTTGGGTGCGATTAAGCAGGAAGATAGTGTTTTCGGTGAGGCGGAACGGCTGCTCACTTTGCTTGATTACGTTCGGCCCCTAGATGACCAAGAGGTTCCCAGGAACTCAATTTTGCGGGAGTTTATCGGGGGAAGTTGTTTTGCGAAGTCTTAGCCATTTGCAATTTTTGCCGGATGGGCATTTTTTAGAAAGAAGGGTTGCACAGCGTGGAATTGAGGGTTTTGCCCGACGAGCGGGTTTTGGTGGTTCAAGAGGGGGACAACCTGCTGGCAGTGCTTAACCGGTCAGATATCAACCTGATTGCTTCCTGCGGCGGCCGGGGAAGTTGTGGCCGGTGTCTGGTGGACGTTATTGCCGGGGACTTGCGTTTTAACCGCAAAAGGGGTAAAAAGTGCCAGTTACCGGAATGGGCAGCCAACCAAGTATTAGCCTGCAATACGACCATTCATTCGGATGCGGTAATTATGGTTCCCTATGACGGTCGTCGGCTTAACGCCCACAAGGTATTGCTAAACGAAATTGAACTGGAAAACCCGTATGAGTTTGGGCCGTTGTTCCGGCGTTATTCTCTCCAGTTGCCCGAACCTAATTTAACGGAAAATACCGATGACTTGAATCGTTTTTTGATTGAATTACGGAAAGTGACGGGTTTGACCGATGTCCGGGTGAATTTGGATTTAATGCGGCGGTTACCTGGGTGTTTGCGGGAAGGCAATTGGCGGGTTTCGGCCGTAGTTAGCCGGGTGGGGAATTATGCCGAGGTCAGTGATGTCAGTCCGTGGACACTTGCTGACAAGGTGTACGGGCTGGCGGTGGACATCGGGACCACCACGGTCAAATTGAATCTCGTCGACTTGCAGGATGGCACTATTATCGCTTCGGCTGGTGATTACAACCGCCAGCAACAATATGGTGATGATGTGATTAACCGGATTATTTACGCTACTGAGGAACCGGATGGATTGGATATGCTGCGCCAAACGGGTCTGGCAGCCTTAAACGGTTTGCTGGAGGCCATGTTGACCGAAAACGGTATTAATCCCCAGCAGGTTGTTGGGGCGGTTGTGGCCGGCAATACCACGATGATCCATTTATTTTTGGGGATCCCACCGAAATGGCTCCGGTTAGAGCCTTATATTCCCGCCGCTACAACGCCACAATGGGTCAGAGGTTATGAGGCCGGACTGCTGATGAATCCCCAGGGGTTGGTCTTCTGCCTGCCGGCGGTTGGTTCGTATGTGGGTGGTGACGTAACGGCCGGGGTGTTGGCCACCCAGATTGCCCGTTCCGATGATTTGCGTATTCTCATCGATATCGGTACCAACGGGGAGATTGTCCTGGGGAACCGGGACTTTCAGATCAGTTGTGCCTGTTCAGCCGGTCCCTGTTTTGAGGGCGGTGGGATTAAGTGCGGGATGCGGGCGATGGCCGGAGCCATTGACAAGCTCGAAATTACCCCGGATTATAAGGTGTTTTTCAATACGCTTGAAGATCAAAAGCCGGTAGGGATTTGCGGTTCGGGTTTGATCAATGCCTTGGCGGTAATGTGGCGGCGGGGGATCATTGATCGGCAGGGTAACCTAAAGCGGTCTTTATCTACGCCCCGGATCAAGGAGTTCGGTGATGATGGTTGGGGGTTTGTTTTGGTTGAAAGCCGGTATACTGCCTTTGGCCGGGAAATTTTTGTTCTCGAGTCCGAAATCAAAAATGTCATCCGGGCGAAAGCAGCCATTTTTGCCGGTATGCGGAGTCTCTTGAATCACTTGGGGCTGACAATGGATCTGGTGACCGAAGTGCTGATTGCCGGCGGGTTTGGCAATTCCCTCAACATTGAAAATGCCATTACCATTGGGATGCTACCCGACCTGCCGGCAGAAAAGTTCCGGTATGTGGGCAACACGGCATTGAAAGGTGCGCAATTGGTATTGACTCACCAGGAGGCCTATACGGAGATCGTGGATTTTTCCCGGGGGATGACTTATTTAGAGCTTTCCGTGGGTAACGATTTTATGGACGAATTCATTTCTGCTACTTTTATGCCGCATACGGACCTGGCCTTATTTCCGTCGGTTAGGTGAATAAACTGCTACTCAAAAAAGCAAAGGCCTTCTGTCAAATTTTGATGGGGGGCTATTTTTTTTGACTTGGGGGCAAAAGGGAAACAACTAGTGGTCCTATTTCCGGGGGTAGTTAGCATAAAATGCAAAAAAGGGGGACAAGGAGGGTGTGAACATGAAGAAGTTAAAATTTCCGGGCATGGATGAATGGATTATCAACCGGCGTCGGCATGGGGCTACGGGGTCCGAAATAACACCAACCGGAGAACCGGGGGAAAATAACCCGGCTGGGGAAGAGCGGAGAAAGTGGGGCCGGCGTAAACACCAGGGTAATTATGGACCATGGACTGCCGGAGTAAGGTATCGCCGGTTGCGGGAGCAAGGTTGGAAGACGGGGAACTTTACGCTGCCGAAGTGGCCACGTCTTTTTCGGCCCGGCCTGGCGGACCCGGAACGTGACGTCAACACTAGGACCCCCATCTGGCGATGGGTGGGGCAAATTGGGGCGGCTTTGTTATTATTGGCGGCGGTTTACGGACTTTTTCAGTTACAACACCCGTGGGCTGTAACTCTGCAAAATGAAGTGCGCCGGTATGCTACGGAGGATGCGCAATTTCCGCCGCTGCGCGAGGCTGTCCAGCGGTTAGGATTATGGACCGATGTGCTCAGTGTGGCCCCGGTGATGGCTCCCCCCGGGGGTCCGGGAAAGTCTGGTCTGCCGGTAACGGAACCGGTAAAAGGGATCGTTGTCCAGGTTTTTGGGGTGCAAGGCGTCGAGTTTTCACCGGGGATTCGGATTGCCGCACCGGCCGGCTCACCGGTTACCGCCGGTACGAGCGGCAAAATAGCGGCAGTTTGGGATGAAGGGGGAGGCCGGTTTTTGCTGATTACTGCTGTTGACACTGGTATCCGGATCATGGGGCCTTTAGAAGACGTAACCGTAAAGCCTGGTCAAACGGTAGAACCGGGAACGATTCTGGGGAAACTGGCCCGGGAAGAAGCAGGGCACCAATCCCAGTTATACTTGGAAATCCGTCGGGGGGGCCGGTGTGTTGACCCGCTTGGCGATGGAGGAAAGAAGGAGGGGCTTGCTGATGAGAATAGCCCGCCTGGCGGGGGTGGAAATTTGCGTTAACCGGTGGTTGATTTTGTTAATGGCGGTTTACGTTTGGGCCGGGGTGGGTATGCAGGTCATCCTGGCTTTTGCATGTGTAGGCTGGCATGAATTTGGCCATTGCCTGGCTGCTTACTATCGGGGGTTCGCGGTGCGGGAGATCGAGTTATTTCCTTTTGGTGGTGTTGCCCGGCTGGAGGCTGGGGTGGAACAGCGGCCCAGGGATGAAATGATCGTTGCTTTGGCCGGTCCTTTGTGCTCATTTTTTTTATTTGCCATTTTGGAAGGGGTTCGGATCGGGGGTGGCCCAGGGCATGAAATTCTGGATTTCCTCCGCAATGTCAACTTCTGTTTGGGGATGTTTAACCTGGTACCGGTGCTACCTTTAGATGGCGGCCGGCTTTTGCGGGCTTGGCTGGCTTCGCGCTTCGGTGCTTTGCGGGCCACCTTTACCGCTGCAGCCTGGGGAGAAGGAATCGCTTTAGTGTTCGGGCTACTGGCGATCATCGGTTTATATTGGCGGCAAACCGGCTTGGATTTACCGATCATTGCCGGGTTTTTATTGTTAGGGGTACATAAAGAACGGAGGATGGGACCAATGGTGTTTTGGGGATTGCTGCAGGGGAAGCGGCGGCAGTTGAATCAGCGTTCCGCTTGGCGGGGAGAAGTGGTGGTCGCCAGGCAGGATGTACCGGTTTCGAGTTTGTTGCCCCAGATTGCGCCGGAACGTTGTTTAGTGGTAACGGTTGTTGACCGCAAAGGGCGGATCCTGGGACAAATCGGCGAAGGTGAACTACTGGCCCGGTTGGCCCAGGGGAAAGCGGACATTGTTATTGGGGATATGGTGCGAAAACCTTAGTCTACCCCTTGGTCCGGGGTTGTCTTTGCTTGTGGAAGCGGATAAGCTATGATTATAAAGGCCGGCCAAGTAGGCGGTAACAGTGGATAGAGGTGGAGTTGTACTTTGGAACAGACACGGCGATGTTTTCGCCAGCCACACGAAGTGATCAGCGCTGTGTTGGAAGATGAACTGTTGCGGAAAGTGGCTAAACCGACGCGGTACACCGGTGGTGAGTTAAATCAGTGTAAAAAGGATTGGCTTCGTGTAGACGTTACCATGGCTTTTGCGTTTCCGGATGTTTACGAGGTGGCCATGTCACATTTAGGGATGCGCATTCTGTACCATTTGGTTAATGAACAACCGGATTTGCTAATGGAAAGAGTTTTTGCGCCCTGGATGGACATGGAGGACATGCTGCGCAAGCGGGAGATACCTTTGTTTTCCTTGGAAAGCCACCGGCCAATGGCGGAATTTGATGTGGTCGGTTTTACGCTGCAACACGAGATGTCTTTTACTAATGTACTCAACATGCTCGATTTAGGCAAAATTGCTTTGCGATCTAGTGACCGTAAGCCGGATGCCCCATTGATTATTGCCGGGGGGCCCTGTGCGGCCAATCCGGAACCTTTGGCCGATTTTCTCGATTTGGTGGTGCTGGGTGACGGGGAAGAAGTTTTACCCCTGCTGCTCCGGAAAATCGCCGCCTATAAAAAGGAGACCGGGTGGCGTAATGGTGGCGAGGGGGCGGGACGAGAAGAATTGCTTCACCGGCTGGCCCGGATTCCCGGTGTTTACGTTCCCGCATTTTATCAGCCACATTACGGAGCAGCTGGTGAACTTAAAGGTATTACCCCACGCTATGGTGATTTACCTTTGCGGGTGCGTAAACAGGTGGTGGGTGACCTGGAACAGGCTTATTTTCCCACCAAGCCCTTGGTGCCTTTCATGGAAGTAGTGCATGATCGGGTCATGCTTGAAGTGTTGCGGGGCTGTTCCCGGGCTTGCCGGTTTTGCCAGGCAGGCACTATTTACCGTCCGGTTCGGGAACGTTCCATGGCGACCTTAAAGAAACAAGCCGTAACCACAATCCAGAATACCGGTTATGATGAGATCTCCTTGACTTCATTAAATACAGCCGATTATTCTGGTGTTGAACCCCTAATCCAGGAGTTGACCACTGAACATGCGGCCCAAAAAGTGGGAATTTCCTTACCATCCTTGCGGGTGGATGCGTTTTCGGTTGATTTGGCCAAAGCAGTGCAAAAGGTAAGGAAAAGGGGTTTGACTTTTGCGCCCGAAGCCGGTACCCAACGGCTGCGGGATGTGATTAACAAAGGAGTTACCGAGGAAGATCTCTGGAATGTGGTGGACAGTGTTTTCTCTAATGGCTGGTCAGCACTTAAACTTTATTTTATTATCGGCTTGCCTACCGAGACTACGGCAGATTTAGACGGGATTGTGTCATTGGCCGAACAGGTGGTCTACCGGGGAACCAGTTTGTTAAGGAAAATAGGGGTAAAAAAGCCGGTTCGGGTTACTGTCAGTGTTTCGGCATTTATTCCTAAACCGCAGACACCTTTTCAGTGGGAACCCCAGGTGAGTCTCACCGAGCTGGAAAACAAACAAGCATATTTGCGTAGCCGGATCCGGGACCGCCGGATTACTTTGAACTGGCACGATGCCAAGGTGAGTTTTTTAGAGGCTGAATTGGCCCGGGGGGATCGCCGGTTGGGCCAGGTAATTTTTTTGGCTTGGCAAAAAGGATGTAAATTTGATGGCTGGTCCGAGCATTTTAATTATGAGCGGTGGCTTGCTGCCTTGGTGGAAGCCGGTTTGGAACCGGGGCAATATGCCTATCGGGTTTATCCGTATGATGCGATATTGCCCTGGGAGCATCTGGATTTCGGCATAAACCGGCGGTATCTGGTAGCAGAGCACCAACGGGCCCTGGCGGGGGTGCGAACTGCAGACTGCCGGCGGGACAAGTGTCAGGGTTGTGGGGTTTGTTCCTCTCTCGAGGTAAGTGTGGATTTGCGGGGTGATCACAATGGCAAGAATCCGCATCGGCTTTTGTAAAGGACAGCCTGTGCGCTGGCTGTCCCATCTGGATACCCAAAAAGCCTTTGAACGGACCTTTCGCCGGGCTCAAATACCCTTAAAATATTCGGAAGGATTTAACCCCCACCCGAAAATTGCCTTTGCTTCTGCCTTGGCTGTCGGGGTAGTTTCTCAGGGGGAATATTTTGACGTGGAATTAGCCGGAACACCGGAGCCGGCCGTGGTTGCGGCCAAGCTACAGGAAAGCCTACCGGTTGGTTTGCGGGTTTTTGGGGCAGTTGCTGTCCCGCCGGGGACACCGGCCTTGATGGCGGTAGTAAACCGGGCTCGTTACCGTGTGCAGGTGGCGTTGAACGGGCCGGTGACCGCTGAACAGCTTCAAACGGTGATCCGGCGGATTTGGCTCCAGGATTCCTGGTTGGTGGAACGGGTGGGCAAACGGGGACCGATTGTTAAGGATATCCGTCCTGGTGTGTTCGCGCTGCAAGGTGAGGTGGATCCTGAGTTTATCGTGTTGGATATGTTGGTGCAAACAGGCAGTGCGGGTAATGTTCGTCCGGAGGAAGTAGTTGATGTCTTGTTAGCGGCAGACGGCTTGCCGGTTAATCGTGAACGGGTGGATGTTGAGCGGTTAGGACTTTTTGTGGCCCAAGGTGACCGTTTGTTAAGCCCCTTGGCGATCCGATGAGAAGGCTGGTGATTGTCCAGACTGATGAGCTGGAAACCAGGGTGGCGATTCTCGAGAACGGTCAATTGATGGAAGTTTTTTGGGAAACCAACAACCGGCAAAGATTTGTCGGCAATATTTATAAAGGGCGGGTTGCCAATGTGCTGCCTGGAATGCAGGCAGCCTTCGTTGACATCGGATTGGAGCGCAATGCCTTTTTGTTTATTCGGGATGCACTACCTACCCCAATGGATAACCTTAAGCAGATGGTTATGCCTACCCCACCAATCAGGGATGTAATCAAACCCGGACAAGAGCTGCTGGTTCAGGTCCTTAAGGATGGCATGGGGAGCAAAGGCCCGCGGGTAACCTGCCATTTGACCATACCGGGCCGTTGGCTGGTGTTATTACCAGGAAGTGACCAGGTTGGGGTTTCTCGCCGGATTAAGGATCCGGAAGAAAGGCAACGGTTACGGGAATTGGCTGCACAAGTGCAGGTACCTGGTATGGGGATGATTATCCGGACGGCGATGGAAAAAGTTGTGTTGACAGATCTGGTGGGCGAAGCTGAACGATTACGGGAACAGTGGCGGGCAATCCAGGCTAAGGCGACACAAACGAACACCCCGGGTCTTTTGCACCGGGACAGTGACCTAATTGAACGCATCTTACGCGATGTGGTGACAAATGATGCAGACCAGATTCTAGTCAATGACAGGGCGCTTTACGCCGAGATGCTGGCTTGGGTCCGAGTGTGCTTTTTGCAGCTGTGTCCGAAGATGCAACTACGGGAAGGCCGCGATTTTTGGACCGAGTACAATTTACACCCGGAAATAGAAAAAGCGCTTCGGCCGAAGGTTTGGCTAAAATCTGGTGGTTATCTGGTGATTGAAGAGACTGAGGCCTTAACGGTGATTGACGTCAATACGGGGAAGTATACGGGTGG
The DNA here is from genome assembly GCA_028707535.1 of Heliobacteriaceae bacterium. Classification (GTDB taxonomy): domain Bacteria; phylum Bacillota; class Desulfitobacteriia; order Heliobacteriales; family Heliobacteriaceae; genus STF2-203. The sequence goes on along the minus strand of JAQWAU010000001.1, from coordinate 145,766 downwards.
ATCCGGGCTGGAGGAGACGGTCCGTAAGACTAATTTAGAAGCGGTGCGGGAAATTTGCCGGCAGTTGCGGTTGCGAAATATCGGCGGCATTATTGTTATCGACTTTATTGACATGAGTGCCGAACAACACCGCACTGAGGTGGTGGAAACCCTCCAAACGGAATTGCGGCGGGACCGAACCAGAACGAATGTGCTGGGCATAACCCAGCTGGGTCTGGTGGAAATGACCCGGAAGAAGGAAAGTAAGAGTTTGGCGGCAATGCTACAAACCAGCTGCCCTTATTGTGCGGGTAAGGGACGGGTACTTGCCGACGAAACCGTGCTTTTTCGCCTCCAGCGCTCCTTGGCCGAGTGGCGCCGGTGTTCGGAAGCACCGGGAGTAATGGTCCGGGCCCATCCCCGGATTGCTGCCCGGTTAACCGGGGATGGTGGTGCCTATTGCCACAGTTGGCAACGGAAGAACCAGCGAGAATTGCTGGTATTAGCTGAAGAAACGCTGCATCCGGAAGAATTTACGCTGGAGGGATTAACCGGTCCGAAACGGGCCGATATTGACAACTCCTGAAAACTATTGTATTGTAATTATTCGTAGGTGGGTTTTCCTGCCACAACCGCACAAGCTGGGCTGAAAGTTGGCGAGGCCACGCCTGGAGCTTGGCGAGTCTAGGTTAGGAGGTAACATTGTGTACGCCATTATTGAAACCGGTGGTAAACAGTACCGCGTCCGGCAGGGTGATGTGCTACAAGTTGAGAAACTGGCGGTGGAACCGGGTGATACGGTGACCATTGACCAGGTATTGGCTGTAGGTAAAGCGGGTGAACTGCAAATTGGGGCGCCGACGGTAGCGGGAGCTAAAGTACGGTTAAAAGTTGAGGCTCATGGTCGGGGTAAAAAAATTATTATTTTTAAGTACAAGCCGAAAAAGACCTACCGGCGGAAACAAGGGCACCGGCAATCCTATTCCCAGGTGAGGGTTGAAGCGATCGAGATTTGAGCTGACGGTGACGAAGGATGATAAGGGCCTTATGGTGAAAGTGCAAGTGTTTATTGACGACAACCAACGGATCTTAGGGTTTAAAGCCGATGGTCATGCTGGTGCCGCGCCGGCAGGTGAAGACGTGGTTTGCGCCGGGGTGACGGCAATCACGTTCACGGCGGTTAACGGGTTGGAACATTTTTTAGGCGCTGCGGCGATTGACGTTTATGCTCCTGGTCTCGGGGTCTTAAAGTGTATTCTTCAAGATCCGTTACGTGGTGATCCTGCTGGTAAGGCCCAAGTCATTTTAGAAACCATGTATTTGGGACTGCAAAACCTGGCGAAGGTTTATCCGGAATATTTATTTGTTGAACAGAGGAGGTGTGTTCCATGTTGATCATGAATTTGCAGTATTTTGCGCATAAAAAAGGGGTCGGTAGTTCCCGGAACGGTCGGGATTCCGAAGCTAAACGACTGGGGTTAAAGCGGCATGACGGCATGGTTGTTTTGGCCGGTAACATTTTAGTCCGGCAACGGGGAACCCAGTTCCACCCTGGACAGAATGTCGGGTTGGGGAGAGATCACACTTTGTTCGCGTTAGTTAATGGTGTTGTAAAGTTTGAACGGAAGGGCCGGGATAAAAAACAGGTCAGTGTATACGCCCTTTAAGCTGTTACCCCTGGATATATCCGGGGGTTTTTTATTCGGTGACCTTCTTCAGTCGTTGGCAGAGGTGACTTACGCAGGGGAGGCAGACCATGGGGGACAAAAGCCAGGTATTAGCACTGGGGTTTGCGCCCGGTGCGCCGGAATGGTTGAAAGTGTGGCGTCATATGCGCCATGAGTTTATTAACAACATTCAGGTAATCTGTGGCTACATCCAAATCGGCCAAGCGGAAAAGGGCAGCGAGTACGCGAATACCGTGGCGGCAAAAATACAGGCAGCCGGTCAGATAATGGCCCTTGGTGTTGAACAGGTGATTGCCACTTTGGTTTTACAAAGTCTGGAATTGGCCAAGGCTGGAGTGGATTTGCAAATAATGGTGGCTTCTGATTGGGACGGATTACCTTGGGCTGGTGAAGCAAAGGCCAGGTATTTGGCGGAAGTAGTGTTAAACCTGATCGAAGCGCAAATGGGTGAACGTGACCCGGCAGTGGTGGAGCCGGTACTGTATATCAATTTTGAGGGTGACGCCTGGCCGCGATTAACGGCATATTGGGCTGGGGATAGGGCCCACGGAATGACCTTGCTGCTTTCCGGGCAGCAATAGGACATGTGGGCGGGAGGTGGTTCCATGTTTTATGACCGGGCGAAGATATATGTCAAAGGTGGGGATGGGGGCAACGGCATTGTTGCTTTCCGGCGGGAAAAATATGTTCCCAGGGGTGGCCCGGCCGGTGGTGACGGAGGTGGTGGTGGCGACATCATCCTTTTTGGTGATGAAGGACTGCATACTCTGGCTGATTTGCATTATCAAAAGCATTATAAAGCTGGTCGGGGGGAACACGGCCAGGGAAAAAACCGGCACGGCGCCGGTGGTTCCGACCGTTTACTCAAAGTTCCTGTGGGTACGGTTGTAAAGGATGCGGCTACCCAAAATATTCTCGTCGATATTACCCGGCACGGCCAGCAAGTGATCGTAGCTAATGGCGGCCGGGGCGGCAGGGGAAATACCCGTTTTGTCAGTGCCCTTAACCGGGCCCCTCGCCTGGCCGAAAACGGTGAACCGGGGGAGGAACGGTGGCTAACCTTAGAACTTAAGCTGCTGGCGGATGTAGGGTTGCTCGGCTTTCCTAATGTAGGCAAGTCTACCTTAATTGCCGCCGTATCGGCTGCCCGGCCCAAGATTGCCGATTACCCTTTTACTACTCTAACGCCAAATTTGGGGGTGGTCCGGCTAGGTGAGGGCCAAAGTTTTGTGATGGCCGATATTCCGGGGCTGATTCCAGGTGCCCACACCGGTGCCGGATTAGGTCATGATTTCTTGCGGCATATTGAAAGGACTTGTTTATTGATTCATGTGCTGGATATTGCCGGTAGCGAGGGGCGTGATCCACTGGATGACTTTGCGGTGATTAACCGGGAATTGGCTTTGTTTAAGCCGGAGCTTGCCGAAAGGCCAATGGTGATCGCGGCGAATAAAATGGACTTGCCTGATGCAACGGCTAACTTGGCTCGTCTCGAAAAGGCGGTAGGGTCCCGCTACACAATTTTCCCCGTTTCGGCGGTGACCAGGCAAGGATTGGCCCCTTTGCTTCACCATGTCTACAAGCTGCTGACCGAAGTTGAAACCGGTGGAGATGAGGAGCCAAGTCCGGAGCATTTGGTGGTCAAAGTTACTTCTACTGTGCTTGACCGCTTTCAGGTGGACCGTGATCAGGATGGGGTGTTTGTCGTCTCCGGACCGGAAGTGGAGCGGCATTTAGCGATGACGAATTTTGGCAACGACGAAGCTGTCGGGCGTTTTCAACGGATTCTGACCACAATGGGTGTTGACCGGGCTTTACGGGAGTTAGGGGCAAAGGATGGTGACCTTGTCCGGATTAAGCAGGTAGAATTTGATTTCGTGGACCCTGGCCGGTCGTTCCCTGAACGGGAAAGATGAACTATATTTTGCAGAAGGAAAACCACTCTGGTTTATCGAATATTTAATCGTGTTTTTGTTTTGATAGTTAGGAGTGGCCTCGTATGTTTGACCGAGCTGATCTGGCCAATGCCCGACGTCTGGTTGTCAAAGTCGGGACCAGCACTTTAACCTATCCCACCGGGAAACTGAATCTGGCACAAATTGAGAGTTTAGTGCGCCAAGTGGCCGACTTGGCCAACCGGGGCCACGAAATCATTTTTGTCACTTCCGGGGCGGTTGGAGCGGGGATGGGTCGATTGGGCTTTCAAAAGCGGCCGAAAGCCATTCCGGAAAAACAGGCTTGCGCGGCGGTTGGGCAAGGAATTCTTATGCACATGTACGAAAAGTTGTTCGCCGAATATGGGCAGGTGGTTGCCCAGGTATTGCTCACCCGGGATGATTTAGCTTTTCGGAAACGCTATGTTAATGCTGGAAACACCTTGGAAACTTTGTTGCGGCTAGGCGCGATCCCGATTATTAACGAAAATGATACGGTAGCCATTGATGAAATCCGGTTACGCTTTGGCGATAACGATACGCTTGCGGCTCTGGTGGCCGGCATGGTACGGAGTGATCTGCTGATTTTGTTGACCGACTTAGATGGGCTCTACACAGCTAATCCCCGTTTTTGTCCGGATGCAGCGTTGATTAAACAGGTTGACGAAATCACCCCGGAAATTGAAGCGATGGCCACAGACGGCGGTACTTCATTAGGTACCGGGGGGATGATTACAAAACTACGGGCAGCCGGGATTTGCGTGCATTCGGGGGTAGCGATGGTGATCGCCCGGGGGGCCCAACCGAATGTGTTGCGGGATATAATGACCGGCGCCAATATCGGTACTTTTTTCGTGCCAAAACCGAAACCACTTCCCGGGTATAAACGCTGGCTGGCTTTTGGTTCGCCGGTGAATGGATATCTATATATTGATCCGGGGGCTGCGGGGGCTTTGGTCGACGGGGGCAAGAGTTTACTTCCTTGCGGGATCACCGGTACAGAAGGTAACTATGGGGGCGGCGATTTGGTCGGTGTTGTTGATCCGGCCGGGCAGGAAATTGCCCGTGGGGTGACAAATTACTCGGCTAGTGAAGTTGCCCAAATCATGGGGAAACAGTGTACCGAAATTCAGGAAATTTTAGGCAACAAGATGGACGATGAGGTAATTCACCGGGACAACCTTATTATTACTGCCGGACAAAGGCAAGGAAAACAGCAGGCAAAAATGCGAGTTTAGGTGAACAGGGGGGCATGGGATGACTTCGTTTCCGGAACTGCTATTGAAAGGAAAAAAAGCCAAAGACGCGGCGTATTTTTTGGGCAACCTGTCATCACAGGTAAAAGACAAAGCGTTGGAAGCGATGGCTTTTGAACTCGAGGCTAAACAAGAGGCTATTTTGGCCGCTAACGCTTTAGACGTAGAAGCGGCCCGGCAGAAAGGTTTATCCAAAGCTTTATTGGATCGGCTGCTATTAACTCCGAAGCGAATCGAAGAGATGGCGGAGGGGTTGATGGCGGTGGTTTGTTTGCCGGATCCGATTGGTGAAATGACTCACCAATGTCGGCGACCGAATGGCTTGGACGTAGGAAGAATTCGCGTACCATTGGGTGTTGTTGGGATAATCTACGAAGCCCGGCCGAATGTGACGGTAGATGCAGCCGGTTTGTGCTTGAAAACGGGGAACGCGGTATTATTGCGGGGAGGTTCTGAAGCAATCCGTTCTAATTTAGCCATTACCCAGGTGATTGCTTCTGCTGCGGAAGAAGCCGGGGTTCCGGCCGGGGCGATTCAAACGTTGGAGACAACCGACCGGGAAGCGGCGCAACAAATGATGCGGATGAATGAATTTTTGGATGTATTGATCCCCCGTGGGGGGGCGGGTTTAATTCAATCTGTGTTGAAAAACTCCACAGTACCGGTGATTGAGACCGGAGTAGGCAACTGTCACATCTATGTTGATTACTGTGCCGACCTGCAGATGGCGGAAAATATTGTAATTAACGCTAAAACGCAGCGGCCTGGTGTTTGTAACGCTATGGAAACATTGCTGGTGCACAAAAATGTCGCCGGTAAGTTTTTGCCTCAGGTTGCCAGACGGCTTTTGCAGCTTGATGTTGAACTACGGGGGTGTCCCCGGTCGGTAGCCTTAATTCCAGGAATTCAAGAAGCTACGGATGAAGATTATGCTACGGAGTTTCTTGATTTGATCCTGGCGGTGAAAGTGGTGGATACTTTCGAGGAAGCTTTGGAACACATCCGGTTTTATGGTACCGGGCATTCAGAAGCAATTATCACCAATGATTACCAGCGGGCCCGGAATTTTACCAGGCGGGTCGATGCTGCGGCGGTATATGTAAATGCTTCCACGCGCTTTACCGATGGTTTTCAATTTGGTCTTGGCGCGGAAATCGGTATTTCCACGCAAAAACTGCATGCCCGGGGGCCGATGGGCTTGAATGAACTGACGACGGTAAAACATGTCTGCTACGGTAGCGGCCAGGTCCGGGAATAGCCTACGAAGATCGCATTCTGGGGTGAAGGAAAACGAAACTGCGTTTTATCACCGGACCGCATGGGGTTGTTGTGCCACTACCGCCTGATTTGCGGGATTATGAGTGGGTAAATACTACTTTTGGCTTTGAGGTACCTAAACTAAAGGTAGAAACCGCTGGTCAGGCAATCGGTATTATGGGGGGGACATTTGATCCGGTACATTACGGGCATTTGGTCGCTGCGGAAGCGGCCCGTCACCGTTTTGGTCTGGTGACGGTTGTTTTTGTACCTGCGGGTTGCCCGCCCCATAAACGGGGCTTAGTAAGAACCAATCCCCGGGAACGGTACCGGTTGACGGAGTTGGCCACCTGTTCAAACCCGTGGTTTCGGGTTTCTCCGCTGGAGATTGACCGGCCGGGCTGTTCGTATACCATTGACACCGCGCGGGCTTTTCGGGCCCTTTACGGGCCGGATGCCCGGTTGTATTTTATTACCGGAGCTGATGCCTTGCTGGAAATTATGACTTGGTATCGGGTCGAAGAGCTATTGAACGAGTGTCAGTTTATTGCCGTGACGCGGCCCGGTTATGGTGGGGATCAACTGCGGGCTATCATTGACGAGTGGCCGGCGGCGTTTGTATCCCGGTTTCATTTTTTGGCGATCCCTGGTTTAGCAATTTCTTCGACCGAGATCCGCCGGCGTTTGGGCACTGGCCGGCCGATTAAGTACTTAGTTCCGGAAACAGTCGAAAACTATATTCGGGAGGTGGGATTATATCAGACCAACGCATAACGGGAACAGCGGTGGCAATAATAAATAATGAGTAAGGATCGGGTAAAGGGGTTGCCCGTCCCTTACCAGGGCAAAATTTTGCGAGGTGAAATTAATTTGGTGAGAACTCTATATGTTGGTAATTTACCGTGGTCAGCTAAACCGGAGCAACTTAATGAAATTTTTTCCCCATATGGGGAGGTTGTTTCTAGTCGGATCATAACGGACCGGGAAACCGGTCGGTCCCGGGGCTTTGGTTTTGTAGAAGTTACGGATGAAGATGCCGAACGGATGATCGAAGCAGTAAACGGCTTTGAATATGAAGGCCGGCCTTTAACCGTAAATGAGGCTAAGCCCCGCCAAGTAACGCAGTAAAAACAACAGAAAAAAAGGAAAAAAATCTAACCCTCCTGTCCGGTTACCGGATGGGAGGAAATTTTTTTGATTTGGTTCCTGAGGGATCGTTGGCACCCTTTGCCGGAAAGGATGGAAAGGCCGGTGGATGTACGGGAGATCGAACAGGAATTGGTCAATAGCCTAACCGGACGACGGTTTGCCCATGTTTTGGGAACAGCGATGATGGCGGCCGGGTTAGCGGTCAGGTACGGGGTGGATCCGGATCAAGCTTGGCTTGCCGGGTTATTACACGATGCCGTCAGGGAGTGGCCCTTGGCCAAGCAATTAGAACAATTGGGGGAAGAAAGCCGATCCCTGGATTCATGGGAAATTACCTGGGCGGAGTTGGTGCACGGGCCGGCGGGTGCTTGTTGGGCCGGGAACCATTATGGGATCCGGGATCCGGCCATTTTGGAAGCGATTCGGTTTCATACTGTTGGTAATCCGCAGATGGGTCTGTTGGCGAAAATTATTTTTGTGGCCGATAAAGCCGAGCCTAACCGCAACTATCCGGGAGTGGAAACGGTGCGGTGTTTAGCTAATTCAGCCATCGATTCAGCGATGATCGCTTGCCTGGAACAGTCAATCCGGTATATCCTAGATCAAGGAATATTATTACACCCGTTAACGGTGGCCACGCGGAACCAATTGTTGTTGACCCAAAAGAACATCCAAAAGGAGGAATGAGCCGGTTTTTATGGAAGCCAAGGACAAGGCCTTACACATTGCCAAAGCGGCTGCGGAGAAAAAGGCGATGGACATTTTGCTGCTGGATTTGCGGGAAAAGTCTCGCGTTACTGATTATTTTGTTATCTGTACGGGCAACTCCACACCACAGGTCCACGCCATTACCCAAAACATTGAGAAAAAAATGCGCGAAACCGGACAGCCCTTGCTCCGTATGGAGGGGTTTCGGGAGGCCCATTGGGTGTTAATGGATTACGGAGACGTTATCGCCCACGTTTTTCGGGCGGAAACGCGGGAATTTTACAGTCTCGAGCGGTTGTGGGGCGATTCTCCCCAGGCGGTCTTGTCTAATTTGGGTGAATTTGCTCAATAAATTAGTTCGCGGCTCCAGTCGGTCGTTCGGGCAACATCTGTTGGATGGATTTGCAGATTACTTACTGGAGGAATGAAAAAATGGGGAAGATTCCCTTCGGGCCTTCGTATGCAGAAATGCTAGACCCGGGAATTGTCGATGCCGGGGTCCGGGCTAGGGCGTTACGGGCTTTATCCGAAAACGAGTTGGATGCAATCAACCTGTTTAATATAACCTGGAAGGATGCGACAGACCAGGTCCGGAAGCTTGTTTTGCCATCCGCTTTGACCGGTGTTGCGGCCAACATTGTTGTTTTGTTGGGTTGCGGGTTTCCTTCCGGGTCGCACAAGGTGGGTCCGGCTTATAGCACCTTGATCGAAATGCTGGCCGATGGGGAAATTGTGCCCGGTGAACATACAATTCTTAGCCCTTCCACAGGCAACTTCGGGATCGGCACTGCCTATGTGGCTAAACTGTTGGGTTTCGATGCTGTGGTGATCATGCCTGACAATGTGAGTCAGGAGCGGTTTGACCGGATTAAAAAATATGGTGGCGGTTTGGAATTGACCCCGGGTGATGAGCCAGGGCTGGAAGCGGTTTTGGCGCGGGTTCAGGAAATGTTGCAGGACCCTAAAAATAAAGTCTTGGCGCAGTTTGAACTGTTCCCCAACTACCGGTTTCACCGGCATGTGACCGGTAACAGTATGCTTGAAGCAGTTAAAGATGTCGGTAACGGCCGGATCGCCGGTATTGCCCTAGCGGCGGGTTCTTCGGGAACACTTGCTGCCGGTGATCAGATAAAAACGGTTTATCCTGAAGCCAGGTTGGCTGTTTTAGAGCCTTTTGAATGTTCTACCTTAGCTAACGGCCGGGTTGGCACTCACCTGATCGAGGGCATTGGTGATCAGTTGTGTATGTTGATTCATAATGTGCTGGGCACAGACTACATCATCCTGGTTAAAAGCGAAGAAACCATGCAAGGTTTGAAGATCTTCCAAAATGGTTTAGCCTCTTTGGTTAACCTTGGTTTGAGCCGGGAATTTGCCGCCGGTTTGTGTGATTGTTTCGGCCCTTCCGGGATCTGTAACGTTTTAGGGGCGATAAAGCTGGCGAAAAAACTGGCCCTGGGGCCTGGGGAAAATGTGGTGACCGTTGCGACCGACGGGTTCGACCGGTATCAATCGGTGATTGACAAATTTGACCGCCGTCATCCGGAGGCGACAACTACGGTGTTGGAGCAATGGATTAGGGATATTTTCCTCCAGGCTGAGGAAAATGAAATTTACGATTTTCGTCCGGCTAAGGCTAAAGAACAACTGTTCAAAAAAAAGGAGGCCGATTGGGGCAGGTTTGGTTATACTCAGGAGTTTTTCAACTCCCTGCGGGACCAGGCTTTTTGGGATGAACAATACAAGCTGGTGGCTGTTTATGATGCGAAAATCAGCGCGATGCGCAAAACCCGATGAGGAACGGCAAATGGCGACCATTTTAATCAAGGATGCGCTCATTGTCACCATGAACGGTAAGCGGCAGGTGATTGAGGGCGACATACTAATCGAAAACGACCGGATAAAACAGATCGGCAGGACCCAAGGGCCTGCCGATCGAATTATCTCGGCCAAAGGACAGGTGGCCATTCCCGGGCTGGTGCAAGGCCATGTCCACTTGTGTCAAACCCTGTTCCGGGGTCAAGCTGACGATCTGGCTTTGCTGGATTGGCTGGAGCAACGGATTTGGCCCTTAGAAGGGGCCCACGATCCGGAATCCTTATATTATTCCGTGCTTTTAGGGATTGGTGAGTTATTCCGGGGGGGCACTACCGCCGTGATCGATATGGGAACCGTGCACCATACCGGAGCGGTGTTTCAGGCGATTGCCGATGCCGGCCTGCGGGCGGTTAGCGGGAAATGCCTGATGGATTGGGGTGAAGCGGTTCCGGCTAGCTTGCGGGAGTCAACTTCGCCCGCATTGCAAGAAAGTGTCGATCTTCTGGAAAAATGGCATAACCGGGAGAATGGCCGGATTAAATACGCCTTTACCCCCCGGTTCGCCATTTCGTGCAGTGAAGACCTTTTATGCCAGGTGAGGGAATTGTCCTGTCGGTACCAGGTGCTGGTTCACACTCATGCAGCGGAAAACCGGGTAGAAACAGCCTTGGTTGAGCAGGAGCGGAAAATGCGGAATGTGGTCTATTTCGAACACCTGGGTTTGGCTGGTCCGGACTTGATTCTGGCCCATTGCATCTGGCTAAATCGGGAAGAGCTCGCCATCCTGCAAAAACGGCAGGTAAAAGTGGTCCATTGCCCTTCGAGCAACTTAAAATTAGGCTCCGGAATTGCCCGGGTGAGCCCGATGTTGGGCCGGGGGATTCCAGTGTCTTTAGGGGCGGATGGCGCTCCTTGCAATAATAACCTTGATCAGTTCACCGAAATGCGCACTGCCGCGTTAATTCAAAAGGTCCGGTATGGTCCCCAGGCCTTGCCGGCCCGGCAAGTTTTTACGATGGCAACCCTGGGTGGTGCCCAAGCCATGGGTTTGGCGACGGAAATCGGGTCGCTGGAAGTGGGTAAAAAGGCCGATTTGGCCTTGGTCGATTTGCGTAAACTGCACTGTACTCCCAGCGCAGGAGATATTTATGCCCAATTGGTGTACCAGGCCTACAGCAGTGATGTGACCTTGACGATGGTTGACGGTCGGATTGTTTATGAAAAGGGCCGGTTGACGACGATCAGGGCAAGGGAGGTAATCAAGCAGGTAAATAAATTACTGCCCCGGGTATACCAGCGGGCAGGCATCTAAAACGTGGTTGTACGGAACACTTAAACCTTGATGGGCGTATATTAAGGGCAGTAATGAACGGAAAAAAGAGGTGGCCCTTATGCCTTTAATTACGTATATGGTGCAAGCCGGGGATACGGTTTATAAAATCGCCCGGCGTTTTGGGGTAAACCCGCAGGAAATTATTGCCCGCAACGGTTTGCAGGATCCGGACCACATTGTTCCCGGCCAACAGTTGGCGATTTTTGTCCAGGAAACCGAGCCACCGGTGCCACCCCCGGGCACGATGGTCTATATTGTCCAACCGGGAGACACCCTTTACCTGATCAGTCAAAGAGTCGGTGTTTCTGTGAACCGGTTGGCAGCCTTTAACAACCTGGCCGACCCCAACAGGTTGTTTCCCGGGCAAAGGCTTTTGCTGCCTCCGGAAGCCCAGCCGCCGGTCAACCAACCACCACCAGGTTATTTTTGGTATCCGATTCATCGGGGGGACACTATTTTTGCGTTGGCCTCCCGATTTCGGACGACGGTACCCTTGATCCTCCAGGCGAATCCCGGAATCGAGCCGGTTAATCTGCAGATTGGGCAAAATATCCTTATCCCGGCGGTGGGATTGACTATACCGGTATTTAGGGGTAATCCCGGTAAAAAAACGGTTGCTTTAACTTTTGATGCGACTTACGGTGACAATCAAACCGATACCCTGCTGGCCGTTTTGGCGGAAAACGGGATCCGGGCCACCTGGTTTATTTCCGGGATCTGGGCGGAAAATTTCCCGGCATTGCTGCAAAAAATCCAGGCAGCCGGTCATGAGATTGGCAACCATAGCCAAACCCATCCCCACATGACTAAGTTGCCACCGGTAGAAATGCGAACCCAAATTACCGAAGCGGCCCGGATGATCCGGGCGGTTACCGGGATGTCTACCGGCCTGTTCCGGCCACCTTTCGGCGAATACGACCAGACCTTGTTAGATGTTGCTGCCGGTTTGGGGTACCGGACGATAATGTGGACTATCGATACCCTCGATTGGCAAAATCCCGGCCCGGATGCGGTTGTCCAACGGGTAGCCGCCGGGTTGCAGAATGGGGCCATTATTCTGATGCACAATGCCGCACCGGATACCGCCACCGCCTTGCCGCGGGTGATTCAGGAAATTCAACGGCAAGGATATGGTTTCGGCACAGTAAGTGGAGTTATCGATCCTTAAAGCCGGGAATTTAAACCCATCGTTTACTTTACCCCATAAATACTGCATGATCCGGTGGGAAACCCGGGTGGGAATACGGTGGGTGGCAAAACCGGTTACCTGGTGCCAGCCGGTATGTTTCAATAAGCAGGAATAAACGGTTCCCAAGGCGCCAAGGCCATATACCATGATGGTTCATGCGGGTCCTCCTTTGATTAGTTGGTGGAATTATTATTGTTCTTAAAAAATCTTCTCCGTTCCGGGATGCGCATCTTGCCGGGCGGAATTACTCAGAAAACAGAAACGGAGTTGAAGTGCATGTATGGCGCCTTGGCCTTAATCTATGACCAACTGATGGCCCATGTGGACTATGCCGGTTGGGTTACTTTTGCCGAACAGGCTTTTACCCGGTACCAGGTCAAACCGGAAACGGTTTTGGATTTGGCTTGTGGTACAGGGGGGATTACCAGTCGTTTATTGGCCAAGGGATATCAGGTTACCGGTGTTGATATTTCCCCGGACATGCTGGCGGTTTGTGCCGACCGGAACCAACAGTATCTGACCACCGGTAAGCTGGCGTTAATTGCTCAGGATATGCGTCTGGTAACATTGCCCCGGCCGGTTGATGCGGTGGTATGTTTTTTGGACAGTTTAAACTATTTGGCTTCACCCGCTGATCTCCAAACAGTTTTTCAGCGAATTGCCCAGGTGCTGCGACCGGGTGGGGTGTTAGTCGCCGACCTGCATACCGAGTACAAGTTGGCAACCTTGGTGGCAAATACCACTTTTACCGAGGTCGACGCAGAACTGGCTTATATTTGGTATAATCTTTACCTGCCGGAAACCAAGTCTGTGGAAATGGATTTAACGTTTTTTGTTTCCCGGCCGACTGGTTTTTATCAGCGTTTTGAGGAATTTCACTGCCAGCGGTGGTTTTCGCCGGCGGAGATTACCGGGGCCTTGAAGATAGCAGGCCTCGAATACCTCGGCTTGTTCGCCGACTTAAAATGGGAACCACCAGGACCACAGGCGGAACGGTATTTTCTGGTAGCAAGGCAAATGGGGTAAGCAAGGCCGATGGTACCTAGCCTTTCCGGCTAAATTTGTGCTAATATGGTAATGTCTTAGCTGAGTAAGGAGAGAAATCATTGGGTGAATTAATCAAGTGGATTGAAACCTTTTTAACCGGGATTGTTACCTGCCTGAATTCTTTCGGTTATCCGGGCATTGTGCTGGGGATGGCGATCGAAAGTGCCTGTATCCCGTTACCATCCGAAATTATTATGCCGTTGGGTGGTTTTATGGCTTCCCGGGGAACCTTGACCTTAATGGGGGTTGCCTTAGCGGGAACAATTGGTAATGTAATCGGCTCTTTGGTTGCTTATGGGGTGGGCCGTTATTTGGGGGAAGAATTTGTTCTAAAATATTTTGGCTGGCTCGTTTCGCCCCGGGAATTTGCCACCGCGCAAAAATGGTTTGACCGGAGGGGGGAAGCGGCAATTTTTATTAGCCGGATGTTGCCGGTGATCCGGACGTTTATTTCCCTGCCGGCGGGAATTGCCCGGATGGACGTCAAAAAATTTACCTTATACACACTGGCCGGTTCTTTTCCTTGGTGTTTGCTGTTGGCTTATATCGGTTACGTGCTGGGTGAGAATTGGCAGTCTATTCGCCGGTATGGTCATGACCTGGACGTGGTAATTTTGGCCGTGATTGGTGGGGCGGCCTTGTGGTGGCTATGGCACAAGTTTGGGCGCCGCAGCGCGAAAAATGATCAGTAAAATGAGAAGCTTCGCCGGGGAATTGCATTTTTTCGGGGAATCAATATAATGTTAGATATGATTGGCGAATAATAGAAATCGGCGAAGAACGGGAGTAGTAGACCGTCATCCTTATCTCCAGAGACCTGCCGGTTGGTGTGAGGCAGGAGGGAAACGGCCGAACTCGCCCGGGAGTTGCAATGGTGGCGTCATTGCCGGTAGGTCCGTTATCCCTGTGACGAGTGGTCGCCCTGCTGGGCGGCAAATTGGGTGGTATCGCGGAAATAACCTTTTCGTCCCATGGGGCGAAAAGGTTTTACTTTTTGTAGGAGGAATCATTGGTGATGCAAGAAAAGTATGATTTTCAAAAGGTTGAGGCGAAATGGCAACAGGTTTGGGAGGAAACCGGCCTGTACCAGGTAACGGAAGACCCCGGGAAACCGAAGTATTACTGTCTGGAGATGTTTCCCTACCCGTCAGGTAACCTGCATATGGGGCATGTGCGCAATTATTCCATTGGTGATGTGATCGCCCGGTTTAAAACCATGCGTGGTTATAATGTCCTCCATCCAATGGGGTGGGATTCTTTTGGGTTACCGGCGGAAAACGCGGCGATTAAGCATAAGGTGCCACCGGTGCGGTGGACGACGGAGAATATTGCCAATATGCGGCAGCAGTTGAAGGGAATGGGGCTTTCTTATGATTGGCAAAGGGAGTTGACGACTAGTTCTCCGGATTATTACCAGTGGACCCAGTGGCTATTTCTGCAGTTATATAAGGCGGGTTTGGCTTATAAGAAAAAGGCAAATGTGAACTGGTGTCCTTCTTGTGCTACGGTGTTGGCTAATGAACAAGTTGTAGACGGGGCGTGTGAGCGCTGTAGTGCAACAGTGGAGAAAAAGGCCTTGGCCCAGTGGTTTTTCCGGATTACCGCTTACGCCGAACAGTTGCTGGACGATCTCCGGGAGCTGCCCGGTTGGCCGGCGAAGGTAAAAACCATGCAAGAGAACTGGATCGGTCGTTCCGAAGGGGTGGAAATGGATTTTCCCCTGCCCCGGCAATACGGGGAATGGGACCGGATTACGGTCTATACGACCCGCCAGGATACCGTATTTGGTGTTTCTTACCTGGTCTTGGCCCCGGAACATCCGTTAGTCCCGGAGTTGCTGGCCGGTAATCCCGCGGGAGCCACGATTCAGGCTTTTATCAAAAAAGTTTTGCGGCAGAGCGAGATTGACCGTACTTCCACCGAAACGGAAAAAGAAGGGATCTTTACCGGGCATTACTGTTTGAACCCCCTGACCGGGGAAAAGGTACCTATTTGGCTGGCAAATTACGTGTTGGTTGAATACGGCACGGGTGCTGTAATGGGGGTGCCGGCTCATGACCAACGTGACTTTGAGTTCGCCATGAAATATAACTTGCCGGTAAAGGTGGTTATTCAGCCGGAAGGGGTTCCTGATTTGGCGGTGGATGACATGGACCATGCCTATGAAGGAGAAGGCCGGTTGGTAAATTCCGGGGGTTTCAACGGAATTACCAATACGGGTGCTTTGGGGGCAATTGCCGACCGGTTGGTTGCCGATGCCAAAGGAAAACGGCAGGTCAACTACCGGCTGCGTGATTGGTTAATTTCGCGGCAACGTTACTGGGGAGCACCAATCCCGATAATTTACTGTCCGGTGTGCGGGGAAGTGCCGGTACCGGAAAAGGATTTGCCGGTCGTGTTGCCTACCGATGTGGAGTTCAGGGCAACCGGTGAATCACCGTTGACCACCTTGCCGGAGTATGTTCAGTGTTCTTGTCCGGTTTGTGGCGGCCCGGCCCGGCGGGAAACCGATACTATGGATACCTTTGTTTGTTCCAGCTGGTACTTTTTGCGGTTTTGTTCGGCGCAAGCGGGTGACCAGGCCTTCCGCCGGGAAGCGGTAGACTACTGGATGAATGTCGATCAGTATATCGGCGGGGTTGAGCACGCCATTTTACACTTGATGTATGCCCGCTTTTTTACAAAGGTGTTGTATGACTTAAAGCTCGCCGGGGTGAAGGAACCGTTTCAAAATCTGCTTACCCAGGGTATGGTCTTAATGCACGGGTTTAAGATGTCCAAATCTAAGGGCAACACCGTCAGTCCTGAAGAAATCATCGCCAAATACGGGGCAGACACCGCGCGGCTGTTCATTCTGTTTGCCGCACCCCCGGAGCGGGACCTCGAATGGAGTGACCGGGGAGTAGAGGGAGCTCACCGTTTCCTGCACCGGGTATGGCGATTGGTTCACGCTTATCACCAGTTACTAGCCCCGGTATCAACTTTGTCGGCAGAGCCGGAAGATTTAAGCCGGCTCAATTCTGATGACCGGGAATTGGTCCGGATTGCAAATTATACGGTAAAGAAGGTTACCGAGGACATTGACCAACGGTTCAATTTTAATACGGCAGTATCGGCGATCATGGAACTGGTCAATTTCATGTACGCTTATAAAGACCGGGTACCGGCATCCCGGCAAAATCTGCCTTTGGTTAAGGATGCCCTGGCCAAATTGGTGCTGATTCTTTCCCCCTTTGCGCCCCATATGTGTACCGAATTGTGGCAGGTGCTCGGGGGAACCGGTGCGGTCTACCGGCAGGCTTGGCCCGGCTACACGGAAGCTGCTCTGGTCCAGGAACAGGTGGAGATTGTTGTGCAAATCAACGGCAAGGTGCGGGAAAAGTTGCATTTAGCCAATGGGCTGCCGGTCAGTGATCTGCAAACCCAAGCCTTGGCGAGTGCCCGGGTGTGCGAATTAATTAAGGGGAAACAGGTGGTAAAGGTGATTGGTGTGCCCAATAAACTGGTCAATATTGTGGTGAAGTAAAAACCAGGGCCTGCGGTTAGCCGCAGGCCCTGGTTCCCTTAAAACGGAGGTTTAAACAATATGCCGGATCACGATATCTACACAGTCCGTTGTTCTTGGGGGGTTTGTGCCTGGCGTTGGTCCCCCGGTGGGCTTTGGGTAGTGACTTTGCCCCAACCGAATGAAAAATTAGCGTTGGAGGTGGCGGCCGGTGCCCGGAAGCCGGTTTGGGAGACAAGAACTTGTACCCCGGTGGACAGGGTGGCCTTGGGGGAAGCATTACACGCTTGGCTGCAGGCTTACCTGGAAGGCGGGTGGTGGGAACAGCCGGCAATCCCCTTGAATTGGACCGGTTTCCCGCCATTTTACCGGGAGGTCTTGTCCGTTGTTGGGAAGATACCGCCGGGACAGGTCCGTACTTACGGTGCAGTTGCCCGCCAAGTTGGTAATCCCCGGGCGGCCCGGGCGGTGGGTGGGGCCTTAAAGGCAAATCCTTTTGCCTTGCTGATCCCTTGTCACCGGGTGGTTGCCAAGGATGGCCCGGGCGGGTTTGCGGGAAAACCGGCCAGTCAATTAAAAGAAAAGCTTTTGGCCTGGGAGGTAACGGGTTAACTATGGCCTTTTGACGTTTCCCCGGGCCAAGGAGGCGAAAATGCCGGCAAAACAGGTTAGGCCACCCACGGTGAAGGCTGTTTTGGCGCTTTTTATGAGCATATCTGCCGCTTCGGGAGTAAGGGCGACGTTACCGGCATAAAGGGCAATAATCAAGGTGACGACGGCCATGCTGGCGGCTTGACCGGTCAAACGCATGGTGCCTAAGGTCGAGGACGCAACACCATAATATTTTTTTTCCACCGAGCTCATCACCGCATTGCTGTTCGGTGAGGAGAATAAAGCAAACCCGGTGCCTAAAAGCATCAGGTTGGCGATAATGAGCCAAAGGGGAGTTGCTTTGCTTAAAAAGGCGAACAACAGTAAGCCTAATGTGGTCAGGCCCATACCCCACGAGGCCACCAGCCGTGGTTCTACCCGATCGGAAAGACGGCCGGCAAAGGGAGATAAGGCGGCCATGACTACCGGTTGGGAAAGCAGGATCAGGCCGGCAATCTGGGAATCATAACCCATCACCACTTGCAAATGCAATGATAGGAGAAACCCGACGGCAAAGGTGGCACTGTAGTTAATTAAGGCCGCCAGGTTGGAGAAAACAAAAGTAATATTTTGGCTGAAAAGGCTGACCTGCAGAATTGGTTGCGAAACTTGCTGCTCGTGCCGGATGAACAAGGCCAGCAAGATTACACCAAGGACCAACAGATAGCCGGCTATTTGTTGGGTGGCGATAGAGGACATGCCGTACATAAATGCCAGTAAACCAATGATGTAAAGCCCGGCACCGGGGAAATCAAATTTTTCACCCTGGGCCCCAGCCCATTCTTCTTTTAATTTTAGGGTGGCGAACAAAAGAATAGCGATCCCAATCGGTACATTAAAGAAAAAAATTGACGCCCAGCCAAGGTGGTGATTCAAAAAACCACCCAGGACCGGACCTAAAGATAACCCGGTATACACTGTGGCCACATTAATGCCCAGCACCTTACCTCTTTCCTGGGGGGGGAAGGCGGAGGTCAAGATGGCCATGGCGGTGCTGAAGATCATGGCACTGCCGATTCCCTGCACCACCCGGAAGGTGATCAGGGCGGCGATGGACCACGCAAAGCCGCAAAACAAGGCGGCAAGGGTGAACAGGGCGACACCCCAAATGAAAATCTTTTTCCGGCCGACAATATCGGCCAACCGGCCCAGGGGTAACAGTAAGGCGGCTGAAGCCAAAATATAACTGGTTACCACCCAACTGAGCAATAAGGCATTGCCGTTAAACTCCTGGCCGATAGCGGGAATTGCCAGGTTAACGGCACTGCCCATGAACGGAGTGAGAAAAGACGCGGCGGTTACTACGATTAAGACCGGAATTTTTGCGGTCGAGGTTTGCGGAACAGCTTGGTTCATGGCACTCTCCTATTTTTTTGTTTATTAACTCTTTGGTATAATAAATCTACGCAGTACCGGGAGGGCTACCCGGGCCATTTGCCGGTATCCTGCTTCATTGGGGTGCCAGTCATCGACAGCAAAGCGTGGGTTCAGGCTGCACCCATCTGAGCCAGCCAAAGCCGGGAAGAAATCAATTGTCGGCAGTTTTTCTTTTTGGGTAAAAGCTTGCAGCAACTGCCGGTATTCCAGTAACCGGGATAAAAAGGGCTCTTCACTAATCGGGCAAGTCAAGCCAACTACCGGCAGGCATCGGGCAACTGCTACCCGGGTAATCATTTGCCGGTAATTGGCCAAAACGCTGTCCGGGGCGACCCAGGCAATTGCGTCATTGGCCCCGCCGGTGATAATTACAATGGCCCCTGGGGAGACTTGTTTTATTATTTTCTCTAACCGGTTATTCATCCCGTGGGTGGTATCACCATTGAGGCCGTGATTGACGGCCCGGATTTCCAATTGATTTTTTACAATCGCCAACCACGAAGCATCCGGGCCGAAAGGAAAACCCCAAGTGAGGGAATCCCCAAGGGCATAAACAGTTTTATCGATTTGGTGGCTGGTAATGGGTGCCGACAATTTGTTCATGGTTTTACCATTCCTAAAAAAATTTTGGCTGAAGGATTTGGTGGTTTCATTTTACCGGATTTATTCCTGGGGGTAAAGGCTGTAGGAAATAGGAGAGAAAGGTGAGCGCCAGTTGTTAGCCAAGGAGAACACGGTTTTACTGATTATCGATGTCCAGGGCCGGTTGGCCCAGACGATGGACAACAAGCAGATTCTATTTGACAACCTTCAAAGGATTATCCGGGGCACCCGGGTTTTGGGGATCCCGGTATTGTGGGTGGAGCAAAACCCGGCCGGGTTAGGTCCAACGATTCCCGAGGTGGCCGGGTTGTTGGCGGATAATCAGCCCATTGCTAAGTACAGTTTTAGTTGTTGCGGTCAAAAGGAATTTCTAGCCCGGCTGCAACCGCTTGGACGGCGGCAAATACTGGTTGCCGGGATCGAAGCCCATGTCTGTGTCTATCAAACAGTCCGGGATCTTTTGGCTTTAGGTTATGATGTGGAGCTGGTAACTGATGCCGTATCGTCGCGGACCCCGGAGAACAGGCGGCTCGGTATTGAGCGGATGCACAGGGCGGGGGCGGTCCCGACCAGTGTGGAAATGGCCTTGTTCGAACTGGTGAAAGTGGCGGAAGGCCCGCAGTTCAAGGAAATAATTCAAATCGTTAAGTAAACAGCGGGAAAAGGAAGGGAGTTTGGTTCATGACGTACCGGCGGATTATTCCTTGTTTAGATGTGAAAGACGGAAGATTGGTGAAGGGAATCAATTTCGAAAACCTACAGGATGTCGGGGATCCGGCATTAGTTGGGGAGGCTTACTGCCGTGCCGGTGCTGATGAACTTGTATTCCTGGATATTACGGCAACCCTGGAAAACCGTAACACCCGGTTGGCAGCCGTAAAGCGGACGGTGGCCGGTCTTACCGTGCCGCTTACGGTCGGTGGGGGGATTGGCAGCCTTAAAGACATTGACGCCTTAATGTCGGCCGGGGTGACAAAAGTATCTATCAACACGGCGGCTGTGCACCGTCCTGATTTTGTCCCGGAGGCGGTGAAAGAGTTTGGTGGGGCCGGCATTGTCATTGCGATTGATACCCGGGCTTCCGCCCGGATCCCGTCGGGGTTTGAGGTGATGGTAGCCGGGGGTCAAACACCGACCGGGCTTGATGCTGTCGAATGGGCCAAAAGAGTTGAAGCGATGGGAGTGGGCTGCCTGTTGCCGACCAGCATGGATGCGGACGGCACCCAGGCCGGGTATGACCTGGCCATGACCAGGGCGATTGCGGATGCGGTCAACATTCCGGTCATTGCCTCCGGTGGCGCCGGAACTTTGGAACACCTTTACCAAGCAATTACCGAAGGACATGCGGACGCTGTTTTGGTTGCCTCGATTGCCCATTTCGGCAAATATTCCATCCGGGAGATGAAAGAATATCTTGCTGGAAAGGGTATTCCGGTTAAATTATAGTTTCGGGATGGGGTGTTGAGCCGGCATGGCGGATATTGAGTTGATCGCCACCGCCGCTTTTGGGTTAGAGGCGGTGGTGGCCCGGGAACTGCGGCAATTAGGTTATGCGGACTTGACGGTTGAAGACGGCAGGGTTACTTTGCTGGCGGATCCGGCAGCGGTCTGCCGGGCTAATTTGTGGCTGCGAACGGCTGACCGGGTGTTAGTTAAAATGGGGAAATTTTCGGCCCTAACCTTTGAAAGTTTGTTTGAACAGACCAAGGCCCTCCCTTGGGCGGAGTGGCTGCCTGAAAATGCTTGCTTTCCGGTCACCGGCAAGTCGGTACGTTCCCGGTTGTTCAGTGTACCGGATTGCCAAGCGATCGTGAAGAAAGCGGTCGTGGAAAACCTGAAACAGAAATACAAACGTTCCTGGTTTGGAGAAGATGGGCCCTGTTACCGGATCCAAGTCGCCCTCCTAAAGGATGTTGCGACTTTGACCATTGATACCAGCGGGGTAGGTCTGCATAAAAGGGGGTACCGGCCTTTGAACGCGCCGGCACCCTTGAAGGAAACTTTGGCGGCGGCCTTGGTTTTGCTAAGCCGTTGGCAGCCGGACCGGGTGTTTATCGACCCGTTTTGCGGCTCGGGGACGATTCCGGTGGAAGCAGCTTTATTCGGTCTTAACCAGGCTCCCGGTTTACACCGGGATTTTGCGGCTTGTCATTGGCCCAACTTGCCGCCGGGATTGTGGCAAAGGGCCCGGGAAGAAGCGCATGACCTGGTGCGACCTCAAGATTTACGGATCATCGGTACCGATATCAGTGATGAGGTTTTGCGGCTTGCTCGTTTTCACGCCGGCCAAGCGGGAGTGGGAGAAAAGATTCATTTTCAGCGGCAAGCCTTGGCTGATTTACAATCCCGGTATCAGTACGGTTGGCTGGTCTGCAACCCCCCTTATGGGGAGCGTTTGGGTCAGGCCCGGGAGGTTGCCGCTTTATACCGGCAAATGGGGCAGGTGTTTACCCGGTTGCCGACTTGGTCGTTTTATGTATTAACGGCCCATCCGCAATTCGAAAAAAACTTCGGGCGACGGGCGGAAAAAAGACGCAAACTGTACAACGGGCGATTGGAATGCACTTATTACCAGTTTTTTGGGCCCCGGAAAAAATCAGTTGGAAGCGAATAGACGAAAATTTCCATCTCACAAAAATTCCGGCAGGTACTTTCCGCCGAACCGCGAATATGTATAACCATTCCCCGGTGAGGAGGAATCCGGAATTATGCCAAACAGGGAATTACGGGCAATGCTGCAAACTGTGGTGCAGGATGCGGTCAAGCCGATTAGTGACGAACTCCGGCAGGTTAACGGCCGTTTGGACCGCTTGGAACAAGGCCAAAGGGCTTTGGAACAAGGCCAAGGTGAACTCCGGCACGAAATCGAAGGACTTAAACTCGGGCAACAAGTGCTCAAAAACGGGCAAGCAAAAATAGAAAAAGGCCAAGGAGCGATCCGAAAAGACATCGTCGAATTGCGTACAGAGGTTGCCGCTGCGTTCCGGGACATTCTTATGCTTGACGAACGCACCGGGCATTTGCGCCAAACCCGTTAATAAAAGATAACCTGTCCCCCCTTTTAGCCTGGTAGGTTTAAAACGGAGGACATTTTTTTGTCCCAAAATCAGGGCAACCGTGGCACTAACTTACAGGAAACAGCAGGAAAACCCCCGGACATGGCGAATATAGCCAAAAAATGCTTTTGTTGTGGGGGGAAAAAGTTGAGAAACAACCGACACACGTACTACATCCTGGGTGGTCTGTTGCTGGTGGTTTTGCTGAGCATGGTTGTCCAGGGTGTGCGGCATTATACTGCCGGCCAGGTTGCCGGGCAACTGGTCGGACCGGTGGATGGGGCAACTGAAACTGCTTCGGCGCCGGAGATTGTAGTTCATGTTACCGGGGCCGTAAATAAACCCGGGGTTTACCGGCTGGTTACCGGTAGCCGGGTGGAGGATGCGTTGGTCCGGGCGGAAATCACCGCTGAGGCGGATGGTGAAGCGTTAAACCGGGCAGCGGTACTGGTGGACGGTCAAAAACTGGTAGTGCCGGTAATCCGAAGGGAAGGCAGTGACAGCCCGGATTGGACGATGCCGACAATAACGGGGGCTAGCCCGCCTCGTTATCAAGGGAGCAAACCTGTTGCCGGGATGGTAGTAGGGTCTTCAACGCCGGGTGGGCAATCCGGGTTGGTAAACATTAATACGGCGGATGTGGCCGAACTGGATACTTTGCCCGGGATCGGCCCGGCGTTGGCGCAGCGAATTATTGATTACCGGGCAACAAAGCCGTTTCAGCGGATTGAAGATATTCAACAAGTTTCCGGGATCGGGGAAAAAAAGTTTGCGGCCTTAAAAGAGGAGATTTGTGTGGTTAACTAGGGGTCACGGCAGACGGTTTCAACTTGCTGGGAATAGCCGTTGGTTTTAATCGTTACGGCGCCATACCGGTCGGTACGTAATACTTTGGTCCCCAGGGTAGTCCAAGCCTGGATTACTCGGGGGGAAGGGTGACCGAAACTATTCGGGCCAACGGAAATTACCGCCAAGGTGGGGTGGTTTATCGCCGCGAGGAAGGCTGGATCACAGGAAGTAGGGCTACCATGATGGGGGACTTTTACGACATCTGCCCGTAAGTATCCCGGAGATTTGGCGGCCTGATCAACCAGGGCGGCTTGGGCCGGGTTGGCGATATCACCGGTAAAAAGCGCGGTGAACGAACCGTAACGTAGCCGGAGCACGATCGACGTATCATTGATTGCCGGCAGCGGATGGTTGGGGTCCGGATGCAGTACTTCCAAAGACACCGTGGGATCAGGACTAAGGTTCATTTTCAGTGGTGGTGATTCCTGAATGGCGATTTGCCGGGAGGTGGCCAATTGTTTGCATTGTTGGTAGACCTTTGTTGGTTTCGGTGGTGGGGATAGGACCAGTTGATCAACCGGGAAGGTTTGCAAAAGGTAAAGCAAGCCCCCGATATGGTCCTGATCGGCATGGGTGTTGACAACGACATCAAGGTGGGTGATGCCAAAGCGGTTAAGTAGGGGACCGACAATTTTTTCACCGGGGTCAAAAGGGGGACGAACGGTGGTGGCCTGCCAGCCGGTTACCGGTGGGGAAGTACCGGTCAGGCCCAAGGTTTTGCTTTGATTGCCGGACCAAAGAACTGGCCCCGGAGCGTCGATCAAGACGTGTCGTCCGTTAGGCATGCGGAGCAATGTGCAGTCACCCTGCCCGACATTAACAAAGGTAACCTGGAGTGGGGGTGGGATGAATAAAGGCCGGGCAACGAAGATCAGGAACAGGATGCTGCCCGATACCAGGCCGGCGTGGCCCAGATACGCCCGGAACCGGGGACTGAGGTGGCCGGTGACAGATTCGCGCCACAGAATGTAGACAATGTAGGTGGTTAAAATCAACAGAGGGGAAGGGGTGGCTACCGTAAAAGCTGCTCCCGGTAAACCGGCCAAGAAGTGCAGGAAAGCCACCAAGTGCTCTACCAGCCAACCGGCCGCCCAAATTAAGCCGGTAGCTGCCGGCGACCAGATGAGCAGCAGAAAAATAGCGGCAAACCCAAGAATAGTCACCGCACCGATCATGATTCCCCCACCCAGGTTGGCGAGCAAACCGGCTGGGGTGGCGAGGTTAAAATAATGGGCAATTAAAGGCCCGACAGCCAACTGGGCAGCCAGTGAGGCGGCGAGGGTACCAACGGCCAGGTAAATGAGGCGCTCCTTGCGGCCCTGCCGGGCGAACGGCCGGTGGTGCCACCAATGCTGAAAAGCGGGTAGAAAATAAATAATCCCACCGGTGGCCCCAAAAGATAATTGGAATCCGGCATCAGCCAGGGTCAGCGGATTCACCAACAAAAGCGGCAAGGCAGCGGCGGCCAACAAGGTAGGTGGATCGACCCGCCGTTGTAGGCCGAAGGCGACAAGACCGCCGGTGGTCATTAAGACAGCCCGCTGGACAGACGGGGGAAAGCCGGTCATCAAACCATAGAAAAAAACTACGCTTACGGTGAGGGCGATGCCGGGCCAACCAGTTAGGGAGCGCCGCCTACCGGCGTTTAGCAGAAACAAGACACTTGCAGCGATGATCCCGACATTGGCCCCGGAAACCGCAAAGGCGTGCGCAACTCCGGTTATCCGGAAGGTTTCCCGGTCTTCAGCCGTCAGGTTGGTTTGGCCACCGAAAACAATGCCGTTGATTACCGCAGCCGTGGAAGCAGGTAGGGTTTGGGCGATGAAGTTTTCCATCTTGTGCCGCAGACCGGCGGCAGTGTTTGTGATGGCAGCAAGCCAGGCCATGTTTCCGGCAGGGGGTGGAAGCAAACGGATTTGTTCGGGGCGGTCGGTAAACAATTCAATGCCGATTCCTTGCCGCCATAAATAACCCTGGTAATCGAATTCCCCGGGGTTTTGGCGAAGATTAGGGATGCGTACTTGGCCGGTGACTTGTACGCGTTGCTGTAGTTGCGGCAAGGCTTCCAGGTAGGGGCCGTAATACTTCACCCGGATTTTTTCGTTGTTGTCCAGGCAGAGGTCCAGGAATAAACGGTTAGGCTCCCGCGATATCTGTTCCGCCTTACCCGCCAAGGTTACTTGTTGACCGTTTTGGGGGTACAAAAAAGAGTAGGGCTGGGAAACGGCAAAAGCGTAGTACCAGCCACAGATGAATACCGCAGTGTATAATAACCAACGGTATGGTTTTGGCCGGGTGCCCGGTACGGCGGTCTTGGCAGCCAGGGCAAACAGGCGCCGGTCACCAAGCCAAAAGAGAAGCACGGTAATTATTAACAAAACCAGTCCCAGGGTCAGGTTTTCCCCAGGGAAAGGATAGCGGATCGTTTCCCGGTGGAACAGTCCTCCGGCGATTCCGGCGCCCAGTAAACAGACAAAAACCACCAACGGCCGTTGCATGACCTCACCCCGGTGGTTTTTTCGGCACAGCTACCAATTAATCCTTTAATTTGGGAGAAGAGCTAAAACAATCCTTGGTTAATATTTCTTGATAGGTCTGGTGGTAGAGGGATAACTGGTATGGTATGCCCAGACGGGCAGGCACGGAAGTGGTTGCCGGCGAAACGGGCAGAGTGGGAAAATTAAACTGGTTTACAAAACCCCAGCAATACTCGGTGGCCAAATTGTGGAGGAACCGGGTCCGGGCCGGTAGATCCCGCGTTAAGTCCCGGATCGATCGGATAAATACCCCTGGGGCTAATGGTTGCGGGTTGGCGAAATAGCGTTGGCAAAGCCGCCAGAACTTCTGGGGGAACTGGAGGAAGGCAAGTAACACCGGATATTCGGCAGGGTTAAGGGGGTTTACCGCATCATATACGGACAGAATGTGTTGGGCTAACCCTAAGGACCAGCGGTGTCGGCGCAAGGTCCGGTCTAAGAGACGGGTCAGGTCAATCAGAGGTAAATCCCACCGGCAGTAATCAAAGTCGATTAGCCCGGCTTGGCCGGCATAATTAAGCACAAAGTTGCGGGCGGCGACATCCCGGTGGATAAAGGTTTTTGTATTGCATGCTTGAAGGGCCAGGTGGTTGTATCGTGATTTTTCTAAAATGGCCAAGGACTTTTTGGCGGCATTGATTTGTTCAGCTAACAGGTGCAGGAAGTCCCCGGGTAGGCCGGGAATAAACCCGGTGACAACCTGTTGTTTGTAAGCTTCCAAATCCCGGATGCGCCGGGCAATTACTTGCGGCCAACGCAGCCAATATGGCCGCCGGCGTACGGAAACCGGTACTTCCAGCCCTTGGGCGTACTGGTGGAACTCCGCCAAAGTAGCGGTGGCGGCGTCAAGGTGACTGGGCCGGCGAAAATCGCAAGGGGTGTCGCCGGCCCAGTTGGTGAGAAAGCACCAATGGTTCTGAAATCGGGTGTATAGTTTCCCATTGCGGGTCGCAAGCACCGTAGGGGATTTGGTAAAGCCTTGCTTATTCAAGCGGGCCATGGCTAAACACATAAAAGCCAAATGGTTTTCCTTTTTATCGGTAAATTTTAGGCATAAAGGTCCAGCCGGTGTTTTTACCCGGTATACGGGGGCTAAGTGGTGGATGCTAAAAACCTGCAAACCATATTCCCGGGATAAAAGCCCGGCAAGCTGTTCCCAGCTAACCGTCAATAAAATCACCACCTGGTAGCACCGGGGCTAGGTAATATATAATAATGATGATTGTGTCCACCGGTTACGGGGGAAAGGCGGGGTCGAGATGGACTATTTTGAAATTAAAACAAGTATCACCGAGGGTTCGTTGGCTGCGGTATACCTCATTACTGGTGAAGAACCCTATTTGATGCAGGAACTTGTTTCCGACTTGACCCGGTATTTTCAAGCCTCGCCGGGGGGGCTGTTTAATACAGAAAACTTAGCGGGGGATACCCCGCCCAACATAATTGCGGATCTAGCACAGACACCACCATTGTTAGGGGAAAAACGGCTGGTTCTGGTGCGGGACTTTGCCGGGTTGCGTTCATCCCGGGCATCGGCTGGCAAAACCCCTTTGGGCAGTGATGGGGCGGAGACGGCTTTATTAGCCTATTTTCAAGTTCCTTGCCCGACAACTTGTTTGGTTTTTTATTCGCCGGCTGGTGTGGACAAGCGGAAACGGTTTTATAAGGCGATCGTTAAAGCCGGGCCACACATAGAAATAAAACGGTTATCCCTGTCGGCCCTGAGAACCTGGGCAGGGCGAAAAGCTAGGGCAATGGGTTTGCCCATTGATCCAGGGGCCATGGAATTATTGTTGCAACGGGTTGGTAATGATCCTGGCCGGATAGCGATTGAATTGGAGAAACTGTACACGTTTCTCGGTGTGCCTTCGCCACGGCGGCGGGTTACGGTGGAGCGGGTCAGACGCTTGGTACCCGAAAAACCGGAGGAAAACATCTTCAAGCTTTGTGAGGCATTGGGTGAACAGCGGGTTAACGATGCTCTCGGAATCGCTCGTGATTTGTTCCAGGCTGGTGAACACCCTGTATTGCTATTGTTTTTACTTTTACGCCAAGTCCGGTTGCTGCTGTCTCTTCAGGATTTTCAAGCCCAGGGCTTGCGGGAAAACACCTGGGCTAGCGAGTTAAATCGTTTGGGCATTGGGGGTAGAAATTTACCACCGGGAGTGGTACGGGAATTAACCCGTCAAGCCCGTCGGTTTCCCCCTACTGAACTTCGTCGTTTGTATCACCGCCTGGCCGAAGCCGACCAAGCAATTAAGACCGGAACTGCCGAGGCGAAAATGGCTTTGGAGTTATGTCTCTTAACTGGGGTACCGGAACCAAAAGAATAATGCCCTTCCATAGTTGGAAGGGCATTTGATTTAAGCCGAAAAATTATTGAATTTCTTAGTCAGGCGCGACTTTTTGCGTGCAGCCATGTTTTTATGAATTAAGCCTTTGCCGGCTGCTTTGTCTAAAGCCTGGATAGCATTGACTAAAGCCGTCTTCATCTTTTCGACGTCGGCGGCAGCCAAGGCAGTTTCAAAGCATTTGACAGCGGTTCGTAAGGCCGAGCGCGCCGAGGCGTTGCGTAGTGTCCGCTCCCGAATAATCTTGACTCGTTTCATTGATGACTTAATGTTGGGCACACCCTCACCTCCTTGCCGTTTAACATTGGCTATTTTACCACGATGCGGGAACAGATGCAAGGTAATAGTTTTAATTTGCGTATGTTTTGCGATCCGGTTGGCAAAGCTATAGATGAAAATTGTAAAAAGGAGGGAAAAAGGACATCGATGGTAAGCTTTATTGTGCGTTTTATTGTTTCGGCTGTGGTCTTGCTGGTTGCCAGCTGGATAATTCCTGATTTCGTGATCAACGGTTTTTCAGGTGCCATTATTGCCGCCCTGGTTATTGCTTTACTTGGTTATGCGGCGGAGGCTATTTTTGGTGATTACAACCTCTCGGGAACCCGTCGGGGCATTATCGGATTCGTGATTTCTGCCGCTGTCATTTGGCTTAGTCAGTTGTTGGTTCCGGGTGCGATTCGAGTTGGTGTCGTTGGTGCTTTACTGGCGGCATTAGTTATTGGGATCGTTGATGCCGTTGTGCCTACCCCGTTGACTCCCCGGGCCTTAAGCGGCCGGAAAGAGTAAACGGCGAAAAAACAACAACCAGGTTATAGCCCGGCAACCCCCGACATACCCATTGATATGGGGAGGAAGGGGGTTGTTTTTTGCTATTCAGAAGGACAAACCCTTGGGGCCGGCAATCTAGCCGCCGGTTTAATCATTGGCCTTGGGTTTTATTATTTTTGCTAGCCGTTGGACTGATTACCCGGCAAGTAATTGCGGGTGGCGTTTGGACCTGGTTTCCACCGGGAAACGTATTAAAAACCGCCTTACCGGTACTTTGGTTCGAACCACCGGAAGAAACACCGGTTAATCAAACCCCAACAGAGATGGATGGTTCAGCCGTTCCGGCAGTT
This sequence comes from Heliobacteriaceae bacterium, assembly GCA_028707535.1. Classification (GTDB taxonomy): domain Bacteria; phylum Bacillota; class Desulfitobacteriia; order Heliobacteriales; family Heliobacteriaceae; genus STF2-203. Next base: position 116,361 of record JAQWAU010000001.1, on the reverse strand, counting down.
GAGTTGCCGGGAGTTTGGCTTGGCGACATCGGGGTTAAAAGCATTAACTATCTGCTGGGGAACCAAATACCGGTCTTCGGCGACCTGGGGCAGCTTTATAATCGTAAAACACTACCGGTGGCAGTTGAAATGGAGGGTGACGATTTTCCCGAGATCGATATCCTGCGGGAGGATCCCCGAGAAGATATCTTGCCGCCAGCCCCGGTTTCCGGCGGGGATAGTGATGGGCACCCGGTAGTGTTAGTTTACCATACCCACAGTGCTGAAACTTATGCGGCAACAGATAAAACTTCGCGGTTGGAGGGTAAAAACGGTGGGGTGTTTACCGTCGGCCGGTGTTTTGGGGAACGGTTAATCTCACAACACGCCGTTCAAGTGGTGCAAGCGGATACAATTCATGATTTTCCTACCTATGATGATGCCTACAGCCGTTCCCAAAAAACCGTACAAGCGATGCTTGGCCGTTATCCCCGGGTGTTGGCGGTTTTTGATCTGCACCGGGATGCCGGACCGGCCCGGGAAACCGTAACCATCCGGGGACGCAAAGTAGCGCGCATTTTGTTTGTTGTCGGTACTAATACCCGGGCATCCCACCCGAACTGGCGGCTAAACCTGCAGTTTGCGGAAACCCTGGCGGCCAAACTAGAGGAACTTTATCCTGGAGTTTGCAAAGGTGTAGTAACTAAGGAGGGACGGTACCATCAACAACTGCACCCACAGGCGTTATTAATTGAAATCGGTAATGACCGAAATTCGACCACGGAGGCTTTAGGGGCGGCTGACTTGCTTGCCGATGCTGTGGGGGAGGTATTGAAACAATTCCAGGGAGATAACCAGCCGAATAAACGGCTATAAGCGGGAAGACCTTCGTCAAGCCAGACGGGGGTTTTTCTTTTTTCCCCGGTCGGTTATGATAAAATGGCTTTGTATTGTTTGAAGGGTAGATGAGGAGATGAGTAACGGTACCCAGATAAAAAAACCGGGTGGGTCAAATGGGGAACGGATTGCCCGGGCAGCCGGTTCAATCATGCTCGCTATGCTCATTTCCCGGCTTTTGGGTTTTGTCCGTGAAGCGGTAATTGGTGCGAAGTTTGGTCAAAACGAAATTACCGATGCCTATATTGCCGCCTTTACCCTACCGGATTTCTTATACTTTCTGCTGGTTGGCGGGGCATTGTCGGCAGCTTTTATCCCGGTCTTTTCTTCATTTGTGGCTACCAACCGGGAAGAAGAAGGCTGGGTAGTTGCTTCTACTTTCGTTAACATCATGCTATTTTTGCTCGGGTGTGGGATCGTGTTAGGAGAGATATTTACCCCTTACCTGATGCCTTTGGTTGCTTATGATTTTAAGGGAGAAACCCTCGCTCAGGCTATTTATTTGACGCGTATCATGTTTCCTTCGGTGTTGTTTACCGGGTTGGCCGGGTTGTCAATGGGCATTTTAAATTCCTACCAACATTTTTTAATGCCGGCGGTAGGGTCGGTTCTTTATAATATAGTGATCATTGCCTGTGGTCTGTTGTTACCCGAACAGTTGGGGATTGCCGCTTTTTCGATCGGGGTTGTTTTCGGTGCTCTGGCGAACTTCTTGGTCCAAGTACCAGTTCTGCTTAGGAGCGGATTTAAGTACCAATTTACCTTGCAACTAGCGCATCCGGGGGTGCGCCGGATTGCCACGCTCATGATTCCGGCTTTGTTGGGTTTGTCATTGGGGCAGATCCAGGAAATCATCAACCAGAACCTGGCGTCAGGTCTGGCCGCGGGGTCAATAACCGCCTTGCGCTTCGCCAACCGGTTGATGCAGCTGCCGTTGGGAGTATTTGCGATTGCCGTTGCGGTGGCCGTGTTTCCCACATTGACCAGATGTGCAGCCCGCAAAGAGTGGACCGAATTCCGGCAAAGTTTGTCGTTGGGTTTGCGGAGCGTGCTCTTTATTATGGTGCCGGCGGCGGTAGGGATGGCCGTTTTACGGGTGCCGATTGTTCAGGTATTGTTTGAACACGGCAAGTTTGACCACACTGCTACCTTGGCAACCGCTTCGGTTTTATTATTTTTTATGTTCGGCTTATTTGCGCAAGGGGCTAATCAGTTGCTGCCCCGGGTGTTTTACGCTTTGCAGCGGCCACATGTCCCGGTGCGGGTTAGCGGGCTGGTTTTACTCGTCAACACAGCCGCCAGCTTGTTATTGATCCGGTATTTAGGCGCCGAGGGGCTGGCCTTGGCTTTTTCCTTAAGCGCAATTATTGCTTTTAGCCTGTATATTGTGCTGGTCAAAAAGGTCTTGCACTCGATTGACGGGAGGCGGTTAGCGGTTTCGGTCGCCAAAATGGCAGGAGCCGCCGGTGTGATGGGCTTGGTTGTCGCTGGTCTGCGCGATTTACTGGCGGAATTATTGGATACCACTACTCTGCTGGGTCAGATGGGGCTATTAGCCGGTTGTGTGTTGGCCGGGGTGGGGCTTTACGCCTGGTTGACCAGTAGGCTAAACATGGAAGAGTTAAATTTGGTCAAGCAAACATTGCTTAACCGCTTCACAGGCCAGAGTAAGGCTAAGTAGGGGTAGCCAACTTGCCCGGTAAGGTTGGCCAGGTTATAATAATTAAATATGTCACTTTGGGAGGACAGTATAAATAGATGGAACAAGTCAAGGTCCGTAATTTTTGTATCATTGCGCATATTGACCACGGCAAGTCCACGCTTGCTGACCGGATTTTGGAATTGACTGAGGCCGTGTCCGAACGGGAAATGGCGAGCCAGGTGCTCGATTCCATGGATCTGGAGCGTGAGCGCGGGATTACGATCAAATTAAAGGCAGTGCGGTTGGAGTATACGGCGCAAGATGGCAATATTTACGTCTTGAACCTGATCGACACTCCGGGGCATGTTGACTTTACTTATGAAGTATCCCGGTCGCTGGCTGCTTGCGAAGGGGCGATCTTAATCGTGGATGCAGCCCAGGGGATTGAAGCCCAAACCCTGGCCAATGTGTACCTTGCGTTGGAAAATAATCTGGAAATCATTCCGGTAATCAATAAGATCGACCTGCCTGGTGCTGAACCGGAACGGGTGAAACGGGAAATTGAAGAGGTTATCGGTCTGGATGCTGCGGAGGCCATATTGGTGTCGGCTAAGTTGGGGACCGGTGTCCGCGATGTGCTGGAGGCAGTGGTTCGGCGGGTACCCCCGCCCCCGAGTAATCCGGGAGCACCCCTACAGTGTCTGATTTTTGATTCGTTTTATGATGCTTACAAGGGTGCTGTTTCGTACGTCCGGGTGGTCCAGGGCCGGGTGCAAAAAGGGACCAGGATTAAGATGATGTCTACCGGCGGGGTTTTTGAGGTAACCGAGGTAGGGGTGTTTACACCGGCTCCCCGGCAGGTAACGGGATTGGTCGCGGGAGAAGTGGGATTTATTGTCGCGGCAATAAAAAACGTCAAGGATACCCGGGTTGGTGACACCATTACTGATGCCGACAACCCGGTTGCGGTACCTTTACCGGGTTACCGGCAGGTCACGCCGATGGTCTACTGTGGGCTGTATCCGGTACTTACCGCTGATTATGAAGACCTGCGGGAAGGCCTGGAAAAACTGCAACTAAATGATGCTGCCTTGGTATTTGAACCGGAGACCTCAGCCGCTTTGGGCTTTGGCTTCCGGTGCGGTTTTTTAGGTTTGTTGCATTTAGAAATTGTGCAGGAACGTTTGGAACGGGAATTTGACCTGGAGCTGGTTACTACTGCCCCCAACGTCGTTTACATGGTAACCAAAACTGATGGGCAAAGGTTAACGGTCGAAAATCCGACCAAGCTACCCGAGCAACAAAAAGTGGCGGTAATTGAGGAGCCTTTTGTCCGGGCTTCGATTATGGTGCCGGCGGAATTCGTTGGGGTAATCATGGAGTTGAGCCAAGAGAAACGGGGCCGCTTTATTAATATGGACTATATTGCTAACCAGCGAGTCATGTTGGTCTATGAGTTACCTTTGGCCGAGATCATTTTTGATTTTTTTGACCAGTTGAAGTCACGGACCAAAGGCTATGCTTCTTTCGATTATGAACTAGTTGGCTACCGGGCTTCCGACCTGGTTAAGTTGGATATCATGATTAATAACGACCTTGTGGATGCCTTTTCCGTCATTATCCATAAAGACCGGGCTTATCAGCGGGGCCGTACTCTGGTGGAACGTCTCCGGCGATTGATTCCCCGGCAGATGTTCGAGGTGCCGATCCAGGCTGCGGTTGGGAATAAGGTTATCGCGCGGGAAACGATCAGTGCCATGCGGAAAAATGTCCTAGCCAAGTGCTATGGTGGTGATGTTAGCCGGAAACGCAAATTGCTCGAAAAGCAAAAAGAAGGCAAGAAGCGCATGAAACAGGTTGGTAGTGTGGAGATTCCTCAGGAAGCGTTCATGGCGGTGCTGCAAATTGATGAATAAAAGGCCCCCACGGAAAACGGCCCTGGGGGCCTTATTTTCGGCTGACCGATCGCGGCTGAAGGATAATTGGGGAGTCTACGTCCATATCCCATTTTGCCGGCGTAAATGTGCGTATTGCGATTTTTATTCGCACCAGGCCGGACCGGCGGACCGGACGACATATGTAGCAGCCTTACACAGACATATCGCTGAAGCCGGCGAAGTCGGGAGGCCGGGGCCTAAGCCCCAAACGGTTTTTTTTGGTGGCGGTACACCTTCATTACTTCCCGCCAGTTTAGTGGTGGCCACGCTGGAAAGGCTGGGACTTCGGTTCGCGGTGCCCTGTTTTGCTGAGGTTACTGTTGAAGCGAATCCCGGTACGATAACAAAAGCCGATATCCGCCTATGGCGGTCGGGAGGCTGTAACCGGCTTTCGCTCGGGGTCCAGGCCTTTCAACCCCGCCTCTTAGCATTTTTAGGGCGTCAACAGTCGCTTAACGATGTCGTCCGGCTGGTTAAGGCTGCCCGGCAGGTTGGTTTTGACAACCTAAACTTGGATTTACTTTACGGCATTCCCGGGCAGACCCGGGATGATTGGCGGCTTTCCTTGCAGTTGGCTTTGGCCTTGGAACCCACCCATCTGTCGCTCTATAATCTAACGCCGGCCACCGGGACACTTTTGGGGGATTGGTTGGCTAAAGGGCTAACCTTGCCTTGTCCGGAGGACGACGAGGTGGCTATGTACGAGTTTGCGCGGGAGTACCTGGCGGCCAAAGGTTTTTGCCAGTATGAACTTTCGAATTTTGCCCGCCCTGGGTATGAATGCCGGCATAATTTAAATTACTGGCAGCGGGGTGATTATTTGGGTTTCGGCAGTGGGGCCACATCCCAATGTGGTTTGTGGCGTTGGATGTGGATTGCCGATAGTGGGTCTTATGTAACCTCCTTGCTCACAAACCGGCCGGTTCCCATCGGGGAAGAGGAAACTTTGTCCCCCCAAGTCGCAGCAACCGAGGCGCTCATTTTAGGTCTGCGCCGCACTCAGGGAGTAGATTTAAAGGAGGTCACCCGGGAATATGGTATCGGGGCGAAAATTTTTGCCGAATGGGAAAGAATATCTCATGAACTGGCCTTACAAGGCTGGATTGATTACCGGGGTAACCGGATCATGCTTGCTCCACACACCTACTTGCTGGCTAATGAAATCATGGTGAAGTATCTTGTCTGATCAGAATTATTGACAAGAGTGGTTTCAAGTGGTATTTTTTATCTAAAGAAATGTTAGCACTCGTCTCTAACGAGTGCTAACAACGAAGGGGTGAACGAGATGCAAATGGATGAGCGGAAGCAAAAGGTCCTATGTGCAATTATCCGTGATTATGTTTCGACTGCTGAACCAGTTGGCTCTCGCACCATTGCCCGAAAATATAACTTTGGCGTTAGCCCGGCTACAATCCGGAATGAAATGTCCGACCTTGAGGAATTAGGGTTTATTGAACAGCCTTACACATCAGCCGGCCGGATTCCATCTGACCGGGGTTACCGTTATTTTGTCGACTGTTTGATGGAGCGGGAGCAACTGGGAGAACAGGAGGCCGGGTTAATCCATCATGTGTTTAACAACCTGGAGGAGGTTAACGGACTTTTTCAACAAGTTACCGATTTATTGTCCCGGTTAACGAATTATACTGCTGTTATGTTGAGCCCTCGGATCGGTAACCCGACGTTTCAGCAGATCCAATTAATTCCTTACCAAACGGATAAAGCCATTGCGGTGGTGATCACTTCCGTCGGGACGGTAGAGAGTAAATTATTAAACATCCCTGAAGTCATAACCTCGGATGATCTGGCCTGGGTTGCTTATTTGATTAACAATAACCTGCACGGGATGCCTTTGTATCAGTTGCGTTCGGTGATCCGGTTGATTCAGAACTTAGGTGAAAGCAAAGTGCTTTTTGACCAGGCGGTTGGGCTTATTGACCGGGCATTGAAAGCTCAAGCCAATGAAAAAGTCTATCTCGGTGGGGTGTTGAACATTTTTAACCAGCCGGAGTTCAAGGATGTGGAAAAAATTAGAACTTTGCTGGGCATACTAGAGGAACACCAAATCGTTCGGACCCTACTTAATGAGACTTCGGAGGAAGGGTTATGCATTAAGATTGGCACCGAGAACCGGCATCAAGGTATCCGGGACTGCAGTATGATTTCTGCGACTTACAAGATTGATGGTGAAGTGGTCGGGGTAATCGGGATTTTAGGTCCTACCCGGATGGAGTATTCCAAGGCGGTAACGGTAGTAGAAAATTTAACCGAAAATTTGTCAAAGACCTTAAACAAGCATTACAACCGGTAAGCCTGGTAATATTTTGGATGGAACGGCCGGTATTTAAGGTAAATAGGGACTTTTTGGGGGCAAAAAGTCCCTATTTACCTGCCGTCAACGCAGTTTGCAACCAGCATACGGGTAGGAGGAATCTTTTTGAGTGTTAAACAAGTAAGTAATAATGCCGAAGTAGATGAACGCCTGGCAGCACTAATGACCAATGCCAATGCGATCCGGGCGATTGCTTCCGCGGTGGAGGGAACCCTGGGGCCGAAAGGGTTAGACACCATGCTGGTGGATAAATTCGGCGATGTAGTGATTACGAATGACGGGGTAACAATTTTACAGTTGATGGAAGTAAACCATCCTGCGGCCCGGATGTTGATTAAAACCGCCAAAGCACAGCAAGCAGAGATTGGTGACGGCACCACTACGGCGACGGTATTGGCCGGTAGTCTTGTTGCCGAAGGAGTAAACCATGTTGCTAAAGGAGTACCGGTATCTCGGGTGATTGAGGGCCTAAAAGCCGGGATCAAAAATGCCGTGGCGGTCTTTCAGGAACACGCCCGACTGGTAAAGGGGATTGCGGATCCTGTACTGGAAAAGGTTGCCCTTGTTGCCGGACGGGAACATGGCGACATCGCGGAGTTGGTTGTGGCAGCAGCCCGCTTAACGGGGGAAGCGAAACTAAAAGAAGCCGGTTATAAACTTTCTGACGCCATCCGTGCCCAAGACGGGGCGGAAAACCAAGTTTTTTCCGGGGTGATTATAAACAAAAAACCGGTTAATGAAGCCATGCCGAAGGAACTTGTCGATGCTTTGGTATTGGTTGTGGATGATGCTTTAGAACCGGAAACATTGGATGATGAAGCGCTCGGTACTGAGGCGGGGTTTACCTGGTACCGCCAAAAGCAGCAAGAGTTTGTGGAAAATGTCCGAAAGATCGCTGACCTGGGGGTAAAGTTGGTTTTGGTCGATCGGGGTGTTGATGACCTGGCAGAAGAAATGTTAACCGATGCGGGAATTTTAGTGGTTCAGCGGGTGGCCAACCGGGAGTTGAAAAAAGCCACTGAACATACGGGGGCCAGGGCAATGAAACGTACCGGCTTGAAACGCGACCCTGCCGACCTGGTCCGTTATTTGGGAAAAGCGGGTAAGGTCGTTGTTGATGAAAAGCTGGAACATGTCCGGGTATTAAATGGTCTCGGGAAGCCTGTGGCCACAGTGTTGGTCGGCGCCGCTACGGAAGAAGTGGTCGGCGAAAGGGAACGGATTGCTAAGGATGCTGCGGCGGCAGTACAGGCGGCGATCAAAGGAGGCTTAGTGCCGGGCGGTGGGGCAATTGAATTGGCGGTAGCTAGAGAGGTCGAGGAACTACGAAAGGAAATCCGGGGGATGTCGGCTTACGGATTAGACTGTGTGGTAGCCGCTTTGAAACGGCCGTTTTCGCAGATTGTGGCGAACGCCGGTTTTAATCCGCTGGAAAAACTCGGGGACGTAGTAGCTGCCCAGATGGAACAAAACAGTGATTCCGTAGGTATTGACTGTGATACCGGCACAGTTGCCGATATGGGGGAAAGAGGGATTGTTGATCCGGTATTAGTCAAGGTTTATGCGTTAAAAGCGGCGGGAGAAGTTGCTGAGGCGATTCTCCGGATCGATACCATTATTAAAAAGCGCGAAGAACACCACAATCAACAAAAAACTGAAAGTGGGGAGGAAAATTGGTAAACCCGCGGGATAAGCAACGATTGGTTGCCGAGGATTTGGAACCGGCTGCTCAGGCTCGGGAAGAAACCCAAGTAAATGAAGAAACCGCGAACCAACCGGTCGAGAAACCATCTCAAGGTGAGGCGGCCAAACCGGGCGAGGAGATGGGAGGAATATCTCCGGAAGAACAACAGGCGGCGGCCCGGCAATTGGCGATGTTTTTAGAAGAAGTGGCCAAAGACAGGGAAACCTTAGAGGAAACAAAAAAAGAACTGGCGGCGTTTGAAAACCGGTATGCCCGGTTACAGGCGGATTTTGACAACTACAAGCGTCGTACCCGCCAGGAAAAAGAAGAACTGGCGAGGTTTGCTGCCGAAGGTGTAATTAGCAATTTGCTACCCGTGCTGGACAACTTCGAACGGGCATTGGCGGTGGAGAAAACCGAGGGTATTGCCGGTTTATACGACGGGGTGGAAATGATTTACCGCCAATTATTAGCGGTGTTGGCTCAGGAAGGGCTGCAACCAATGGTTTCCGTGGGGCAGGAGTTTGACCCTAACTTGCATGATGCCGTTACGTATGGAGAAGCGACAGCAGAGTTTGCCGATGATACTGTGATGACCGAGATAAAAAAAGGATATCTTTTAAAAGACAAGGTAATCCGGCACGCAATAGTGAGGGTCGCTAAAGGAAGTCAGTAGCCGGGCAAGGTATGGCTGCATAATTTAGCCTATGCCGGCAGGTCAGAACAAATTAAATGTGGGGGTTAGATACAATGGGAAAAATAATCGGAATTGACCTGGGTACGACTAATTCTTGTGTTGCCGTAATGGAAGGCGGCGAACCGGTAGTAATCCCCAACCAAGAAGGAGGGCGGACTACGCCTTCAGTGGTTGGTTTTTCAAAAACGGGTGAGCGTTTGGTGGGGCAAGTAGCCAAGCGTCAGGCAATTACTAACCCGGACCGTACGGTTATCTCGATTAAACGGCAGATGGGTACCGATTACAAAATCAATATTGACGGCAAGAATTATAAACCTCAAGAAATATCGGCGATGATTTTACAGAGGATGAAAGCGGAAGCCGAAGCCTATTTGGGAGAAACAGTTTCGCAAGCAGTAATTACGACACCGGCGTATTTTACCGATTCCCAGCGCCAGGCAACTAAAGATGCCGGAAGGATCGCCGGACTGGAGGTATTGCGCATCATCAACGAGCCTACTGCGGCGGCGCTGGCCTACGGGATCGACAAAGAAGAAGACCAGACCATCTTAGTTTATGATTTGGGTGGGGGAACCTTCGATGTATCCATCCTGGAATTGGGAGAGGGTATTTTTGAGGTGAAGGCTACCTCCGGCAACAACCGGCTGGGTGGCGATGATTTTGATGACCGCGTCATGGAGTGGTTGGTTTCCGAGTTTAAAAAGAGTACCGGGATTGACTTGCGTAACGACAAAATGGCTGTGCAGCGTTTAAAGGAAGCAGCGGAAAAAGCTAAGGTTGAGCTATCCGGGGTGATGACGGCGTCGATTAATTTGCCGTTTATTACAGCTACGGCCGAAGGTCCACAGCATCTGGATATGACGTTAACGCGGGCTAAATTTGACGAATTGACTGCTGAACTGGTCGAAAAGACCATGGGGCCGACCCGACAGGCTTTGGCAGATGCCGGACTCGAACCCAAAGATATTGACAAGGTAATCCTGGTGGGTGGTTCCTCCCGGATTCCAGCGGTTCAAGAGGCGATTAAACGGTTCTTGGGTAAAGAACCCTTCAAAGGGATGAACCCTGATGAGGTGGTCGCCATGGGGGCGGCCATTCAAGCAGGGGTGCTCGGTGGGGAAGTTAAAGGGATCATCTTGGCGGATGTAACGCCATTGTCCTTGGGGATCGAAACCTTGGGCGGAGTTTGCACGGTACTGATTGATCGAAACTCCCGCATTCCGACGACCAAAAGCGAAATTTTCACCACAGCGGGCGATAACCAGACCTCGGTTGAGGTGCATGTGTTGCAAGGTGAACGGAAAATTGCCGCTCAGAACAAGACTTTGGGCCGTTTTCACTTAACCGGGATCCCCTCGGCTCCCCGGGGTATTCCCCAGATTGAGGTCACCTTTGACATCGATGTGAACGGGATTGTCAACGTTTCCGCTAAAGATAAGGCGACCGGTAATGAACAAAAAATTACGATTACTGCTTCTACCGGTTTATCCAAGGAGGATATTGACCGGATGGTCAAAGATGCCGAATTGCATGCCGAGGAAGATCGGAAGCGGCAAGAGGAAGTGGAAACCCGCAATCGGGCGGATTCGCTGGTTTATCAGACTGATAAGACCCTCAAGGAGTTTGAAGGCAAGGCCCCGGCTGAGGATGTCGAAAAGATCCAAGGGGCAAAAGAAGAGTTGAAGCAGGCCCTGGAGGGTAATGATTTACAGGTGATCCAAACGAAGACGGAGGCGTTGACTACCGTATTGTACGAACTATCATCTAAAATGTACCAGCAAGCATCTGGGCCGGCATCTGGTCAGGAAGCCGGTGCCGGTGGTGAGGATAAAAACGAAAATGACGTCGTAGATGCCGATTATACGGTGATTGACGACGACAAACAAAAATCGTAGCAACCATGAGGGGGGCTTGTGCCCCCTGTCGGCTTCGGAAAAAGAGATTAAACTGGCCTACCGGCGGTTGTTGAAAGAGTACCATCCGGACATCCCCGGTAACGGGCGGCGGTATGAGGAGAAAGTAAAAGAAATTAATTCAGCCTATGCGTGCCTTTCGGATCCGGAAAAGCGGGCCTGCTACGACCAAAACGAATTTGCGGGCGGGGCGGTGAGGGCCAGCCCTGGCCCGGATGCAGACCGGGTAATGGCGGCGAAAACCCGGTTTTTAGCGATGCTTTTCCGGCTTGGCGGGCATTCTCGTGGCTGATCTTTTGTTCGGGAGGGGAGGGGACCTGAATGAGTAAACGGGACTATTATGAGGTGCTGGGGGTAAGCAAAGGAGCTACCGAGGTGGAAATCAAGAAGGCTTACCGGCGCCTGCTAAAAAAATACCATCCTGATGCCAATCCGGACAAAAAGCAGGCGGAAGAGAAAATTAAGGAAATTAACGAAGCCTATGAAGTTCTCTCCGATCCCGAGAAAAAAGTCCGCTACGATCAGTTCGGGCACCTCGGCCCAAACGCTGGGGTCGGTGGCTTTGGTGGGTTTGGGGGCCAGGGGGCCGATTTCGGCGGTGGTTTTGGCGATATTTTCGATATGTTTTTCGGGGCGGGATTCGGCGCCGCCCAGCAGAGCCGGGGACCTCAAAAAGGAGCCGATTTACGCTTCAACCTGCTCATTGCGTTTGAAGAGGCGGCTTTTGGGGTAGAAAAAGAAGTCGAGATTCCCCGTCTGGAAAACTGTGATGTCTGTGGGGGTAGTGGTGCCGAACCGGGTACCCATCCAAAGACTTGCCCCACCTGTAAGGGTTCCGGCCGGGTTACTACGGTTTCCCAGACCCTTTTGGGACACGTCCAAACCGTCCGGCCGTGTACAACTTGTCGGGGTGAAGGAACAATCATCAGTCAGCCGTGTAAACACTGTGCCGGTCAGGGCAAAACCCGCAAGCGCCAACGGATCCAGGTAAATGTACCGGGTGGTGTCGATAACGGGACCCGGATTCGGATTGCCGGTGAGGGGGAAAGTGGCCATAAGGGTGGCCCGCCAGGCGATCTTTACGTTTTTATCGAGGTACAACCGCATGAATTCTTTGAACGGGATGGTGACGACGTAATGTGCCAAATCCCGATCACTGTTGTTCAGGCTTGTCTGGGCGGACAAATCGATGTACCGACCTTGGATGGTAAGGTTTTGCTCAATGTTCGGGAAGGAACCCAAAATGGGGCAGTAATGCGGGTTCGCGGCAAAGGATTCAAACGGTTGCGGGGAACCGGCCGGGGGGATCAGCGGGTTCGGATTCACGTTACGGTTCCGACGCAACTGAATGAAAAGCAAAAACAGTTGCTGCGTGATTTTGGCCGCACTTTGACCCCGGAAAATTTAGCCACCAGTCGGGAAAAGTCGTTTTTTGAACGGGTAAAAGATGCATTTATGTAAAAACAACCCCATAGGAAAGGTGTTGCCGGTTTGAAATGGCGGGAGATTGCGATCGTGACTCGGCATGAGAATGCTGACGCGATGGCGGAGATCTTTGAACAGATTGGTGCTTTGGGCATGGTTATAGAGGATCCCCAACTGATTGCCGACTACATCAAACGGAAGGTTTGGGACCATTATGCCGTGGAAATCCCCGATCTGCCCCCCGGTATGATTAATGTAAAAGCTTATTTGCCGGTTGACCAAAGGATTGAAGAACGGCTTTCCTGTTTGCAGCAGACCTTGGACCGGTGGGAGCGGGCAACCGGAGTCTTACCTCACACCTGTCAGTTTACCGATTTACAGGAAGAAGACTGGGCCCATGCCTGGAAGCGGTTTTTTAAGCCGGAGAAAGTTGGCCACCGGGTAGTGATTTGTCCCTCCTGGGAAATGTACCAAGCACAACCAGAGGACTTGGTGGTAACCCTGGATCCCGGAATGGCGTTCGGGACGGGAACCCACCCCACTACGGTGATGTGTATCCAGGCTTTGGAGGACTACCTGCAAAGTGGGGACAAGGTGGTTGATGTCGGCACCGGTTCCGGTGTTTTGGCTGTTGTGGCCGCCTTGTTGGGTGCCGGCCGGGTCTGGGCTGTCGACAATGATCCGGTGGCGGTTAAGGTTGCTAAGGAAAATGTCGCCAATAACCGGGTTAACAGTTTAGTGACAGTCTCCGCCAATGATTTGGTCACCGGGCTTCCGGAGCGGGCGGACATTATCGTTGCTAATATTATTGCGGATGTGATCTTGCGGTTAGCTCCCCAGGCGGCGGCTTTACTGCCCCGGGACAAAATATTCATTGCCTCCGGGATTATTCAACACCGGTTGGAGGATGTTGTAGCCGGAATCAAGGCCGCTGGTTTTTCGCTCTTGGAGTTACGCAGCCATGGTGAGTGGGCGGCGGTAGTTGCTCGCCGGGAATAAAAAAGAAAGTAAGTGACTGGAGCGTAAGGTGATGCACCGTTTTTTTTTCGCCCCGGAGGCTTTGGTTGACGGCAGTATCTGGCTTGACGAAGAGGAAAGCCATCATTTAACCCAGGTGATCCGGCAACCACCGGGTGCAACCGTATTGGCCTTCGATGGTCAAGGGCGGGAATTTGCCGGCCGGGTGGTGGAAGTGACCAGGGGGGTGGTACATTTAGGGAACCTGGTCTCCACAGGGGAGAGCCGGGAAGCTTGCTTCAGGCTTTGTTTGCTGCAAGGGATTGCTAAAGGCGACAAAATGGATTGGATTGTGCAAAAGGCGACAGAACTTGGGGTTGCCGAGATTGTTCCGGTGATTACCGAACGGACAATAATTAAGTTTGCACCCCAAAAAGCGGTAGAACGGCAAAAACGGTGGCAAAAAATCGCCCGGGAAGCTTGTAAACAAAGCCGGCGTACGGTTGTGCCTCAGGTGGCCCAACCCCAACCTTGGCCGCTGGTAATGGCTGAATGGCCTCTGACCAGGCCCCTGGTAATCCCTTGGGAAGAAGAACAGGTCCGGGGTTTGCGTTCGGTGCTTAAGCAATTGCCGGCGAACTGTCCGGGATTGGGGGTGGCCATTGGGCCGGAAGGGGGATTTACCAGCGAGGAAGTGGGTAGAGCGGTTTCCCGGGGAGGCCGGGTTGCACGGCTGGGCCCCCGGATTCTTCGTACGGAAACCGCGGGATTAGCCGCGATCACCGCCATTATGTATGAACTGGGGGATTGGGGATGAACCGGAGCATCGCTTCGGTAGCGATTCATACCTTGGGTTGTAAAGTGAATCAAGGGGAATCGGCCGCTTTGGCCGGACTTTTTACGGCCCGGGGGTACCGGATTGTTCCTTTTGATGTCCCGGCCGATGTCTACGTGATCAATACCTGCTCGGTCACCCATGTTAGTGACCGGAAATCGCGGCAGGCCATCCGGCGGGCCAAACGCTTAAATCCGCAGGCAGTGGTGGTGGTTAGCGGGTGTTATGCTCAATTGGCGGCAGCCGAGGTCCAGGCGATCCCCGGTGTTGATATTGTTGTCGGTACCAAGGGACGGAGCCAAGTTGTCGATCTGGTCGAAAAATACCGGGATGCCGGGAAACCAATTAATACGGTCGGAGATGTCCGGGAAAACGGATTGTTCGAGGAAATGCCGGGAACAGCAGAAATTTCCCGGGTCCGGGCTTTACTGAAGATTCAAGACGGATGTGACCGCTATTGTACCTATTGTGTGATCCCTTATGCCCGGGGACCAAGCCGCAGCCGGCCACCGGCTAGTGTTCTGCGGGAAGCGGAACGTCTGGTTGCCGCAGGGTTTCAAGAGATCGTCCTAACCGGGATCCACGTGGGGGTTTATGGTCTTGACCTTCAGACTGATTTGGCCCAATTGGTAACCCGGTTACGTGATCTGCCGGGTTTGCGGCGGTTGCGGCTCGGTTCGGTAGAACCGCAGGAATTTTCACCGGCTTTGTTCACGGCAATTGATCACCATAAGGTTTGCCCCCATTTTCATATCCCTTTGCAATCCGGCGCTGATCGCATTTTGGCTCAGATGGGCCGAAAATACCGAAGGCAGGATTTCCGCGAGGTAGTAGCGAAAATTACTGCCAGGATCCCGGATGCCGCAGTGGCAGCCGACGTGATTGTCGGTTTTCCGGGTGAAACGGAACATGATTTCACCTTGACGGTTAGCCTCTGCCAGGAGATGATGCTGGCCGGTATTCATGTTTTTCCCTTTTCACCACGCCGGGGTACACCGGCAGCAAGTTTTAGCGGTCAAGTACCCAGCCGGGTAAAAGCGGAGCGGGTTCGCCGGCTGGGAGCGGTAGCTGGTGAATTAGCAAACTGCTATGCGGCTAAGTTTGTTGGCCGGACCAAAGAAGTGTTGGTTGAAGAGGGACTGGGTGATGGTTGGTGGGCCGGTCACACCGCCAATTATTTGAAAGTGATTTTCCGGGTCGTTCCGACCGGGAAATGTTTGCCTGATCAGGAGGCCTTACGGGGCCGGTTGTTGCCTGTAAACCTAATAGGGCGGCATTACGGTGGTCATCTGACGGGCACGCTAGCGAACGATGATTTGGGGGTGAATTAGGTGAAGGATTGCTTGTTTTGCAAAATTAGTCAAGGGGAAATTCCCGCGCAAATCGTCTATGAAGACGACCAATGTATTGCCTTTCGCGATGTTAACCCGGTTGCCCCAATCCATGTGTTAATTATTCCCCGGGAACACATTTCCGGGATTGCCGCGGTGACGAATGCGCAACAGGCTTTACTTGGGCACTTGCTTTTGGTTGCCCGGCGGATAGCCCAGGACTTAGGTGGTGAAGAAAATGGTTACCGGTTGGTGCTCAATAATGGGGTCCAGGCCGGCCAGACGGTATTCCATCTGCATATTCACCTGCTTGCGGGTAGACAGTTGGGTTGGCCTCCTGGTTGAAGGTATTGCTGACCACCAGCTGATCCGTTGACGCTCCCGCCCCCTGGGAGTATAATGAAATATGTGTTTATCTAAGATTTTATAAAGCTAATTCCTGCGACAAAAAACACAGTTTCAACTTGGCACCGGAGATACCAGTGGGGGGAGGGAAGCGGAAATGAGCGAAGTCAAGGTTGGCAAAAATGAGAGTTTAGATAGTGCCTTAAGGAGATTTAAGCGTTCCTGCCAAAAGGCAGGCGTTTTGTCGGAGTGCCGAAAACGGGAGCATTATTTAAAGCCCAGCGTGAAAAGGAAAAAGAAGTCGGAGGCGGCACGGAAACGCAAGTACAATTAAAGGGCCGTTCGAGCGGTTGCTCCAAGCTGCTTTTAGGTAGCTTACCTCCCCCAACATTTTAAGGAGGAAATTAAAGACCCTGGTGGTGTTAAACATCACCGGGGTTTTTTTGTGGGCAAGCGGTTTTCGGACAGGCTGCATGATCCGTTTTTGTCTTGCATATGCATGGGACAAGGAGAATGAAAAGGAGGCGGGGCGATGAAGTTAGAACCAAAAAAACAGCGGTTGCAGAAAATACTGGCAGGCTTTTTGGAAATGCCTAAAGACATTCTCCTTGATCTACCCAAGATTACCGTGATCGGCAATGTGCAAATGATCCTCGAAAACCACCGGGGGATTGTGGAATACAATGAAGAGTGTGTCAGGGTTCTGGTAACCGGGGGCCAATTAGTAATAAATGGGGAAAAGCTGGTACTCCGGACGATTCTGCCGGAGGAATTAATCTTAGAAGGGTACATTAAAAAACTGGAATACCGGCCGGGTTGAACAAAGATTAAGTTGAGCTAAGCGGAAAATTCGGGAGGTGGGAGACAATGCTCCGGAATTGGTGGCTGTTTTGGCTGGGTTATGTTAAGGTGCGGGCGACGGGAACCCAGCTGGAAAAGTTTATCAATCTTGCTGTCGGTAGAGGAATTCCGCTTTTTGATTTGCGCCGGGAATCAGCCGGAGATATGAGTATCAAGGTGCGATTAGATGGTTTTCGGTCTTTACGTCATGTTGCCCGTAAAACCCATTGTCACGTAAAAATTGAGGAACGCTCCGGGTTTCCTTTTTTATGGCTGGCAGTCAGACGGTACCGGTCTGTTTGTTTTGGGGCATTGATGTTTGTGCTGATTATCTGTCTTTTGTCCACGGTGGTCTGGGATGTCGAAGTAATTGGCAACGAACGCGTGGACAAGCCCACCATCTTAGGGATGGCGGCAAAACATGGGGTGCGGGTAGGTACCTGGAAACCGTTGCTGGACGTTAGGGCTGCTGAACGCGGTATTATGCAAATGGTTTCCGATCTTGAGTGGGTGGGGATCCACGCTAAAGGGACCCGGATAACCATTGAGGTGCAAGAAAAGGTCTTACCCAAGAGTTTACCTATAGCGGGGCCGGTAAATATTGTCGCCGGTAAGGATGGTCTGGTGCAGCGCCTTTTAGTTTTGGTGGGGGAAGGAAAAGTTAAAGAAGGCGATCAAGTAACTAAGGGACAGGTTTTGATTTCCGGGGTAATCTATGGTCCCCCGGTCTCTGGGGAACCGGACAAGGCGGGCAATGGTAAAGCACAGTTGGTGGAAAACGTTCAGGCGAAAGGGGAGGTCTGGTCCAAAGTCTGGTATACGGCGGTTGTGGAGGAACCGGTAATTCGTGAAGGTAGTTTGCCGACGGGGAAAGTAGCGGACCAGTGGCGAATAAAATGGGGAAAACAGGAAATCATCTTAAAAGGCCCCCGTTTCAATCCGTTTCCAGCAGCGAAGGAAGAGGTTTATGTAAGAACCACAGGTTTGTGGAGGAATCTCCAAATGCCTGTCGAAATAATAAAAACAGAGTACCATGAGTTACGCCCCTATCGTCAGGAACGGAGTCCGGAAGAGGCGGTTGAAGGAGCCCGGGGAAAAGCCCGGCAACAGATTAATGCCGGTTTGGCCCCGGGAGGACGGGTAATTCGGGAAATGGTTGAGTCCCCAGACGCCCCACCGGGAATGGTTCGGGTCAAGGTGGCAGTAGAAGTGCTCGAGGATATCGCCACACCCCAACCGGCCGCACCTGTCTTTAAACCGCAAAAGGAAACAGGGCGTACATACAGGAGGTAAGCCAAGCTGGTAGCATCTTGCCGTGAGGTCAGAATCAATCTTGAGGACAATTGGGATGCGGCCCGGCTTTTCGGGCACCAGGACGAAAACCTGCGGTATATTGAGCGTTTGAGCGGAGCCAAGATTGTGGCCCGGGGGGGCAATATCCTTATTTCCGGGGAAAACGCCGAAGTTGACCGTACCGCCAAATTATTTGAACAGTTGATTGCCATGGTGCGGGCCGGGGAAATGGTGGGCCCTGCCGAAATTGATTATGCCATTTCCTTTGTACGGGAAGGCCGGCGCCAGTTAATTGCCGATGTTCTTTCCGAGGTAATCATGACTACGGTCCGGGGAAAACAAATCCGGGCCAAAACTTTGGGCCAGCGGCAATATATCATGGCGATCCGTGATTATCCGATTGCATTCTGTATTGGACCGGCAGGTACCGGCAAAACTTATCTGGCGGTAGTAATGGCGGTAAGAGCGCTCAAGAATAAAGAAGTAAGCCGGATTATTTTGACCCGGCCGGCAGTTGAAGCGGGGGAGAAATTAGGCTTTTTACCGGGAGATCTCCAAGAGAAGGTTGATCCGTATTTGCGCCCGTTGTATGATGCCCTTTTTGATACCATGGGGGTGGAAGTGGCGCAAAAATATATGGAACGGGGTGTGATCGAGATCGCCCCATTGGCCTATATGCGTGGCCGTACCCTGGATGATGCTTTTATTATTCTCGACGAGGCGCAAAATACTACGCCAGAGCAGATGAAGATGTTTTTAACGCGCATTGGCTATGGTTCACAAGCGGTAGTTACCGGTGATATAACTCAGGTTGATTTACCGCGGGGTTCGCGTTCGGGTCTGATTATTGTGCAAAAGATTCTCCAAGATATTGAGGGGATCAGTTTTCAGTTTTTAACGGCGGCCGATGTGGTTCGGAACCCCCTTGTCGGTCGGATTATCCGGGCTTATGAGGTGTTCGAAGGGCAGGACCGGCTGGAAGATTAAACGAGGTGACAAAGGGTGGCATTGCACCGTTTGGGGAAAATACTTCGGCTGGGGCTGGAAAAAGGTTGGCATTTTATGACCACTAGCCGGTTATTTATCGGGGTGGTCTTCTTTCTGATCATTTCGTTGGTATTGTCGCTTGATTTTTTATCCCCACTGGAAACCTTGGAAATTGGGCAGGTAAGCCCGAAGAATATTAAAGCCCCTATTTCGAAAGATATCATTGATGAGGAAAAGACGCGGTTAGCCCGGGAACAAAAAGTAAGGTCGACGGCACCGGTTTACACGCACGATCCTAACGTCATCGAACGGGTTAAACGGGAGGATGCCTATTTTTATAAAGTCATTTTAAATTACCAAATTGAGTACCCGGATTCCGGGGCGGTTGGAAAAGATAGTGAGCCGTGGCAAAGGTTAAAGGCTGAGGTTGGGGTGGCGGTGCCGGAAGCGGCTTTGCAGAAATTGGTGGTTATGCGACCGGAAACCTTGGCTGTTTTGCAGGTGGAAACCGATAACCTGGTTACAGATATCTTGAGCCTGCCTGGTTTGACCGAGGAATTAAGGGATTTCCCCGAAGGTATGGCGGAAACCCGGGCGGCCGGGCGGGTTTTGCCCTATTCCCTGAAAGAAGCCCGGGGCATTGTGTTGGAGCGGGTTGGCAGCCTGAAGTTGTCACCGGAAGCCAAGGAAATCTTGCAGGTTGTTGTCCCTTTTTTTTTGAAACCGAATGCCAATTTGGATGAAGAAGCAACGAAACGGTTGCAGAATGAAGTGCGGCAAAGTGTCACCCCTTTTACGATCCCCTTACGCCAAGGGGAAGTTATCGTCCGTGAGGGAGAAGTGGTAACGGCTGACCATGTCCGGATCCTTACGCAACTTGGTGTGTTGCGGACAGGTGCCAGTTGGTTTAAGCCGTTAGGGATGAGTCTGCTTGTTTTGCTTAACCTTTTAGTTTTGATGTGGTATTTACGGATCTATCGCCGGGACCTTTATTATGACAAACGGATGCTTTGGCTGCTTGGCCTGGTCGTGGCTTTAAGCCTGGTTACCGCCAGGGTGATTGCTTCCATTCAGCTACACGAACAACCTGATGTAATGGTAGAATTATTGTATGTTATTCCGGCAGCGACCGGCCCGATGCTGTTAGCTATTTTGCTCGACAGCCGGGTGGCAATCTTTGTCGCCATAATAGTGAGCCTGATGGTCGGGATTATTGCTGATTACTCTATTCCCCATGCCATTGTAACTTTGCTGGGGTCTCTGGCCGGTATTTACAGTGTGTCTCGCTTCAGTCAAAGAATGGATTTCGCCCGTGCCGGGATCAAT
Source organism: Heliobacteriaceae bacterium (assembly GCA_028707535.1). Classification (GTDB taxonomy): domain Bacteria; phylum Bacillota; class Desulfitobacteriia; order Heliobacteriales; family Heliobacteriaceae; genus STF2-203. Next base: position 95,941 of record JAQWAU010000001.1, on the reverse strand, counting down.
GTAGCCGCCACTAATATGTTGGCCATTTTTGCCCTGGGCTTGGTACAAGGAACAAATATCGGTACCGTAGCGACCTATGGGCTGCCGATGGGTTTAGTTAACGGGATTTTGTCGGCCGTCTTCATGATCGGTTCCTTACCGTATCTAGAATCGGGGTTTAAATTGACGACTTCGGTTAAATTGTTGGAACTGGCCAATCCCAACCAACCGTTACTACGCCAACTCTTATTAGAGGCACCCGGTACTTACCACCATAGTTTACTGGTCGGCAATCTGGGAGAGACTGCGGCCGAAATGATTGGTGCCGATCCCTTGCTGGTTCGGGTGGGTGCCTATTATCATGATGTCGGGAAGATTCGTCGCCCAGCCTTTTTCATCGAGAATCAGGCGCAGGGACAGAATCCTCACGATAAAATCGCCCCAACTTTAAGCACCTTAATTATTACGGCCCACGTCAAAGATGGGGTGGAAATGAGCCGGGGGGCCGGCTTGCCTGCCCAGGTGATTGATATTGTGGAGCAACATCACGGGCAAACCCTGGCGTCTTATTTTTATCACCGGGCTTTGGAAGCGGACCGGACGGAGTCTGTCCAAGAAAAGGATTTTCGTTACGAAGGGCCCAAACCCCAAACCAAGGAAGCGGCTTTAGTTATGTTGGCTGACACGGTGGAGGCTGCCGTGCGTTCCCTGTCTCAACCGACAACACCGGGGAAAATAGAAGGTTTGGTCCGGAAATTAATAAAAGACAAATTACATGATGGTCAGCTGGAAGAATCAGATTTGACGTTCAAGGATTTAGACCGGGTGGCCCAAGCGTTTTGCCGGGTGCTGAACGGCACTTACCATACTCGATTGGAGTACCCCGAAGGAACACCAAAAGACCTGGAAGGGAGAAAAAACCCCTAATGGAACTATATTTAGTGGATGAGCGGGAAACCGGTGGTTGGGACCCGGCATTGGCCGAAGAATGGCAAATGTTGTTTGAGCGGCTTGCGTACACTTGTCTGGAGGAGACCGGGCACCTTACCGTTGAGCCGGAAATTAGCCTGGTATTGACTAATGACGAAAAAATCCGGCGCTTAAACCGGGAATACCGGAATATCGATGCTTCGACAGATGTCTTATCTTTTTCCCAGGCGGATCAAACGGCCGAGGAGCCTGGTTATGAGGATCCGTTAGCCGGAATCGTGCTGGGTGACGTGGTAATTTCCGTGGAAACGGCCGAACGTCAGGCGGTGGAGTACGGTCATTCCCTGGAAAGGGAACTCGGCCATTTATTTGTCCATGGGTTGTTACATTTGCTGGGGTATGATCATCAAGCGCTTGCTGATAGTGAGCAGATGCAGGCAACGGCCGAAACAATTCTCGGGAAATGTGGATTAAGGCGTACAGATGGATAAGGAAAATTCAGCAACGACACCGGTTCCGTGCGACCAGGCGGTCTTAACGGCAATGATCGACCAGGCGCGGCAAGTTCGGGAACAGGCTTATGCACCATACTCCCGGTTCCGGGTCGGTGCCGCCTTGCTTGGTGTAGATGGGGGCATTTATACCGGCTGTAATGTAGAAAACGCTACTTACGGGCTAACCAACTGTGCGGAACGGACAGCGGTGTTTAAGGCGGTTTCAGCCGGTTGCCGCCAGTTTCAATTAATGGTATTGACGGCAGATGGTCCGGATTTGATTACCCCTTGTGGTGCTTGCCGCCAAGTGCTGGCTGAGTTTGCCCCCCAGTTGCCCATTGTTTTGACCAATGATGCCGACCGGCAACGGGTAGTGACTTTGGACCGGCTACTGCCGGATGTGTTTACACTTAAGGGAATTTTGAGGTGAGTGTTTATTGAAATCCGGTTTTGTGAGCATTATCGGCCGGCCTAATGTCGGCAAGTCTACCTTGATGAACCAAATGCTCGGCCAAAAGGTAGCGATTATCTCCGATAAGCCCCAGACGACCCGGAACCGGATCGTGGGGATTCTACATGAAGAACGGGGTCAAATCGTTTTTTTAGATACTCCTGGGATTCACAAGCCCCGGTATAAGCTAGGGGAAATCATGGTTAACACCGCCCGGAAAACGCTGAATGAGGTAGATTTGATCTACTATGTTGTTGATGCCACCGCTGAACCGGGCAGGGGTGAAGAGTTTGTCAGTGGACTGCTGCGGGAAATAGCCACCCCGATATTGTTAATCATCAATAAAATGGATGCCGTAGCCGAGGAAATTGCCTTTAAACAAATCGATGGATATAGCCGGCTCTGCTCTTGGCAGGAGGTAGTCCCGGTTTCTGCCAAGACGGGCAAGAACTTGGATCGACTTAAAGATTTAAGCTTTGACCGGATGCCGTCGGGACCGGCCTATTATCCGCCGGAGCTAATTACCGACCAGCCGGAGCAGGTTTTAATGGCGGAGCTGATCCGGGAAAAAGTGTTGTTGGCCACCCGGGAGGAGATACCCCACGCGGTGGCTGTCGTTATTGAGCATCTGCAAAAACAACCTGCCGGTGGGTTGGCGGTTCACGCCACAATCTATACGGAAAGGGATTCCCAAAAAGGGATTTTGATCGGTAAAGGTGGGGCGATGCTGAAAACAATCGGCCAACAGGCTCGTTTAGAGATCGAAGCCTTGTTGGGCGCAAAGATTTTTCTGGAGCTATGGGTCAAAGTGAAAAAAGACTGGCGTCAACGCCCGGATGTTTTGCGGAATTTTGGTTTTGATGAGCGGTTTTAAAGGGATGTGTCTTAATGGATCAAACCTGTTCAGGGTTATTCCGGACCCGGTCTCAGGTTGCCGGGAAAATCGACCATACTCTTTTGGATCCGGCAGCTACCGGGAGCCGGATGGTAAATTTGTGCCGGGAGGCGGTACAATACGGCTTTGGTACGGTATGTGTTCACCCGGTGTGGGTAGCTACTTGTACCAGGCTGTTGGCCGGCACGGGAGTTAAGGTAGCCACAGTGATCGGCTTTCCTCTTGGGGCCACTTTGCCCCGGGTTAAAGCGTTCGAGGCTGGGGAAGCCTTGCTGGCCGGGGCGGTGGAGTTGGATATGGTGATGAACATTGGCTGGGCCAAAGAAGGCAGTTGGTCTGCCGTGGAAGCGGATATTTCCGGGGTAGTGCAAGCAGCCCGGAAAGTACCTGATAGTCTGGTCAAAGTAATCCTGGAAACCAGTTTGCTTACACATTCCGAGATTAGCGAGGCCTGTCGCCGGGCAATGGCTGCAGGGGCGGATTATGTAAAAACAGCTACCGGTTTTGGGGCCGGGGGGGCAACGGTGGAACATGTAGGGCTGATGGCCAGAACCGGGGGTGGGCGCCTCAAGGTTAAAGCCGCCGGGGGTATCCGGACGGCCCAAACGGCGGTGCAAATGCTTAATGCCGGCGCTGACCGCTTGGGTACCAGTGCCGGGCTTGCCATTCTGGCCGGATTTGAGGAGATTGACTGTAAAGAATAATTGGTGGTAAGGGAGCGAATAATTAACAGCGACGTGCTGGCCGGGAGGAAGCTTATGCCTGTCTACCGTACTCAGGCGCTCATTTTGCATAACCGGAAGTATGGCGAGGCGGATTGCCTTTTAACCTTGCTTACTCAGGAGAGAGGCAAAATCGGCGCGATTGCCAAAGGGGCCCGCAAGCCGGCGAGCCGATTGCGGGGAGGAGTGCAGCCACTTACCCACAGCCAGCTGCTTTTGCATGACGGGCGTAACCTAAAAACTGTGACCCAGGCTGAACCGGTCGAATCTTTTGCTGGTTTACATGGGGATGTAGAACGGTTTGCCCATGCTGCTTATCTGGCGGAACTGGTGGATCGGTTTACGCTAGACAATGGTGGGATGGATTTATTCGCCTTGCTGCTAACTTCTTGGCATTTGATGGTAATTTACCCGGCCAAACTGGTCACTTGCCATTTTGAGCTCAAGTTATTAGCCAAAATCGGTTATTGTCCGGAATTGGAAAGTTGTGTGGCTTGTGGTGGGCCATTAACCTTGCCGGGGCTAGGAGGCCGGTGTGGTTTTTCTCCCGGGTTAGGTGGTCTGGTAGGGCCATGCTGCCGGGAACGGCATACAATGGGGATAATCCCTGTGGCGACAAACACGGTGGCGTTTCTGCGGCACTTGTTAGTAATGGATCCCCGGCAGGTGGACCGGTTAGTAGTGGGGGAAAAGGTATTGAAGCAGGCAACCGGTGTGATGCGTCAAACCTTGAAGTGCCGTTTGGAGGGCAATTTTCGCTCTTGGGCCGTTATTGACGCGATTAGCAATTCCGGATGAGAGGAGTTTTGAAGTGGACGATAGCATCAACCTGGAAAAACTCGATTTATTGCGTACCCGGCTTGGGGTTTCGTACAAGGAAGCCCGGGCAGCCTTGGAAATGACCGGAGGTGACGTGGTAGAGGCTTTAATTTACCTGGAAAACCGGCCTTTTGACCAAAAGTGGGCGGTTAGCAGCCGCCAGTGGTGGGCGCAAATCAAAGAATGGGTCAAAGAAGGGAATGTTACCAGGATCCGGGTGAAGAAAGGAAAGGATACCTTGGCGGATATTCCGGTTAGTGTCGGTGCTTTGGGAATAGCCGGGGCTTTGCTTAGTACGCACTTGGCTGTCCTTGGCGCACTTGGGGCGGTAACCGCTGTGGCAGCTGGTTGTCGCCTGGAAGTGGAACGTAAGGATGGAAGCAAGGAATGGGTAGTGATTGATCATGAACGGGAGTAAGTGTTGTTGACACACCGGAGGACAGCTGTTAAGCTAAAAAAGGATCTGCCGGGGGAAGTGTCGTGTTGGTTCGTCTCCCGGTTATTTATAACTGGCTGTGAAGGAAAGGAGTACTCTTGAACTGCGTTTTAGCGAGCCGGGAAGGGTGGAAGCCCGGTACGCCAGGCAAGGGGAAGGCGTTCCGGAGCCCGGGGAGGAACACATATCCGTTGTTTTGCTGATCGGCAATCCGGGTTTGTTAGTAAAGCCCTTTTTTTCCGAGGTGGGCCGCAATTTTTGCGGGCCAATCAGGGTGGAACCGCGGGAGAATCCTCTCGTCCCTGGCCTTTGCCAGGGCGGGGGGTTTATTTTTTTTAGGCAGGAGGTTTATTAGGATGAACTTTCAGGAGATAATTATTGCTCTTAACCAATTTTGGGGGGAACAGGGCTGCATTATTCACCAGCCTTACGATGTGGAAAAAGGCGCCGGCACAATGAACCCGGCTACCTTTTTACGGGCCTTGGGACCAGAGCCGTGGAATGTTGCTTATGTAGAACCATCCCGCCGGCCTACCGATGGCCGGTACGGGGAAAACCCTAACCGGTTGCAGCATTACTACCAGTATCAGGTAATCTTGAAGCCGTCCCCGGATGATGTTTTGGAAATGTATCTGGATAGTTTGCGGCGGTTAGGTATTGACCCGCTCAAACACGATATCCGTTTTGTGGAGGATAACTGGGAATCACCGACCCTAGGGGCCTGGGGTCTGGGCTGGGAAGTGTGGCTTGACGGGATGGAAATTACCCAGTTTACTTATTTTCAACAGTGTGGCGGCATTGATTGCCGGCCGGTTTGTGCGGAGATTACCTATGGGATCGAACGGATTGCTATGTTTATCCAACAGGTTGATTCTGTTTACGATATTGAATGGGTAAAGGGGATTTCGTATGGTGATGTTCACCACCAAACCGAGGTTGATTATTCGCACTACAATTTTGAGGTTGCCAACACGGATACTTTGTTTACCCTTTTTGACCTGTATGAAGAGGAAGCCTTCCGGGTCGTAGAAAAAGAGCTTGTCCAACCAGCCTACGATTATGTACTAAAATGTTCCCATGTTTTTAATCTGTTGGATGCCCGGGGAGCAATTTCCGTTACGGAAAGAACCGGCTACATCGGCCGGGTGCGGCAATTAGCCCGGACTTGTGCCCAGGCTTATGTTCAACAACGGGAAAAGCTGGGGTATCCGTTGATTAAAGAACCGGGCTTAAGGGCCAGGCTTGGGCTCGATCAACCGGTGGCACCGGTTGCGGCTGAGTAAGCGACAGGGAATGGAGGGATATTTCGTGGAAACCCGCGATTTGTTGTTTGAGATCGGTATGGAAGAGATTCCGGCCAAGTTTATGCCTATGGCGTTACAGCAACTGCAGGAATTAGCCGAAAAATGCTTGCAGGCAGCCCGGTTAACGTTCAAAGGTGTTCGGACATATGGGACGCCCCGCCGGTTGGTGTTGCTGGCCGAAGGGGTTGGTGTCGTCCAGCAGGATTTACAGGTCGCGGTCAAAGGACCGGCTTTAAAAGCTGCTTTTGATTCTGATGGGCAGCCGACTAAGGCTGCCCTGGGTTTTGCCCGCTCTCAACGTGTGGCGGTAACGGCATTGGAGCAGCGGGAAGTCGGTAAGGTGGCTTACGTTTTTGCTGTACGGACCGAAGGCGGCCAAGCGGCTACCGCGGTTTTGCCCGGTTTGCTTCAAGGTCTTGTTAACGGTCTTAATTTTCCTAAACCGATGCGCTGGGGCTGGAACACCATGCGGTTTGTCCGTCCGATCCGCTGGCTATTGGCCTTATTCGGTGATGCGGTTTTAACTTTCGAGGTTGGCGGGGTTGTGACCGGGAGGATAACGTACGGCCACCGGTTTCTGGCCGGGGCGCCGATCACGATTAATGAACCGGCGGAATATTTGGCCAAGCTGGAGCAGGCGTATGTTATCGTTGACCAGAACCGGCGGCGTAAAAGTATTTGGGAACAAGTCACCAAGCTGGCGGTGACCGAAGGGGGAGGGGCGGTGTCAGATGCCGACCTGCTTGAGGAAATCACCTATTTGGTGGAATACCCTACTGCCCTTTGTGGCCGGATTGATGCCGGTTTTATGCACTTACCGCAGCCCGTGTTGGTTACCCCGATGAAAGAACATCAACGGTACTTTCCGGTACAGGACCGGCAAGGGAGATTATTACCCAAGTTCATTGCCGTCCGGAATGGTACGGCGGAACACTTGGCAGTTGTCCAAGCCGGGAATGAAAAAGTGTTACGGGCCCGGTTGGCGGATGCCGCTTTCTTTTATGCCGAGGACCAGAAAACGCCTTTTGCTGAACAGACAGAAAAACTTAAAAAGATTGTTTTCCAGGAGAGTCTGGGTACTGTTTTCGAACGGGTGGAGCGGGAACAACGGCTTACTGCCTGGCTGGCCGATCATCTTCAGGTGTCCCTGCCGGTGAAAGAACGGAGTGTCCGGGCAGCCCTTTTGGCGAAAACCGACCTGGTTTCCCTGATGGTTTATGAGTTTCCTGAACTGCAAGGAATTATGGGAGAGAAGTATGCGCTGCTAAACGGAGAAGACCCGGTTGTTGCCCAGGCGATTCGGGAACATTACCAGCCCCGTTTTGCCGGTGATGCCGTTCCGGAAATCACCGAAGGCAATCTGGTAGCCCTGGCCGATAAGTTAGATGTCCTGGTAGGTTGTTTTGGGATCGGGATTGTACCTACAGGCTCTCAAGATCCTTATGCTTTGCGCCGGCAGGCTTTAGGCATCTGTCAAATTGTGATCCAAGCCAACTTGCCTTTGTCCTTAAGCCAGGCGATTCAGGCTGCATATAACGGGTATTTGTCTACGGTTAAACTAACCCGCAGCCTGGCTGAAGTACAGGCGGATCTGGCCGAGTTTTTCCGCCAACGACTGCGGTATTTACTGGGTGAACAGGAAATTTCCTTCGATGTAATTGAGGCCGTCCTGGCGGCTGATGCTGATCAGCCGGCAGATGTTTACCGGCGGACCCAGGCTTTGGTGGCTTTTCGGCATACCCCCACCTTTGAGTCCTTGTTCAAAGCGTATACCCGGGCAGCTAATCTGGCGAAAAAGGCTGGAGAAGAAGTGGTAGTCCGGGAAGAATTGCTGGGCTTGGTGGTGGAACGGGAATTATATGTAGCTTTACAGCAAGCCCGTCAGGAAATTATGGCGGCCGGCCGGGATTATGGCCGGATCTTCCAGGTGGTCGCCGGTATAGGACCGGCTGTTGATGCCTTTTTCGATGGGGTTATGGTCATGGCCGAAGAAACGGCCCTCCGGGAAAACAGATTGGCCCTGTTAAAATTGGTAGCCGGTTTGCTGGTGGGAATTGCCGATTTAAGTAAAATTGTGGATTAAAAGCATTTCCCAAGCATGTATACAATAAAACACCGGCAAGGCTGGAAGGAAAAAACGCAGCTATATAGTATATAATATTAGTGCGTATTCGAGTCATAATTTAATATTGTATGTCATAATTATGCGTGTGGGCTTTACTATGACCACAAAGTTTCCAATTATGGTAAGGTGGTGACAACCATCGAGCTGTCCGAACGGCAAGCCAAGATCGTGGAAATTGCGAAGGAGCACGGTCCGATCACCGGGGAGCAGATTGCGGAAAAGTTGCATTTGACCCGGGCAACTTTGCGACCCGACTTGGCTATTCTCACCATGTCAGGCATTTTGGAAGCCCGTCCCCGGGTTGGCTATTATTACAACAGACAGGCCAAAAGTCTGCTTTTTGCCGGCGCGGTAGGCCGGCTGAAAGTTAAAGATGTACATTCTTTGCCGGTGGTGGTGCGGGATGGGGCCAGTGTATACGATGCGGTGGTTACCATGTTTACTGAAGATGTTGGCACCTTGGCTGTTGTTGATGCTACCGGCTACCTGGTTGGGGTAGTTACCCGTAAAGACCTCCTGAAGATTGCTATTGGCGGGGGGGACACGCACATAATGCCGGTAGGAATGGTTATGACCCGAATGCCGAACATCATTACGGTAAATCCTGACGATCCAATTTACAAGGCGGCAAAACGGCTCATTATTCATGAGGTAGACGCGCTTCCCGTGATCCGGTCGGTGACGGATCCGGCCGGAGACGAACGTCTGGAGGTCGTCGGCCGGTTGACCAAGACCAATATTACCCGGTTATTTGTTGATCTTGCCGATGAACGGCGGTAACCCATTACTAAGTGGGGGTCGCACCTGACACAACGGCGACCTGGGGGGGGAAAGAACATCTGTAGTGCCAATGGAGAAAAACCTGTCGTCTACATTGTTTCCGATTCCATTGGTGAGACGGCAGAGCTTGTTGCCCGTGCCGCCGCCAGTCAATTCGACGGTGGCAGTGTGGAAATCAGAAGGTTTCCTTATATCTCTGAACGGCGGCATTTAGCGGATGTCGTAGAGGAAGCCGCAACCGAGCGGGCGGTAATCGCCTATACACTGGTTGTCAGTGAACTGCGTGAGACCTTACAGTCTCTGGCTGCGAAAAAAAACATTCCCACTGTCGACGTGTTGGGGCCGATGATGCATGGTATTCAGCTGATTACCAACGAGAGCCCGGTGGGCAAGCCGGGGTTGATCCATCAGATGGATGAACAGTATTTCCGAAAAGTGGAAGCAATTGAGTTTGCGGTGAAATGTGATGACGGTAAAGATCCACGGGGACTTTTGCGGGCGGATGTTGTGTTGATTGGTGTTTCCCGGACGTCTAAGACGCCGGTATGTATGTACTTGGCGCACAAACAGATCAAGGCGGCAAATATTCCGTTAGTGCCGGAAGTAGCGCCACCTGAAGAGCTTTTTCTATTACCGAAACGCAAGGTCATCGGTTTAATGATTTCGCCGCGGTTACTAAACGGCATCCGGACCGAAAGGCTGATGGCTCTCGGGTTAGCTGGGAATGCCGATTATGCCAGCTTGAACCGGATCCTGGAGGAATTGGATTATGCGGAAGGAATCATGAAGCGGATTGGATGTCCGGTAATTAATGTGACCAACAAAGCTGTTGAAGAAACAGCAGCCAAGGTATTAGAGGTGTATTACAGGGGGGAATACCATGTCTAAAAAGTGGGTATATCTTTTTGAACAAGGTAAAGCGGAGATGCGTTCCCTGCTAGGGGGAAAAGGTGCCAATTTGGCAGAGATGACGAATATTGGCCTTCCGGTACCTCCTGGTTTTACGATTACTACTGAAGCCTGTAACGAGTACTACGCCCGGGGACAAATATTTCCTGAAGGCATGCCGGAACAGGTCGCCGAAGCTTTGCGGACCCTTGAAGCCAAATTAGGCAAAGGGTTGGGTGATCCGGAAAAACCGCTGTTGGTTTCGGTTCGGTCCGGAGCAGTCTTTTCTATGCCGGGGATGATGGATACCATTCTAAACTTAGGCTTGAATGATGCTACCATAGCCGGTTTGATTGCTGCGACCCAAAACGAACGGTTTGCCCTGGACTGTTACCGGCGTTTTATTCAGATGTATTCTGATGTTGTTCTAGAGGTTCATCACCACTATTTTGAACATATTCTGGAAAATTACCGGAACAATCAGGGTGTCCATTTTGATCACGAACTTTCACCGGCATCTTTGCAGGGGCTGATTATCGAATACAAGAACTTGGTGGAAAAGATGACCGGCAAAGCATTTCCCCAAGACCCGGTTGAACAGTTAAAAGGGGCGGTCCAGGCAGTCTTCTCGTCCTGGAATAACGATCGGGCGATTGTGTACCGGCAAATCAACAAAATTCCCGACAATTTGGGTACTGCCGTTAATGTTCAGACCATGGTGTTTGGTAACATGGGCAGTGACTGTGCAACCGGGGTTGCTTTTACCCGTAACCCTTCAACCGGGGAAAAGGTGTTATATGGTGAATACCTGATCAATGCCCAGGGTGAAGATGTTGTTGCCGGTATCCGTACCCCCCAACCAATTGCCGGGCTTGAAAAAGAGATGCCGGAAATTTATAGTCAATTTAATCAGATTTGCCACAACCTGGAAAACCACTACCGCAACATGCAGGACATTGAATTTACCATTGAACGAGGCAAGCTCTGGATGCTGCAGACCCGGAACGGCAAGCGCACTGCAGCGGCGGCGGTAAAGATCGCTGTCGACATGGTAGCAGAGGGTTTGATTACGAGAGAGGAAGCGTTGTTGCGGGTTGAACCGGAACACTTGAATCAACTGCTGCACCGCCGGATCGATCCGGGGGCCAAATTAACGATAATCGCCGTTGGATTACCGGCTTCCCCCGGGGCTGCTTCCGGAACAGTGGTGTTTGATGCCAACGAAGCGGAAAAGTTGGGTAAATCCGGGGAAAAAGTGATCCTGGTGCGGACGGAAACAACTCCGGACGACATTCATGGGATCGTGCCGGCCCAAGGCATTTTGACCAGCCGGGGGGGAATGACCTCCCACGCGGCGGTAGTAGCCCGGCAAATGGGGAAACCGTGTGTATGTGGGTGTGAAGCCTTGCGGATCGATTATGCCCGTGAAGAGTTTAGCGCTTTGGCCGCTTCCGGGGAAACCCGGGTATTCCAAAAAGGCGATCTGATTTCCGTTGACGGGGCAACCGGCCGGGTCATTGATGGGGTAGTTCCAATGTTGGAACCGGAATTAACAGCAGAATTCCGCACCTTACTCGCGTGGGCGGATGAATACCGCCGGCTAGGGGTGCGGGCCAATGCCGACAAACCGGAAGAAGCAGCGAAAGCCCGGGAATTCGGGGCCGCCGGCATCGGTCTGACCCGGACGGAACATATGTTCATGGCCCAGGACCGTTTGCCGCTTGTTCAAGCCATGATTCTCGCGCAAACAGTGGAGGAACGCGAAGTTGCCCTGGCTAAATTATTGCCGATGCAACAAGATGACTTTTACGGTATTCTCAAGGTGATGGCTGGTTACCCTGTTTGTATCCGGTTATTAGATCCGCCTTTACACGAGTTTTTACCTAACTCGGAGGAATTGTTGGTCGAAATAACCAAATTGCGCTGTAGCTTAGAGGGTAAAACCGGTTCGGAGTTGGAAGCTGTTCAGGAGAAGCTGGCGGAAAAAGAAACCTTGTTTAAAAAGGTTCGCAGTTTACACGAATTCAACCCGATGCTCGGGCACCGGGGTTGCCGGTTAGGCATTACTTTTCCGGAGATTTACCGGATGCAGGTGCGGGCAATCTTCCAAGCCGTAGTCCAATTGGTCCAAGAAGGTTACCAGGTGGACCCGGAAGTAGAAATCCCCCTGGTGGCCCATGTTAATGAATTTAGGTATCTCCGCCGGATGGTCACGGAAACGGCGACGGCAGTCATGGCGGAAACCGGCGTTAATTTTAGTTATTTGGTCGGGACAATGATCGAGGTCCCGCGGGCGGCTATAACAGCCGACCAGATAGCCCAAGAAGCGGAATTCTTCTCTTTTGGCACCAATGATTTGACCCAGACCACTTTTGGCTTTTCCCGGGATGACGCTGAAGGCAAGTTTTTGGGGCAATATGCCGAACAAAAAATATTAGCTGATGATCCCTTCATTGTATTGGATCGGGAAGGGGTTGGGGAACTGATGAAGATTGCGGTGACCAAAGGACGGGCCACCAGGCCGGATCTGTTGGTAGGTATTTGCGGTGAACATGGTGGAGAGCCTTCATCGGTCGAGTTTTGCCATTTGATTGGGCTAGATTTCGTGTCGTGTTCACCATACCGGGTTCCGATTGCTCGCTTGGCTGCTGCCCAAGCGGTAATGCGGGCCAAATAATTCTTAAGGATAACTTTGGCTGGGTCAGGGAAAACTGCTAGCATGATTGAGTTTTATGAAGATGACCCATTTCAAATGGAAATTCCGGGGGAATTTACCCCCATGGTTTCCTCAAAAAAATTAAATATCGGGCGAAAAAACCGTTTTACTGGTGATGCTTTGCCCCCTTTTGCGCATAATATATAGTGTGTTTACCTTTAACGCAGGTGGGGCAGCGGAGTCACTGCGTTAAACCTTCAGCGCTTTGCTGAAGGTTTTTTTTGTCTTTTGCCGGGTAACTTTTGCCGGCAGGATTTTTAACGCTGGTGGTAGAATGATTAATAATTGGCAATATAAACAGTATTCTACAGGGGTAACCGTAGTTTCGGACGTAATTGTCCAGTATGATGGTGCCAAGGGGGTGTATACGGTGAGTCTTGTGGATGATTATGATGTATTTGTAAAAAGAGTACATATTAAAAGTGGCCTGGATTTGACCAATTACAAACGGCCACAGATGGAAAGACGCATCCGTACCTTAATGCGTTCCCAAGGGGTTAATGATTTAACGGCTTATTTTCAGCTTTTGGAACGGGATGCCAATCAATACCGGAAATTTATTGACCATATTACGATTAATGTATCCGAGTTTTTACGCAATCCTGGGCAATGGGAGGTTTTAAGTCAAAAAATTTTACCGTTGCTTTTAAAAACCAATCAACGCCTGAAAATCTGGTCGGCCGGTTGTTCCACCGGGGAGGAGCCCTATAGTTTAGTCATTACGCTGTTGGAATCCCGGTGTGATTTGGGGAATCAGGTTTTGGCCACGGATCTTGACCGGGAGGTGCTGCGGAAAGCTCAAATTGGCCTATATGCCGCTAAATCCTTGGCTAATTTTCCGGCTCCTTTAATCAAAAAGTATTTTGAGGACCAAGGGGGAGGCTATTATCGGGTTAAGGAAATGGTTAAACGTCATGTTAAGTTCCAAAGCCACAATTTGCTTAAAGATCGCTTTGAAACCGGGTTTGACCTGATCCTTTGCCGTAATGTCGTCATCTATTTTACGGAGGAAACCAAAACCCTTTTGTACCAAAGGTTTTGTCAAGCCTTATGTAAAGGTGGAATTCTGTTCACGGGTTCCACTGAACAGATTTTTCAAGCCCGGGAACTTGGTTTAAATTCCGCTGCTACTTTTTTTTATCAAAAAGCATGATGATTTGGGGGAGGAATTATTATGCCGGTCTACCCGATTGGGGAATGGGTTCCGGAAATCGATCCTGATGCGTACCTGGCTCCGACAGCAGTTGTCGCCGGTCAAGTAACGATCGCCGGTGGTGCCAGCTTGTGGTTTAATACCGTGGTGCGGGGTGATCTCGGTTGGCCGGTTACAATCGGCGCTAACAGTAACATCCAGGATAATGTGGTGGTGCATACGGATAGTCTTCATCCAACCAGCATCGGTGCCTGGGTTACAGTCGGGCATGGGGCGATTATCCACAGCGCCCGGATTGGCGATTATTGCCTGATTGGGATCGGGGCGGTTATATTGGATAATACCGTCATTGGGGAACATTCTGTTGTTGCGGCCAATACGGTAGTGCCGGCCGGTAAAGAATTTCCACCGTATAGCTTAATTATCGGCACTCCTGCAAAGCTGGTAAAAACTTTTACTCCTGAAGAAGCCGGGCGTTTTACCGGCAATGCCCAGCGTTATGCTGCTTTATGGCGGCATCACTACCAGGGAAAAGTCTAATAACATCCATTGCTGGGGGGAAAAAAGGGCTGGCCTTAAAAAAGGTTTTTTATGGCCAGCTTCGATCATTTTTTTGGGGGTTCGGTTTGATGGGGTTTGGTGATGACAGCAGTTGTAATAGGCTCCCGGTCGGGTTCAGCCAGGAGGTAAATTTTTAGCTTTTGGCGGCCAAACGCGACGGCCATATGATGATCCGGTAGAAATAGATCCACGCGTCTGCCTCGAATTTTGCCGCCTGTGTCCTGGGCTTCAAAGACTTTGCCCAAGGCTGGGATAAAAATCTTAGTTCCCAAAGGAATAACAGTGGGATCAACGGCGATGGTGTACCAAGCAGTTGCTTTAACCCCTGTTTTTGTAATGCCATCGTCTTTCCCACAACACTGGATACAGGCATCATAAGCAGTGGCCGTAACTTCCAGGGGGGCGGAAAGCCGGTACCCGTCTTGAATTAACTTGTTGATCGCCGGCACCGGGGCATTGGTTTTGTAGCGGGTAAGCCAGGCCAGTGAGGTGTTGGGAAGATAAGGTCCTGCTTTCGTAATCTTTAGGTTTTCCGGATTCACCGGGACGGCATCACAGATCAATGGTTGGCCAACCAACAAAACGATAAGCGGCAGCATCAACCACCGGGATAAAATACCACACCACTCCTTAGGCCAGGTTTTTAGGCAAGACACATTTTAGTTTTTCCCTGACCGCGTTACTTATGTATAGGGAAAAACGGAAAAACAAGGTGTGGATATTTAAAACTGCCGGTGGCGGGAAAAGCTAAAGTTGAACCCTGCTGCACCTCCGTCAATGCTGGAGGTGACGTTTTTTTGGGGATGTCCCGTCGCTTAACCGTGGTCTCCGGCCGAAAGCTGATTGAACTGTTACACCGGGATGGGTTTGCGCATGTGCGCCAGCGGGGCAGTCATGTTCGACTGGTGAAAAATGGCCCTGACCGGATGATCCGGGTGACGATTCCGGGAAAGCATAAGGAGCTGAAAAAGGGCACGGTAATGGGCATCTTGCAACAAGCCGGCCTCAGTAAAGACAGGTATCTCGATCTCCTCTCCGCCTAGGCTTTAACCTGCTAAAACGGAAAGGGGTAGGAGGTGTGGCAGGTTCTTTTTTCCGGCAGGAAATTAAGCGGGCCAAGGCGAACCAAAATTGGTGATCGGAATAATCCGGGTGAGGGGGACCTTAATGAAAAACGACCGGGAGCTAATTTTTGCCTTGGATATTGGAACCCGCAGTGTCGTGGGTATTTTGGCGAAAGTGACAGGCGAAAATGTGCAGATAGTACATACGGCGAGCGAAGAACATCATAACCGGGCCATGCTGGACGGCCAGATTCATGATGTCGAACAGGTTGCCGGGGTGGTTAGCCGGATCAAGGAACGGTTTGAAAGCAAAATCGGGTTTCCGTTGCAGGAAGTAGCTGTAGCCGCAGCCGGGCGGGCCTTGATCACCTTAAATGGCAAAGCGACCCGCCAATTTCCCGTGATCCGGGAGCTTACCACAGAGGATGTTTTTGGTTTCGAATTGGCGGCGGTGCAAGACGCCGAAAGGCAGTTAAACAACCGGGAAGAAGAAATAGACGCTACCCAGGAGAGCAACGGTGTATGTCATTGTGTCGGTTACAGTGTGATCCGGGCTTATTTGGACGGACAAGTGATCGGCAACTTGGTAGGCCAGCGGGCGAAGACCGCGGAAGTAGAAGTAATTGCCACTTTTTTACCCCGGGTCGTGGTTGATTCTCTTTTTTCAGTCCTTAACCGGGTTAACTTAAAGGTGAAAAGCCTGACCTTGGAACCAATTGCTGCCAGCAACGTAGCGATTACCCCGAATATGCGGCAGTTGAACTTGGCCTTGGTGGATATCGGGGCCGGTACTTCCGATATTGCGCTTACAGCCGGCAATACGATCCAGGCTTATGCCATGGTTCCGGTGGCGGGGGATGAAGTAACCGATCAGATCTGCCAGCAGTTTCTTTTAGAATTTGAAGAAGGGGAACGGGTCAAGTGTGTTTTGCAGCAGCTGATCGCTGATGGTGCTGATGATGATTTTAGCGAAGCGAACATCGTAGCCTGTGACATATTGGGTTTGGAACAAAAGCTCCTAGTGTCGACTTTGCTGGCGACGATAACACCGATCGTTGAGCAGCTGGCCGGCCAGGTTGCCGATAAGATTCTTTCCCTTAATGGCAAATGTCCTCAGGCCGTAATTTTAGTTGGTGGTGGTTCTTTAACCCCGCTACTACCGGTAAAAATTGCCGACCGGCTTGGCTTGCCCAAAGAAAGAGTTGGGGTTAAGGGGCGGGAAAGTCTGCACGGGTTGACTGGTAACTTGGCGGATATGAATGGACCCGAATTTGTAACGCCGGTAGGAATCGCTGTGACGGCCATAAAGAACCAATCCCCGGGCTATTATGAAGTAACGGTTAACGGACAACCGGTGCGGCTGTTCAACGGGCAATTAGGAACGGTGGGGGATGCCCTGGTGGCCGCCAGGGTCAGCCTAAAGCAGATCCATGGTCTTCCCGGGCTGGCGAAAACAGTGGAAGTCAACGGGCAAGTAAAGATATTGCGTGGTACCTTGGGTGAACCTGCGGCAATTATTATAAACGGCATAGAGGCAAAACTGGATTCGGCCGTAAAGCCGGGTGATGAGATCCGGTTTCACGCAGCCAAATCCGGGAAAAATGCCACAGGAATGGTCAAAGATATTTTGCCCTTTTTAAAGCTCTTGCCGGTTGTTGTGAATGGCCGGGAAGTCGTTGCGGCACCTCTGGTAACGATGAACGGCAAACTAGTTTCTTTGGATACACCTTTTGTGGATGGAGCTCGCATCTGTTATCGGGAAATTGAGACGGTCGAGCAGTTGCTTGCCGCTACCGGGGATCTGGCTAAGATAAAGGATACGTATTGGTTTTCTTATTTTTTGAACGGTACAGAAAAAACGGTTCCGTTGGCTACCCCGGCTGTATGCTTAAACGGCGAACAGGTTTCCCTGGCCAGCTCGGTCCAGGCTGGGGATCAAATCGTTTTCCAGCTGTCGGACAAGCCAAGCCTTAAACTTAATGAGATTGTGGATATTAACCGTTGGCAGGGTGAATCAATTACCGTTGACGTAAATGGTGAAGTTTGGACTCTACCGGGCAAGCCGGCTGTATTATGCTTGAATGGGGAAAAGGCTACCGGTGAAGAACCGATATGCCAGGGCGATCGGATTGAAGTGCAAACAGGCCATTCCGCAGATTTGATTGTTTCCGAATTGTTATATCAGATAAACTTTCAGCCGGTTCCCCCGGAAGGAAAGAATCGTTTGGAAATCGTGGTAAACGGTTTATTTGCCGAATATACCACTCCGGTTCCGAATGATGCCCGGGTTGAGTTAACTTGGCAATAAAAAAACCCTGCCACGTTTAACGGCAGGGAAAACCGGTGGATTCACCTCCTGTTTTAATGTGAAGGCTGGGTTGGGGATAAAAGGCTGGGCCAAAAGTGAGAACCCAACTTTTTACCTATTAATAATATAATCAGATTAAGGTTGCGGGATCATCGGACTAGGGTCTCTATCGGTTAGGACTTGGTGCTTAAAAATCGGGAGGATACGCTAATTTTCGAACAACTAGCGCTTTTTTTGTTTATGCTGTCGCTCTTTGTCATCAAAAGCCAAAAAGAAAAGGCTTCCGAGAACCCGGAAGCCTTGATTTTACTGGAGCCGGCGAGAGGACTTGAACCCCCAACCTACTGATTACAAATCAGTTGCTCTGCCAATTGAGCTACGCCGGCACAATTGGATGGGCAAAAAGAAATATATCAAAAGAGTCTCCACTTGTCAATACTAAAGCCGGCAAATGCGCTGGTAAAAAGGCCTGGCCAGCCGGTTGTTTACCTATGGCTATTCAAAATTATAGTAGGCATCGGCTTCAAAAAAAGAGGTTTGGTTAACCGTAAATCCATTATTAACGTACAAAGCAATCAACCGGGAAAGTTTCATGTCGCTGACTAAAGGCGATACCAAGGCATAAATTTGCGCTTTCCCAAAGAAGTTCCGTGCAACCTCCTTTATTTTGGCAAGTAAGGCGTTCGCAAATCCTTGACCCCGGAATTCGGGGTTTACCCATAATTCGATAATATGGAGGCGAGGATCAACAAAGGATCCGGGCCGTAAAAACTCCAGGTGACCTACTTCTTGGCCCCGGTAGAAACAAACGAGGAGAAATAGATCGGTGGGACATTTGTACTTAGGCCGGATCTCAAATAATAAGTCGTTAATGTCCATACTTATATACCTCTAGTTGCATCGTAGCAAACTTTTATTAATTGATCAACGTTACTGTTAAAGAGCTTGAATCTTTCAATAATTTCAAACAAGCTGAAGGTTTTCGGGTTTTGTTGTCGAATCTTGTGAGAGAATTTGGACAGGGGTATACAGCTTGACGTTTCAATGTGTTTGGTGGGGAAAGGAGTGAAGAGATAATTATGTGGCTTGGTCCTGTAATCTCCGTTCAGGCTCTTTCGCTGGATTTTCAGAAAGGTTGTAATCGAGAAACGGGTCTTTTAGAAATGCCTGTGGAGGTCAGTGTTTTTTTTATTGGTCATAATAACCGGTATGATAACGTTTCCTACCAGGGTTCCTTGGTTTGTATGCCCCAGCCGGTTGATCACCCGCCCCGGAACGAACCGGGAATGGTGTCCTTGGTCCAGTCAGGTGATGCCTTGATCGCTTTTCGGTTCCCGGAAATTACGCGGCAAAGTTTTCAAGCCTGGCCTTTCAATCCCAAAGAATCGGACAATCTAATCTTAATTCAATTTGAGGACAGGGATTGTGAATACCGTTACCGCCGCGCCATGGCCATGGCCGGACGGTGGTGGCAAGTTTTTCGGGAGAACCCAATTCAGGTGGTTTTAGAGCCCTGGGAAGAAGAATTGGTTACCCTTTGGAAACAAGACATGAACGAATTTTTGGGGATAATCGCCTGGGTGGAAGGAAAGCTGTGGGATTTTTATAGCACACCGGTTAGAGTACTTAAAGAAATTGGTGTTTCGATTTCAAGATGAGTTAGGGGCCTGTCCCTTGACTCTTTTTTTTCAAAGCGGTGGGCTACCACTAGCTAGCAACCCACCGCCGGTGGTTAAAGTCGCCTTATCTCCGTTCAGTTAGATTGGTGTGCTAACTATCGGCAAGATACCCCGGTGCCTAGAAGGGCAATGATAATAATCAGGATCGCCAGGGCAATAATGTCGTTTGAGCACATGCCGTAGTTTCTATTGCTCATCGCAATCCTCCTTCCCAAAAAAACTATTTAGTCACAGCACCCAAAAAGCTCGGGGAAGAAAGCGCCGATAACAATTAAGGCGATTACCAAGCCTGCTACATTGCGAAGACCACCAAACCCATGACCCATTGCAGGAGCACTCCTTTCCATCAAGTAGTGGCAGCGTTTTCATTACATCGTATGCGAAAAAAATGCAGTGGTGCCAATAAATTACTATTAGGTGGTTAACTCCGCCCAGTTGATGAATGGGTTGGGTTTAATCCGGTGGGACTGTTGAAACTGAAACACGATTCTTGAGATGAAATTAATGGCGGTGATTGCTTGTTTCTCCTGGGTATGGTGGCTTAATACCACCAATATATACGGCCGGCCGGTTAGTAAAACAATGGCGGCATCGTTGATTATGCCGGTTTGCCAGCCGGTTTTATTTGCCACCTTAATATCGTCCGGGATGCCGGCGGGAATCCGGTCGTTATATTTACTGTTAATCAGGTTTTGCATAATTTCTCGGCCGTAATCCGGATGCAGTTGCTGCAAGACCCAGATTCCTTTTAGATAAAGGCCGGTATCCCGGGCGCACGTCAGACTATCTTTACCAGGCCCTAGTGGAATCACTTGGGCACCGGTGATCCGTAGGAAAACGTAAAAATTGGTGCGACCAACCCGGCGCATTAACATTTTGGTTGCGGTGTTGTCACTGTCTTCGAGGCAGTATTTGGCTAATTGGCGCAGGGAATAAGTGCTTCCTAGGGGTTGATTTTTGAGACCGCCTGCTCCGGGTTCCAGATCGGACCGGGTGAGGGTGAGCTTTTCTTCCAGGTCAATCCGGCCGTCAATAGCGAGGGCGTAAACAAACAGCACTAGGGGTACTTTTGCGATGCTGGCGGCAGGAAAGGGCTGGGTGTCCCGGATGCCAAACCGGGAACCGGTTAGCAGATCTTCGACATAAATGCCATAATCGCCCCCATAAGCCGGCAAACGTTCTTGAATCCGGTCTTGCAACGGTTGGTAGTCCGGTACCGGGATGCTGGAATCTAAATTAGGCCTTTGGGCGAGTTGCAGCAGAAACTGTAGATTGCTAAATTGGGTCCGGAAATAATACCAATTTCCAATCATCAGTAGAAACAGGACAGGCAAAAGCAGTCCAACAAGTAATATTTTCCGGTACAGCCTTCCGTTCACTACCGTTCCCCTCCCCCAATCCATCTTTTTGATCATACGGTTGCCAAAGGGTGCGTATGAATAAGGTGAATTTTAAACTGGGGAAGGGGACGGGCATGTTTTGGACGTTTAATCTTCGCCCATATCGCTGGCTTGCCGGTACCATTTTCTTTGTGATGGCCGGTATCCTCGTTTGGGCAATCTGGTGGCTGGGGAATGCCGGCAAAGTTGCTGGCGATGTGGAAACATTTACCGTCTTTTGCTGTGACCAGGAACGGCCATTGTATCCGGCGATTCCACCGGTCAAGGGCCCGGATGTAGAAGACCTCCAGGAACGTTTAAAGGAACTGGGATTTTACGATGGCCCGGTTGATGGTATTTACGGCCAGCAAGTCGTTGAGGCTGTAAATAGGTGGCAAATAGCTAAAGGGTTGCCGGCTGATGGCTGCATTTCCGCAGAAATGTGGCCATTATTGGATAGCATTGTCGTCGGTGAGCAATTTACGAACGCAAAAACATCAGCGCCACATCCTAAAGCGGCGCTCTCAATTTTAATTGATCTGCAAAAACACAGCTTATCCCTTTTTGCCGATGGTCAATTATATAAAACGTATCCGGTAGCCACCGGACGGGCCAAAACACCGTCTCCTGTCGGGGAATGGAAGATTGCCGATAAGCAAAAAGGTTGGGGTGGTGGTTTTGGGAGTCGCTGGTTTGGTTTAAATGTGCCTTGGGGGATTTACGGGATCCACGGGACGAACAAGCCCTGGTCTGTCGGTAAAACTCAAAGTCATGGCTGTTTTCGCATGCACAAAAAAGATGTTGAGGAATTGTATTCCTGGGTTCCGCTTGGCACTACGGTAAAGGTGATTAATTCAGCCCTGGTTTCGCTTCACAAACGGCAATACCGGCGGGGAGAAATGGGGCAGGATATTGTTTATCTGCAGTATCGGCTACAGGAAATGGGGTATTTACAGGGTTTGGCGGATGGCCGTTTCGGCCCGTCGACCGAAGAAGCGGTCAGAGCTCTCCAGAAAGAACATGGTTTTGATGAAAATGGGATCCTTGACGAACAGGTGTTGAAGACAATGGGGTTTGATGGGGGGTGAAAATTCGCCGGCTACTCCTCTTGACTGTTTGCGAGGACATTGCTATAATACAAAATGTTCGCACGAGAAGTGCCGGACTACCGGGCGGTCGTGGCGGAATTGGCAGACGCGCTAGATTCAGGTTCTAGTGGTCGCAAGGCTGTGGAGGTTCAAGTCCTCTCGACCGCACCATAGTGAATGACAGACGGCGACAAGGCCGTCTTTTTTCTTTCCATCCTTCTCCGGGGATATTTGTGTTTTCCCCATCCAAACTAATACAAAGAAGGATGGAAAGGAGGGAACGCGTGTGTGGGGACGCCAGGAAAAAACTATGGTTCACGACACCGGTTTTGAGTTCGGGCAAGCCGGTTGGTTTGCTTTGCACGCTGTGACTATCCCGGTGGCAATGTATGCCGGGATGATCTTGTTAAAAAGAAAACGGCACGGCTATTTTTAGGGTAAACAGCAAGGGGGCCGGGCTTATTAAGCCCGGTTTTTCGTACATAGGTGGGTTGTTTCGCCGGTGTAACTGATATAATGATGAGGGAATCTTCGGGGAAGGTCTGGTGAAAGCTTGACGGATATTTATTTAGTTACCGATAGTACAGCATATTTAACTGCCGGAGAATTGGAAACATTACGGTGTACCGTGGTGCCGTTAAGGGTTATTGCCGGTAATGACGTTTTTCTGGACAATGAAAAAGATCCGGAAGAATTCGCCCAGCTACTTCGAACAATTCGGCAACTGCCAACCACCTCGCAACCACCGGTTGCCGAATTTGTTACCCAATATGAACGCTTAACGGCCAATGGTGGGGCCGTGTTTTCCTTGCACATGTCATCTGTTCTCAGCGGGACTTATCAAGCCGCTTTAATGGCTGCACGGACTTTACCCGGGCGACGGATTCATGTGATCGATTCACTTTCTACTATTCCAGGGCTTCTATTTCAACTGGAAACCGCCCGGCAAGTAATTGACCAGGGTGGAACCGAAGCGGAGATAACACAGGAAATCATCCGCGTGCGGGACCAACATGCCCTTTTTTTCATGGTTGATTCCTTAGAACACCTTTACAAGGGTGGGCGGATCGGTGGGGCGCAAGCTTTATTTGGTTCTTTTCTGCAGATCAAACCGATCTTATACTTAAATGCGGGAAAAGTTGAGGTGTTCGAGAAAATTCGGACCCGGAAGCGGGCTATGTTGCGGATCGCCGAGTATTTTCGGCAAAAGTGGGGGGAAGCCGGTCCTTTAAGGGTGGCGGTTGCCCATATCGGTGCCCGGGAAGAAGCCTTGGCGATGCGGGAGTTACTTAGCTCAATGGTTCCTGCTGCAAAGCCTACGGTTCATGCTGTGGGACCGGTGATTGCCACTCATGTCGGTCCCGGAGCGATTGGGGTAATATTCGCGCCGCTCTAAAATGGGGAGGAGGGTAATAGCATGTTGGAAACCTTGCGGAAGACTTTTCTGGTTGGCTTAGGAGCTTTGACCCTTACGAAGGAAAAGGCGGAACAATTGGTGGATGAACTGGCCAAAAAGGGGGAGGTCAGTAAAGAAGACGCCGGAAAAATGGTCGATGAATTTTTGGAAAAAGGACGGGAACAACGCGAAGCGATTGCTGATGCTGCCCACGTGGAATTCACTCGATTTCGGGGTGAGTTTGGGGTGGTAACCCGTAAAGAATATGAAGCTTTGGCTGCCCGCATTGCCGCGATTGAAGAAATACTGGGTATAGACCAACCATTGGTAGTGGAAGAAGATCGTGGACTAACAAAATCATCGTAAAGGAGAAGGTGCCGGGCTATGCCTACGTTCGACTTTGAATGTACCCATTGTGGTCACCAGTTTTCAGATCTGGTTCCTTATGCGCGTCGTGAGGAGGTAGTTTGCCCTAAGTGCGGCCAGGTGAAGCCGAAAGTTTTAATTTCGGGGTTTTTTGTCGGGCGTTCTACCCCTGAATGTGGCTCTGGTAGTTGCGGGTTTTCGGGTGCCGGAGGCTGCGGTTGTCCCGGAGCAGCTTGCTGTCCGGGGGCCCGGTAAAATGAGACCAAATTTGCCGATTAACGGCTTGGCGACAGGTATCGGCAGTGTGCCGGGCCGGGATGTGGGGCAAGCCTTACAGATGATTGCAAAACATTGCCCGGCCATCCCCCATTGGCCGCAAATGCCGGGGTATAATGCTACCGAGGGGTTGATTGAGCAGTACTTGGCTCCTTTGGACCAAGCGGGATTATTAAACCGGGAGCCAGGGCGTTCCGCTTACATCGACCCGGCGGATGAAAAGTTTCCTGAGGCTTTGGCCCGGTTTTATGAACAATTTCTAGCCGCCGAAGAAGATCCTGCCTCTTTGGCCGGGTACGCTTTCCCAGCCAAAAATGCTGCCGGTTATTATGCTTTGGTGGCCACATTTGAAAATAGACAATGGCCGGTTACGCCTGCCTATATCAAAGGGCAGTTGACCGGACCGGTTACGCTCGGGCTCCAGTTGTGTGACCGGCGGCGCCGGTCTGCTTATTACGATCCCCAATTAAAAGATGTGGTGGTGAAAAATGCCGCCTTACAGGCAGCGTGGCAGGCCCGGGATCTAGGCCGGCTGGGGTATCCGGTAATAATTTTTATCGATGAACCCGGAATGTACGCTTTGGGATCGTCAACACACATCACCTTAAACCCGACGGAAGTTGTGGCTGATATCAATGAGGTTGTGGACGCCTTGCACCGGCACAATGCCGTCGCCGGTGTCCACGTATGTGCCGGTACCGATTGGGGGGTGCTGTTACAGTCCCGCGCCGAGATAATTAATTTCGATGCCTATAGCTATTTTGCCAGCCTGGCTGTTTACCCGGCAGAGATTACCGCTTTTTTGCGGCAGGGTGGATTTTTGGCTTGGGGGATTGTTCCTACCCAGGAGGCCGTATTTCAAGAGTCGGGGGCTTCTTTGCTGAAACGATACGAAGCGGGTGTTCAACAGCTTGGTAAGCGTGGCGTACCGGTAGATTTGCTGCTAAGCCAAACCGTCTTTACCCCGGCATGTGGCACCGGCACCTTACCGGTAGAAACTGCTGAAGCGGTCTACCGGTGTTTAGCTGAACTGACGGGGCTTTTTACAGGGAAGTTTGCCAGCTGAACGGTATTTTTCATTCATATGCCTGACCTGCAACCCATATATATGCACCAGAGGAATTGGACAAGGGGCAGGAGGAAGGTGTATGAAGAGGTATCGACTCAGTTTGCTGGTGGCAGTTGTCCTTAGTTTTGTGCTTTGGGCCGGTCCGACCCAAGCAAATCCGGAAGGGGGATTACCGGAAGAGGATAAGGCTTTACGCCCGGTAAAACATATCCTGGTTTTGGTAAATTCGGGGGTTGGCTGGGAAGCAATGCGGCAGACCTACACGCCGACATTTAACGAACTGGCAAAAGAGAGTGTTAAAATAGACCGGCTGGTCGGTGTTTATCCCCCAGTTAATCCGGAAGCTCTAGCCGCGTTGGTTACGGGGGCCACCCCTGGCCGGTACAGTTCACCGGAAAGCCAAAAAACACAAGGTGAATCGGTGTTTCAGGTATTTTCAAATCAAGGCTTAAGTACCCTGGTAGTGGCCAATGATGCTGAAAACTTGACTCCGGCTTTTGCCGGCTTTAAACATAAAGTCTTGGTCGCCGATGCGACTGACCAAGGGCTGTCAGACCAGGGAATGGCCCAATGGAAAAACCTAAAGCCCTTCGCCACTTTGGTTGTCTTTTCCGGTCCTGCCCAGGCGGCTAAAATGTACGGGGCTGCCAGTCAGGCCTACTTAAAAGCGATCACCGAAACCGACCGGCAGGTAAGCCGTTGGGTTGGCTTGCTTAAGGAGACCGGCATTTATGACGACACATTGCTGATTGTTAGCGCGGAACATGGGATTGCTGTTAACGGAAAAGATGAAGGGACTGTAGACAAGGAACTTTTGTTACCATTCATTATGCGGGGGCCAAAAATAAAAGCCGGAATAACTTTGCCACCGGCCAGAATGATTGATCTATCCCCAACTTTGGCTTACTTAAGTGGCTGTCGAATGCCGGCCCAGGCGGAAGGGGATGTGTTATGGAATGCCCTGTTGCCCCGGCCGGACTTAAACCAAGAAACACTGTATGAGAAGCGGGTAAAAGACTTGAGCCGGCAAAACCTGGAGTTGACGCGTGGCGCATACCGTTTGGCTGAAGACAAATTAACGATTGATGCCCGGGTGGCTGATTTACAGGAGCAAAAAAGCCTGATGCAGGCGACAACGGAAGAGCGGGACCGCTCAATTGCCTCACTGGAGCAAAAAGTCCGGTGGCAGCGTTATCTGATTGGGGCAATTGTCGTTATTGCGGTAATCGGTTTCTTAGTCGAATATTTTGTGCTCCGGAAACGGTTTTTAATGTTTGACTGATCCTGGGCCCGGCAGGTAAAATAACTGCTGGGCTATTATTTTTTTCCTTGCCAGATATTTCAGAATATTTTCGGAATTCTCAAACAAGGTAGCAGGAAAAAAAATTAAGGATGTAGAAACCTTAAGCTTATGATAAAACTAAAGGATGGTGCTGAATGAAACTAGCTGTGGCCGGTAAAGGTGGCGTAGGGAAGACGACAGTTGCCGCAGGCTTGATTAAACGCTTTGCTGGGATAAATTCAACTGTATATGCGGTTGATGCCGATCCGGATTCGTGTCTGGGGTTAGCTTTGAATCTGGCTGAGGACAAGCTAGCCGCGTTAAAGCCGGTAATTGAAATGCGCGACGAGATTACCCGGCAAACTGGGGGAACCGGGGCTTTTTACAGCTTGAATCCCCGGGTCGACAGTTTTCTGGAACGGTACACCGTGGTCAATGGGAAGATTAATTTTTTCCGGATGGGTGGGATTAAACGAGGAGGTTCTTCCTGTTATTGTCGGGAAAACACATTTTTGCACGCCTTGGTGGCCAATTTATTCTTGGAAAGTAAAGATGTGGTGGTAATGGATATGGGCGCCGGGATTGAACACTTGACCCGGGGGACGGTTAAAGGGGTAGACTTAATTGTTGTCGTAACGGAACCGACTAGGGCAAGCGTGAACACGGCGCAGACCGTTATTGGACTGGCTCAGGATCTGGGGGTGCAAAGATTGGGGGTTGTGGCCAACAAAATCCGGAATGATCGGGAAAAGGCCTTTATCCATCATTTGTTTCCTACCGGCAAGGTTTTAGGCACCATCCCTTTTGACGAAAGGCTCATGGAAGCAGCAATGGGAATAGGTGGAGACACTGTTCCGGAGATTGAAGCTGCCTTAGACGAAGTTTATTCCCAAGTGATTACCTATGTAGGGGTTTAGGGGCGATTATACCGTTACCCCTTTAACGTAAAAGCAATTTAATTTCCTGATACCTCAACCAGAAAGGAGAAAAAAAGAAGAATGGCTTTGACGGGACTCGAAATCTACAAACAATTGCCTAAAAAAAATTGTGGCGAATGTGGCCCACCGACATGTTTAGCGTTTGCGATGAGTCTGGCTTCCGGGAAAGCAACCCTCGATTCCTGTCCGTACGTTTCGGCTGCGGCGCGGGAAACCTTGGATTCCGCATCGGCACCACCGATCCGGTTGATCAAGATCGGGACTGGTGACCAGGAGGTCGAGCTGGGGGATGAGCATGTTATGTTCCGGCATGATAAAACATTTTATCATCCCACTGCTTTTGCTTTCTTAGTTGACGACAATGCCACCGACCTGCCCGAACAGATAAGGGCAATTAACGGGTTGGAGTTCAACCGGGTGGGGTTGAATTATACTGTCGAAGCCATTGCTGTTAACTGCGTTTCCGGGGATGCGGCCGTTTTCAAGACCGCAGTGGAAACTGTAGCCGCGAACAGTCCGTTAGCGCTGGTATTAATTTCTGAAGACCCGGCGGTAATCGCCGAAGCGTTACCGGTGGTAAAGGACCGCAAGCCGTTAATTAATGCGGCTACAACCGGCAATTATGAACAGATGGTAGCTTTGGCCAAAGCCAATGAAGCGGCTTTGGTGGTCAAAGCAGAAGGCCTTAACGCTTTGGCGGAGTTGGTGGAAAAGGTTGTCGGCCTTGGCTTCAAAGAAATCTTGTTGGATCCCGGGTACCGGAATACCAGCCAAGTATTGGCGGGTTTAACGGAGATCCGCCGGTTAGCGATTAAAAAGAAATTCCGGCCTTTTGGCTATCCGGTAATTACCTTCACCACTGAAACCGGTGCCTTGGATGAAGTTGTTCAGGCGGGGGTTTATTTGTCCAAATATGCCAGCATGGTGGTAATTCAGACTCACCAGAAGGAACATATTTTACCCTTGTTGTCCTGGCGGCAAAACCTGTATACGGATCCCCAGAAGCCAATTACCGTAGAAGCCAAAATTCATGCTGTTGGCGAAGTTAATGACCAGACACCGGTCTATATTACCACAAACTTTTCGTTATCCTATTATTCAGTGGAAGGGGAAGTGGAGGCTTCCAAAATACCGGGATATATTATTCCGGTGGATACCGAAGGAACCTCGGTTTTAACGGCTTGGGCAGCAGGTAAGTTCGAACCCGAAAAGATTGCGGCGGTTTTGGAAACCAGCGGGATTAAGGATCTAGTCGGTCATCGGGAAGTTATTATTCCGGGCTATGTGGCAGTCATTTCCGGGAAACTGGAAGATAAATCAGGGTGGAAAGTCATTGTCGGTCCCCGGGAGGCGTCGGGTATTCCAGCGTTCGCGAAGAGCCGGTTCGCTTAACTGATGGCACGATTTCTCGCCGTAGCCGGCAAAGGGGGTACGGGGAAAACCACCGTGACGGCTTTATTATTGAAGCTCCTCCTTGCCGGCAAAAATACCGACATCCTGGCTGTTGACGCCGACCCAAATGCGAATTTGCACGAAGCTTTAGGATTGGCTGTGATGACCACTATTTCCGACCTGCTTGAAGACACCAAAAACCCCAAAGCCATTCCACCGGGTATGACCAAGGATATTTTCGTCCAGTACAAGTTGCAGCAGGCTTTAATTGAGGGAAAGGATTTGGATCTGCTTGTAATGGGTAATCCGCAGGGGCCTGGCTGTTATTGTTATCCTAATGATTTATTGCGCCATTACCTGATTAAACTAACCACCGGTTACCGTTTAGTGGTGATTGATACCGAGGCGGGACTTGAGCACCTTAGCCGCCGGATTGTTCCGCAGGTTGACGATTTATTGGTAATTTCCGATGCTTCGGTTCGCGGGGTTCGGTCTGCCCGGCGAGTACGGGAAATTGTCCTGGCGATGAACACCCCCGTGGAACGGATGGGTTTGGTGGTAACAAAAACAACCACCGGTAGCCTAGCTGACCTCGCCGGGGAAATTGCCCAAACAGGGTTACCGTTACTTGGTGAGGTGCCGTATGACCCGCTATTGGTGGAATATGATTTAAAGGGCCGGGCTTTGTTTGACCTGCCAGCCACGGCTGTGGCCGTGGCTGCGGTCCGTTCTTTGGCCGGTAAACTGGGTTTCTAGCTGTTCAATGGAAAGGAGAATCTTAAGAAGATGGCTGTCACGATCCTTAAAGAACGTTATACCAACAGTGTTGCCGAAGTAGTCCTCGGCGCTACCCCTGAACAAGGGGGAACCCGGGGCTTTACGCTTACAGTTGGCGGAGAAAAAGCCCTGCCCTTTTTACACTTCGAAGGGAAAATTCCTTTCCCCCCGGTAATTGCGGCAGAAGTAGCTGATGTAAGGCCGGAGTGGAATCAGGCTTTGCTGGATACAATTGGCCCTGATGTAGCGGGTAACCCCGCCCTTTGGGCTAAAAAGGCAGTGACGGAATGGCAGGCTGATCTGATTTACCTTAACCTGACCGGTGCTCACCCCGATACCGGGGACAAGTCGCCGGCGGAATGTGTTCAAGTTGTTAAGGATGTACTGGCAGCAGTGTCGTGCCCGTTAATTGTTGTTGGTTGTGAGGTGGCGGAAAAAGATGAGCTGATCATGCCGGCGATTGCGGAAGCAACAGCCGGAGAAAATTTGCTTCTCGGGGTTGCCGAACAGGAGAATTATAAAACGCTGACGTCTGCCTGTATGGCTCACCACCACACCATAATTGCCCGCTCTCCCTTAGATATCAATATTTGTAAACAATTAAACATATTGATTCGGGAAATGAACCAAAATCTGCCGATTGTGATTGATCCGACTGTTTCCGGTTTGGGGTATGGGATCGAGTATACCTATTCGATTATGGAGCGGGCCCGGTTTGGCGCCCTGCAAGGGGATAAGATGTTGGCCATGCCGATTATTGCCACGGTTGGTTATGAAGCTTGGCGGGCCAAAGAAGCCAACGCTTCTGAAGTCGACTTTCCGGGGTGGGGTCTGCAGGAAGAACGGGCGATCTTATGGGAGGCTACCACGGCGGTAGCGTATTTACAAGCCGGAGCCGATATTCTGGTTTTGCGTCATCCACAGGCGATCAGTTCGGTCCGGAAAAACATCACGCAGCTAATGGCAGATAACAGTTTTTAACAAGTGATTTGTTGGCGGGGATACCGTACGATCTAAGGAGGGACCAGAATGATTATTATCGGGGAACGCATTAACGGGATGTTTAAGGATATTGGTCAGGCTGTAGCGGCCTATGATCCCAAACCCTTGCAGCACTGGGCCATTCAGCAGGAGCAATCCGGGGCTCATTACATTGACATTAATACAGGGCCGACGGCTGATGACCGGGTTAAATCAATGCGTTGGATGGTGGAGGTTGTTCAGGAAGTGACGGCTTTGCCCCTCTGCCTGGATTCAACCAACTATGATGCGATTGAGGCCGGATTACAGGTGTGTAAGCAGCGGGCCTTAATCAACTCGGTACCGGCTGAACAGGAAAAGATGGACCGGGTATTTGCGATGGCCCGGGAATATAATGCCCAGGTTATCGGCCTGACCATGGACAAGAAAGGGGTACCCAAGGATGCTGAAAGCCGGGTTGCCTTAGCCTTGGAGTTGGTAGCTAACGCTGACGCTGCCGGGGTGGCCATGGAAGACTTGTTTATTGATCCGTTGATTTTACCGGTAAATGTTGCCCAAGATCATGCGCCGGAGGTATTAAGAGCTTTGACGGCGATTAAAACCCTGGCGAATCCTGCCCCGATGACGGTTTTGGGACTCTCAAACGTTTCCCAAAAATCACCGGATCGCCAGCTGATCAACCGCTGCTACCTTTTGATGGGAATGGCCTGTGGCCTGGATGCCGTAATTGCCGATGCGTCCGATGAGGCATTGATGGATGTGGCCGCTACCGGCCGGATTCTGCTAAACCTTGATATTTACTGTGACTCTTACCTTAAATTGTTTAAGAGTAAAAAAGTATAAGCCCTGTTAAAACGGAGGCACCGCTTAAAACTACACGAACGGCTTTGCCCTTGGAATTTTGCGATACCCGGTCATTCCGGGTATTGTCGTATAGAAAGCCGGCAGGTTGGGGTAAAGGGGGGTTATGTATGGAGCCGGGATTTGATCTTGGCGGCAGTTTTGCCAAACAAGTCGCCATGGCAACGGGACAGGAAATTACCCGGTGTTTTCAGTGTAAAAAGTGTTCGGCAGGGTGTACAATGCGTTTTGCCATGGATGTAAAGACCCACCAAGTAATGCGTTTAATTATGTTGGGCAAAAAGGACACCTTGCTTGTCGCCAATTCTTTTTGGGTTTGTTCCGGCTGTAAGACCTGTAAACAGCGTTGTCCGAACCAAATTGACGGCTCGGCGGTAATGGATTTTTTAAGGCAGTTATGCTGCCGCGAAAGGGTGGACCTTGCTGCCCCGCAGGCTGGTATTACCACATTCCACAACTCTTTTCTCAGCTCCATCCGCAATAACGGCCGTGTTTTTGAGCTGGGAATGATTGCCGCTTATAAGTACAAGACCAAAAACTACATGCAGGATTTTGAATTGGGACTGGAAATGGTCAAACGGGGAAAAATTGCCTTTTGGCCCAAGCGGATCCGGCGCTTGAAGCAGGTCAAGGCCATATTCGTTAAGGCGAAGGAGAAAGGCCGATGAGAATTAGCTATTATCCGGGGTGTTCTTTACATTCTACGGCCAGGGAATATGATGCCTCGACCAAAGTGGTGTGTAATGCCTTAGGGATCGAACTGGCCGAAGTTGAGGACTGGAACTGTTGCGGGGCCTCTTCGGGACATGCTACAAGTCCCTATTTACAGCAAGCATTACCGTTACGCAACCTAGTATTGGCCGAACAGCAAGGGGATGATTTGCTGGTCCCTTGTGCTGCCTGTTATCAAAATTTAAAATTGGTTGATTACCAGGCTAAGCGGGGTGCCATCCGGGAGATTATTCAGGACCTGAAGGAAATCACCGGACATGCTTACCAGGGCAGCATTATGGTACGGCACCCGTTGGAATTATTTCAGCAAAAGGATCACCTTAATTCGCTCCGGCAAAAGGTTACCCGCCCTCTGGCCGGTTTGTGTCTGGCGCCTTATTATGGATGTTATTTGGTGCGGCCCGGTGAGGTTGTGGCTTTTGACGATCCCGAACAGCCGGAGGCGCTGGCCCGGATTCTAATCAGACTTGGGGCGGGAGTAACGGACTGGTCATACCAGACAGATTGTTGCGGCGGGAGTTTGGCCCTGACAAAAACAGATCTGGCGGTTGCTTTGGTCAGTAATTTGGTCGATCACGCCCGGGAGGCAGGGGCTGAAGCTTTGGTTACTGCTTGTCCGATGTGTATGGCAAACTTAGATACCAGGCAAAATGCCGGTCCGGCTGCTTTGCCGGTGTTTTACATAACGGAATTGATGGCGTTGGCCATGGGGATCAATCAGGATGACTGGTGGGCTAAACATTTGGTCGATCCGGTGCCGCTGTTACGCCAAAAAAGATTAATCTGATTATCCATAAAAAATTGGAGTGAATGCCCGTGACAAATAAATATAATCCGGCGGGCACAAATAACCTGGTGGGGTCGGTTATGGTAGTTGGCGGCGGCATCGCCGGGATGCGTTCGGCCTTGGATTTGGCCAACGGTGGTTATCTTGTGCACATGGTGATCGATGGTCCTTCAATTGGGGGGAAAATGGCCCAGTTGGATAAGACCTTTCCTACCAACGAGTGTGCCATGTGTTTATTAGGACCAACCATGACAGATACCAACAGCCACCCAAATATTCGTTTGCATACGCAGGCCCAGATTGAAAAGGTAGCCGGCGTAGCGGGCGACTTTACCATCACCCTCCGGAAAAAAGCCCGTTATGTTGACATTATCGAATGTACTGCTTGTGCTGATTGTGAACAGGTTTGCCCGGTGCGGGTTAAAAACGCCTTCAATGAGCACAAAGATGAACGTAAGGCAATTTATAAGGCGTTTCCCCAAGCGGTGCCAAATAAATACTTAATTGAAAAACTGGGGATACCCCCTTGCCGGAGCACCTGTCCTGCCGGGTGTAATGCGCAGGGTTATATTGCCTTGTTGGCGGCGGGAAAGTTTAAGGAAGCCTTAACTGTTATTCTGCGGGAGATGCCGTTTGCCCATATTTGCGGCCGGGTATGTCATCACCCTTGTGAGGAAGAGTGCAACCGGGGCGAAATTGACGCTCCGGTAGCGATTGGCGCTTTGAAAAGGGCGGCGGCGGATTTTGGCTGGCCGGAACTGGGTGCTGGGCAGTCTTTGCCGGCCGGCGTAGAACAGCAGTCCGCGAAAATTGCGGTTATCGGGGCTGGTCCCGGGGGGTTGACCGCAGCCCAAGACCTGACGCGGCGAGGGTTTAAGGTAACGGTTTTTGAACAAAACCCCCAGCCTGGAGGAATGCTGCGCTACGGGATTCCCCGCTTTCGCCTGCCGGAAGAACTGATCGAACGGGAAATTGGGTATATTCTCAGTTTGGGGATTGAGTTAAAAACTAATGTGGCCTTGGGCCGGGATTTTTCCCTCCGGGATTTGCGGGAACAGGGTTATACCGCTGTTTTGTTGGCTGCCGGGTTGCCCCACAGCCAGCTGACCGCTTTGGAGGGCAGCGAACAGGCCGGTATTCATGGTGGCGTCGACTATTTGCGGCAAGTTCAGTTAGGACAAGAACCGGCTGTAAACGGCAAAAAAGTAGTGGTGATCGGTGGGGGGAATGTCGCTGTCGACACTGCCCGGACCGCTTTACGTAAAGGGGCCCAGGAAGTGCATATTGTATACCGGCGGACCCGGGAAGAAATGCCGGCTTGGCCTTGGGAAGTGGAAGAAGCCTTGGCTGAAGGGGTGACTTTACACAACTCCTGGGCCCCACGGTATTTTACCGGGGGAAACGGGCGGGTGACAGGCTTACAGGCTTGTCATTGCCGCAGTGTTTTTGACGAAAACGGGCGGCGGGGCCTTAAGTACGATGAAAGTGTAACCCGCAATTTTGCCGCCGATATCGTTCTTGTTTCCATTGGTCAGGAGGCCCGGTTGCAGGGGCTTCAGGAAGGCCTGGTTATGCTGCCTAACGGGGTGCCGCAAGTAGAGCCGCTGACCTTGCAAACAAACATTCCGTGGTTGTTTACCTGTGGTGACCTGGCGCATGGCGCCCGTTCTGTGGTAGAAGCGGTGGGTAGTGCCCACCGGGTTGCGGTTTCTATTGAACGGTTTATCAATGGTGAAGATCCGGCTGCCGGCCGTTCGTGGGACCGGTCGCCAAAATTGCCGCCCCCCACCGATACTATTTACAGTACTTGTGATCGACACGCGGTGGAACATGCCCCGGCCCGGGAAAGGAATCAGGATTTTCGGGAAGTTTACCAGCCGTGGGATCAAGCAACGGCAATCGCCGAAGCTGAGCGCTGTTTAAATTGTGGGGTCTGTTGCGAATGTTTTCAATGTATTGAGGCCTGCAAAAAGAAGGCAATCGAACCCGAAATGCCGGACGAGGTGCTTGACCTTCAGGTCGGGGCCGTCATTTTGGCGCCCGGATTCGATCTGATCAAGGCTACCACCAAGGGCGAGTTTGGCTACGGCAGATACCCCAACGTGGTAACTGCCATGGACTTCGAACGGATGTTATCTTCGACCGGACATACGGCAGGGCAGGTCATCCGGCCTTCGGACGGCACCCCTCCTCACCGGGTAGCCTTTATCCAATGTGTCGGCTCTCGTGATTGCGGGCATGGTGTGGAGTATTGCTCTTCGATTTGTTGTATGTATGCGACCAAGGAAGCATTAATTGCCCGCGAACACGCTCCTGACATTCAGCCGGTTATTTTTTACCTGGATCTCCGGTCCTACGGTAAAAACTTCGACAAATATGTCGAGGCAGCTAAACTTGGTGGTGTCCGGTATGTCCGGTCGATGGTTTCGGCGGTTAAACAGGTGCCCCGGACGAAAAATCTTTTGATTACCTATATTGATGCCCAAGGAGAGGCCATAACCGAAGAATTTGACTTGGTCGTTTTGGCTACCGGGGTACAGCCGCCAAAGCGGGGGGCTGCCTTGGCGGAAATTCTCGATTTTGACTTGAATGAATACGGTTTTGCCGCTACAGGGCCGTTTAACCCTACAGAGACAAGCCGTAAGGGAATTTTTGTTGCTGGGGGTTTTCAGGGTCCAAGGGACATTCCGGAAACGGTAATGAACGCGGCGGCGGCGGCGGCAACAGCCGGCTCCTTGCTGGCCCCGGTGCGCAATACCATGATTACACCTAAAGTTTACCCCCCGGAAATTGATGTTTCCGGGCAGGTGCCAAAAGTGGGGGTTTTTGTTTGCCGTTGTGGCAGCAATATTGCCGGGGTTGTCGATGTTCCGGCAGTAGCTGCTTTTGCCAAGGATTTGCCTGGGGTTATCTATACGGAAGAGTTCTTGTATACCTGTTCCCAGGATACAGTTAAAAAAATAAAAGAAATCGCTCAAGAACAAGGGTTAAACCGGATCGTAGTTGCTTCCTGTACCATTCGTACCCACCAGCTTTTATTCCGGGAGGCTTTGCGGGAAGCAGGCCTAAACCAGTTTCTGTTTGAAATGGCTAATATCCGGGACCAGTGTTCCTGGGTACACCGTGAAGATCCGGTTGGGGCGACGGAAAAAGCCAAAGATTTAGTGCGTATGGCGGTGGAAAAGGTAAAACACCACCAACCACTGCAACTCCTGCCGGTACCGGTAATTCCGAAGGCTTTAATCATTGGCGGCGGAGTTGCCGGGATGACCGCAGCACTCAACCTGGCCGAACAAGGTTTCGAGTCTTTTATTGTGGAAAAGGAGCCGGTTTTGGGTGGGCTAATCCGAAAGCTTTACCGGTCGATTGACGGGCAGAACCTGCAGGCTTTCGGGCAAGACCTGGTCCGGCAGGTGATGGCTGAGCAGAAAATCAAAGTTTTTACCGGGGCGAAGCTAACTGATTTTGGTGGTCATCAGGGTCACTTTAATGCCCAGGTGGTCAGCGAACAACCGGACACCGGGGAGCCGGCGAACGTATGGCTGGAATTTGGGGTGGTAATCATTGCCACCGGGGGCCGGGAACTGCCGCCGGCGAATTACCCCACCGGGGGGGCAGTGTTGACCAATCTCCAATTGGAAAAGGCTTTGGTGAAAGAACCGGCTAAATGGGCCGGTAAACGCCGGGTGGTGTTTATTCAGTGTGTCGGTTCCCGGGATAGTGAAAGGGCGTATTGTTCCCGTACTTGTTGCCAGCAGTCGGTAAAAAATGCTCTCCGGCTGAAGGAACTGAACCCGGCAGCGGAAATTTATGTTTTATACCGGGACATCCGGACTTACGGATTCCTGGAGAAATACTACAAGTCGGCCCGGGAGCGGGGTGTGCTCTTTTTCCCGTATGACCCGGTTGCCCATGGTCAGCCGGTGATTGTCACCGGCGGTAAGGGTGGGGACTTAAGTCCGATTACTGTCGAGTTTCAGGATGCCGCCGAAGGGGTCATGACCAAGCTGCCGGCCGACCAGGTGGTGCTGGCTACCGCTACGGTGGCGCCGCAAGGCATCGAGGAATTAGCGGGTGTACTTAAGCTACCGCTTAATGAAGACAAGTTCTTTGTTGAGAACCATGCCAAACTGGGACCGATTGATTTCCCTTCTGCCGGTCTGTTTCTCTGTGGCTCTGCTCATGCACCGAAATCTATCGGTGAAGCAATTAGTCAGGCGCAAGGGGCGGTTGCCCGGGCGGTAACGATTTTGGCGGCCGGTCAACTGATGGTTGGCGGGGTTGTGGCGACGGTGGATCCAGCTAAATGTGCGGCCTGTTTGACCT
Source organism: Heliobacteriaceae bacterium (assembly GCA_028707535.1). Classification (GTDB taxonomy): domain Bacteria; phylum Bacillota; class Desulfitobacteriia; order Heliobacteriales; family Heliobacteriaceae; genus STF2-203. The sequence continues at coordinate 58,987 of JAQWAU010000001.1, read as the reverse complement.
GTGTCCGGGTGTGTCCATACGGGGTTCCGCAAATTGGCGCCGACCACAAGGCGATGATTGAAGCCGTACAGTGTCATGGTTGTGGGACCTGTTGCGGTGAATGTCCGGGGAAAGCGATTCAATTGCAGCACTATACGGATGAGCAGATGTTGGCCAAGGTCAGTGGTTTGGGTTAGGAGGGGGCGAAGATGAACGACTGGCACCCCAAGATTGTTGCTTTCTGTTGCTATTACTGTGCCTATGCGGCTGCCGATTTGGCCGGTTCGCTGCGTTTACAGTACCCGGCTAATGTTCGGATGGTTGAACAGCCTTGTTCGGGTAAAATAGATCCCCTGATTTTACTGAGAGCGTTTGAAGAAGGGGCCGATGGGGTATATGTGGCTGCCTGTGTGGAGGGTGACTGCCATTTTCTCAAAGGAAATATCCGGGCAAAGCAGCGGGTACACCAGCTGAAACGGTTACTGGATGAAATAGGTATTGGTGGACAGCGGTTAGAGATGTACAATCTTTCCAGTTCTATGGGGTCCCGGTTTGCGGAGGTGGCCCGGGAGTTTACCGCCAGGATCCGCAGCCTCGGTCCCAGCCCGGTTAATCCGGAAAACATCAAGCCGGCAGTCAGGCTTACCGAGGAAAAGAGGTGACTTGATCAATGATTGTGGCTGAACAAAAACCCTTGGTGGAAATTGCCGAACGGATCAAAGAGGCCAATAAGGTACTGATCGTGGGTTGTTCCATGTGTGTGACTGTCTGTTTGGCGGGTGGGGAAAAAGAAGTAGGTGTTTTGGCTGCTGCTCTGCGGCTCTTACGGGCCCAAACGGGCCGGTCCCTGGAAACGGTAGAATACACCGCTACCCGCCAGTGTGACCAGGAATATTTGGAAGCGATGGCTAAAATCGTCACCCCGGATATCGACCTGATCATTTCCATGGCCTGCGGGGTAGGTGTGCAATATGTGGCGGAACGGTTCGACCAGTGGACCATCCCGGCTTTAAATACCAAGCTGATCGGCGGAACCTTGGAACATGGTGTTTGGGAAGAACGCTGTGGCCTTTGTGGGGACTGTGTACTGCATAAAACCGGGGGTATTTGCCCGATTATCCGTTGTTCCAAATCGATTCTAAACGGACCGTGTGGTGGTTCCCAGAACGGGAAGTGCGAGATTTCACCAACCACCCCCTGTGCCTGGCAACTGATTTACGACAAAATGGCGAAATTAGGGAAACTGGAAGCGCTCCTTACCATTGAGCCGGTTAAAGACTGGAGTAAAGCGCGTGATGGGGGACCGCGCCGGGTGGTTAAGGAGGATGTGGCCTTATGAGCAAACTAAAAAAAATGTTTGAAGCCGGCCAATTCGTCGTTACCGGTGAAGTTGGCCCCCCAAAATCGGCCGACGGGGAAGTGGTTCGGCACCATGCCGCTATGTTGAATGAGTATGTGGATGGTGTGAACCTGACCGACAATCAAACAGCGATTGTCCGGCTATCTTCGATTGCCGCTGCAGTGCATGTATTGCAGACCGGCGGGGAACCGGTCATGCAGATGACTTGCCGGGACCGTAACCGGATCGGCATTCAAAGCGACTTGTTGGGGGCGTATTCTTTAGGGGTTAAGAACGTATTGTGTTTATCCGGTGACCACCAATCTTTCGGTAATCACGGCACCAGCAAGAATGTTTTTGATATTGATTCCATTCAGTTGATTCAAACCGTCAAAAACATGCGGGACGAACGTCAATTTCTTTGCGGAGAAGAAATTAAAGACCATGAACCGCGGTTTTTCATCGGCTGTGTGGCTAACCCATTTGCTGATCCGTTTGAATGGCGGGTGCTCCGCTTAGAAAAAAAGATTAACGCCGGGGCGGAATTTGTGCAGACCCAGTGTATCTTGGATATGGAGCGTTTTGAGCTCTTTATGGCAAAGGTCAGGGAACGGGGTTTGCACGAAAAGGCCTATATCATGGCCGGGCTGATGCCGTTAAAGTCCTGGCGGGCGGCGGCTTATATGCAAAAAAATGTGGCCGGGATGTTGGTAGCTGACGAATTGATCGAGCGGATGAAAAAGGCGGCGAATCCTAAGGAAGAAGGCGTCAAGATCTGTGTCGAACAGATTAAGCACATCAGGCAAATCCCGGGAGTTAAAGGGGTACATATTATGGCGGTCAACTGGGAGGAAATCGTTCCCGCGATTGCCGAACAAGCAGGCCTGTTGCCCCGTCCCCAGCTTGTATGAACGTCGAATTCCAAACAGGTATAAAGTAACAAGGGGCTGTCTCAAAAGTAAAAGTTGAGACAGCCCCTTGTTTTTAACTGACGCTGTTTTTAAGTTTTCGGCGTAGTTGGTCGACATGGTTGGCAAAGACCAGCAGCCGGTCTTTTTCCCGATCTGCGGAATAATTTCCGGACTCCAAATCCAAAGTGGCAATCAGCTTTGCGTAAAACAATTTTTCTTCCAAGGACATGCGGCTGGTGCGAAAATATTCTTTTACCCGGGTGAGAATCTTGTATTCTTGAAAAGACAAAGCCGGTTGACTATTCACCTACTAATACCCCCTTCTAAACAGGCTGCACTCTAATAATAGATGCGAGAGCGATCTGTTCTAGAACCGGTCTAAGCCATATTTGAACTGCATAAACTGGTTAACAACCAGGTTTATCCAGGAAGGAGGAATAACTTTGACTGGTGAGCAGCGCAGTGACTTAGAGAGAAAAATATTCCGTTTATTGGATCAGATTATTGATGAGGCTAGCCAAATTAGCATGTTAGCTGGGCCTTACCGGGAGGAACGGTTTCAGGAAGGAATTAAAACCGTGGAACAATTGGCTGCTCTTTGTGAGGAACTGGTGGATGGACGGCAGGAGTATGTACACGCCACTGTGGAACAATTGTTGCAGCAACGGCTGCCCCATCCGGCGGTAATGCGCAGTTTTGGTGAGTTTCAAAATGTTTTGGCAGAATACATCCGGGCTGGTTTGGCCTTAACACCCCAAGCTGGGGAAATTAGTCCGGAGCTGCTTGCCCTGCCGGAACCGGCCGGGGATGACGGTTCGGTGGAAGTCATAGCAACGATGGCAAAACCGGAGAGTCAACCACCTACCGAATTTTCCGAAGTACTGCTTGTTCGCAATTTGCGCCGGTTGTATCCGACAATGGAAGTGATTGTTGGTGGTCCGGTAGGTATGAAGGGAATTGCCGCCTACATCCCGGCAAAAAAGTTGGTGGTGATCGGGGGACCAATACCCAAGACGGCTGGTCGCCGGGAATTGGCTTGCCGCAACTTGGGGTTAAGGATTGTTTATGTCCTGCCAATGGACATGCACAGTCCTACCCGATTAAAACGGTGTCTATTGCAGGCCGGCTTTCCGGTGAAAGCAGTTGTCCCTTCCCCGAATAACCGGTAGAATAAGAGCAAAGCATTCGTAAAAAAGGGGAGCCTGCCTGGTGAAAAACTACCTGCACCGGCGTCCGGTAATTAGCTCAAGAGTCAAAAAGAATGCTGATTCGGCTAGGACCAGGAAATCTTGGCGGAGTTTTTGGGGCGGCCTTATTTTTGCGTTTTTTATTTTAGCAGTTTTGGTTTTACCAAGCTTGGTCGTGTCCCGCTGGGGTCCGGCTTGGCAGTTTTGGGGCAATGTGGTGATCAGGTGGGCGTTTGCAGTGGCTGCTTTTGGTGGTGCGTTGATCGCCACGAGGCTGACTTTAACTCGCAAACTACTACCGGGTCTAGCCATTGGCTTAGTGTTGATTCTATTATCCGGTGGCTTTGATGAGCAGGCCAACGTGAGGACGAGCCTGTCCGGTTCGGTTGTTTTGGTCGGGGGTGGGACCCTGGGGGGTATTTTATGTGCCGGCCGGGAAATGTGGCCTAACCCCCGGGCAAAACCTGCACGTTCCCGGCGTTCGATTAACCGGCGGGATCGACCGGTGTAAATTTGAGCCTTTATCCCCTTGGAGGGATGAAGGCTTTTTTGTCGTTCAACAAGGACATTGTCACTTTAATGCCGAAGATCTTTAGAATATGTTAGTACTTAATCTTGAGTAAACCGTTTTAGTAATGCCCATAACTGATTTAATAAAAAAAGAAAAAATAAGGGGGGGGAACCTTTGAAAATTCGATTTTTAGGGGCGGCCCAAACCGTAACCGGGTCCTGTTACTTGGTGGAAACAGCCAACACTAAATTGTTGGTCGATTGCGGCATGTTTCAGGGCAGTAAACAAATAAAGGAACGTAACTACGGCGATTTTCCGTTTAATCCGGGTGAAATCGACTTTGTTTGTCTAACCCACGCCCATATTGATCATTCCGGGTTATTACCCAAGTTAGCGCGTTCAGGGTTTCGCGGTCAGATCCTGGCTACAGGGCCGACCATTGACTTGTGTTCAATAATGCTGCCTGATTCCGGGCATATTCAGGAGATGGAGGTTGAACGGAAAAACCGGAAAGCTGCCCGGAGCGGAAACCCTTTGCTGGCACCGATCTATACCGCCAAGGAAGCAGCGGAAACGATGAAGTTTTTTCGCCCGGTGGCCTATCAAGAATTGGTGCAATTGAATCCGGAAATCCGGATTCGCTTTCAGGATGCAGGGCACATTTTAGGCTCGGCATCCTTGGAGTTGTGGGTAAGAGAACAAAACCGGGAGTCAAAGATCGTTTTTTCCGGGGATGTCGGCAATACAGGTTTGCCTCTGGTTAATGATCCTGTTCCGGTAACCGAAGCTGACTACGTGGTTGTTGAGTCAACTTATGGGGATCGGTTACATGACCGTTCTCGTTCCCGGTTAGACTTACTCCAGGAAGCAATTATGACCACCTATGAAAAAGGGGGCAAATTATTAATTCCGTCGTTTGCCATTGAACGGACGCAAGACTTACTTTTTGAACTTGCCCAACTTTACCAAAGCAAGGCTATTCCGGAAGTCGATATTTTTATCGACAGCCCTTTAGCAATTGCGGCAACCGAAATTTTCTCCAAGAACATGTATTTTTTTGATAATGAAGCGAAATCATTTTTTTTCACCACGCGGGGCCTGTTCTCCCTTCCGCAAATGCATTTTTCCCGGAATACAGAGGAATCGATTGCCTTGAATCAGCTTAGAGGACGGGCAATTATTATTGCCGGGTCGGGGATGGCTGACGCCGGTCGGATTAAACACCACCTCAAACATAATTTGTGGCGCCCGGAAGCAACCGTTTTATTCGTCGGATTCCAGGCGGAAGGTACATTGGGGCGGCGCTTGTTGGATGGGGAAAAATTAGTCCGGATTCACGGGGAGGAAATCAAGGTTAAGGCCGAAATTCGCAATATTCCTGGGTTTTCAGCCCACGCCGACCAAGCAGGGCTGGTTAACTGGCTGCGTAATTTTAATAAGCCACCGAAGAAAGTCTTTCTTACCCATGGTGAGCCGCATTACATTAGTGCATTGGCCGAAGTGGTCGAAAAGGAGTTGGGTCTTCTGACTCATGGGCCTTCCTTGCTGGAAGAGATTACGATTACCGGTGAGGAAGCATCGGCGATGGCTCCTGCTGGTGAATATGGTGCGGTGTTACGGACGATGCCGGCCGTGGATGGACCAGTCACACCCGAAACTGTAGAAAGAGCATATCTCCAACTCCGGATGCTAATCCGGGAAATGGTAGAAATTGAGTATGACAAAGGTAATTATGGTCAGTTGTTAAAACAAATTCAGAACCTCGAAGGTTCGGTTTTACAGCTGATGGGGCGAGTAAGTTGATATGTCCTCCGGCACTTACGTATATATCTTGTTGTGTGGAGATGGTACTTTATATACCGGGTGGACAAATCGGGTAGAATGGCGGATTAAACAACATCAGCAAGGTAAAGCCAGTAAATATACTCGTTCGCGGCTACCGGTTCACCTGGTATACCAGGAATCTGTTGCTGACCGCTGTAATGCTTTACGCCGGGAAGCGGCGATCAAGAAAATGCCCCGCAAGGCTAAGCTGCAATTAATTAAGCAGTTTTTTCCGTATAAGGTGGTGCCACAAATGGATAAATTAGCGGTGGAGGTGAATTTCTTGACCCACATAATCAATGATGACTGTATTTCCTGTGGTGCTTGTGCTCCGGAATGTCCAACAGATGCGATTAGTGAAGGTGAGGACAAATACCACATTGATCCGGAAAAATGCATCGATTGTGGTGCCTGTGCCGAAGTTTGTCCGGTAGATGCACCTAATCCGGAAGAATAAACTTTAAGCATCAACACCGGTGGTGCTTACAAGCGCCGCCGGAAAATGTTGAGGGAAAAGGGAGGACCGGTTTTGCTTGAGGTAGAATTGGCGGCCTGTTTACGGAAGATTCCCGCTATAAATCAAGTATTAACTTACCCCGGTATGGCGGAACTGGCGGAAAAGTACGGCCGGGAGCGTTTGTTGCAGGAGATTCAACGGCATTTGGCCGAGTTGCGGCAGGCAATTATTGCCGCCGGTCCGCTTGTGGCCGGGGATAAGGTGGATTTATCCTTTGCCGGCATTTGTGTGGCGGTTCGGGAGGCACTGGCTAAAGCGGATCAGGCCAGACTGCGGCCTGTCTTTAATGCCACCGGGGTTGTGTTACATACTAATTTGGGCCGGGCCCCACTTGCCCCGGAAGCGCTTGCCGCAATTGAGGCAGTTGCCGGTGGATACTGTAACCTCGAACTAAACCTGAACACCGGTAAACGCGGCCGGCGTTACGACCATGTGCGGGAATTACTCCAAATTTTAACCGGGGCGGATGATGCCTTAGTAGTTAATAACAATGCGGCGGCGGTGCTTTTAATCTTAACTGTTCTTGCCCGGGAACACCAGGTTATTGTATCCCGGGGTGAATTAGTCGAGATCGGTGGGGCTTTCCGGATTCCTGATGTTATGGCCTTAAGCGGGGCACAGCTCGTTGAAGTTGGTACGACCAACAAGACCCGTTTGGCCGATTACGCAGCGGCGATCGGGGAAAACACCCGGCTGCTCATGAAGGTTCACCCTAGCAATTTCCGGATAGTCGGTTTCACGGCTGCGGTTGCCCGGGAGGAACTTGTCTCTTTAGCCCGGCAACGTGGTTTATTGGTAGTGGAAGATTTGGGCAGTGGCGTGCTTTATGAACAATCTGGCTCCGGTGATTTTTGGGGAGAACCCAGTGTGCAATCAGTTGTCCGGGCAGGAATCGATCTGGTTACTTTCAGTGGTGATAAACTGCTTGGGGGTCCCCAAAGCGGCATTATTGTCGGTCGGCGGGATTTGATTGCCCAACTGGCCGGCCATCCCCTTAACCGGGCGTTACGGGTAGATAAATTGACCCTGGCTGCCTTGGAGGCAACGCTGCAACTTTACCGGCATCCCCAACAGGTGGTTAGCCATATTCCCACTTTGTCCTTTCTGCTTCAACCGGCTGGTCGGATTGAGGCCAGGGCTCGGGAAGTTGCTCAGATTTTGACGGAAACCCATCCGGCATGGCAGATTCAGGTACAGCCAGGTATGTCCCAAGTGGGTGGTGGCGCTCTACCCGAAGTTGAGTTGCCCAGTTGGTGTGTTGTCGTGCGCCCGCCGCAAGGCGGGGCACATGCCCTCGCCGAACGTTTGCGGACCGGGGAAGTGCCGGTACTTGGGAGAGTAGTGACAGATGCTTTGTGGCTGGACCTGCGGACTATTCCACCGCCGAAATTGGCTGAGTTCACCCGGCTGGTTGTAATGGCCATGGCCCCGGGATAATCTTCGAATCCGGTATTTACCGGAAAAGAAAATGGCACCCGATGTTAGGGTGCCATTTTCTTAATTACTGATTACTGGGTGAAAAGATGATTGCCAATCCGGCAGATAATTGGTCTTTGGTGCATCCAGGTGTCGGCTGTTTTATCAGGGTTGAAGAAATAGAGGGCATCGTTTACCGGATTGACACCGTCAAGGGCATCTTGGGCTGCCTGAAAGGATTCTGCCGTGGCCGGAAAGTAGATCCAGCCATTTTGGACCGGCTCGAACTGCCAGGGTTCGAAAATTACCTCCCGGATAGTGTTAGGGAACAGATCACTATCGACCCGGTTCAAGATCACCATACCGACACCAACTTTGCCGGAGTATGGTTCCCCACTGGCTTCAGCCTCGATCAGGCGGGCCAAAAGGTCGATATCTTCCTGGGTTGCCGGGATTGACCGGGAGGCTAAAGTGTTAACATCAGGGATAGTTAAGACTTGGCCAATGGGAAGATTGTCGGCAGGCAGGTTGTTTGCCACTTGAATTATTTCCCACGGTAGCCCGAAACGTTCGCCCAGCAAATAATAAGTATCACCCGCGGAAACCGTGTACTGCCAGGCATGGGCGGGAACCGGCAAGGCACCATAAAGAAAAATGCCAAGTGCCACTAACAATAAAACCCGCCAAGCTTGAGAAACGAGACGCAAACTCATTGAACCATCCTTTCCATAGCCTCCGGAGTTAGCTGAAGGGTTCGGATGAAAAGGTTGTCCTACTTCAGAAGAAGATTCACCCCTGCTGTCTGATCTATCGCGTGACAGCGACCGGTTTTCTACCGGCTGGTTTCTCCGTACCTGCTGCAAAGGATTCGGCTTTTTATCGCAGCTCCTTAAATTGTAATTGAATTTGGCCTACAGATCTTTAGAAAATTGTTTCCTCGGCAGGAAAACAAAGGAAACATGGCGTAAGAATAATATAGTTGATTCAGAACAGAGGGGGGAGTTTCTTGGCCGTCAACAACGAACTGATCACCCCGTTATTTTCTGAAATAGCGATTCTGGACAGTTTTCCCGATCCGGTTATTGCCGTTGACACCCGGGGGATCATCCAAGCATTTAATCAAAAGGCGAGCAAGGTTTTTGGCTCGGAGCAACACCAGGTTTTAGGGCGGCCCGCCCGGAATTTTCCGGAAATCTGTTTAGATCCAATCCATAACAACAACCCCTCAGTCGGGCCTGTCTGTGGCCCTTCTGGGGAATATTTCGAAGTCTCTGTGTTACCATGGCCACAGCAGGGAGAAATTGCCGGCTTTGTTGCCGTTTTTAGAGATGTATCCGTCCTCCGGGTGCTGCAGGAGGAACTGGCCCGGGAAAAAGAGTTGAAGAGCACCCTGGAGATGGTCCTGGAAGATGCCTATGACGGCATTATGGTAGTTAACGCTACCGGCATTATCACCATGGTAAACCGGGCTTACTGTAAATTTCTTGGCTTTGAAGAACACCAATTATTGGGCAAACCCGTTGCTTCCGTAGTGGAAAACACCAGACTACACATTGTGCTGGGAACCGGGAAACCGGAAGTGGGAGAACTGCAGCGTACAGGGCGGCAAGCTTTCGTGGCGATGCGGGTACCGATAATTAAAGATGGGAAAATTACCGGCGCCATGGGTAAGATTATGTTCAAGAACATCCGCGAGTTAAATATACTGGCCCGGAAAGTAAATGCCCTAAAAAACGAATTGGCTTATTACAAAGATGAACTCCAAAAATTCCGTGGGGCCCGCTACAATCTAGAGGCCTTTGTCGGGAATAGCCGGGCGGTCCAAAACCTTAAGGAAACGGTAAAGCGAGTGGCCCGTACCGATTCGCCCATCTTGATCCGTGGGGAGCCTGGTACCGGCAAACAACTGCTTGCCCATGCTCTACATATTGAATCTGCACGTAAAAACGGGCCGTTTATCCAAGTGAACTGCGCCGGTTTGCCACCAGGCACCTTGGCGGTAGAATTGTTCGGGAGCCCGGGTAAAGGGAAATCACCGGCATTGCCGGGAAAAGTGTGCTTGGCTCACCAAGGTACGCTGTTTCTGGAGGAAATCAACGCCCTACCGCTGATGTTGCAGGAGAAGCTTGTAGGACTTTTACGGGAACCCGCTTTTTTTGCGGCGGATTCCGAAAAGCCTAACCCGTTAGATCTGCGGGTAATTGCCACTACCACCCACAACCTGGAATATTTGGTTAAGAAAGGCCTGTTTCGCGAAGACCTGTATTGCTCCCTGATTATGGTCAGTTTGTTTATCCCTCCATTAAGAGAGCGGATTCAAGATTTACCCGAACTGGTTAATTTGTTTATTCGTAAATACAACCAGGACTTCGGCCTGGCGGTAAAAGGAATGAATACGGAAGCCATGCGCTTACTGCAGAGCTACCATTGGCCGGGAAATGCCACGGAATTAAGCAGTGTAATTGAGCAAGCCTTTAATTTTGTTGACGGTGAAGTTATTACCGTCAGTCACTTACCCATGTATCTGCATCAGTTTGGCCGTGAGGAAACGGGGTTTCCCGCCCACCAAAATTTGCAGAGCCTGCTCGAACAGACGGAAAGAGCAGCAATTCTTCGGGCCTTGTTCACTTCTAACGGCAACAAAATGCAGGCTGCCCAGATCTTGGGAATATCTCGGGCCGGCTTGTATCAAAAGCTGCTAAAATATAATATCGGCGAGTAAATAGACGCAAAAAAAGACGCTGTGGAAGGCGTCTTTTTTTGTATAGAGAACATTAGCGACTCAAACAATACCCTAGAACAACATGATCTAAAGGAGGGAAGGGACTTGCGGTACGGAAGACTTATTGCTGTTTTGCTGCTATGTCTAGGGGTGTGTTTGGGGGGTGGCTGGTATTTGGGAGTGGGCACCCCGAAAGCTGTAGTACCAGGGCCCTTGGGAAGCGTTGGCGAAAAATTCGCCTTAGAAACTGCTGAGGCCACTGATGGGACGGGTTATCCGAAGCAAGGGGATTTACAGACGATGGCCCGGGCCATTCACGGTGAAGCCAGAGGAGAACCTTATGAAGGACAGGTGGCCGTTGGGGCGGTGATCTTAAACCGGGTACGCCACGCATCGTTTCCCAACTCGGTACACGGGGTAATTTTTCAGCCAGGGGCGTTTACTGCCGTTTCTGATGGCCAAATCTGGACCCCGTTGGCCACCGATGCGCCGGCCTTCAAGGCTGCCCGGGATGCGTTGGCCGGTTGGGATCCTACTGGTGGCTGCATTTATTACTGGAATCCAGCTACCGCTACAAGCAAATGGATTTGGAGCCGTCCGGTTGTTAAATCGATCGGTAAACACTACTTTGCGAAGTAGACGATAAAAGCGGAAAGGAAGAAGGGATAAAACCTTGAATAACGAAAACACCGAACGTACTACCAGTAAACTGCAGGAAAATGTAGCCGATGATGTTCGGCGCTCCCGGAGTGTATTCCGGTTTTTCACCGGGGTGTTAGCCCTGAGTACAGCGTTACTGGGATTTTTGTATTTCCAACAGTATGAACAAAATCGGGCCTACCAAATGAAAACTGAAAACCAGTATCAACGGGCCTTTTTGGATATGTCCGGACACATCGAGAATATGGAACTGGAAATGTCCAAGGTTTTGGTAAGCAACTCGGCCAATACCGGAATCAGTGGGTTAAGTGATGTAACCAGGGAGGCATCCCATGCCGCTGGTGATTTGGGGCAACTCCCACTGGTCAACCTACTTTTATCCCGAACTAATCAATTTATCAACCAAGCCGGTGATTACTGTTATAACTTAAGTCAAAAAAAGGTAAATGATCCCGGATCTTTGACACCGACGGAATTAAAACAACTAAGCGAATTGCAGCGTCAGACCCTTTTCCTCCGGGACGAACTACGGAAGATGGGTGAGCAACTAAATTCGCGGACGATTACTTGGATTGACCTGGAACGGAATGCCCGCAAGCAGGAACAAACCGGTTCCCAATCCCAAACGGCTTGGTTGCCCGGTCTTTGGAACAAAGTGATTACGGCTTTGGCCGGACAAGGCCCGGAAAGCCAAGCACCGCCAATTTTAGCCAACTTTCAATTCGTTGAAACCGAGCTCCAGAAATTTAGTTCCTTAGAATACGACGGCAAATTTTCGGAAACTATCAAGGTGTCCCCTCGCGGTCTGGGTACCGGACAAATCACGCAGGAACAAGCACTGCAAATTGCCCAGTCTTTTCTGGGTAAAGATAACTTGGAAGGGCATACACTTAAAGTAGCCGGTGAAGGTAAAGCCGCCATTCCCGCCTTTGCTGTCAGCGTAGTTCCTAATGATGCCCCGGAAAAGACCGTAATCAATCTGGATATCTCCAAAACCGGTGGTCATGTCGTTTGGATGCTGAAAGACCGGCCGGTAGACGGGATCAAGGTTTCCCGCGATGAATGTGCGGCAGCGGCTAAGGCTTATCTGGACCGCCGGGGAATGCGTAATTTTGAGGTTGTCACGGCTGAAGAGTACCAAAACATGGCGGTTATTATTTTGGTACCAAAGCAAGGAGATCTGTCATTATATCCTGATAAAATCAAAGTGCGGGTGGCTATGGACGACCGGGAAGTTGTCGGCTATGATGCAACTGCCTACCTGACGTTTCACCACAATCGGCAACTGGCAAAACCAAAAATAACCCGGGAAGAAGCCCAAAAAAAATTGTCCCCTTATGTACAGGTTACCGGGACCAAACAGGTCTTATTGGCCAAAGATAATTATCAGGAAGTTGAATGCTGGGAATTTTCCTGTATAAGAGCCGGGCAGGATTATCTGATTTATATCAACAACCAAAATGGCCGGGAAGAAAAAATCTTTAGCGTCATTAATACTCCCGCCGGTAGGTTTATCTTTTAAGGCTTGCTAGTAAATCGCAATATTTACTCCCACGCTAAAATTATGCTATACTATTTGCAAAAACACCCCGGATAAATAAATTAATTGCTGACATTTGCCTTAAATGTGGTGTATTATATTGGTGAGAGCAGGTTCATTGATCCGGGAGGTGGCAAAGCGTGGAATGGTGCGGATACTGTGGCGCAGAAGTTTCCCAGTATGGCTTTTGTTGCAACTGTGGCAATGAGATCCCTGAACCTGAATTAACGGACGAAAAATAATCCCAAGGTTTGGGCAACCGGCTGGTGACGGCCGGTTTTTTTTAGCCTTTAGTTTTGCTCTGCTTCATTACAAGCCCGAGGCTCGATCTCAGCCAAGGCTTGTTCCATGAAAGCCCGGAATAGCCTTGCCGGGTAGGTACCGCCATAAATCCGGTGCAGATAGTTCTCCCGGTCGGTGTAATCATAGCCCATCCATACAGCGGTCACTAATTCCGGGGTATAGCCAACAAACCAGGCATCACGGTTCCCTTGGATTCCTTCAAACATTGGCAAAGCCGGCAGTTCAGCAGTGCCGGTTTTGCCCGCTACCGGCCGGTTCAACTGGGCTTCCCGGGCAGTGCCATACATTACGGTATCCTGCAACATTTCGGTCATAACTTTAGCTGTAGCCGGACTAAAAATTTGGTTTTTGACTGCAGGTTTTAATAATGGTTGCCCATTTTGGTCATATACCTGAATGATCGCCCGGGTTGGTACCAAGGTGCCTTCATTAGCCAAAGTGCCGTAACCTGTAGCCAATTGTAGCGGGGAAACTCCTTGCTCGATACCACCGAGGGCTAGAGAGAGATGGGCATCATTATTGGTAACCGGGATTTCCAAGGCCTGCAAGGTGGCAACCGCCCTATGTACCCCAATCCGGTCCAACAACCAGACAGCCGGTATGTTGATTGATTGCCTGATCGCCTGCCGGATGGTTACCTGCCCCCGGTAAACTCCATCGTAATTTTTTGGTTGGTAGCCCCGAAAGTTAAGCGGTTCATCCGGTAGCAGACTATCCGGCTGCCAGCCCTGTTCGATGGCCGGGGCATAAACAGCTAAGGGTTTAAGGGCTGAACCGGGTGAACGTCGCATCATTGTTGCCCGGTTGAAACCGCGGCGGGTAACGTAGGAACGTCCACCGACTATAGCCTTTACGTTACCGGTATAAGGGTCGATACAGGCCAGGGCGGCCTCGACTGCCCGGTTTGTCGTAGGCGCCGGAAAATAGTCGCCAGTCAAAAATAATTCTTCGGCTAAACTCTGGACGCGGCGGTCTAAAGTCGTGTAAATATGTAAACCCCCACCGAACAGTTTTTCTTCAGGCAGGTGGTGAATTTCGATTGCTTCCCTTAAGATTTCATCAATGAAAAAGGGGAACGGGTAAGGTTGTTCCCGGGCGGGTGGTTCGGGGTTTAACCGGACAGGTTCCTGCCGGGCTGCCACCCACTGGTCATTAGTGATAAACCGGTAGGCATACATCTGATCCAATACTGTATTACGGCGGTCTATGGCTGCCGGCATCGAACAAACCGGTGTGTAGCGTCCGGGGTTTTTAGGAATGCCGGCCAGCAAGGCACATTCTGCCAAGGTTAGATCTTTAACTGGTTTGGCAAAGTAAGTCCGGGCGGCAGATTCCACACCGTAAGCACCTTGGCCGAAATAGATCTGGTTGAGGTAAAGTTCCAGAATTCGTTCTTTGCCTAATTGGTGGTCCAAATGGTAGGCCAGGTGAATTTCCCGAAACTTACGGGTCCAGGTTTTTTCCGGACCCAAATATAAGTTTTTTACCAGTTGTTGGGGGATTGTTGAGGCGCCTTCCAGGATTTCCCCGGCGACGTAGTTTGTTTTAATTGCGCGGAAGATGGCGTAGAGATCAAAGCCGGGGTGCTCGAAAAACCGCACATCCTCGGCCGCAATTATGGCTAACTGTAAATGATTAGGGATCCGGCTCAAGGGAAGGGGAATCCGGTGTTGGGGTCCATGCAGTTGGCAAACGGGTTGCCCGTTTTGATCGTAAACAAACGAGGTCGCGGGAACCATAAAGTCTTCCGTTTGAAAATTGGGTACCACCGAAAAAAAAAGGTAAAACCAATAGCCGCCCACCATGCCAACACCTAAAATAATGCTGCTGAGCAGTGAAACAATGATGATCAGCAGACGTTTCCCCCAAAAACCCTTAATTTGTTTAGTCAGTGAAAGCCCTCCCGAAGTTTACTGCTGCTTTTGTTTCAATTCGTACAATCGGTCCCGGGCTTGCTGGTTTATGTGAGGACTGCCACCTTTTCGGATAATCGCACTCCGGAAAAAGTTGAAAGCCTGGTCCTTTTCGCCGTTTCGTAAAGATAACTCACCAAGCAAATAGGTGAGACGTTGTTCTTGCTCCAAAGGGGTATTTTGGGTGGTCTCGTAAAAAGTTTTTTGGTAGTACGTCAAAGCTTGGCGGGCGGCAAAATCAGCCATCGCTGGGTCGTTAACATCGGAATATAACCAATACAGCCGCAACCAAATTTTAGCGGTCTTGGCTGCATCATCCGTGAAGCCTGCGGCGTGCAACGCCAAATAGAAGGAGGTAAACACCTGGTCTATTTTTCGGGGGGAAGTAACCTCAAAGGCTAATTGCTGTTTTAACTGGGGTGCGGCTTGGGCAATCTTCTTTTTTGCTGCTGCGGATACCTGAGGAAACTCTACGTTAAAGTTGGCGAAATAACAAGCTGGGCAAACCCAAACCACATACCAAAGCGGTTCAAACCCGATAAAACGCTGGCGAAAATCAGGTTCAATCCCTTTTAATTTTAGTTTTGAAGAACGGATCATTTTTGCCCCAAAATTAGCTTGGCAGACCGGACAGGTGACATTCTTGTCAAAGAGTAAGGAGTGATCACTTTCTGAGGCTTTTCCCGGATAAGATTTATGGCCGGGAGGAAATAGTGAATCACCCGGAAACTTGCTTTCTTCCGGGGCTTGGTTTTCCTCTAAGGGTTCCCGGCTGATCGCGAGGGCATTTTGCCCCGGTGGTTCTTTCTTCGCCGTGGTTTGTCGCAAATTGCGGATTTCTTCATTGTGCTGCCGTAGGCGTATACTGAGCCCCTTCATAATCCCCAGGGCTAGTTTTGGTTGGCGGCTGATAATTGCCTCAAAATTGCTTTCATCAATAACCAATACAATTGTGTTCTCAAAGGCTTGTACGGTGGCACTGCGGGGGAGGTCTTCCAGTAGGGACATTTCACCAAAAAAGTCGCCAGGGCCGAGGTGGGCGATATCCATCGGAAAACCATCAATGGAATTTATGTAGATATTTACCTTGCCGGATAAAATGATGTATAGTTCTTTTCCCAAGTCTCCTTCGTAAAAAATTATGTCATCAGCACTGTAGCGTTTTACCAAACCCGCTTGGGCCAATTGATTAACATTCAATCTTGCAGTTCCTCCCGGATTTTATACTTAAGACTGCCGATTAAAACCCATCATTCAAATTTCTGCAGCAGCAGGAAAATTCCTGCTGTTTTAGGACTTGTTCGCTCTAGCGGCTGGGATCTGCTTTTCTCGTCGTTTAAGCTCGTAATAACGAAAAATAGCAGGTAAAAAAGCAATGTAAATCGAATTTCTTATTGGGAATACGTAGAGAGTTCCAAGGAGATGGTATTGATTAATGCAGATCTATTCCGCCAAGATATTAAAACAAGTAGAACCATTGCTGAATATCGGGATCGCATTATCAGCCGAAAAGGACCACAATCGGTTACTGGAAATGATTGTCACCGTTGCCCGGCGAATTACCGGTGCTGATGCGGGAACGCTTTACTTACGGGAAAAGGACCATTTAGTCTTTAAGATAATTCAAAACGAAACCCTTCAGGTGTTTCAAGGCAGTCATAATGAGACCATCGAATTACCACCGGTGCCGTTACGTAAAGAAAATGTCTCCGCTTATGTAGCCTTGACCCGGTCAACGGTGAATATTGCCGATGTATACCAAACCAAAGATTTTGATTTTTCCGGCCCCAAAAGATATGATCAATTAACCGGCTACCGGACTACCTCTTTGTTGGTGGTTCCCCTGGAAAATCACGAAGGGGATATTATCGGTGTTTTACAGTTAATCAATGCCCGGGATCAGACCGGCAAAGTGGTAGCATTTGCTCCTTGCTTGGAAAAAGTCGTTAATTCACTTGGATCACAGGCAGCCATTTCCTTAACAAATATGCAGTTGTTAGCAGATATAGAGAATCTCTTCCGCTCCTTCGTTGAGGTAATGGCGACCGCGATTGACGCCCGAACCCCTTATAACGCAAACCATACCCGGCGGGTGGCGGAAATGACTAGAGCGATGATTCAGGCGATAAATGAAACAACCGACGGTAAATTGGCGAATGAGACATTTGATTTGATTCGGGGCAAACAATTGGTTATGGCTGCTTGGTTACATGATATCGGCAAAATTGCCACTCCTCTCGAGGTGATGAATAAAGCTACCCGGTTGGCTGGTCGCCTTGAATTAGTGTTGGCCAGACTGGATTATATTTCCGCCTGCTGTAAGATTGCGTACCTGGAACAAAAACTGGCTTTAGCAGGCCGGGAATCCGGTGAAGGAATAATAGAATTGGAGCGGTCTTGGGAAAAGGACCAGCAGATGGTGGCTCAGACCCGGGAAATAATTTTACGGGCCAATGATCCCACTACGTTTGTTGGTCCTGAACTGGTTAGGGAATTGCAAATTATTGCCTTCCGTACCTATATCGATTGTAATGGCAACCCCCAGTCTTGGCTGGCTCCGGAAGAGCTTGCCGCCTTGCTTGTTCCGCGGGGTACTTTAACGCCGGCGGAACGCCGGATCATGGAAGAACACGTCACCGTGACCAGCCGGTTGTTGGCTAAGGTGCCGTTTGCCCGCCATTTCCAGAACGTTCCTTATTGGGCGACATTACATCACGAACAATTGGATGGGAAGGGCTATCCACGGGGAATGGCCGGGGAAGAAATTCCATTGGAGGCTAGAATCTTGGCCTTGTTAGATATTTTTGATGCGTTGACTGCGGCGGATCGCCCTTACAAAAAAGCAATGCCGGTGTCAAAAGCGCTTGAAACCCTGGGTATTATGGTGAGTGAAGGCAAAATCGACCCGGAGCTATGGCGAATCTTCATTGGGAATGAGCTATGGACCAGTGTGCAGCCATAAATTGCCGGTTTGGTGACATGGTGGTTCCGGGGTTATAATAAGATTTGGAAGGAGGCATAATGATGACCCTCTGTGAAAAATGCCGGGAATGTCGCCGGGAAAAAGCGAAAGAGTTAGCCCGTTTTCGTGAAAAATATATTGAAGGGGGCGTAGTGGAAAAATCTCCCCAATGTAGGGAATGCGACAATGTAGAAGGTGATGATTTGGAACGGTGCCTGGTATGTGGGGCACCAATTACAAAATAGCTGCATCGGTCAAGGAGGCAGGCAGCCTCCTTACTATTTTTTCTTACAGGTTTATGTAATTAGTCAACTTAATGCACCAAATCCCACCCTTTTCTTGCTTTGCCGCATGCAACATTTTATAATGGCGGGGGAACCCTGCTTTTAGAGGTGAGACAGCAATGGGTAGGCTGGAGGTTAGCCCCAGGCTTCGACTCGGTTTGGGGTTATTATTATTGTTTTTCCTGTCCGCAGGAGTTACCTTCGGCGTCATGCAGCTGCAAGCCAGCAGCAAGGAAAAGCAAACTGACGACAACAGGCCTTTTGTTTCTACGGAAGAAAAAAATAAGCGGATCAATATCTTGCTTTTAGCGTTGGATGCCCGTCCCGGCGAAGCGACCGGACGCACTGATACCATGATCCTCGCCAGCATTGACCGGCAGGAAAATAAAGCCTATCTATTGTCAATTCCCCGGGATACCAGGGTACACATCAGCGGTTACGGTATGGACAAAATAAATGCGGCCCATATGTATGGGGGAGTGTCCTTGACGCAAAAAACGTTGACCGAATTACTCGGCATTCCGGTGGATTATTACATCAAGACGGATTTCAACGGCTTTCGCGAAATCGTCGACACCTTGGGCGGCGTAGAATTGCTTGTAGACAAGAATATGTACCATAACGAAGGTGACCCGACGGATTACATTAATCTAAAAAAGGGTTCGCAAAAACTGGATGGCAAGCAGGCCTTACAGTATGTCCGGTTCCGGTCTGATGAGTTGGGCGATATCAGCCGGACCCAGCGCCAACAGAAGTTTTTGCAGGCGTTGGCCAAACAAATGCTCCAGGTGAATACGGTATGGAAATTACCTGCTCTTGTACCCCAATTGGCTAAGGCTGTTGATACAAATTTGGGCATTAGCGACTTGGTTTCTTTAGCTACCCTTGCTAATGATTGGCAAGGTGAAGATATCATTGCCCATACCTTGCCGGGCAACTTTATGGACCTGAACGGGATCAGCTACTGGTACGTGGACCCCATCAAAGCACGCCAAGCGGCTACTGATTTTATGCAGGGGATCATCAGCACGGAAGTAATCGATGAAGGAACAATTGTCCTGGTGGAAAAGCCCCGTAGTAAACCGGCCGGCACTGAAGGCGCCGACCAAGAAGAGGTTCCCGTAAGTACACCGATCAAGGGGGAGCAAGAAGCAAAAACGCCGCCAAAGCCGGAAGAAAAACAGCCGCAACCAACTCCGGTGCCGCCAAAAGCCCCGGTAACGCCGGTTTCACCCCAAAATCCGCCGGGTGTTCAGTCCGGTGACGTGGACCCGGATAAAGTGGAGCCTGATTATCCCCAGCTACCCACAGTTCCTTCCGGGGTGGAAGCTCCACCTTTTCAGCAACCGACTATTCCGGAAGAACAGCAATCGTTAGTCATGCCGCAGCCGGTTGATTCCGGCAAGAAAAGTTAGGGGGTTGTTTTGGTGGTCTCGATGATTCGCGATCTTGGACTTGCTGGGCCAGGTCAACGCAAAATTGACTGGGTAGCTCTACATATGCCTGTTTTAAACCGGATTAAAATGGATTTTACCAGGCATAAACCGTTGGCTGGAAAGAAAGTGGCAATTTGTTTACACCTTGAGGCCAAGACCGCTTATTTAGCCTTAACCTTGCAGGCTGCCGGTGCGGATGTTGCCGTTTGTGCCTCGAATCCGCTTTCCACCCAAGATGATGTCGTTGCCGCCCTGGTCGCCAATGGGGTGAAGGCTTTTGCCTGGCATGGCGCGACCGATGATGAATATAACATCCATTTAACGCGGGCTTTAGATTGCCAACCCGATCTCTTGATTGATGATGGTGGGGATTTGGTTACTTTATTGCATACCGAGAGGCCTGAGCAAGCCCGCCACATTATCGGTGGTGCGGAAGAAACCACGACCGGTCTGCACCGGTTACGTTTGTTGGCGGCAGCCGACCGCTTGTTGTTTCCCATGATGGCCGTTAACGATGCCCGAATGAAATACCTTTTTGACAACCGGTATGGTACCGGACAATCCGTTTGGGACGGTATTATGCGCACAACCAATCTGGTTGTCGCCGGCAAGGTAGTAGTGGTTGCCGGTTATGGCTGGTGTGGCAAAGGAGTTGCCTCCCGAGCCAAAGGACTTGGGGCTAGGGTCATCGTTACGGAAATTGATCCGGTGAAAGCGAACGAGGCTTTGATGGATGGTTTTTCGGTAATGCCCATGCAGCGGGCGGCCCAGCTTGGGGATGTGTTTGTTACTACGACGGGAAACCGTGATATTATTAAGGCGGAACACTTTACGGTGATTAAAGATAAAGCGATTCTTGCCAATGCCGGTCATTTTGACGTGGAAATTAACAAACAAGATCTGGCAGCCGTTGCGGTCGAGGTTGCCACAATCCGCCAAAATGTCGAGGAATACACCTTTCGGGATGGACGTAAGGTTTTTCTGTTGGGAGAAGGACGTTTAGTCAACTTGGCTGCCGGTGACGGCCACCCGGCAGAGGTCATGGATTTATCCTTTGGGATCCAGGCTTTGGCTCTAGCCTATTTGAACGAAAACCAGGGTGTTCTTAAGCCAGGAGTATATCCGGTGTCGGCAGAAATTGACCGGAAGGTAGCTGAGTTAAGATTGGCAGCCCTGGGGATAATGATTGACCATTTGACCCCAATCCAACAAAAATACCTAAGCAGTACCTGGTAGAGGAGATCGCCTTGCTGATTTTTTTTGATGTTGACGGTACCCTGACCCAGGGACCTAATGTTTGGGAGCATATTTACCGTTCAATGGGTATTTGGGAGACTGTGGGAATTCCGATCCAAACATGTTATTTTGATGGTTTGATTGATTACCGGGAATTTGCCCAGCGGGATGCGATGCATTTTAGGGGTACTGGAGTAACACAACTTAGGGGATGGGCGGCCGGGATACCTCTTCGCTCCCAGGCAGTGGAAATTTTAACTGACTTATCTGCCCGGTCGTGTCGGATTGTCTTATTGTCGACCGGATTAACCTTATTGACCGATCGGGTCGCTCGGGAAGCGGGCATTAGTGATGCCGTTGCCAATGAATTGGAGTTAACGGATGGGTTTGCTACCGGCCGGGTCGAGATTCGGGTGTCCGGTGACTATGGCCCCCAAGATAAAGGGGCTTGGGTCCGTTATTTTTGTCGTATATATGGGGTAGACTTAGCGCATACTGTGGCGATCGGTGATTCTTCCGGCGATATTCCTATGTTCCGGCAGGTTCAACTACCGATTATGCTAGTGCCGGCAGCCGACAAGCCGGATCCGGTAACTAAGGAAGTCCAGGCCGTTAAAAAGGCTGTACCGGGAGTTGTTGAGAGCAACAACTTGGAAACAGCTTGGGCAATGATTATTGATTTCCTTAGTGTAGGCAGATGCGCAGGTGGACGGGTAAACCATGCCGGATAAGGAAATGTGGTGGCAACGTACCTATCCTTTGGTAACGTTTACCTCCACTCAGGAGGCTATCGCTGGTGAGCAAACCGGCAAGGACTGCCTAATCCCGTGTATCCTCCTGCCGGTACCCCGGGAAATTAGTGAAGGGTGCGGTTTGGCACTCCGGGTTCGGCCGGCGGATTTCCCCCGGTTTTTGGTTTGCTTAAAACAGAAGGGGATCGGTGTGCGTGGTTATTATTGGAATGAATGTGACCATAGTTGGGAACGTTTTACCAAATTCTCGGAAACCACCTTTTTATCGCCGCCCAAAAATGATAAAATCAAGTGAATCGCCGACCCAGCCGAAGTGAAAATCACGGAGGTTGTATGATGAACCACAAAGTGGTTATTCCCAACGTATTTACGTTAGCCAATTTGTTGCTTGGGATCCTTTCATTGGTTTACACTATGGATCATGCTTACCGGATGGCGGCTATAATGATCCTGTTAGCCATGGTGCTGGACGGGATGGATGGCAAAGTAGCGCGGAAATTGGATGTTGCCTCACCATTCGGCAAAGAACTTGACTCCCTTTCGGACCTGGTGTCTTTTGGCGTGGCGCCGGCGATCCTAATCTACGCCGCCCACCTTTTTAACCCCTTTGGAGGGTGGGGACTGGTAATTGCCATTTTATTTGTGTTGTGTGGTGCGGTTCGGTTAGCCCGGTTTAACATTCTAAGTATCACCACCCATTTTTTGGGTATCCCGATTACTGTTGCCGGTCCCCTGATGGCGATCTTCTCTTTGGCCGGTGATCGGTTACCGGGGTTATTTTTTCCGATTGCGATGGTCTTGTTATCCGCACTGATGGTTTCTAACCTACGAGTACCAAAAATATGAGCAACAGAACCCCCGGCAGTTCAGGCCGGGGGTTCTGTTTGCCTTACGGGGAAACTGATATAATAAAAGCAGAGGAAGTCCCTCTTCACTGGTTAGGTTAGCCGGAAAGGAACCAGCTCGCCGGCAGGGGACTTCCTCTCCTCTAGCATAACACCAGGTCTTTTTATTTATTCGGGAGGAGGAGATCTTTCCATGAAAATTCCATATTGTGAACGTTGTGGCACCAAAGATACCCAGGGAGTTGTCTGTGGGCATTGCGATACAATGTATTGTTATGATTGCATGGAAGAAAAACAAATTAACATGCTTGTTTGCCAAGACTGTGGGCGGTTTATCTGTGCCGCCTGCCGTAAGGGAATGGATCGTTGTACCCAGCTACCCTTGAAGACGGCCTGGTGACTCAACGACCGGAAGGCTTGCCGGTAGCCCGGTTAAGGGCAGATACAAAATGCTCACGATCTTTAACCAGTCGCCACCCTCTTTCCGTAATTTCTACGGCCTCGGGGGTGGTGGTGCTATATTTTATGTAACTCAGGGCAGTAAGGAAGTTGATTTGCCGGTTGACTTCGGACCGGCTACCGAACTGGGCAAGCAGAAAAGCGTTGGTTTGCGGCCCCTGCAAGTATAGGGTCGCCAGCAGGTTAAAATGTTTATCTTCCAACCACATTTACGCTCCCTCCCTCAATATTTAACATACGACAGGATGTCTTTTCTTCCTCCTTTGCCAACCGCTTAGTTCTAGGACTAATTGTACAAGCATAAATCTTGTACAAAGCTAACTGGCTGAGGGGGAGTGGTGTTTGTTTTCCGCCTTGATGGCTATGTGTGCTTATCTGATCGGTGCTTTGCCGATTGCTTATTGGGTCGGTCGCTTGGGTTATGGTTTAGTCCGGGATGATTATGGGCCCGGCTCGATCGGCCCGGTTAAGCTCTTGCGTTTGGCTGGTCCCGAATCCATGGCCCTAGGTTGGCTTGGGGAGACCACCAAAGGGGTGGTAGCAGGTCTTTTACCCGGCATTTTTGTGGTTTCTCCGGCTTGTCAATGGTTAGCCGGTTTATTTTTAATGGTTGGCCACGGTTGGTCACCCGTATTGCAGGGCCGTGGTGGTAACAGTTGGGTACCGTTTTGCGGTTTTTTGTTTGTCCAGGCTCCGGAACTGGCTCAATTTGCCTTGGCGGCAGCGGTCGCCGGGCTGGTCTTGTCCCGCTCGTCTTCACTGGCAGCCAGTACCGCAATGCTGACGGTATGTGTTCTTGGCTGGCTGGTGGAAACACCTGTATTTATGGCTCTGGTATTGACTCTCGCGGCCGCCATCGTGATTTTTCAAAATTGGCTGGTGTTTTATCACCAAATGGCGGCAAAAAAAATATGATGGGGAAAGAAATGAACACCGGAAAACCACAACGAAGGGGTGAGCCAAAATGCGGGTTTATTTCTTACGCTTGCCGGGGTTTTTACGGAACGTACTCCTCAAGATCTGGAGATAGTTGTTGCCTTCTAGCCAAAACCGCCGGGATGAGGGGCTGCCTCTTTCCGGCGGTTTATATTTCGCAACCTGCTATCCCGTGTTAAAATGGGATTAATGTGTCGACTACTCTTCGCGTCGCCAGGCAACAGCGGCCATCCCCCCGGCAGCACCACTGACAAATGCATAAGCCAGCTTTTTCCACCAAACAGTTAGCGGATAAGCAGGTGCTGCCACTAGATAGCCGATTAGCCAGGTAAGGATGAAAAAACATAAGCCAGCCAAACAGCCGTAAATCAGCCCTTTACCTCCCGCTTTGCGGGCGGCCGCCCACCCCGCCCAGAGGGAACACAAAGCATATACAGTGTGGACCACCGGCATGGTATAGGTGTCTGACAAGTCGGTAAAATAGAAACAAGTCGCCAGAATGAGGGAAGCGCCGAGCGAGGCAAGGAGTGCCTGGCCGGTACCGATCACCAAGGGAACCATAGAAAACGTGGTTTTCTTATCATCCGTCATCCGTCCCACCCCCTGATCAAAACTTTATTCAGGTTTCGGGGGATTTAGGACGAGATTTAACCGTTCCAGGGGGGGAGCCAATGTTAACCCAAAAATCGATCGCAAATAAAGTGGTTGCTGTTTTTCTTGGTTTAATTATTTTCGCCGCCTTTTATTTGTCTACCCACCGAGTACCGCCCGCACCACTGGATCCGGTCGTTGCTCTGGATCCCAGAGAAGGGTCGATTACGGTTTCCGGGTATGGCACTGTCCCTCATACCACAGAAGCGTTCCGCCTGGTCCTGGCAGTGCAACAAGGGGGCCGGTCAGCCCTGGAAGCGGACAATAACCGCAACAGAGTTCTGGATGAACTGCTTAAGGCCTTAAACGGCCTCGGTGTGGCCGGGGAAGCGATTAAAACCGGAGGGCGGCAGTTACAGCCGCTTTGGCCGGACAGTACCGAGGGGCGTCGGCCGGCTCCCCAAGGTTTTTTGGCCACCTCCAAGTTAGAAGTTTCCGGGTTGGCCACTGAACGGCAGGAAGAGGTGGTAAAGGCCGCCTTGGCTAATGGGGCTACGCAAATATTGTTGGCTGAAACCTACCGGTTGCCGGGCCCGGAGGCTTCCCAAGAAGCCTTACAATTGGCTTTGGCAGATGCTAAAAACCGGGCCAAGCAAATTGCCGCCTCTATGGGTAGGGACTTGGGTGATCTAGTAGCTGTAGATGAGACCGGTACAGGGAAGAATTTGCCTGAAACTACCCGTCTTCCGGATGGAACTAACGAGATCCTAACCAGCCAAAATGATAGGCAGACAGCAGCAACCACTATCCGGATTATTGCAGTATATCGGTTAAAATATTAAGCTTTAGGGGGCTGTTGGATTAAGGAGGCAAAAATGAAACTGGTGAGTTTGACACTTGTAATTTGGGAAAAGTATAATGGCTATGAAACATATTTTGGATAGGGGGGTGGCCGGGTGGACCGTTTTCAGGCTCTGTGTAAGAGGCTCCACGAAAAAGAGTATAAACTCACCCCCCAACGCCGGGTTATTTTACGGACCTTTATTAATTACGAGACCGGTCATTTAAGTGCGGAAGATGTTTACGGCATAGTTAAAAAGCAACACCCGGAGATTGGGTTGGCGACCGTTTATCGAACGCTAGACTTATTAGCCGAACTTGATATCCTGGAGAAAATTAATTTTGGTGACGGCAGGTTCCGCTATGAGTTTGCCAGCCATGATACCCACCATCACCACCACCTGATTTGTGTGAACTGTGGGCAGGTATTTGAATTTGAGGACGATTTATTGGACTCATTGGAACAGGCGATTCAAATCCGCAATGGTTTTAACATCATCGACCATCAACTCAAGTTCTATGGCCTATGCAAGAAGTGTCAAGAAAAATGAAACCAGGGTCAAGAACCTGGTTGTTTTTTCATTTATAACGCTGATACCTAACAATTTTGGAGGGGCAATATGTTAAAAACGTTTTTCGGAGAAGAACCGCAGTCTTATGATGGCACCCAGTTATCATCACTCTGGGCCTACCGCCGGTATAAAATTATGGGTGACAGTATTGTGGCTTTCCGGGGATCCTGTCGTGTTGCCCTGGACAAGATGGTTGACCTTGAAGATGTATTAGCCGGTGATTTTATATACAGTCCCGAAATGCTTCATTTTATTGTCGAGCAGTTTGATCAGGACCTGGAGAAGGCTGTTTTGCGGCAACGGTTGTTAATTGTGATGATTAAGGAAGAATTGGCAGCAAGGGTAAACCGGGTACTGATCAGATGTGGGGATGATTTATACTGGGAGGGCAAGAAGTTATCGGTTTCGATTGCAACGTTATCGCCTGTGTCGGCCATGATCCATGTGGGATTGAACCTGTGTACCGAAGGAACGCCGGTGCCAACAGTTTCCTTGGCCCAGTTGGGGGAAAACGATCCGCAGGGGTTTGGCTGCCGGATTATGGACCGTTATGTGGCCGAAATTGCGGATATCCACTTGGCCCGGTGCAAGGTGCGGGGGGTTGGCTGACATTGACGGAACTAGTGGCAAACCTGGTTGAACTCATGGTTTCAGTGCAGGGGGAAGGGCCCTGGGTAGGGAGACGACAGATATTTCTTCGGTTTGCCGGTTGTAATTTGGCCTGCGCCTACTGTGATACACCGGGTGGGCGGATACCTTGGCACCAAGATTGCTTGGCTGAACAAACACCGGGCAGTGGCCGGTTTGTGTCTTGGAGTAACCCTTTGTCAGTTTCCCAGGTAGGGGATTTTATCCGGCAGAACTTGTTAATGGTTCATTCGGTAAGCCTCACGGGGGGGGAACCGCTCTTGCATGCCGGCTTTATTGACGGGCTGGCCCGCTTTCTGCAGCCCCGAAAACCATCCTTTTATTTGGAAACCAATGGCACTTTACCGGAGGAATTGGCCCCAATTATTGAGACGATTGACTTTATTGCTATGGATATAAAATTGCCTTTGGCCACAGGGCAGGAGACCTGGCGGGAACACGAACAGTTCTTGCGCCTTGCCGCGCAAAAGTCAGGATTTGCAAAATTGATCGTAACCCCGGACACCACGGCAGCCAATGTTAGGCAAGCGGCCAAATTGGTCGGCCGGCAAGCCCCGGAATTCCCCTTGGTTTTGCAGCCGATGACCGACAATAATGGTTTGCCGGCGGTAACGGCCAGGATGCTCTGGCTATTTCAGACAACAGCCTTGCAGGAACACCAGGATGTCCGGATTATTCCCCAAACACACCGTTACTTGCGATTTCACTGAAAGTGGGTGGGACCGATGGATGAAGAAAAAATCGCTAAAGCTGTTCGAATGATTCTGGAAGCAATTGGTGAAGACCCGGACCGGGAAGGTCTGGCCGGTACCCCCAAACGGGTTGCCCGGATGTATCAAGAAATCTTAGGCGGCTTGCAGGAAGATCCACGGGAACATCTGGGAGTGCTTTTCACCGAAGCCCATGAAGAAATGGTCTTAATTAAAGACATCCCGGTTTATTCACTTTGTGAACATCATCTTTTACCTTTTTATGGGCTTGCCCATGTTGCTTATATTCCCAAGACCGGGCACATTACCGGGTTAAGTAAGTTGGCCCGGGTAGTAGAAGGCTACTCGCGGCGGCCCCAACTACAGGAACGCCTGACGACGCAAGTTGCCGATTCGATAATGGAAGTGCTTAACCCCCGGGGGGTTTTGGTAGTCATCGAGGCGGAACATATGTGTATGACTATGCGGGGGGTAAAGAAGCCGGGTTCCCGGACAATAACTTCGGCAGTCCGGGGTATATTTCGTACTAATAAGGCAACCAGAAATGAAGCTTTTTCCTTAATTCGGGACAAACACCTGCTCCCATAATAGTGCTTTAGCTAGCAGAACAGTGCCAAATAAATAAGGAGGTTTTGTCTTTTGCCGAAACAAAACTCCTCAGCCAAACTTGAAGTATTGTCGACAAAAACTCTTCCGGCAAATCCGGACTTGTATAAAGTTGTTGATTTTCTCAACAAGAACTTAAAGCATAAAAACTTAATGTTTGGCTTGAGTAAGAACGCCGACACAATGACAATTTCCATCTATGAAGTCTAGGCATGACACAGGTTGCGGAACCCCGGTATAAACTGAAGTAAAGTTCTCCCAATTAAGGGCAGCTTGTGGGGGCAGTCATGATGAAAGAATTGCCTTTTTGCCTAAACTGTTATTTAGATTTACACGCTGAGCAGTGGGAAATTATAATAGCCAGAGAATGGCTACACGTTTTTCGTTGTCCGCGGTGCCGGACCCTTCATTCTTGGGGTCCCGAATCCAAACTTTGGGTTTCCAGCCCTTCTGGGACGACGCGGCCAGTGATTGGAGGATTTTGATTGCGTATTTTATTGACCAATGACGATGGGATTGGAGCCCCTGGGATTAAGGCCTTAGGAAAAGCTTTGGCGAATTGGGCAGAAATTTTTGTTGTTGCCCCGGAAGAGGAACGTAGTGCAACCGGACACGGAATTACCGTGCATAAACCATTGCGGGTGGAAAAAGTTACCTTATTTGGTCCGAATGTTCATAGTTGGGCAATAAACGGCACACCAACCGATTGTGTCAAATTGGCGGTTGAAATGCTGCTGGACAAGCCACCTAATCTGATTGTTTCCGGAATTAACAAGGGACCAAACCTTGCTACTGATGTGTTATATTCGGGAACCGTTTCTGCGGCAATTGAAGGGGTAATTTATGGTTTTCCGTCGGTGGCCGTATCTGTTGCCGGATGGGAAAACCTTGAATACCAGGTCGCGGCCAAGTTTTCGCGCGATCTTTGTGAACAAATTTACCAAAGCCATCTGGCCCCGGACACCTTGCTCAATGTCAATGTACCTAATATTGTTCCGGACAAGATTAAAGGGATTCAAGTAACTAAACTGGGCAGTCGGCGCTACCAGAATATTTTCGATAAACGCGAGGATCCTCGGGGCAGGGTATATTATTGGATGGCCGGCGAGGTAAAAGACCTTGACGCCGGCCATGGTACGGACATCTGGGCCATTAAGAACGGCTATATTTCGGTTACGCCGATTCATTTCGATCTGACAAAACACCAACTAATCAAAGAAGTCAATGATTGGATTAGCAGAGTTCAGGTTCCTAGTGCGGATTAAGGGAATCTTGTTGGGCTAACAGGGTTTCTGCCCGTTTGACCATGACTTTAACCATATTTCCGCCGATTTTACCCCCAACACGACCGCAATCGCGGCTAGATAAATTGCCCCAATAGCCGTTTTTGATTTGACCGGTAAGCCCGAGTTCTTCAGCGAGCTCGTACTTAAAATCGTGACGCACTGTTTCGGACAGGATTTTACCGGTGGGGAAAAACTGGGCCATGCTTGTTCACCTCCTTTTTAGATTGTATATCTAGTTTCCGCTGGGCAAGGTACTTCTATCGGAAAAAATTCTTCCAACCAATTAATCGGGAAAACCAAACATTACCGGTAAATATTCTGAGGTCATCCCGGGATATACAGCCTAAAAACGGCAGCGATAATAAATATGCCCCTAGTGCACAACAACTGTAAACGATAACGGCCCAACCGGTAGCCGGGAAATCGGCGATCAAACCGGCAATAATAAACCCTCCGGCCATCGGTAATAGTGCTGCTCCGGGCAAGAAAACCGCCAAGTAGTCCCGCCAGGCCAGGGTTAAGTGGCCACGCAAAAATGCCAGATGGCAAAAAGCGGTCAATGCATTACTTAAGCTATAGGCAACAGCGACCCCAATTACGCCCCAGCTGGGCGAGGAAGCAAGGTGAAAATAAACCAGGGCGCGGGTAGTCCCCGCAAAAATCGTGACTACCAGCGGGAATACTACCCGTCCTAACCCCTGCAAAATACCAGTCGTGGTTTGGTGAAGATATTGAAAAATGGCTCCTATGGCTAAAATGTGTAAACAAGCGCCGAATCCGGACAAATTAAAAAGCAAGGTCATAGCTTCTTCACCTAACAGAAGCAGCAGGCCAATCAAGGGCCAACCCACGAAGGCCGTGATTTTTAGGGCCTTGAGGGTTCGATAACGCACGGTGGAGACTTGCCCTAAAGCCCAGCTTTCCGAAATACCGGCTAACATGCCGGTAGCCAAAGGAATGGTTACAACGGTAGGGATGCTTAACAACGGGGCAATCCCACCATTAAAACTACCGAATGTTTTTGTGGCTTCAGCCAGGGATAAGCCTGAGGCTTGCAGGCACCGGGGGATTAATGAGGCATCCAGCGTAATCATTAAACCGGTTAAGATCCGGGAAATTGCTACCGGGTAAGCCAATGGCCACAGCAAATGAAAAGCTTGGCGGCAGGAAAGTGACGCCGGTTGCTTTCGACCATACCAAAAATGTTTTAACCGCTGGAAAAAGTACGGACCACCAAGCATTAGGATACTGGCCAATCCGAAAAACTCACCTAAAGAAATGCCGGCGGCAATCCCTGTTGCCGCCCAAGTGGGGCCGTGCGGCAAGAGGAAAAATGCCAGCGCCAGACCGGCCATGATCCGGATCAGTTGTTCAATTAAAGCGCTGAGGGCAGGGGGTTCCATTGCTTGCATACCCTGGCAAAAAGCACGCATAAGCGAAGATAAGCCAACGATTAGGATGCTCGGCACCAAAGCCCAAAACGCTGCCACCGCGCGGTTGTCGACAATAAGGTGCGAAAAAATCAGGTGTGGTAAAAATATAGCGATACAAGTGATCAACAGTCCTAAGGGTAGCAGGACCAAGGCCGCAACCTGCAAAATGCGGCGGATGTTGCCCCAATGGTTAAAAGCCGCTTCTTCAGCAATCCGTTTGGTTACGGCAACCGGAAAGCCGGCGGTGGCAGTTACCAGCAACAAGAGATAGACCGGGTAAACCATCTGCACCAGGCCGACAGTTTCCGGACCAATGTATTTCATCAGCACAACTTGGTTGAAAAAACCGAGCAGACGGTTAATCAATGTTGCGCTGAACAAGACTAATGTGCCATATACTAGGGCTGTAGGCATTGTGTTCCTTTCTTGGCAATATTCTCAGATTATATTGGCCAAGCTAATAATGGAAAATATCGATTTCGGAAAATGACAAAAGGAATTTTAGTTTTTACGTATAAATTAATAAGTATGTCCGTGAACAAAGGAGGAATTAGTTTGACAATACCCGTAACAAATACCCGTAATATTGCTGTGCTTGCCCACAATGGCGCAGGAAAGACTTCATTAGTAGAAGCCATGTTATTTAATGCCGGACTTATTTCCCGTAAAGGCAAGGTTGAAGACGGCAACACCGCCACTGATTATTTACCCGAGGAAATTAAGCGAAAAGTCAGTATTCAGGCGGCGATGGCCCCATTAAACTGGCAGGGGACCAAACTGTGTCTGATTGATACCCCGGGTTATAATGACTTTATCGGTGAAGCTGTCGGCGCCATTTCTGTTGTGGAAGGCGTTTTGTTGGTGGTTTGTGGCGTTAGTGGTGTGGAAGTTCAAACGGAAGTAACCTGGCAAAAGAGCCAGGAAAAAGGACGCATTCCGTTGATTTTTGTGAATAAACTAGACCGGGAGAACTCTAATTTTGGGCAAGCCCTTGAACAGTTGCGGGAACTAGGGGGCAACCAGGTTCTTCCGCTGCAATGGCCGATTGGAACAGCCCCTAATTGGCAGGGTATGGTCGATATTCTTGATGGCAGTTTCATTTCGAGTAACCCTAAGGTCAAAGATATGCCCACTCTTCCAGATGCAGAAGAGGCAGCAATTAAATCATGGCGAGAAAAACTTATTGAGGCGGTCGTCGAAACTGACGAAGACCTCATGATGCGTTACCTGGAAGGTGAAGAGATCTCTCAAGCGGAAATAAGTCAGGCCTTAGTTGAAGCGGTGAAAAGTGGGGTTGTCTACCCGGTTTTGGGTGGTTCTGTTACTGCAGATGAGACCGTAAAGGTATTAATGGATAAGCTGGCTCAGTTGCTGCCGGCGCCAAAAGATGAAACGGGCAATCCCCCTGATCCCAATGCCCCCCTAAAAGCACAAGTGTTTAAGACAGTTATTGACTCCTATTTGGGTAAGGTTAATTTTGTCCGGATTTATCAGGGTAGGTTGACCGGCGACATGCCTGTTTATAATACTTCAACCCAAAGAGAAGAAAAGGCGACACCGCTGCTGTCGTTATTAGGTAAAAACCAGCAACCTTTGGAAAAAGCGCAGGCGGGAGACATTATCACTTTAGCCAAATTGCAGCATACGACAACCGGTGACACCTTAACTACTAAAGGTTCGGGAATAGAGCCCCTGCCACCAATCGTGTTTCCTCGCCCCGGTCTTGCCATGGCTTTCCATCCTGCCAGCAAAGCCGACGAAGATAAACTGGGTGTGAGTCTACAGCGGTTGCGGGAAGAAGAGCCTTGTTTACTGCTGGAGCGTAATGTCGAAACCAAGGAAACTATTTTAACCGGCATGGGTCCGTTACACCTGGAGGTTATGGTTGAGCGTTTGCAGCGTAAATACGGTACCAATGTTACTACCAGCTGGCCGAAAATTCCTTACCGGGAAACGATCCGGAAACAGGCTAAAGCCGAGGGCAAACACAAGAAACAAACCGGTGGCCATGGTCAATACGGCCATGTTTGGCTGGTGCTTGAACCGAAAAACGATGGGGAATTCAATTTTGAAGAAAAAATCTTTGGTGGTGTAGTCCCCCGAAATTTCATCCCGGCCGTAGAAAAAGGCGTCCGGGAAGTTATGGTCGAAGGCAATTTGGCTGGTTTTCCGGTCACCAACCTAAAAGTTACCTTAGTCGATGGTTCTTACCACCCGGTTGATTCTTCCGAATTATCCTTCAAGCTGGCTGCCCATATCGCTTTCCGGAAGGGCATGGACATGGCTGACCCGTATTTGCTCGAACCGGTTATGCAAGTCGAAATCAATGTACCTGAGCAGTACCTAGGGGATATTTTAGGGGATGTTAATTCCCGTCGGGGCCGGGTTTTAGGCAGTGAAATGGTCGGCAATCGGCAAATCGTTCAAGCGTTAGTCCCCCAAAAAGAGATGATCCAATTTCCGATTCAGTTACAGGCAATTGCTCAGGGAAGAGGGTTCTACAAGGCGGAGTTTCATTCTTACCAGGAGGTACCGGCCAGGTCGGCCCAAGCGATCATCGAAGAAGTCAAAAATGATGATGCCAAGAAATAGTTAATTTTTAGCAGATTGTGACCAAAGGGAAACCATAAAAACTAATGGTTTCCCTGCTCTATTTGAACCGCGATGTTTGAATTGTTTTTAGAGAGTGGGAAACAAAGGAGTCCGGACAATGAAGATTGATTTACATCTCCATACAACGGCTTCTGATGGCCTGCACTCACCGGGTGACTTGCTTGATCTTGCTGTTGCTGCCGGTTTAACCAACATTGCTATTACCGACCACGAATCGGTAGAAGGTTATCTTGAGCTGGCTAAGGCAGAAAGGCCCGGGATCCGGATTATTCCCGGCGTTGAATTGCTGGTAACCCACAACCAGGAAGAAGTCCATTTACTGGGTTACGGGCTTGATCCCCAAAATCGGGAGTTTTTAGATCGGCTGGCCGAACTGCGGGCTGCCCGCAATGCTGTGGCTCTAGAGCAAGTGCATAAGCTGCAAAAGCTGGGTTTCCCCCTAAGTTGGGATGCGGTTACGGCAGTTGCCCACCCCCGGGGAGCGGTAGGCAAGGGCCATATTGTGCATGCATTACGCCAGAATGGTTTATTGGCCTCACCGGTACTTGACTTTGTTAAACACTACCTCAACCCGGCCGGTTTGGCCCATGTAGAGTTTCAGGCGAATAGTTTTGATGAAGGGGTGGAATTAATCCGGCATGCTGGCGGAATACCGGTGATTGCCCACCCCGCATTAATTGCCAACCAATCAATAATCCCGGAACTAATCAAACGGCAAAAGATTGGCATAGAGGTTTTTTACTTCTATTACGGACCAAGCCGCCAACAATGGGTAAAAGAATTCTATATTTTTGCCCAGGAACAAAGGTTGTTAATGACCGGTGGCAGTGATTATCACGGTCCTTTTGCCCCATTTAAACTCGGCGATCTGGAGGTGCCCGCCTGGGTATTGACCGATCTGGAAAACACCATGCAAAAATGCTGAGATACTTTCCAAAGGAGAAAAAAGATGATTTGGAATCGTCCTCTAGAGACAATGCCCCGCGAGGAATTGGCCGGGCTGCAACTTGAACGGTTAAAAGCCACTGTGGACAGAGTTTACCATAATGTTCCTGCTTACCGGGAAAAAATGCAGGCTGCCAGGGTAGCGCCGCTGGATATTAAAAATTTGGCTGATTTGCGCCGGCTGCCATTTACCACCAAACAGGATTTAAGGGACAGTTATCCATTTGGGCTGTTTGCGGCCCCAATGCGGGATATTATTCGTGTACATGCGTCATCAGGCACTACCGGGAATTCCATCGTCGTTGGTTATACCCGGCGGGATTTAGATAATTGGGCTGAGTTAATTGCTCGTACCTTGACTTGTACTGGGGCCGGTGCTGATTCAGTTGTGCAGATCAGTTACGGTTATGGTTTGTTTACGGGCGGCTTAGGTGTACACTATGGCGCCGAGCGCATCGGGGCTACAGTGGTGCCGGTGTCCAGCGGTAATACTAAGCGGCAAATCAAGTTAATGCAGGATTTCGGGACAAATATCCTTGCCTGTACACCTTCTTATGCTCTATATATGGCGGAAACCATGCAAGAAATGGGATTGTCCCGGGACCTGTTTAAGCTTAAAGCCGGCGTGTTTGGCGCGGAACCCTGGACAGAAGAAATGCGGCGGGAATTGGAATTTCGCCTGCAGATCTTAGCTATTGACATCTATGGATTGAGTGAAGTGATTGGGCCGGGTGTTGCCAGCGAATGTCCGGTAAAGAACGGCTTACACATCTTTGAAGACCATTTTATTCCTGAAATCATCGACCCCGAAACCGAACAGCCCTTACCTTTTGGGGAAAAGGGAGAATTGGTGTTTACAACCCTTACTAAGGAAGGTTTTCCGGTGATCCGGTACCGGACACACGACATTTCGGTCCTTTACGAAGAACCATGTCCCTGCGGACGTACCCATGTACGGATGGCCAAGATCGCCGGTCGCACTGATGATATGGTGATTATCCGGGGGGTAAATATCTTTCCTTCCCAAGTGGAAAGTGTGCTGCTTAATCTGGGCCTTACCGAACCGCATTATCTCTTAGTCGTCGACCGGCAAGGTGCCTTGGATACGCTTGAGGTATGGGTAGAGGTGTCGGAGAAAGTTCTTTCTGATAAGATTAAGCATTTAGAAACTGTTGAACACCGGATTCAAAGAGAATTAGAGAGTCTTTTGGGGGTGACGGCCCGGGTCCGTCTTGTTGAGCCGAAATCAATCGAGCGGAGTGAAGGAAAAGCAAAACGGGTAATTGACCGGCGGAAACTAAAATAAGACTTGGCAAGCCAACTAGAGGGGGGAGATGTCAAATTATGAAGGTGAAACAAATATCGGTCTTCCTGGAAAACAAGTCCGGGCGGCTGGCGGCTTTAACCCAGGCCTTAGCCGCCGAAAACATTAATATCCGGGCCTTATGTATCGCCGATACCACCGATTTTGGTATTTTGCGACTGATTGCCGACCGGCCGGTCGACGCCTATTACTGCCTCAAAAAAGCCGGTTGTGCGGTTAGTGAAACGGCGGTAATTGCGGTCAAAATTCCCGATAAACCCGGGGGGTTGGCTAAGATTATTGATGTGCTCGCCCTGGCCCAAATCAATATTGAGTATCTTTATGCCTTACCGGAAAAGACCAAAGATACTGCCTTGGTGATCATCCGGGTCGAACGCTTGGATGATGCAATCAGTGTCTTGCAGCAAAATGGGATCGCGGTGGTCAGTGAAGACAAAGTTTATGGACTATAATAATGAGCACTCAGCCGCATTCCTTGCTTGGAAGCAAAAAACGGAGGAACTAAAGTGAAAAAAATTAATTGGCGATCGTTGATGTTCATCGCCATTATTGCCTTGGCGGGACTGCTGTTGCCTTTTGTCCGTACGATCTTGGGTTTTCTTGTGGACTACCAATGGTTTGTTAGCGAAGGTTTTGGTGGAGTTTGGGTTACCCGTTGGTTTACCACTTGGGGTCTGCAATTAGCCGTAGGACTATTTGCCTTTTTGTTTATTTGGGGCAACCTTCAATTAACCAAAAAAGTCGTCAATCAAGCGCTCCAAGTGGCGAAGAGTGGGCTCACTGATGAACCACGCCTTTTTTCGCTGGCAGACTGGTTCAAGCCTCGATATTTGGGCCCGATTTATCTGTTAATCAGCCTTGGCTTGGCCTTTTTAATCACCCAAGCGGTTGGCGCGCAATGGGAAAAGGTGCTTTTGGCCCTACACCCGGAGAGTTTTGGGGTTAAAGACCCGCTTTATGCTTTGGATGTTGGCTTTTTCATTTTCCAATTGCCTTTTTTAGAACTTCTGTACACCATTACGCAAACCGTTTTTGTCCTTACGGCCGTAATTTTATTTATTGTGTACCAAACCACCAATAGCCTGGGATTCGGGAAAGTTGGGTGGGGGGAACTACCCCGGGCCCGTTTTCACTTTGCTGGGATTGGGGCCCTATTTTTCCTCGGCAAAGCCTTGGGTTATCGCTTGGATATCTATAACTTGGTTTTTTCTTCCCGGGGTGTCGCTTTTGGGGGTAGCTATACCGATGTGCATGCCCAGTTACCAGCTTATCAGATCCTAACGGTTCTGGCGGTAATTACGGCTATTGTGCTGGTGTTTTCGCTAATCCGGAAACGGATCCGTTTGGCGTTGATCGGGGTTGGCGTATTGGTGGGGGCATCAATCTTAATCGGCCAAGTGTATCCCTTAGCCTTGCAACGGTTTCAAGTTGAGCCCAACGAGATTGTGATGGAAAAGCCTTATATTGATCTAAACATTTATTATACGCGGCTTGGTTTTGGCTTGGAAAACATTCAGGATGCGCCTTTTACTGTGAAGACCGATCTTCAAGCTGCCGACCTCGCTGCCAA
This sequence comes from Heliobacteriaceae bacterium, assembly GCA_028707535.1. Taxonomy (GTDB): domain Bacteria; phylum Bacillota; class Desulfitobacteriia; order Heliobacteriales; family Heliobacteriaceae; genus STF2-203. Next base: position 22,117 of record JAQWAU010000001.1, on the reverse strand, counting down.
TACCGCTACGATTAACAACATCCGGCTTTGGGATTGGCGGCCCTTGCAACAGACCTACGGACAACTGCAGGAAATCCGGTTATATTACAAGTTTAAAGGCATCGATATCGACCGGTACATTATTGATGGCCAACCCCGGCAGGTGATGTTGGCAGCCCGGGAATTAGATCCCACTGCCTTGGCCACGACTGCCCAAACCTGGGTAAACCAACGGTTGCTTTATACCCATGGCTATGGGGTAGCCATGAGCCCGGTTAATGAGGTAACCTCAGAAGGCCTGCCGAAATTTTTCTTAAAGGATATCCCACCTAAAGCTGCTTCTCCGAGTATCATAGCAACCCGGCCGGAAATTTACTTCGGCGAAGGCAGCAACGACTATGTGATTGTGAAGACTGCCGCCAAGGAATTTGACTACCCGGCAGGGGAGGAAAACGTCTATACTCAGTACGAGGGTGATGCCGGGGTACCAATTGGGAGCTTTTGGCAAAAAATCTTATTCGCTGCTTACTTTGGGGATCTTAAAATCCTGCTGTCTTCTGATCTACTACCAAATAGTCACATTTTAATGGAGCGAAATATTGTTAACCGGTTGACCAGAGTAGCTTCGTTCCTAACCTTTGACAGTGACCCTTATCTTGTGGTCCATGATGGCCGGTTAACCTGGATGGCAGATGCATATACCACTTCTAAACGCTACCCTTACTCCGAACCAGTCCAGGGAGTGGGGAACTACATCCGCAATGCCATAAAGGCCACAGTTGACGCCTATACCGGGGAAATGCACTTTTACATCGCTGATGCGACAGACCCGATTGTCCAAAGCTATTCCCGCATTTTTCCCGGCATGTTTGAGCCTTTGGACAACATGCCGCCGAATTTAAGGACTCACGTCCGTTATCCGGAGGACCTTTTTAAAATTCAAGCCCAGACTTTCGCCACTTACCACATGGAAGATGCCGGCGTATTTTATAACAAGGAAGATGAATGGACTATCCCGAAATTTACAGTTGCCGGTAATCAACAACCGATGGAACCATATTATACCCTGATGAAATTGCCCGGAAAAACGGAGGCGGAATTCATCCTGATGATGCCGTTTACCCCGGCCAAAAAGGACAACATGATTGCTTGGATGGCCGCCCGCGCTGATGGCGAAAACTATGGTCACCTCCTGGTTTATGCCTTTCCAAAGCAAGAACTTATTTACGGGCCGGCCCAAATTGAAGCCCGGATTGACCAGGATTCGGACATTTCCGCTAAATTGACGCTTTGGAACCAAAAGGGTTCATCCGTAATCCGGGGCAACCTGCTTGTTCTGCCGATTAATAACTCCTTGCTCTATATAGAACCCTTGTTCCTGCAATCCGCCGAAGGCAAACTACCGGCTTTGCGCCGGGTAATCGTCGTTTATGGTGAACGGGTGGTTATGGAAGAGACCTTGGATATCGCCCTGGAAAAGATCTTTGGTCTTCCGAAGGCTCACGCCGCGGTACCAGGGGAGCCACCACCGACTACCACAACACCGGTGCCTGCCTCAATAGCGGAACTTACCGTCAAGGCTAAGGAGGCTTACGCGAATGCCATTGAGTGCCAAAAAGCAGGGGATTGGTCAGGGTATGGGGCGAAATTGCAAGAACTGGAGAGCCTCTTAAGTAATCTGGAACAAACAGCGCAGCGTTAAAGGGAGTTATTTGGTGCTAATCAACGATAATCCATTGATCCTTGACTTGTGGCTGCTCATTGCGGAAAGGTGGGTTAAATTGCCACGGTATTACCGCTGCAAAAACCAATCCTAAAATGCTATAATTACAACGAAAGGACTACTGCCTGCGATGCTCGTCAGCCCCTGGTGGTTTTTAACCTACGTAAAGTCACCGGGAGTCAAAATCCGGCAGCGGCTGTCAGGCCAACATTAGTTTGGAAGGCAAAGGTTTGTCGTGAGGCGCCCACCTGCGAGAAGCAGGTTCAAAACGCTGGTGCAACGGCATTGTGGGCACAAAGTTCTGTTGAAGGGAGCAGACCGTTAAGGGGCCTGCTCTTTTTTTTGCATCAAAATATTAGTTGACATAATACCTATTATGCGAAGTAAAATACAAAAAGGAAAAGGGGCCTTAACCCCTTGTTGGATGACTTTTTAAGTTACCGGTTGATAATCAACCGGTCCCGGACGGGTTTCCACCGAATAGTCGCTTATTACCGGACCCTGTGTCTGGAAACCGGGGGTTTTTTGGTAAACTTGTTCATAATATTCCCGGAGCATCCGGTCGGAAGAGAACCTTTCCAAGGCCATGGTAATTGCCGCCCGCATCATCGTGATCCAAGCATCCCGACCTTGGTAATAAGTTGGAATTACTTCGTTGATTAACACGTGGTAGAGTTCTTTTAAGTCTTCAGCGTCTTGCTCCCACTCTGCGGCATCTTCCTTGATTGCCGGATTAAGCAGCCAACCGCTGACGTGGTGTTGAATCCCCTCACCGACCCAGCCATCGACGATACTTAGGTTTAGCACCCCATTTAAGGCAGCCTTCATGCCGGAGGTGCCGCTGGCTTCCATTGGTCGCCGGGGATTGTTCAGCCAGATGTCACACCCCTGAACCATCAGCCGGGCGACTTCCATATTATAGTTCTGAATAAAGGTTACGTTGTCCGCGTATTTTCGGTCCATAAGTACCAACTGTTTGATGATGTCTTTGCCGATACCGTCATACGGATGGGCCTTGCCGGAAAACACCAGTTGGAGTTTTCCTTTGTTCAACAAGGGTTCGATTACGTCAGTGGTGTGAAAAATCAGGTCGCTTCGCTTGTATGGCGCTGCCCGGCGGGCGAAACCAACTAACAAAGCATCAGGATTTAACCGGGCTTTAGTGTGCATGGCGATGAACTCAAGCAGGTGCTTTTTGTTTGTTTGGTGTGCTGCCCAAAGGTCACCATTGTTTTTATAATTCTGATGGATGTTTCTTGCTTGCCAGGTATCGACATGCACACCGTTGGTAATGGCGATGATCGGAGCAGCTTTTTCGACTTGGTGCCACATCCGGTTTGCGGTTGCGCCGTGGGCCTTGGATACCCCGTTGGCAATCCGGGATAGCCGTAAAGCAGCGACCGTCATGTTAAACGGATCGCCGCCAATCTCCTTCATTTGCTCGTAGGTTAGGCCATTATTAGCAGCCATTTGTTGGAGTAATTCAATCTCGTGAATTTCGTTCCCGGCGGCGATTGGTGTATGGGTGGTGAATACCACCTCTTGCCGGGCAGCCTCCCAGGCAGCGTGAAAAGACATTCCACCGGCTATTTTTTCCCTAATTAGTTCTAAACCGGCCAAGACGGCGTGGCCTTCGTTAAAGTGGTAAACATCTACCGGCATCCCTAGGGCCCGTAACGCCCGAATACCACCGATCCCTAAAACGATTTCCGCCGCGATCCGGTCCTCGGCCTGGCCACCGTAAAGCCGGCTGGTGATCCAAGGGTGTTTGCTGCCGGGAAAACTGGTATCTAATAGATACAGGGGGGCATTACCATACTGGTCGACTAGGTGCACTTTACAGGTCACCTCGGCATCCTTGACCTGTACCTTTACCGTAATACCAGTCTCTTTTATATCTTGGAAATCATACGTCGGAAACACATCATACGGGCGTCCGTCTTGACCAATAAACTGTTCTGTATAATCCTGCCGCCATAGAATGCCGATGCCGACTACGGGTAGTCGGTTGTCCTGGGCAGCTTTTAAGTGATCTCCGGCTAAAATGCCGAGACCCCCGGCATATATCGGTAATTTTTCGTGCAATCCGTATTCCATGCAAAAATAGGCGATCCGCGGCAAAGGTTGTTGAGAATTATTGTTCAAAAACTCATCTCCCGCTCAAGGAATCAGTACTGTACTTTAGCATGTGCATTATTCGGAAACTCATTCAAAAAACAAACGGTTACCGGTGGCGATTGCCCCCGGATTTAAGGTGCTACCCTGAAATTCGACCACCTTCGCTGCCTGCCGTCGAGCCCGTTGAATCCGGCCGGGCTTGACCATGATTTCCATTTCCAAGATGACATTTGCCTGGTCCAAATAGAGCACATCGAGGGGAAACCGCATACCTAAGGTATGGATTTGATTACATGGCGCCAGTAATAACGCGTACCCTGGGGGCAGGTGTGACCGGCCCAACAGGCCCCGCAGCCGGGTCCAAAAGGTATCGGCCACTTCCACGGTAATTAACGTCCCCTTACCCACAGCCTGCTTAAACACCGGGATCACTTTACCATCCGGTGAGATGATTTTGCCTGATAATAATTTACGGGATGCCGACGGGCCAGGCATAGTTTTTGGCCTCCTGTTTTTTATTTCCGGTTACCGGTGAGATTACCCGAAGAGCGCAGTTTTATCGTTAGACTATGGATTGCCTATGATTAAACAAGCAGAATATGCTATAATGTTGGCGGAAATCGTTCAATCCCGGGGGTGTCTGGTAGTGGTGTGTGGTGGTATGGAAGAGTTAAGTGAACGTCAAAGGCTGATCCTTGACTTTATCCGGGCGGAGATCCGGCGGTGTGGGTATCCTCCCTCGGTCAGGGAAATTGGCCAAGCGGTTGGTCTTAGTTCTAGTTCCACCGTCCATAGCTACCTAACTCGGTTAGAGTCCTTAGGGTTTATCCGCCGCAACCGGTCAAAACCCCGGGCAATTGAGGTGTTGGTTGGTGACGAAGAAGATAGCCAAAACCTCGTTGATGTACCGATATTGGGGCGGATCAGTGCAGGCAAACCAATTTTGGCCACCGACAATATTCAAGGTTCCTTTCCGTTACCCAAAGACTTCGTTCGTTGTGATGACCAGGTGTTTATGGTAAATATCCACGGGGAAAGTATGGTCGACGCCGGTATTTTTGATGGTGACCGGGTAGTAGCAGTGATGCAGAATTTCGCTGAAAATGACGATATCGTGGTTGCTTTACTTGGTGGCGAGATGACTGTTAAACGCTTTTTTAAGGAAAAGGACTATTACCGGCTGCAACCGGAAAATTGCTTTATGGAGCCGATTTTGATCAAAGAGGTTAATATTTTAGGAAAAGTCATTGCGATTTTACGCCGGCTAAACTGTTAGTATAGGGGTTTGACGCAATTAACGCCCTCCGTTTTTCGGAGGGCGTTTTTTTGGCACGGTTTTTATACCGGGGGCAGCCTTTTTGTTGCATTACGTTGTTTTTCCTCGTACCGTTCCCAGCCCAAGGTGATTACCCGGGACAATAATTCCCGGTAGGAAAGCCCGGTTGCCTCCCAAAGTTTAGGATACATACTGATATTGGTAAATCCTGGCAAAGTATTGATTTCGTTAACCCATACTTCCCCGGTTTGCCGGTCAAGGAAAAAATCCACCCGGGATAAACCGGAACCATCCACCGCGTTAAATGCCCGGATGGCCAAGTCTTGTACCCGCCTGGTCACCGGTTCACTTAATGGGGCCGGAATCAACAACCGGGAGCGGGTATCGACATACTTGGCTTCATAATCATAAAATTCTCCCCCTGGTTCGATTTCGCCGGGCAAAGAAGCAATTGCCTGGTCATTACCTAAAACACTTACTTCAATTTCCCGGGCGTCAATCCCCTTCTCCACGATAATCTTGCGGTCGTAACGCACCGCATCGGCAAATGCCCGCTGCAATTGCTCCTGCGTGGTTGCCTTCGCGATACCGACACTGGAACCCATATTTGCCGGTTTCACAAAACAGGGATAACCGGGAAGGTGTTCCACTGCCGTAATTACCTTAATGGGGTCTGCTTCCCATTCAGACCGAAAAAAAACCTGGTAAGGCACCTGGGGTAAACCCTTTTGGTTGAACAATTCTTTCGTCACTGCTTTGTCCATGCCACAGGCCGATGCGAGAACACCGCAACCGGCATAAGGTACATTGCCCAATTCAAAGAGTCCTTGAATAGTGCCGTCTTCCCCGTTAGGTCCGTGGAGAACCGGGAAAAATAAGTCAATAGCTACCGGTTCCCAGCCGGACCCGGTGGTCCGCAGCAGGCCACCTTGCGTGGGATCCGGTACAAAAAACACCTGCTCCCCATAAGGTTCTTTGCCGGTTTGCAAGTTAGCAATGACATCGGGGCCGAGCCACCACCGGCCCTGCTGATCGATGCCAATTGTTTTTACCCTGTATTGTTCCGGTGCCAATGCGGCCACAATTGCCTGGGCGGAAACCAGGGAAACCTCGTGTTCCCCGGAACGCCCACCACAAATTACCCCAATGGTCTTTTTCATGGAACCGGTCCTCCCCTGCCCTAATTTGGTTTCCTTTTTATTGTTATGCCTACCATATTCGCCAGATGAAAGCACCGGTCATGCCTAAAGCCAAAATAAACCGGACCAGCGATGCACCCGCCACACCCAGAAATGTACCGATGCCGGCCTCAATTGCCCGCTCCAAGGTCCGGCCCTGCATTAGTTCTCCGGCAACCGCACCAATAAACGGACCCGCGAAAAGGCCGAGCGGCCCTAAAACTACCAAACCAACTAGTCCACCGGCCACAGCGCCCCATATTCCGGAACGGGTAGCGCCAAACCGGCGGGCCCCCCAGGCGGTGCCCAGGTAGTCCAGAATTACCGCGAGTAAGACCAACAAAAAGTTAACCCCTAAGAAAAGTAGGCTCATCAACTGGAACCCTTCGGTAAAGCCATAGCCGACCATAGCCGCAAAAATCAGCGGGATACCGGGAATTACCGGAACGAACGTACCCAAGATCCCGATGAGCATGACAATGAGGGCAATAATTAAAGCAAGATCATAGGTCATACCGAGATACTGAGTCATAATAATCTCCCCTGTGGCAAAATCTTACATACCTTGCTGAAACGGCAACAGGTTGTGTTCATACAAAGCCTGGGCGGCCCGGAGTACACCAATCCGAACATATGTTTGCGCCAGTCCTCCCTGGAGATAAAGGACATATGGTTCACGCAAGGGACCATCCGCACTCAGTTCACTGGTTGCCCCTTGAATAAATGTTCCTCCCGCCATGATTACCTTGTCACCATAGCCGGGCATCGGCGCCGGTTGCGGAGTGAGATGACTATCGACCGGGGAAGCCTTGTGAAGTCCTTCACAAAAGGCGATCATCCTTTGGGGACTTCCGAGGGTAATGGCTTGAATAATGTCTTTTCTTGCCTCATCAAACCGGGGGGTCACCGCAAAACCCAACAAATCAAAAAAACGGGCGGCAAATACGGCCCCGGCTAAAGCCTCAAACACTACCTGGGGTGCTTGAAAAAGCCCCTGAAAATATAACCGCCGCCCACCCGGACTGCTCCCGACATGGGCGCCAATTCCCGGTGCCGTCAGCCGGGTTGCCGCCAGAGTAACGTAACCCTGACGGCCGGCTAAATAGCCGCCGGTTGGGGCTAAACCGCCACCCAGGTTTTTAATCAAAGAACCGGCGATCAGATCGGCGCCAAGGCTGCTGGGTTCTTCAGCTTCAACCAGTTCCCCGTAACAATTATCCACAAAACAGACTAAATCCGGGCGGGAATGGTGTAAAGCCCGGCAGGCTTCACCAATCACCTGGGCCGAAAGGGCCGGTCGAAGGCTGTAGCCCCGGGAACGTTGAAAAAACACCATCCGGGTATTGGGCCGTAAGGTTTCGATTAATGCGGGTAAATCAATCCCGCCACCAGGTAACAGGTCAACTTGACGAAAAGTAATGCCGAATTCGCGGAGGTTTCCGGCGGCCGGTTGTCGGGGGTCAAGCCCGATCATTCCCGCCAGGGTATCATAAGGGGTACCGGTAGCAGACAGCAGTTCGTCACCGGGACGCAGAATCCCGAACAACGCCGTGGCAATCGCGTGGGTGCCGGATACAAACTGTTCGCGGACCAAGGCTGCTTCTGCCGCTAAAATGCGGGCGGTTACTACATCCAGAGCATCCCTTCCCGCATCATCATAACCATAACCGGTCGATATACCGAAATGAAAATCCGAAATCCCGGCTTGTTCGAAGGCGGCTAGAACCCTTGCCTGGTGCCGGTCCCGCCGTCTTGCCAACCCGGCAATTGTTTCTTCACAATCTCCGGCTGCCTGCCGGCCGGCTTGAATAATCACCGCAGCCAGTTTATCCTTTAATTGAAGGTAAGTGAATAAGTCGGACATTGTGCTGCTCCCGTCATTTTCCATCATGATTTGACATTCATGGACTAATAATATCACAATAAACCGGGTTTTCCCAGAACAGTTGGTGGCCCGGGAATTGAGGAAGACACCATGGGCAAGACCTTACCGTTTATCGGGCTAGTGATAATCGGCTTATATGTTGGGGTGAATTACTGGATTGGCCGCCGGATTTGGCAACTATGCGGCCGGTTTATTCCTTTACTGGACCGGAAGGTCTATTGGGCCCTTTATTGGCTCATCGCCGCAGCTTATTGGGTTGGCCGCTATAGTACCGAAATTATGCCTTCGGCCTTAAACCGCTGGTTCGTGATTGCCGGTGCCTATTGGCTTGCCGCTATATACTATTTTGGGTTGATTTTTGCCGTTTTTGATTTGCTGCGCTGGATAAACAAACGTTGGCCTTTTGTACCTGCCGCTTGGCAACATCGTCGCCGCTTAGTCATCGGTTTTGGTTTTTCAATTGTTTTATTCGTCACCGGGTTGGTTGCCTACGGCGGCTGGAATGCCCTTAATCCGGCGGTGTGTCGCTATGATGTTACCATCGCCAAATCCGGCGGTGCTTTAGCGCAGTTGCATATCGTCGCCGTATCAGATTTACACCTCGGAACGATTGTGCATCATGGTCGCCTGACCAAGCTGGTCAGGCTGATTCAAGAATTGCAGCCGGATGTTGTCCTGCTGGTTGGTGATGTGATCGACGAAAACGTCGGACCGTTTGTCGCCCAGGACATGGCGGCTATATTCCGGCAAATGCAGCCCCCTTATGGTCTTTTTGCCGTGCCCGGCAACCACGAGTATATCGGCCGGCAATGGGACCAGGTATTTGCCCGGTTACAAGCCGCAGGAGTCCGGGTTTTGCGTGACGAAACGGTCAAAGTAGCCGATGCGTTTTATCTGGTTGGCCGGGATGATCATCTGCAGGCCCGGATTACCGGTTATCCCCGGTTGGAGCTGGGTGAACTATTGGCGCAAGTAGATAAAAAATTACCGGTGATTGTTCTTGACCATCAACCCTTGCAACTGGCTGCCGCCCAAAAAGAGGGTGTGGATTTACAATTTTCCGGGCATACCCACCGGGGCCAGTTATTTCCCAATAACCTGATCACCCGGCGGATGTTTGAAACCGATTGGGGTCTTTTACGCAAAGACAACCTTCAGGTGATTGTATCTGCCGGTTTTGGCACCTGGGGTCCACCGGTGCGGATCGGCAATACGCCGGAAATCGTTGACGTTATGGTGCATTTTACGCCGGAAAATACATCGCGTTGAGTCTTGGGGATATTTGGCCTTGTTTTGCTCCATACTAACCCCATTAATCCGTGGGGGTGATCGTATGCGCCGACTTAAGGTGGGAATTATTGGCACCGGGATGGCTTTTGAACGGTTGCACTACCCTGCTTACCAGCAATTGACCGACCGTTATGTGATTACCGCCCTTTGTAACCGGGATCCGGCGAAAGCCCGCCCGTGGGCCGAACGTTTGGGATTGGGTCCGGAAAAAGTTTACGCTGATTTTCAGGTAATGCTGGCTGAGGAAGAACTCGATCTGGTGGACATCATGGTACCGATTGCGGATAATTACCGGGTTACTGTCGCCGTTGCCAGGCTTTGGGCCGGTCAGCCAAAAGGGATCGTTTGTGAAAAGCCGCTGGCTGCGGATTTAAAGCAGGCTCGCTCCGCGCGGGATTTGGCGACTGAATACCGGCTACCGGTTATGATTGCCGAAAACTATCGTTATAATCAAGAAATCGACCTGATTAGAGATCTGGTCCGGACAAAACGCGCCGGTGAGCCCATTTACTTTCTGCAAAACCGGGTGGTTGATTTTCCCGGTGACATGTACAAAGCCGAATTTCCGGCCAAAGAATGGCGCCAGTACCCGGATTTTCCCGGAGGGGTCATTACCGATACCGCCCTGCACGATTTAGCCGGGCTTCGGCATATTTTTGGCGGAATCGACCGGCTGCAGGCTTTCGGCAGGCCCCAAGCAGCCGCTTTTTCCCCTTATGCGGTCATTAATGTTAACCTGTTGTTTCAAAGCGGGCTTACCGGTCATTTTAGTTTTTTTTGTGCCGGGAAAGAAATGCAGCGGCCTTTAACCGGGCTGCGGATTTTTTGTGACCAGGGCATGATTTATCTCGAGGAAAGAGATGTCGGCACGATAAACCTGGCTTATAATGACGGTCGCCAGGAACAAATTCCCTATGAACCCCAAAAAGGTTATTACAATGAACTGCTTAATTTTTACAATGCCCTTACCGGTAGCGAGCCGGTTAGTGTACCTCCGGAAATGGAATTTGGCGACTTAAAAACGGTTACCGCCATTCTGGAATCAATCCGGGAAGGAACCATCGTGAGTGTTGACGCAACTGCCGGTTACCAGCCGGAATACCCTCCCGGATTGCGGGAACAAAGTCCTTTACGGCAATAAAGGGCAACGTGAGTCAGAAAACAGTCTGACTCACGTTTTTTTATGGTTTACTAAAGGTTGCCCTGGCGGAATTCCTCTTTAATGTAGTCGGCGGTACGCCAGGCTAAGGCCATTGCGGTGATCGTCGGATTGGAGGCTCCGGAGGTGACAAATAACGCGGTATCGGCGATAAACAAATTCGGGTGGTCATGACTCCGGCCCCATTGATCCACTACCGATGTTTGCGGGTCGCTACCCATCCGGCAACCCCCTAACATGTGCGAGGTATCCGGGCTGACAAACTCGACTCTGCCGCCGGCAGCTTCCAGAATTTGTTTGCAAGTCCGGACTCCGGCCGTGATTACGTTTTTATCGTTTTCACCGTAGGAAAAGGTAACCAATGGGGCCGGCAGTCCGTAACGATCTTTTTCTGTTGATAAGGTTATGGTGTTGCTTGCACTGGGCAGTACTTCCCCGACTAAGGTCAACCGGGCGAAATAGTTATAATCTCTGGCTACTTCCCGGAGGTCTTTTCCCCAAATCCGCTTGGCCTTGAAAACTGCGCTCATAAACGCCAAAGGCCGGGAACCGTGGGCGTGAATACTAAACCCCCGGACCCGGGAGCCGTCGGCCGGTGTTTCGTAGAATTCCTGGGTGGTCATCGTAATCGGGGTTCCCTTGTAAGGCAGTACTTCGTAGGGAAACCGGGCAATTACTTCGTGGCCGGAATGCAGCATAAAATAACGGCCGACCAGGCCGCTGCGATTAGCTAACCCTTGGGGATGACGGCCGTTAGCCGACATCAGGAGCAACCTGGGGGTTTCAATTGCCGAGGCGCAAACTACCACAACCCGTGCCTTTTGCCGGTATTCTTGGCCATTGAACAAAAAAGAAATTCCTTCTACGCGGTCATCCGGTCCGCACAACACGCGATTGACCATACAACCGGTTCGTAATTCCACGCCGGCTTTGATTGCCTGGGGTATATGGTGGATTAAGGTGGAAAATTTGGCGTTGGGTAGACATCCTTGGGCGCAAAAACCACGGTTGGTGCACGGGGGCCGGTCGTTATAAGGTGCGGACAAGATCGCGAGCGGCGCCCCGGCACTACGGATACCAAGTCTGTCACACCCGATATGCAAAATCTGCTGGGTTGCCGCTATCGGATCCCGTTGCGGATAGGGATATGGTCCTTGGAAGCCGCCCCAAGGATAATATTTCGGTCCGGCAACCGGCAAGTCCCGTTCCAAGGCCTGCCAATAAGGCACCAGGTCTTCATAGGTAACCGGCCAGTCAGCACCAACCCCTTCACGCGTTTCCAGCTGAAAATCGGAAGGGAAAAACCGGGGTACCACTGCGGTAAAATGCAGCGTTCCTCCCCCTACCCCAAAACCGGAAATGTTATGTCCTAATTCAGGCGGATCATTGCCGGCGGTAAGCCGCCTGGCCTGCCACGCTGTTTTTCGCATATGCAGCTCATCACTGACAAAGTCGCGGCTGACTTCCCAATGGGGACCCGCTTCCATTAATACCACCTTTAATCCGGCCGTGCCCAGCTCCCTAGCCACCACTCCCCCGGTAGCCCCGGCACCGATGATTATGACATCCACTTCGGTGTTCAGTAATTCCCACGGCAGATCTGTTGATTGTGACATTTATTCTAACCTCCGTGCCGGCCCTAATCCGGCGGCAACCCGGGCATCTTCCCTTTCCGGGTCTGATATTGGTTCCCAGGGGTCTTTTAGTCCAGTTTCCAGCCGATAGTAACCCCGGGGATAGGCCGGACCGGCAAAACCGATTTCCGACCAAATTTCTGGTTGGGAAAAAAAGAAGTCGATCCCGATCCCGGTTATTTTCCGGAAGAATTCCCCCGGGGGAATCCCTTGCCAGTTTACTTCCCCCCGTTGGACCTTGCCCAGCAGTTCATCCATTTCCAATGGAGTTAACTGGAGAAAAGGGCGTTGGAAGAGCAGGACGGCATTCGCTTCCAGTAAATGCAGGCCTTTACGTAACAAGTCCCCCGTTGGTGGTAAACCAGATTTGTGATCACCGTTTTGTTGATTGTTAAACAAGTAGCTATCAATTTGTCCGGCTACCCGCTGTAACAATGTAGAATCAAGTTCATCCAGTAACCGGCCCAAAACCGCTTCCAACAAGGCTATTTCCGGTGGGGAAAAAAACTGGGCAGGCCCTGGCGGTTGTAACCTGGCTTCAATCAAATGCCGGGTATTCCGGTCCCAGTGGGGACTTTGCACCATCACATCGAAGCCGGGATAAACGGTGCCAACCATCATTTTTTCCGCCTCCCTTTTATAGATATAAAGCAAATAAGCCAAGTACGGCCAAGGCGGAAACCATTAAAGGTAATACCGGCGGCGGACCGATCAAAACATTATTGATCCCCCACCCGCCAACCCGCTGGGTTATGCCCCGGCTGTGCAAATAAAACCCTACAAGCCCGCTGGCTAATTCTACCCAGAGCAATACCAGGAACACCCAATACCAAAAAGGCGTATTTTGCCAGGTTAACATTAACCCGGCCAAAGCGGCCAGCGGTAACCCGATCACCGGTCCCCACATGGCGTAATGGCGAAAGTTTTGGCGGTAATGAAACAAGGTTACCTGAATGGTCACCAACAAAAAGGCCACAGCAGTAAAAGCGATGAGGATTTGCCCTGTGGACCAACTGCTTAAGTATGGCACAATTTTCCCCCCCTTTGACACGTTAATCAAATAAAAAAGACTCCGTCCCGGCTATTTTGCCAAAAAGGGAGTCTGGTTATCCGAAAAATGCAAGCTTACCCCGGAACGTAGCCGGTTGGCGAAATCTTAGCTTGCAACTGACAAGCCTCGATGATATCTGATGCGGCCAGGAGGATTAATTGCTCCCGGCCATACTTTGGTGGTGAGCCGGAATTAACCAGGCGGACTGCTTGGCGGCGGATTGCTTTTTCGATGATGTTCCGGACAAGCCGCGCGTTACCCCGGTAAGGGTGTCCTTCCCGTTCTTGTTGGAGTAAATAATTACGCAAGGCCAGGGTTGCCTCACCGGAAAATTCGTATTGCCGTTGCCGGACCATACTTTCGGCAATGGCCAGTAATTCGGCGGTTAAGTAATCGGGAAACTCCAGCTGGATCGGAAACCGGGACCGGATTCCCGGATTGCTGCGCAAAAAAAGATCCATTTCCGCTCTGTATCCGGAGAGAATCAAGATTAAATTATCTCGGTGGTCTTCCATCGCCTTGACCAGGCAATCAATGCATTCTTTGCCAAAGTCCTTTTCTCCGCCCCGGGCTAAAGAATATGCTTCATCGATAAACAACACGCCACCTAAGGCCTTTTTGACTTGTTCCCGGGCCTTTAGGGCGGTATGACCGATATATTCCCCGACTAGGTCGGCCCGTTCGACTTCCACGACATGCCCTTTCGGTAAAACTGCCAGTTCCTTAAACAACTGACCGATTAACCTGGCAATGGTAGTTTTCCCGGTTCCTGGATTGCCTTTGAAAATCATGTGCAGGGCCATCGGTTCGTTAATTAAGCCTTCCTTACCTCGCAGGTTTCGAATTTTTACAAATGCCCGCAACTCGTGAATGAGGGTTTTTATTTCGGTTAACCCGACCAGGTTATTAATTTCCCGCATGATTTCAGTTTGTCGATTTGGATTTTTTTCCCGGGCCTTCTCGCTTAACAGCCCTTCCCCTTCCCTTTCTTCCAGGCGGTTAGCTAATCCCTTTCGCCGTAACGGTGCCGCCAAACTTACCGGAAGCCAAGAACGTTTTGGTATGTTTGAGAGGTTTAGGTCAGGGTTAATGTTCACCCTGATCTTCAAAATGTTCACCTCCCCCCGATCCCACCACATATTATATGCGCCGATCATCAAAGGGTGCCCTTAACTGAATAAAACAGTACGGGCACCCCTGGTTGGAGTGCCCGTACTTTAATGGGTTTATGCCTTCACCATGTCTACCGTATTTAAATTTACCGGACGCAGTGGCATGATCGTGGATATGGCATGTTTGTAAACCATCTGCTGTTTGCCGTCAACATCCAAGATAACGGTGAAATTGTCAAACCCCTTGACTGTCCCTTTGATTTGGAAACCATTGACGAGGAACATGGTTACCGCCATGTTTTCTTTCCGTACCTGGTTCAGAAAAGCATCCTGAAGGTTAAGCTGTCTTGTCATTTGAAGGCCCCTCCGTATCTTCCATTTTTACCTAAATGCCCCCCCGAATTTTTTCAATGGTTTTTTGGATGTGGTTAATCAAATCATTGTGATTAGACACATCAGTAGCAAACCAAATCAAACGGGCATCTCGCCGAAACCAGGTATATTGACGCTTGGCAAAACGGCGGGTATCCCTTTGGATCAGGTAGAGGGCACGGGCTAGATCGTAATCTCCCCGGAAATAACCAACAATTTGCCGGTAGCCTAATCCTTGCATTGCCGGCAATGTCGGTGCGTAACCCTTGGCAATAAGTCCTTTCACTTCTTCAACCAAGCCCGATTTTATCATGTTTGTCGCGCGTAGGTCAATGCGGTGGTAAAGTTCTTGGCGTTCCATCGTTAAAGCAATTGGCGCCAAGCGGTATTTGGGTTGTGGGACAAGGGCGGCATAATGAAACTCACTCTGTGGTCGCCCGGTTAAATAATATACCTCTAAAGCCCGAATGATACGCTTTTCGTCATTAACGTGAATATAACCGGCTGCCTTCGGATCCAATTTTTGCAGTAAGGCATGAAAAGCAACCGGTCCCATAGCAGCCGCCTTTGCTTTTAATTCGTTGCGCAAACGGGGGGTACCGGCTTCTTCGCTAAATTCATAATGGTCTGTTACCGCCCGGACATACAAACCTGTACCCCCAACCAGGATGGGTAGCCTCCCCCGCTTGATGATTTCGGGAATTAAACGGGTAACCCGTCTTTGAAATTCTGCCACACTAAACGGTTGGTCCGGGTCCAGGATATCAATCAAATGGTGAGGAATACCACCCTGGGCAGCAAACGGTAGCTTTGCCGTTCCAATATCCATACCCCGGTACACTTGCATTGAGTCGCCGGAAATAATCTCACCATTAAAGCGTTTGGCCAATTCGATGGCAACCGCCGATTTCCCGACCGCTGTAGGCCCGACAACGAGCACGAGCGGATCAAGGTGGTTTACGTCATACCGGTCGTTCAAGCAGATCATCCTTCCACACCTAACCGCCCTTCCCAAACCCCATAGGCTAAGGTGGCGTGCCGTCCACCGATGATCTGGTTTGGATTCAACCGCCCCCATTCGGGACTCTGCCGGTTCTCCTTTAGAACCACCCGGCGTTTGGCTACCCGCCGGGCTTGTTTGATTACTTCCGGATCTACCGGCCGGTGATCAGCCAGATGGCGTAAGGGGCACAATCCCGAAGCGGTGGCTATCGGTTGCCGGAACATCGGGTCAAAATAGACAACATCGAAAGTCTGATCGGGATAAGCCGACAGCAAGTCCCGGTGATCTCCCTGAACAACCTGAATGCGCTGCATGGCTTCGGCTATCCCGGCCGGCAGTTTGGCACCCGGTTTAGCGAGCCCTGTGGCCACAAGAAAGGCGATTAACGGACTGGATTCAATGGCGGTCACCGCCCCCTTATTTCCCACTGCATAGGCAATTACAAGCGCATCGGCGCCTAAGCCCAAGGTACAGTCTAAAACAAAGTCCCCGGGGTGAAGCTGTAAGGCTTCTACCAGGTTATCTTTTCGCCCTTGTTGTAAGGCCAGAATCCGTAAGCTGGCCATGTTAGGGTGAAAAAAGAATTCTCCACCGGCAAATCTTAAAACCAGGCCTTCCCGTTCCAACACTAACAAATGGGAACAACCATATTCCTGGCGTAAGAAAGCTAAGGAATGTTGCCCCCGTGGTATATACGGTACCCCTAAATGCCGGGCCGCCATGATAGCTTGACTTTCCAACCCGGGATTTGGCTTGGATGTGGTTACGATTAGGGTAATGCCGGTATTGCTCACTAAAAGTTCAACCCCTAAGACCGGTGAAATTTTCGTTCCAGTTCCCCTTGTTCAATCCGGAGCAAATATGGCCGTCCGTGCGGGCAAGTATCGGTACCGGCTAAAGGGGCCAGTTGTTGTAATAAGGCCACCATTTCCGCATGGCTTAACCTTTGTCCAGCCTTAACTGCGGCCCGACAGGCCAAGGTCGTCATGGCCATCCGGCCGATTCGTTCGGCAAGGGCTTCCTTGTTTCTAGCAGGGGTAACTCGCAGTTGGCTAACGACATCTCGTATAAAACCGGCTTCCTCGCCCGGGGGCAAGCCTACCGGAACACTGCGGATCAAGACTGTGCGACCGCCAAAAGGCTCCAGCGTCAAGCCTACACTACCTAAGCCGGCAAGATGATCAATTACGGCTTGAAACTCAGCAGGCGCAAGAGTCAGCGTTACAGGCAGCAACAATTGCTGACTGGGATACCCAGTGTTATTAGCCTGGGTCCATGTTTCCCGGTAAGAATCAAAAAGCACTCTTTCGTGGGCCGCATGCTGATCAATCAGCATCAAGGCATTCCCGGCCGTGGCCACAATATAGGTATTTTGAAATTGGCCGATCGGGACCCAATCCGCAATCTCAGCTGCAGCCACCGGTCTGGTTTGCGCCGGACTTGCCGCAACAGGCACAACCGGTTCCCGGACTACCGGCAAAGCCGTGGTCACCCCGGTAGCCGACGGCCCGCCTGCCGTTTCCGGCGGCGCAGAATATTCGACTTTAGGTGGCAAAGACCAAAAGGGCCTGGCTAACGGGCGTAACTGTAAGGTATTTTTCACGGCATCCTGAACAAAGGCACTTACTTCTTGTTCCCCAAAGATCTTAATTTCCTGTTTGGCGGGATGGACATTGATATCAAGGTCATCGCCAGGCAAGCCCAAATGTAATACATAAAACGGAAACCGGTGGATCGGGAGAGTACCTTGAAAAGCGGCTTCGACGGCTAATGTCAATGGGCGGCTACGAATCCAGCGTCCATTGACAAACCAGGTTTGGTGCTGCCGGTTTGCCCGGTTCAGGGCTGGTCCACCGATATAACCGGATATTTTCCAGTTTTCCGGGGTTTGAGCAGCCACCGGAAGTAAATGGGGCACTACTTCCGGACCATATATCGCTGCCAATGTTTCTAATGGTTTATTATTGCCGGGGGAACGGAAGGAAACTTTTTTTTCTTGCTGCAACGAAAAAGCGATGCCTGGGTTGGCCAAGGCGAGCCGCCAGACAATTTCCGTACACGCCGCCCCTTCGGTGGTTGGTGCCCGTAGAAACTTGTACCGGGCCGGGGTGTTATAAAATAAATCAGCAACCAATATGGTCGTTCCGGGCGGTAGACCGGCAGGTTCCGGCAGGAACCCGTGGCCCTCTTCCACCCGGATCCGAACACCCTGCGGATCAATATTTTGCCGGGTCATAATCTCCAGCCGGGATACGGCGGCAATGGCCGGTAAAGCCTCTCCCCGGAAACCAAGGCTTTTCACGGTTGACAAGTCGCTAAGCCGGCTGATTTTACTGGTGGCATGCCTTTCGGTACATAACAGGGCATCTTCCCGGGACATGCCACACCCATTGTCTACGACTCTAATGGTATTTTTACCGCCACCGGTCAATTGAATTTCAATTCGGGTAGCCCCTGCATCCAAGGCGTTTTCGACTAATTCTTTTACCACGGAAGCCGGGCCTTCTACCACTTCCCCGGCGGCAATCTGATTCGCCGTATGCTGGTCCAGCACTAAGATCAGGCTCATTAATGATCATCCCCGCTGTAATTTTTGCTGGAACCGGGCCAACCGGTTAAGGGCTTCTAGGGGTGTTAGGCGGTTGATTTCCAAGCGTACAATCTCCTCCATTACCTGGGCAATTTGCCGGGCATTTTGCGGTGGGGAACCGGTAACCATTTGAGCACCGGGAAAAAGCGCCAGCTGATCCGCCACCACCCCGGCTTCGGGATTCGTTGGCGCCAGGGATGACAGGATATCCGGATCCTTGCCTATATCTTTACTTAATGTATTTAGAATTGTTTTTGCCCTGGTAATCACTACTGATGGCAATCCGGCCAAGCGGGCCACTTGGATCCCGTAGCTTTTATCGACCCCACCGGGGCGGACCTGGTGTAAAAAAATGATATCATCACCGGATTCCCGGATTGCTACATTGTAACAGCGCACCCCGGGCAACCGCTCTTCCAAACGGATTAGCTCGTGATAATGGGTAGCAAACAAAGCTTTGGTCCCTAACCGGTGAATAGCCTCGACGACTGCCCAAGCAATGGCCATGCCGTCATAAGTTCCGGTACCTCGTCCTACTTCATCAAGCACAACTAGGCTGTGAGGGCTTGCATGGTGCAAAATGTGGGCTACTTCGGTCATTTCCACCATAAAAGTGCTTTGGCCTGAAGCCAAGTCGTCAGCAGCGCCTACCCGGGTAAAAATCCGGTCGACAAGACCAATCCTGGCTTCCTCAGCCGGGATAAATGAGCCGATTTGGGCCATAAGCACGAGCAAGGCAACTTGGCGCATATAGGTACTTTTTCCGGCCATATTAGGACCGGTGATCAACAACAAGGACTGGTTGTCATCAAAAATGGTGTCGTTGGGCACGAATACTCCCGGCCCTAAATGGGCTTCTACTACCGGGTGCTTGCCACCCCGGATCAAGAGGGAATTGTCTTCATGAATCTCCGGACACACATAGCCCTGATTTACCGCTAACCGGGCTAAGGCTGCCCAGATATCTAACCGGGCAATTTGCCGGGCGGTTTCCTGTATAGCCGGTAAGGATTTAATAATTTCATCGCGGAGGGACAGAAATAACTGATACTCCAGCTGGGTCAGTCTTTCTTCTGCGCCGAGGATTTTCTCTTCATAAGACTTAAGTTCTGTTGTGATGTAACGCTCACAATTGACCAGTGTTTGTTTGCGGATGTAATTTTCCGGTACATTGGCTAAATGTGTGCGGGTTACTTCTATGTAGTAACCGAAGACCTTGTTGAAGCCTACTTTCAAGGAACGGATCCCCGTGCGTTCTTTTTCCTGTCGTTCAAACCTGGTCAACCATTCTTTACCCGAAGTAGCCGCCTCCCGCAATTGGTCTACTTGCGGATCAAAACCCGGTCGGATCAGTTCCCCGTCGCGAACCGAAGGTGGTGGTTGGTCCACCAGCGTCTGGTAAATGCGGGTTACAATTTGGGGTAAGGGATCAATCTTTGTGGCTAACCGGGCTAAAACGACTGGCCCATTGGTTAACCGGTCGACTATCTGACTAACGGCTTCAAGTGAAGCCGCTATTCCCAACAAATCCCGGCCGTTGACCGAGCCGTAGGCTACCTTGCCGGCCAGCCTTTCCAGATCATAAACGTCCTTTAACCGTATTCGTACTTCATCCCGTACCAGCCCCTCCGCTACAAAAGCGGCAACGACCTGCTGCCGGCGCCGGATTGCCTCACAAGTTACCAAAGGTTGTTCCAACCATTGTTTCAGCAAACGGCCACCCATGGCTGTAATAGTTTGATCAATCACCGCGAGCAGTGAACCCCGGCGGGAACCCTCCCGGATCGTTTGCGTCAGTTCCAGGTTGCGCCGGGTTGCCGGATCTAGATACATAAACTGGTCGGTCGAATAGGAACGTAGCCGGGTAATATGAACCAGCGTCGCTTTTTGGGTTTCTTGGACGTAACGTAGGTTTAGGGCGGCGGCTAAAAGTGCACCGGGCCAGTCGGCACAACCGAATCCGGCCAGGTTGGATACCCCAAAATGGGTTTTTAGCAAGGTGATGGCTTGTTCTACGGTTAAACCTCCCGGCGGGAAGACCGTAACGATTATTCCTTGTTGTTCCCACCGGTTAAGTTGCTCCGGGTGCTGGGCGGCCAAGCCGGGGTGGATCAGCAGTTCCTTGGGGTTAAGCCGGGAAATTTCTGCCTGGCAGCCGGCGAAGTCATGTTCCGGCCACCGGGTAACCAGGAAATTACCCGTGAGCACATCTACAGCTGCCACCCCCCACTCACCTGTCACTTGGGCGACACTAAGCAAATAATAATTAGCCTTTTCCTCCAACAAATTGGTATCCATCAAGGTTCCTGGGGTAACCACCCGAACTACTTCCCGTTTAACGATCCCTTTAGCTGTAGCCGGGTCTTCCACTTGTTCACAAATGGCTACCTTATAACCTTTCTGGACTAACCGGGAAATATAATTTGGGGCCGCATGGTACGGGACCCCGCACATCGGCACCCGCTCATCAAGTCCGGCATCGCGGCCGGTCAAGGTAATCTCCAGTTCCCGGGAAGCCAGGACGGCATCCGGCCCAAACATTTCGTAAAAGTCACCTAAACGAAAAAAAAGCAAGGCATCCGGGTAATCGCATTTGATCGCTTTATATTGGCGCATCATCGGAGTAACTGCTTTCATGTCTCTGTTACCTGCCCCGTTAAAGTCCAAGTCCGGGCCGTTTCAATCCGGACCCCGATCAGCTGTCCAATCAGTTCCGAATTGCCGGGAAATACGACAATCTTGTTTCCCCGGGTGCGGCCGGTCAATACCGCCGGCTTGTTTTTACTCGGTCCTTCAACCAGCACTTCTATCACCTGACCGACTAAAGCTTGGTTGTGCTCCAGGCTGATCCCGTGTTGCAGGTGAAGCAACCGTTGAAAACGGTTTTTCTTGATTTCCGGTGAGACCTGTTGTTCCTTTTCGGCGGCAGGGGTGCCG
This sequence comes from Heliobacteriaceae bacterium, assembly GCA_028707535.1. Lineage (GTDB taxonomy): Bacteria > Bacillota > Desulfitobacteriia > Heliobacteriales > Heliobacteriaceae > STF2-203. The sequence goes on along the minus strand of JAQWAU010000001.1, from coordinate 810 downwards.
GTCCGTGGTGAATACAAAAATGTGAAGGCATTATCAAAACGCGCCGTCTCTACCAAATGCAGGGTATCTTCAAAATCAGCAGCGGTTTCACCAGGATAACCGACGATAATATCGGTAGTCAAGGCTACTTCCGGCATGGTTTTCCTGATGTTGTCAACGAGGCTTAGATAATAATCCCGGGTATACCCTCTGTTCATGGCCCGGAGGACTTGGTCACTGCCTGCTTGTACCGGCAGGTGAATATGTTTGCAAACCTTACCCGCACCCGCCATCGCCTCGATCAGCCGGGGGTCAAAGTCCTTGGGGTGGGAAGTCGCAAACCGGATCCGGGCCAATCCGGGTACTTTGTTTACCATTTTTAACAAATCGGCAAAAACAATTACCGGCACCAAGTCTTTACCGTAGGAGTTTACGTTTTGCCCCAGTAAAGTAACTTCTTTTATCCCCTGGTGTACCAACTCCCTGATTTCGGCCAAAATTACCTCCGGAACCCGGCTGCGTTCCCGGCCACGCACATAGGGAACGATACAGTAACTGCAAAAATTATTGCAGCCGTACATGATGGTTACAAAGGCCTTAACCCCTACTACCCGGCGTTTGGGCAGATTTTCCACAATCGGTCCGGCATCGGTCCAGATTTCCCTTTTGGGCTTTTTAGCCGCCAGTATTTCGGCCAAGAGGACCGGTATCCGGTGCCAATTGTGCGTACCAAAGACCAAGTCAACATAGGGATAACCGGTGGCGATTTTTTCGGGCATACCTGGTTGTTGGACCATACAACCACCAATCCCGATGATTACTTCCGGCCTG
>JAQWAU010000066.1 GCA_028707535.1 Heliobacteriaceae bacterium | reverse complement strand
ACGCTCCTTTCCAGCCAAAGTGCCGATGCTTTCATTATGGCTATCAATATTTTATTAGCCGGCTGGCTGTGAGGATAGGTTGAATATGCTTATAATTAGTAAGGAAAGTGCTATCTTGAAAATAAGAGCCCCTACCCGTCAACGCATTCAAGGATTGCTGACGGATCCCGGGAACCTTGTTTTATTCACAATAAAAAAAGCCCGGCTTTCGTACACACAAAAGCCGGGCTTTCCCTTATTACTTTTTATGGCAATTTTTTATTCTGACTTTTTCCGGTAAGCAGAAGGGGAAAGTCCGGTTTTATTTTTAAATACTCGGGCGGAATGGCCGTTATAGTCCATGTTGCAGGCGGCAAAGGCTTGGGCGATGGAAAGGTTGGCATCCAGCAGCTTCTCCTTCACTTTGCTGATTTTATAATTGGTATAATACTCATGAGGCGTTACACCGGTATGCTTCTTGAACAGCTTTGTGAAATGGGCTTTGCTGAGGCAGGCCGCCCTTGCCGTTTCGTTCAAGTCAAACCTTTCCAGCCAGTGGATTTCTATGTATTCTTTTGCCTTTTCAATTTCATCCTTGCCGCGATAAACCCTCCTGTTGATTAAAAATGCCGCGACATAGATCACCCGTTTTTCGCCGTCCAGAATAGGGAAAACCGTAATATCCTGGTATACGGCCTCTATATCGAAGTCCTCTACTCCGTATCGCTCCGCAATATCTTCCAAAGGCACTTTGATATCCGGGAAAAAGACCGTTTCTCCCTGAAAAGCTCGCTTTAACACGGGGAGCTGGCCCGAGGCGACAATATAAGGATCTTTGAATATATTGTATTTCCCGACAACCATGTCCGGGCTAATCGTATGATATTCAGCCAGCATAGCCTTATTCACCAGCACCGAGGTTCCGTCCGGATCGTAAACCTGAATCGGATAGGGGAAGCACTCGATTACTTTCGCAAGCAGTTCTTCCTTTCCAAAGAGCGATTGGAAGGACCCTATAATGTTATTTTGCATTTCTTTCATACTACTTCCCATTTTTTAGCCCCCTTTTATACCTGCCATCTTTAGGCTTTTCTGCATCCTTAGGGAGCAGCCACATATTGCCGATTTTCTCCGCCCCTTTAATCCGCCCATCTGCACAGTAAAGCGTTACCATCCGGCTTCCGATGCCCCATTTTTCTCCCGCTTCCTTCACAGTCATATAATCCAGAGTTGGAGAATAATCCATAAAGCAAAGACTTGATCATCGCTTGCTCGCCAAACTATAATTGGACCTGATAATGATGTCCTCAAAACCAAAGAGACAATCGGTGCAGAGATTATAAGAATGATGAGGATTCTTCTGCCGCTATCGCGCTTCTCATCAATAATCATTCCCTTGTAGCCATACTATCACGAAATCCAAAAAGCTAATAGATTTAGTTTTCGATAGCAGTATTTATTTCGGCATTGAATCATAATGCCTCATTCTTTAGTGCATCAGCGGTGTTTTCTTTTTTGACCTTGCTGACGGAATACATCATGGTGACAAACACCACCAGGAATACGCTGAAAACACTGATGCCCACACTCATCCATGGCACCAAAAAGGCAACATCAGCGCCAGTCATGACACTTCTATAGATCAAGTAAGTAATGATGAACGCAACCGGGAGTCCATATAACAGAGATTTTAGCCCATAAAAAACACATTCAAAATTCATCATTTTATTAAAGCCTTTATCGCTCATGCCCACCGATTTCAAAATGGCGAATTCGCGCCGGCGCAGGTTGATATTGGTGGAAACCGTGTTGAATACGTTAGCAATGGCAATAAGCGAGATCAGCAGGATGAAGCCATAGGAAAAGACATTGATCAAAATAATCACATTACGGTTTTGTTCCTGAATCTGAGCTATATTGTAGAGGCTGTATCCGGAAAAAATACCTTCATCTTTTAGGATAGCATTCATTTCTTCCGCTGATTTACCGGGGTCGGTCGACAAAAAGGCAAATGTCAGATGTTCATCACGAGTTTCGCTAAAGCGGCTGTTCATAGAATAGGGAGCAAAAACCAAGAAGCCCGCACCACGGGATTCGGAAATAGCTTCCGGCATCCGGTCGGCTATATATGTGACGGTAATCTCCGGGCCGGGCTGGCTCCCGCCTGATGGCTCACCCGGAGCGAAGAGCTGCAGGGACAGGGGCAAGCTGCCTTGGAGCACATCGAACGACACATACCGTCCGCTTTCATCATCGTATTTATTTATCTTGGTCATGGCAATCATGTTGTCGGTGTTTTCACCGGCATACTTCTGCGGGTCAAGCCCGAGATCCTTTACATAAGCCGCATAAGTCCCGTCATCAACCAGACACAACGCCACATTGATGGGAACCATATCACCCGCCGGCAGCGAATCCCCGTAATAATGTTCCAAATATCTCTCCGTTAATCGGTCCTTAGGCAGGCTCGCTTCATAATAAAGGGCTTTATAAAATCCGCTGTCGTAAACGCCGCTCACGTTCCTCAGTTTCTCATATAGCGGCAGCTCTTCATCTGTGGTCTGGGTGGACCTAAAAAGAATATCGTAGCCGGATTCATTGATGGTTGTTTCCGCGCTTTCCTGGAGATAGATACCAAAGGCGCCGGCCGATATAAACAGTACGACACTGACAAACAGCGAGATCACCGTACTCCGGTATCCTTTCTTATTCCTTTTGAAGTTTTTCAGGGCCAATGTCCCCTCCAGACCAAAGAGCTTTGGCACCAGCCTTGATGTTTTGACCTTTTTGGCGTTGATTTTAATATCGGTTGTCTGGCGGATAGCATCGATAGCCGATAGCCGGGCCGCCTTGCGGGCTGGAATATAGGCTGAGATCAGGATGGTGATGATGCCCACAACGCCGGCCGTCACCAGCGAGGGCAGGGAAAGTGACAGCTTCATGGGAACACCGCTGTAAGACAGACTCGCAAATATATCGCTCATCAGCGAAAGCGTAATCCCGATGCCGCCAATCCCGGCCATGATGCCCAACGGGATGCCGATCAATCCAATCCACGCGCCTTCCAAGAGAACCGACCTGCGCAACTGCTGGGGGGTTGCCCCCACCGAGGAAAGGATACCGAATTGGCGGGTGCGCTCGGCGACTGAAATGGAAAACGAGTTATGAATCAACAAAATGGAGCCAAGCATAATCAGCAGGATGAAAATGCCGCCCAGGCGGTACAGGACCGCGTTGAAGGTCTCGTCTTTCGAGATGCCCATGTACCGCAATAAGTCATTGTTGTAGGTATAACCGGAGCCGCCCCCGGCTGATTGGGCAAATTCATATACCTTGGCCGGGTACCGTAGCTTGGTAAAAACATTCACCCGATCGGCATCGCCCAGCTCCGCCAGATTCATCTTGGTGATTACGGTATAGCCCGGCGCGGAATAGTCCTCAAACCTCGGCTTTTCACATATCCCCACGATGGTAAAGGCCTTTGGGCTTTCCGGCACAAAGCTTTCGCGGGGAGCGCCGTTCTGGTCATCGAGGACAAACGGGTTATTTTGCCCCAGCCTTTTGCCTGCCAGCACCCGCTGGCCCAGAGTAAGATTCAGCGTATCGCCGATTTTATAGCTTACTCCCGCGTTGTTTATTTGGCTGTTGATAACGATTTCGCGGTCATTCTGCGGCAGCCGCCCATCGAGCAGCCGTATCGGTATCATCTCCATTGCCTTATCATCAAATCCGGCTACAAACAGATATGGTTTATTTTCGTTTTGCCCCCCTTCCAACACCGCATAGCCGATATTCTGACTGACCGCAGCCGCTGCTACTTCGTTATCCGCAGACAGTCTTTGCACCAAAGCGGAGTCAGCTTCCATAAATTGAACATGCCAGTCCCCATCGGTGGCAATTACATTCCGGATCATAAAACTCTGCAGCGAGGCAATGAGTGTTGTGACGGCGGTTATCATAGCCACCGATAAAATAACCCCGATAATGGTGACAATGGTCCTGGTGCGGTTCTTTTTCAAGCTGCTCAATGTAATTTTGCTGAAGACATTCATCTGCGGATCACCTCGTCTTTGGAGATTCTCCCATCCTCGATGCTGATGATACGGTCAGCCTGTAGGGCGATGTTTTCGTCGTGGGTGATAACGATCAATGTCTGGTGATATTTTTTGTTGCTGAGTTTTAAAAGCTCAACGATGTACTGCCCGTTTTTGCTGTCAAGATTGCCGGTCGGTTCGTCAGCAAGCACGATGGCGGGCGCGTTGATGAGTGCCCTGCCTATGGACACCCGCTGTTGCTGGCCGCCGGAAAGCTGGTTAGGGAGATGTTCGGCACGGTCGGTCAGGTTGAGCGTTTGCAATAATTCCTGCAGCCGCTCCTGGTTGACCTGACGGTTGTCCATCAATACCGGAAGGGTAATGTTTTCCACCACATTAAGCACCGGGATGAGGTTGTAGAACTGATAAATCAGCCCCACCTGCCGGCGTCTGAATATGGCCAACTGTTCCGGATTTTGAGCGTAAACATCCTTACCATCCACATAAACATAGCCGGATGTGGGCGTATCCACCCCGCCCAGGATATGCAGGAGCGTGGATTTTCCTGAGCCCGATGGCCCAATAATGACAACAAACTCGCCTTTCTCCACAGAAAAAGATACCCCGTCAAGTGCTTTAACGAGGTTTTCATCTCGACCATATGTTTTATGTAGGTTGTCGACCTTAAGAATTTCCATCCTCATTCCCCCATCATTTGGTTGTGTCCTTAGTATAGCTGGGCCAAATGACACCTCGGTGACTTCTATATAACAATAATGTCACCTTATGAGTTACATTGCCCGATAGCAGATAATAATAATAATGTCACCTTATTAGGTTATACAACCTGTTGGTAGAACCTTATTGTGAAGCAGGCTCCGCCGTCAGTTCGGTTGGCCGCTTTGATGGTGGCGTTTTGCAGAGACAGGATCATGCGGCCAAGGGCAAGCCCCACCCCAAAGCTTGAGTCTTTGGCGTCTTTACCCTGGTAAAACCGCTCAAAAATATGGGGCAAGTCATCAGCGTCGATTCCAGAGCCATTATCCTTGATTATGATTTCTGTAAAAAGGGGGGTTTGGGTATAATCAATTTCGATCAATCCGCCATTTTCGCAATGTTCCATGCAGTTCTTAAGGATGTTCCCGATGGCTTCCGAGGTCCACCGCAAATCGCCGGTAAACTGAGCGACATTGTCTCCGTTTACACGAAGCTCAATATTCCTGAGTTCAAGAGGAATCAAAAAAGGCTCGGCGGCTTTTTGTAGCAGGATGGGGACGGATACCGGCTCCTTTTGAAAGATAGCTGTGCCCGCGTCGATTTTGGATATTTTGAGCAGCGTGGTTATGAGCCAGTCGATCCGCGCTAGGAGGCTTTTCATCTCACCCACAAGCTCCAAGCGATGCTGAGGTTCCAGATCGGAATGGCCGAGAAATGAGACGATCATATTGATAGACGTCAGCGGCGTTTTGAGTTGATGGGCGATATCCGCAATTGAATCGGATAAGTACACTTTTTCTTTTTTTAACATGTCCGACTGCTCTTTAAGCCGCACCGTCATTTTGTGGATTTCGCTTTGCAGAATGGACAGCTCGCCTTCATTGAACATATTAAGATCAAATC
>JAQWAU010000065.1 GCA_028707535.1 Heliobacteriaceae bacterium | reverse complement strand
CCCAGGTCACCGCAACGTCGGCGCTGGTGCCGTCGCTTTTACTGATTGTCGCTGTTGCCGGCAGCCCGATGGCGTCGAGGGCAGTACCATTGGCTACATTGATGTCCGCAATTGCGGTAATAGCAGTTATCGAAACTCTTACCAAATAAAGCCAAAAAAGACCGCCCGCCGGTTTTTCACCGGGGGACGGCCTGTTGTCGCGGGGGTGTGGTTCACTGTTGTTGCCGGCGGACTTCCACGGTTTTGTTCAGGTTGGTGATGGCGGTGGTTAAGGCTTCCAGCCTGCTTTCCATCCGGACGAGCAGGTAGGTGGCCAGGACCACGGGAAAGCCGACGTTGGCGACGGACTGGATGATTCCGTCCAGAGAACTTCACCTCCAGGTAGGGGAAAAAGGGATGGTTAACTGGTCATTATACCGGGTCCCACATGTCGGTAATCGTTGCGGAGACCCAGCGGACATCCTTTTTGGAAACCAGGTCGCCGCCGCTGGAGTTAAACACATTCAGGGCGATGATATTGTCCATGGCCCCGGTGATCTGTTCCGTGGTCAAGCCTTGTTTGGGGTCTTTGACCTTCAGGACGATTTCCCGGCCCAATTGGTTGTTAAAGACCAATTCCAGGGTTTCTTTTACCGCCAAAGCAAATCCCTCCTTTCCAGTTAGGTTTCCGAACAGGTTATTGAATGGGTGGTGGGTGGCCGGTTAGGCGCCGGCCGGGGACTTTAAGCTTGGATGAGCTGGTCGGTGGTGATGCGCTCGATTTTATTGACCGGGGGCTGCATCAAGCCGGCCAAGGACTGGGCGACCGTGAAGATGTCTTCATCGGCAGCTTGGGGTTTTACCGCTTTGAAATCGCGGTTTTGGTAGGTGGGCTGGCCTTGGCTGGTGGTGCCGGTCTGGACGACCAGGCGCAGGGTAGCGGCCAAGGGGGTGGCGGATACCGGCATGGAAGGGCACCTCCTTTCTATTGAAACTTATGTTCTAATGACACCTATAATATACCAGGTCCGGAGCCGGGGGGCAAAACCGGTAAACGGTCCTTATCGCCGGTAAGGGGGCATAGCAACGGTTAGGGGGCATTTGCCCGGTTATTGCTGGTGGTTAAGCCGGTTTTCGCCCGTAATGACATAGAAAAGCCGGGGGAGTAACCCCCGGCTTTTTTTTAGTTGTTGGGTAAGGCGACTTCGATGGCCTTAAACCCGGTGGTATAGTAAATGGTGATGTTTTGCTTTTGGAGGATGTCATCAAAGGTTTTCCGGGCGCCGTTGCGGTGGATGGTGGTATTGTCATCGATGTCATACCCGATGACGACACCTTGCAGGTAGATGGTCTTGGTCGACCGGTTGATCCCGTCGACTTGGCCGGATACTTTACGGGCGACATAGGCCCGGAATACCTGGTCTTGTTCATCCAGGACCAGTTGGATCCGGTCTTTGGTCTCCACGGTGCTCAGATAGGTCGAAGTGGTGCCGGCTTTTTCCACCTTGAATTCGGCGGCCAGGTTGTAGGTTTTGGCGGTGCCGTCATAATGCCGGACGGTGATTCGTTCGTGGCTGGCGTCTACGCCGGTGACTTCGCCGGTGACCGGGCGCTGGATGGTGATACAGTAGGGGTCATCACCCCAGTAAGCGACGACAGCCCACTGGTTGCGTTCGATATCGCTGACCCGGGGATTGGTGATGCCCGGGATGACTAGTTTGAGGTCATTGTTTACCGTGTAAATGTGTTCCTTGTCGTCCAGGTCGGTCAGGTAGATCCGGTTGGTGGAAACCGTGGTGTCGGTTACCCGGCCGGAGGTTTTGCCGTGGATTTGGATCTGGACGATCCGGTCGTTTTTGAGCCGGATTTTCACGCGGTCATTGACGGTGACATCACTTAAGGTTTCCCCGGCCCGGCCGTAAAGCTCGACATCCACGTTGGGGCTGACGGCGTAGTTGGTCAGGTTTCCAGCGAGATCGCGCAAGGTCAGCAGGTTACGGCTGGATTCCACCCGTTCGACGGTGCCTTCCACGGTGTTATCCACTTTGATGTAATCGATCATATCTTTGTCCAGTTCAAACAGGATAATCGTATCAACGGTCAGGTCGCTTAAAGTCGGGTCGTTGTTGCCTTCAATATCCAGGATGACCGGGTCTTTGATTTCGTAGGACATCAACCGGTCTTCGCGGTCTTTAACCACCAGCAGCCGGCGTACTTGGTCGACGGAGACGATTTTGCCCCAAATGCCCCGGGTTTCCCCGGTTTTATCTAAAACCACCCGTTGGACGGTGCCGCCTTGGAGGTAAAGGGTTACCGGGTCTTGGGCGAAAAGCTCATCGATCATTGCCCCGGTGCCGTTGGCAAACTCGAGGGTTACCCCTGAGGGCAGTTCGTAGGCTAAAAGCTGTCCGTCCGCGGTCTTCACGGTCAGGATCCGGGTGTCTTTGGCCAGTAAGGCCACTGTCCCGGTGATGGTGAGCCGGCTTTGCGGCTGGATGACTTTAATTGCGGTGACCATATTTTTGGCGTCGGTGTCTACGGCGACCAGGTCCCCTTGGCGCAGGTCAGCCAGGGAGGTGAACCGCCGGCCTTCATATTCGAGGTCGACATTTTCCCCAATATAATAGGTAAGGAAGTGGTTGCCGGCATCACTGAGGATCAGGATTTTGTTAGTCAGGTCAAGTTCGGTGATGGTGCCTTGACTGCCTTTTTGGCCGGCTTCTTCGAGCAAAATGGTGGCCGCTTTGCCTTCGTTATTTAGATGGACCTGGACCTTGGCGCCGACGGTCAGGTTGCTGGTGGTGACCGCTTGCTGGAAAAGGGTCAGCACTTTTATCCCGGCAGCCAAAGCAAAGGTCCGGGGGGTGCCGTCTTCCGCCCGGATGCTGAGCAGGCCGGTTTCCTGGTTAAGGTGGATTACTTCCCCCTTAACCACATTGATTAAGGCCGAACCTGCCTGGTACACCTCGAGGTAGACCACCTGGTCGTTGTCCTTGATGTACCGGATCCGGTCCTGGGCTTTAAGGTCTCCCGCAGTGGCCGGCCGGCCTTTGCTGAAGATCCGGCAATTGCTGCTTAAAGTAAGGTTGGTCAGCAGGTTGGTTTCGTTTAATACGGACAAACCGGAATCGTTGGCGGCGATGACCGTTGCTTCATTAATATTGAGGGGCAGGCCGGTCATGTGCGCTTCGGCCCGGTCCAGAAAGATGGCCATTTCGGAGCGGGAAACGGTCCGGTTGGGCTGGAAGGTTCCGTCCTCGTATCCCCGGATTAGGCCGAGTTGCACCGCTTTGACGATGTAGCCCTTAGCCCAGGCGGGAATAGTCGCCGCATCCGGGAAGGTGGTGGTTTCTGCGGCCAAGGCTTCAGCCTGGCTCTGGTAGCCGAGCATCTGGACGAGCAAACGGGCTACCCAGGCCCGGGAGGCCCCGGCATCCCACGCCCGGTTTTCGGCCGGGTCGATAATGTTTTGGTTGATCGCGGTGACGATGTAACCTTTGCCCCAGGTGGGGACATTGCCGCCGAATTGGGCTTCGGTTTCCTTGCTGAGCAGGTGGGCCGAGGTTTCGGCCGTACCCGCATAGTTAAAAAACCGCATGGCCATTACCAGGGCTTCTAAGTGTTTGACCGGGTCGGCGGGGCTGAAACTGCCGTTATCCCGTCCGTTGATCACCCCTTGGGCCGAGAGTTTGGTGATCTGGCGAAATTCGGGGGAAGTGACCGGGACATCGGGAAATTGCCGGACCGGTGCGGCCCAGGCGCTTAAGGGCAGGGCTACCGTAAGCAGTAAAGCACAGGTCGCCCTGAGAATATGACGGTAAAAAATCAACTTGGCGTCACCCTCCTTGCCACCTTATTTTCCTTAGATGCTAAAATTCGACAACTAAGCCGGGAGTTCCTGTTTTCCCCGGCAGAAAAAAAGCTGGCTTTCCAGCGGTGAGCAGGGCGAAAAAACAGATTATTCAGGCAGGAATAACACTTAGACTTGTAGAACTTCCACTAAAAATTAATACGAAAGGAAATAAGGAAGCATGCTTATTCGGTCTAGGAGAAGCCGCTTAATCCGGCTGTTTAGCTTGGTGGTGGCCGTAATGTTTCTTGTCCCGGGGTTTTTGCTCCCGGGTGTTGGGGCGGCGGTAGCGGCCCCGGCGGAGACGGCCCTGTTTTCGGATGTCGCCGTCGATTCTCCCGAAAACCTTTTGATCAACTATTTGGCCAAACGGGGGATGATTGGCGGTTTTCCCGATGGGACCTACCGGCCCGGGGAGGGCTTCACCAGGGCGCAAGTGGCGACGATTATCGCCAAGGTTGCCCAGTTGCCGCCGGCAACCAATCCGGTGCCTTTTCCGGATTTGACTGCCGATCACTGGGCCCGGGCGGCAATTGCGGCGGCATACCAAGCCGGCTTGATTTTCGGGTTTGAAGACGGCACTTTTCAGCCGGACGCGGCTTTAACCCGCGCCCAGGCGGTAACTTTGCTGCTGCGCTTGGAGCAAAGCCCCTTGCCGGCAGTGAAGGATCCGGGGTTGGTTGACGTTACCGCCGGGCATTGGGCTTACCAGCCGGTGGCGGTAGCCTTGGCCGCCGGTATGGTCACCGGGGATCAGGAAACAAATCAGTTTTTCCCGGATGAGACTTTTACCCGGGGCAATCTGGCCCGGGCTTTGACAGTGATGTTAACCTTGAGTCCCAGTCTGCGGACCGTACCGTTGCCGATGACCTTGCAGGTCAAAGGCGGCAAGGCCTTGGTTACCCACCAGGGTGAAACCAAGACCAGGGTGATCCGGTATACGACACCGGTAATCGAAGGTGACACGATCATTGTCGAGGAGGGCCGGGCCGAACTAAGGCTCAGCGACGGGTCCGGAATTTTGCTGGATCAAGATTCTCAGTTGGTTGTGGCCGAAAGCCGCGGGCGTTCCTACATTATGAGTGGCGGAACGCCGGGGACGGCGATCGACTGGCTCAGGTTGGATATGCCCAATGGCAGTATGTTCGGGGCTTTGGCCAGTATGAAGAAAAGAGCGGCCGGGGAGACTGCCGATCCGGTGCGTGTCCTGGGCGCCCGGGTGACGGCTCCCGGCCTGGTGGCGCTGGCTGACGGGGAAACCGGCGAATGGTGGCAAATGGTCAGTGATGAGCGGACCCGGGTGGAGATTGATCTGCCCTGGGGGGTTGCGGCGATTCAGGGAACCTACTGGCACGCCAGTGCCCTGGCCGGAAATGCGGGCCAGTTCAGTGTGATGACCGGTGCGGCACAGGTTATGGCCGGTGGACAGACGGTTACGGTCGGGGCCAATCAACAGACCGGGGTAGGGGCTTCCGGTCAGCCGCCGGCACCCCCGGAACCGATGGCGACCGCGACCCAACAGCAATGGTTACAGGTTCAGGACTGGGTTGTTGAGCGGGCAACAGAGATTACCGAGCGTGAACCCGAGTCATCGCCGAACCTGCCGGAGACGTTGCAGCCGCAGCCGCCGGAGCAACCGGGGCAGCCGACGGGACCGCTTTCCGAGCTTAATCTGATTAACGAGACCTTAGGCCAAATGCAGAGTCAGGTCCAAAGTGCGGTAACGACAGGTCCGGCAGCCGGTGGCGGCGGTGGTGGGGGCAGCTCCACGAACGATCCTGAAGACCCGAGTGATCCGCAGGACCCGAATGATCCGCAGGACCCGAATGATCCTCAGGACCCGAATGATCCTGAAGACCCGAACGATCCCCAGGACCCGAATGATCCGCAAGACCCGAACGATCCTGCTTTGGGGCAGTATGAGGCGAACGCTGCGGTAGTCGTCGAGCCGGCAGGTTATGTCGATGTTACGGTCAAGGCGGCGAATGTTCCCGGGGCGGTAAAATACATGGTGGGTACCGATGCTACGGTGAAAAACCTGGGTGAAACCATCCGGATTC
>JAQWAU010000064.1 GCA_028707535.1 Heliobacteriaceae bacterium | reverse complement strand
CCAAGGCCTGCTGAGAACGTTCCTTGATCACCTCCGGGTGAATACAATACTCTTCACAACAATCACCAATCCCACGGGACATTTTCCCACCCCTTTACCTTCACATTATAACCTTTTTTCCGCTGATTGCCCCACAATTTCCCGGCAACCAAGCCCGCGGAAAAAAAGCCCGGTCTTTTCGAGCCTTTTGGCGAATTGAAAAAATATTTTTTCTTTATTTGCAGGATTTCAAAAAATAAAATAGAATCAAATAGCTTTATATACTATTTGGGGGTTTTCCACATACCCTACCGGTTCCCTAACCAACTCTAAGCATTTTAGGTCTAGGTAATCCACAGAAGTTGCCCATTTCCCGTAGTTATCCACAGATTTATCCACATCTTGTCCGTTTTTCCCACAATTTGTGGTTAAAAAAATATTGGCATTTTGGGTTTGGTTTTGATAAGATATTAGAAAAGATGCAGTATATTCTGAAAATTCCCACAGACCTTGAAAGGGGGCGCATCCAAGTTGACTAACAAAATTATCCCCGTATTCCCCGGGAAGCATAACCTAACCGCATATGAAATCGCCCGGGCAGGGTTTAAGTGGGAAGACGTGGAAAAAGAATTCTCTTGGTACACTTCCGGGAAGGTAAATATCGCTTACGAAACAGTTGACCGGAATGTATTAGAAAAAGGTTTGGGTGAAAAAGTCGTCCTGCATTACGTTGACCGGGTACGAGAAGAAGCGATCACCTACCGCGAAATGATGGAGAATTCTAACCGATTTGCGAATGTGCTGAAAAAATTTGGCCTCGGCAAAGGTGACCGCGTCTTCATTTTCCTGCCCCGTAGCCCGGAAATTTACACCAGCGTTTTAGGCATCATTAAGGCTGGAGGCATCGCCGGCCCCTTATTCGAAGCGTTTATGGCCGGCGCGGTAAAAGACCGGTTGGCCGACGCCGAGGCAGTAGCGATCGTGACGACCCCCGCCTTGCGGCAACGGATCACAAAACAAGAACTCCCTCATCTGAAACACATCTTTATGGTGGGTGTGCCGGAAGACGGGCTGGGAGAAGGCGAGATCGATTTCCGGCAGGAAATGGCCCTGGCCTCACCAGAATTCGAACCGGTTTGGGTTGACCGGGAAGACCCGATGCTGTTATTGTACACCTCCGGTTCCACCGGCCGGCCCAAAGGAGTTGTGCATGTACATAACAGCATGATCCAACACCTCCAGACCGGTAAGTGGGTATTAGACCTGCAGCCTGACGATGTTTACTGGTGTACGGCCGATCCCGGCTGGATTACCGGGGTATCCTACGGCATCTTTGCCCCGTTTTTGCTGGGCGTTACTTCGGTAGTCCGGGGTGGTCGCTTTAACCCTGCCGCCTGGTACCGAACCATCCAGGATAAAAAGGTCACTGTTTGGTACAGCGCCCCCACCGCCTTTCGCATGCTGATGGCGGCCGGGGACAGTTTGACCACGCAATTTGACTTGACCAGCCTGCGCCACATCCTGTCGGTAGGTGAACCGCTGAACCCGGAAGTGGTGCGTTGGGGAATTAAAGTATTCAACCGCCGGATTCACGATACTTGGTGGATGACCGAAACCGGTGGCCACATGATCGCCAATTTACCCTGCCTGCCGATCAAACCCGGGTCTATGGGTAAACCGGTTCCCGGAATTCAAGCGGCAATTATCGACAACCAGGGCCGGGAACTACCACCACTGCAAATGGGTAATCTGGCCATGCGTACCCCTTGGCCGGCAATCATGCGGCAGATTTGGCACAACGAAACCCGGTTCAGCGAATATTTCCGGTTTAAGGGCTGGTACGTTTCCGGTGACTCCGCCTATGTTGACGAAGACGGTTATTTCTGGTTTCAAGGCCGGGTCGATGATGTGATTAACACCGCCGGTGAACGGGTAGGGCCTTTTGAAGTAGAATCTAAACTGCTTGAACACCCGGCCATCGCGGAAGCCGGGGTGATTGGCAAACCTGATCCCTTACGGGGAGAAATTATCAAAGCCTTTATCGCCCTCCGGGCCGGGTATACCTGGTCACCGGCCCTGCAGGACGAAATTATCGAATTTATTAAAAAAGGCCTTTCGGCCCACGCCGCCCCCCGGGAGTTGGAGGTGCGCGATAAACTGCCCAAGACCCGCTCCGGGAAAATCATGCGCCGGGTCCTGAAGGCTTGGGAACTTGGTCTGCCTACCGGCGACCTTTCCACCTTAGAAGAATAAGCAGCAATAGAAAAAAGCAACGGCACCGCTAAGTGCCGTTGCTTTTTTATTGGGGGATGTATCCGGAGAAATCGGGGGATAATCTAACCAGCAACTTGAGGAGGCCGCTATGCACAGCAAACAGCCGGATTCCCCCGCTCCCCCGACGGAATTTAGCGCCGAATGGGCCGGCACCTTACCGGCCGGAGCAGTGCCCACCGCTTCCCCGGCCCGGGATCAGGCCACTACCGGAAAAACCGGTGGCAGCGTACTGGCGGTAATCGCCGCCGTTCCGCTAATCATGGTGCTCGGTAATTCCATGTTAATCCCCGCCTTTCCGCAAATCAGGGAAGCAATGGGCCTCAGCCAGTTTCAAGTCGGCCTTTTGATCACGTTTTTTTCGATCCCGGCCGGCCTGACCATCCCTTTATTGGGATTTTTGGCTGACCGGTTAAACCGGAAAACCATCATCGTGCCGGCCCTGGCCCTTTACGGGGTTGGCGGCATCATTTCCGGGCTGGCCCCTTTGGTTTTTAACAACTCGTTCGGGGTGATGCTGGGCGGCCGGGTGGTCCAAGGCATTGCCGCCGCCGGCACCGCCCCTGTGGCCATGACTTTAGCCGGCGATCTCTTTCAGGGAGGCGGCCGCAGCCGGGCCTTAGGCATCCTGGAAGCCACCAACGGGTTAGGCAAAGTAATCAGCCCGATCCTGGGCGCTTTGTTGGTTTTAATCATCTGGTGGTCTTTATTTTTTGTTTACGCCGCTTTAGCCTTTCCGGTAGCCGCCCTCGTCGCCTGGCTCGTTAAAGAGCCCCAGAAAAATCAAAAAACCGCCCAAGAAGGGTTCCGGGCCTACTTTAAGGGAGTTGCCGGCCTGTTTAAGGATCAGGCCGCCACTTTACTCATTAGTTTTGCCGCCGGCATGCTCGCCCTTTTTACCCTTTTCGGCGTTCTTTCCTACCTTTCGGACCTGCTGGAGGTCACTTACGGCCTTACCGGCCTGCTCAAGGGCCTGGTGTTGGCCGTCCCGGTAATGGCCTCGGCGGCAACCGCCCTGGCTAACGGCTTTGTTTTACAGAAAAAACCGCACTGGCTTAAACCGGCTTTGCTCACCGGGCTCGGGTTATTCACCGCCGCTTTGCTCCTGACCATAATGGTGAAAGGCATCCCCGCCATGCTCGGTACGTTGGCCGTGCTGGGTTTGGGCACCGGGTTGATCCTGCCGGGCTTAAACACCATTGTTACTTCCAGCGCTCCCCACGCCAAGCGGGGCGCAATCACCGCTTTTTACAATGCGGTCCGCTTCATCGGCGTGGCCTTAGGCCCCCCGGTGTTCAGCCTGCTGGAAAAAGGCGGCCCCTGGCTGTTGTTCGGTCCTTGGGCTGCTATTGGCGGGGTCACCCTGCTCCTGGCCTGGTGGCTGCTTAACCCCCCGCAGCTTAGCGGGACAACAGGTTGAACACCTGCAAAAAAAACGCGGTCAACCCCCCGGCCATTAAAGGACCGACCGGTACCCCCCCGAAAAAGATAATTCCCAACAGTGACCCGGCAATCATCCCGACGATCAACTGGGGCTGTACAGTCAAAAGGTCAATCCCCCGGCCGTTAAGGTGGGTGGCCAGGACCCCGCACACCAGGGCGAGGATTCCCGGCAAACTGCCGAACGCAGTCGTTACCTCCCGCCAATTTACCTTACCGGTCGCGAATGGGGCCAACATCGCCAAAATCAAAAAAAACAAGCCCAATTCTACCCCCCGGCGTTCGATCCACACTAAAGAATCTTGCCAGCCCAGCTGGGCAAAAATCAAAACACATAACGCCGCCACCGTGGTTAAGGGAGAACGGGCAAACAACCCCAGGATAACGACAATAAAAAGCAGCAGCAACCCCCCGCGCACAGCCACCCCTCCCAGGGTAAATCATCCGCTATTATAACTATGCGCCTGACGGCCAAGCATACCAAGCTGGAAGCCGGCCCGGAACGATCAAAAATGTTCGGGGCCGTCTTTTTTTCGGCCAGCCAACATATCTTTCCGTGTACAGACCTTGCAAAAAAGGGGGTTGTCCGGTGCACCCGTTTCAGCAATATATCAATCCCCACCTGGGCCGTTTGCTAAACCGGCTTAAACTAGACAAACGGTTCGTCCGGGGAGAAGGTTGTTATTTATTTGATGCGGCAGGAGAACGCTATCTTGATTTTGTCGCCGCCTATGGCGCCCTCCCTTTTGGTTTTAATCCCCCCGCAATTTGGGCGGCCTTACAGGCAGTGGAAAAAAACCGGGAGCCATCATTCGTCCAGCCATCGGCGCTGGAAGCAGCCGGCTGTTTAGCCGGCCGTTTAGTCCAACTTGCCCCCCGGGATTTAAGTTACGTTACTTTTACCAACAGTGGCGCCGAAGCGGTAGAAGCCGCGATTAAACTGTGCCGGGCGGCCACGGGAAGGTTAGGGATCCTGACGGCGGAAAACTCCTTTCACGGGAAAACCCTCGGGGCTTTATCCGCTACCGGGCGTTCCAGCTACCAAATCCCTTTCGGCGCCCCGGTACCCGGTTTTGAACGCCTGCCTTACGGTGACCTGAGCGCTCTGGAAAACACTTTGGCCAACCGGCCGGAAACGTTTGCCGCCTTGATCTTAGAACCGATCCAGGGAGAAGGGGGCATCATTATCCCCCCTTCCGGGTATTTAGCGGCTGCCCGTGAGCTTTGTCACCGGTATGGTGTTTTGTTCGTGCTGGACGAAATCCAAACTGGTCTCGGCCGCACCGGCCGGCTGTTTGCTTGTGAACGGGAAGGGATCAACCCGGATGTATTGCTGCTGGCCAAGGCTTTGGGGGGCGGCCTGATGCCCATTGGCGCAGTGCTTTGTACCGCTGCCTGCTATACAGAGGCATTCGCCACGAAACATTCTTCCACTTTTGCCGGCAACACCTTGGCCTGCCGGGCCGGATTCCGCACCCTGGACCTGCTGACCCGGGATAACCAGGCCTTGATCCGCCAAGTGGCGGCCAACGGCGCCTGGCTGAAAACCGGTCTGACCGCCTTAAAGGAAAAATATCCCCATGTCTTGAAAGCCATTCGGGGCGAAGGCTATATGCTTGGGCTGGAATTTGGCATTAACAGTGAAACATTTGGCCGTTCCTGTCTACTCGGGGTTTTAGCCGACCAGGAAAACCTCACCCCATTGATTGCCAGTTATATGTTAAATGTGCACAAAATCCGGGTAGCCCCAACCTTAAACGGCGCCCAGGTCATCCGGATTGAACCGCCGCTTACCGCCACCCGGGAAATGTGCCGGGAAGTAATTGCCGCCATCGATCACTTATTGGCATTTCTGGCCACCGGCAATACCGCCGAACTCCTTGGCCACTTATTGGACATTCCTTCCCGCCCCCAGGTACCGGCCAGCCCCATCCGGGCCCAAAAAACGGCTGTCCCTGCACTCCCGGACCGGTTCGCCTTTATTGTGCACCCGATTGCCGGCCGGAACTACGCGGAAATGGACCAAAGCCTACAGGTGTTTTCCCCGGCCGAAATAAACCGGCTGGCCGATCGCTTTAACGACCTGATCCACCCTTTTGTCATCGGCAAAACCCAAGTCACCGCCGGTGGGCAATCCGCCACCGGGGAGTTTATTGCGGTTGCCCGTACCCCGGAGCAGCTTTTAGCCCTACCGGTCCGGGATGCCGTAAGTACAATCCGGGAAGCCGTGGACCTGGCCCGGCAACGGGGAGCCCGCATTGTTGGGTTGGGCGCCTACAGCTCGGTTGTTACCAGGGGGGGACTGCTCCTCAAAAACCCGGGGGTGCCGCTGACTACCG
>JAQWAU010000063.1 GCA_028707535.1 Heliobacteriaceae bacterium | reverse complement strand
ACAATCCGGGAAGCCGTGGACCTGGCCCGGCAACGGGGAGCCCGCATTGTTGGGTTGGGCGCCTACAGCTCGGTTGTTACCAGGGGGGGACTGCTCCTCAAAAACCCGGGGGTGCCGCTGACTACCGGCAACAGCTATACCGTCGCCACGGCAGTTGCCGCGATCACCAAAGCCGCCCGGGACCTTAATCTCGAACTTAACCGGACCACCGCGGCGGTTGTCGGCGCCACCGGGGCCGTCGGCCGGGCCACCGCCCTTCTGCTGGCCGAAACCGCCGGCCGCTTGATCCTGGTCGGCAATCCGGCCCACCCGGAACACAGCCGCCAACGCCTGGCCCAGGTAGCCATGGCCATTTGCCGGCACTTGACCGGTTTAAGCCGTGCCGGCTACTTTCCGAAAGGTTCTCTCGGGCAGGCAGTCCAGCAAGCTAATGACCGGCAGGCTACGTCCGTTCCGGCTTACCTGGCTGGCCAAGGACAACTGCTCATTACTACCGACCTGGAAGCGGCCCTGCCGGCCTGTGACCTGGTGGTTACCGCCACCAGCAGTCCCGCCAACCTCATCACCCCCCAGCACCTTAAGTTTGGGGCCGTAGTCTGCGACCTTTCCAAACCACCGAATGTTTCCCCGGCGGTAAGTGCCGCCCGGCCGGATGTGCTGGTCATCGACGGCGGCATTGTGGCCGTGCCGGGCAAACCGGACTTTGGTTGGCACTTCGGATTTCCACCGGGGCAGGCTTACGCCTGTATGGCGGAAACCATGATCCTGGCTTTGGAGCAGCGGTATACCCCCACTTCGCTAGGCACCGATTTGAATCTGCCCACCATCCGGTACTTACGGGAAGCCGGCGAGAAACTCGGGTTCCGCTTGGCCCAACTGCGCAGCTTCGAACAGCCCTTGCCAACCACTGATTGGGAACGGCTGTTAGCAATCCGGTCCCAGCTCTACTGCCACCAGCGTTGATTTTTTAATCTCCCGGCAAGGTATAACGCAGCGTATCGGCCCGCAGTCCCCGGCGTAAGGATTCCAAGGCAATGACTTCACCGGCCGGAATATTGCCCAGATTAACATTCTGACCACACAGCCGGATTAAAGTTACCTGCTGGTTTTTTAATGGCGCTTCCCAAATCACCGGCAGTCCCGCCGGCAGTTCCCGGACAAGCATCGCCAACCCGTCAGCTTTGAATTCTCCGGTCCGGTCAAACAGGTTAACCCCTTTGCCGGATTCCCGGCCTTCAATAATCACGTAAGCCGCCCCCGCCGCCCAATCCGCCCGCATCTGCCGGATCAAATCCGGCAAGGGGATTTGGTACCGGGGGTCTTTTTTGCCCACTTCGGTGATCACCCGAAAACCGGCGGTCTGCGCCTGGTCAATCAATTCCCGCCGCTGCGCGGGGGACAAGCTGATCGTGCCGTCGGACACCTCCACCCAGCCAATCCCGTAGCCTTGGAGCCGGCGTAAATACTCAGAATAATTTCCCTGCACAAAAGCAATTTCCGTCAAGGTACCGCCAAAATAAACTGCTACTGCGTGCTCCCGGGCCAAAGCCACTTTTTGTTCTAGGGTTTGGGGTGCATAGAGCGCTGCCGAGCCAAAACCAAGTTTAATAAAGTCGATATATTCCCCGGCCGTGGCCAAAAGATCCGCCCAGGCATGTAACCCCAACCCTTTGTCGAACACCATGGTTACCCCCGTGGAACGCGGCTTCTCGTTCCGGTCCCCATAGGGCCATGCTTTAACCAAAGGCCCTTGCCGCTTAGTTTCCATCAGCACACCTTCCTTTAACCGGCAGCTTTTTTGCTCCTGCTTTGCCTAGCATATTACCGGCCATGCTGGTTGGTGCCGCCGGAAAAACCACCCCAGGGTAATTTATAGGTGTTACCATTGAAGTATTGTTGCGGAAATTACCGTCTAGATTAATAGAGCTGCCGGTAAGGGACAAAAAGGAGGGATTGGCCGGAAAAATGGAAGCAGACTTACTCCGGCGCTGCCGGGAGGGCGACCACCTGGCCTTTGCCACCCTTTTGGACCGTTATCAAACGCCGGTTTACAACTTGGCCTGGCGGATTCTGCAAGATCCGGAGGAGGCCAAGGATGCAACCCAGGAAATCTTCATCCGTGTTTACCGGGCCTTACCCGGCTACCGGTTTGAAGCCCGGTTTACCACCTGGCTGTACCGGATTGCCACCAACTATTGTCTAGACCTTTGCCGCAGCCACCGGCGCAACCCCAGGCCGGTAATGTGGGAACAAGCGGAAAAGCCTCTTGGTCCGACTTCGGGCCAAGGAGACCCGGCAGTGATCTTCGAACGGCAACGGCTTCAAGAAACCGTTCAACAAGCCATCAGAGAACTACCGCCCAAATACCGGGCTGTAATCACCCTTAATTTTTTAGAGGGCTTCACCGCCCGGGAAATCGCCGGGATCATGGGCGGGTCGGTACGCACGGCAGAAACCCGGATCTACCGGGCAAAAACTTTGCTCCGCCACCGCCTGGAACCTTTTTTAGGAAAGGGGGGTCCTTAAACATGACCGACCAACAGTGCCGCCGGATCCGTCGCCGGCTCAACACCTATTTAACCGGGGAATTGCCGGCTTCTGAGCAAGCCATGATCAAAGAACACTTAGCCCGCTGCCCACATTGTACGGCGGAACTTACGGCCTTTCGGCATTTAGAAGATTTGTTCCGGTCATTACCCATGATTCCGGCCCCACCTGATTTAATGGCCGGCATTATGAATGCCGTCACGAAAACCAGCCTCCCGGAAATGACTTGGCGTCAGGTCACCGGCCGGATCCTGGGAATTCTATTTTCTTATGTCTTTCTGATCCTTGGCGGTTATTATCTTTACCTGGTCAACCGGTACGGCTGGGAGGGCGCATTCCGGGATCTTATAGCCGGCCATACCGGTTTACTGGCCGGCGTTTTCAGTTGGTTAAATTTTTTTGCCGGTTATTGGCAGGTCAAACTTGCGGCCGGCTGGCAAGCCTTGACCGGTTTACCGGTGGCCCTGGTTACCGTGGTAAACTTCATCCGGAACGACTGGCTGGCCGCCGGGCTGAATGTTTACACCCAGCAAGGACAGCACCTGGTCCTGGCGATGCTTGTCACCCTGATCTGGGGCGGAGCCGCAGCCTGGCTACTGGTCCGGCACCGGCTCACCGGCCCCGATAACAGTTAGGAAAAGGAGCTTAGCATAATGAAAATCCTTAAAAAACTGCTTGCCCTGGGCATCATCGCCGGGATTTTAATCGGCCTGGGCGTGGTGGCAAATAACTTCTACGACTTTAACTTGACGGTCAAACCACGCGCCGCCGGACCGGTTCACCCGGATCTGCCGGCCAACCAGCCGGACTCATGGCTGCGAATCGATGCGGAAAAGCAGCCGGTGCAAGAAGATATCGTGGCCCCCGACCAGGCTATCCTGATTGCCGGGCCGCTCCCCGTCCGGGTTGAAGGCAAAATCGTCCGGATTGAGCCCCGCTCCCTGGTGACCGGCCCGGTGGTTGCCGAAAATGTCACCATCCTGGAGGCCACGGTCAGAAACCACATCCAGGCAAACACCCTCTTTGCCGGTACCACGGAGGAACAAGCCGGTATTCCAATGATGGAACACTTTGCCGACCGGTTTCCGGACAATAAAACCGTGATTTTCGGTGATCTGGCGGCCCAAGACATCCGCTTAGGGCAAACCGCCCAAGTTTACGGTAAAGTCGGCCTGCCGGCCAGCCGGATAGACATTGCCGGTCAAGTCAGCGGTCAGGTCACCGGTGAAAAAATCGTTCTCCGGTCGACAGCCGTTATCGACGGGGATGTAATCGCCAGCCAAGGGGTAGCAACCCTGGAACCCGGCGCTACCGTTAACGGCCGGTTAACCGATCCGGAGGGAAAAGCCGTACGGCTGATCCGGGGTTGGAGTACCCCTCACCAATGGGAGCGCGAAGAAAAAATGCCCCCGGCCGGACCGGGAACGATGCCTGTGCCGCATTCCCCAGTACCCTTTACGGAAAGCGGCCCGGGATTGGCGATCCTGTGGCTGCCGGTACTGGCCGGGATCATCGGCTTGGTGGTTATGGCCTACACCTTTTTGGCCGGGGAAGCACAAGCAGGGGCTTCCAACTTGAAACTACGGCCGTGGCGCTGCCTCTGGATAGGTTTTCTAACCTTCTTAATCAGCCTTCCCGTAGCTTTTATCCTCATGATCACCATTATCGGCATTCCCTTAGCCTTAGCGCTCGCGGTGGGCATCGCCGCCGCAATAATCGTCGGTTTTTGCGGCTGCAGCCTGATTGTCGGCGAAAAAATCACCCCATACTTAAAACAGGAATTCTCCCCCTTAGTAGCCTTGATTATCGGCGCAGTATTAATCGCCCACCTGATTTGGGTGCCGGTTTTAGGTTGGCTTTTGTTCATCGCCATCTTGGTGATGGGTTTAGGGGCCGTATCCCTTAACTGGTATCCCCGGCTTAAGGACACCTGGCAGCAATGGCGGGCCAAACACCGGTCTCCCGCTCCCCCGTCACCACCTACTCCGGCCTAACCGCCCCGGCTTTCCGGCGGTCATGCCGGCACCCCCCGGCGGGAATGCTAGCCGGGGGGTGATTTTAATTACGCAACTTTATCTGCCGCGGCGGGTGCTTTTTGAAACAACCGCCTTGGAATACCCGCTCGGTCGCAAAATCATGCGGTTCTGCCGGGAGCACCAACTGCCGACCCGGTTTATCGCGGCTCACAACCGGGTTACCGGTTTGCCTGGCCGGACCCCGCAGGAAAAATATACCGCCGCCAAACAGACCCTCGTGGTGGGGGTCAAACGTGACCTGCGGTTCCCTTCCTGCCGCCCGTCCGCCGATTTTCAATTCCCGCTCGTTACCAGTTGCCCCGGGAAATGTGAATACTGCTACCTGCAGACCACCCTGGGGCAACGGCCATACCTCCGGGTTTATGTCAATATAGCCGACCTGTTGGCCCGGGCAACCCAATTAGTGCAAGAAAAAGCCCCGGCCCTGACCACCTTTGAAGTGGCCAGTTCCGGGGACCCCTTAAGTATCGAACACCTAACCGGTTCCTTGCGGCAAACAATCGAATATTTTGGTGCCCTGGCCCACGGCCGGCTGCGGTTCGTCACCAAGTTTACCAGTGTTGAGCCTTTAACCACCGCCGCCCACCAGGGACATACCCGGTTTCGCTTTTCCCTCAATAGTGACTCCGTCGTCCGGAAATTTGAACACGGCACCCCGCCGGTAGCGGAACGGATCCAAGCCTCTCTGAAAATCGCTGCCGCCGGCTATCCCTTGGGGTTTATTATCGCCCCGATCATGGTCTACCCGGATTGGTGGGCCGAATATAACCGCCTGCTCGAAACCCTGGCTGCCGCCTTAAAGCCTTTACTGCCCTTGCCGGCAGGCCTGACCTTTGAATTAATCCAGCACCGGTTCACCAGCCGGGCCAAAAACGTGATTCTGGAACGGTTTCCCGGTACTCAATTGGACCTAAATGAGACTACCCGCAAATTCAAATACGGCAAGTACGGCCACGGCAAATACATTTACCAGGACGAAACCGCCCGGGAGATTACCGAACGGTTTACCGCCACGATTAACCAGCTTTTCCCCGCCGCCGCCATCGAATATTTTACGTAAGGAACAACCGCTGGTTATTGCCACATTTTTCACAGGAAACAACCAACTCCCGGAAAGTCTTAACCTCATCCCCCACCGGGCGGAACTGCTCCCTGAGGCTAATCCCGGATGCCCCCGGGTCGCCGGCAAAACGGTTGCCGGTCAAATCACAGTATTCCCGGCATTTTTGGCAAACAATTTGGAACCCTTTCATTACACATCCCCCCAGCCCCATTATCAAACCGGGGAATGGTAGTGTCACGTTTTTTCGTTCGACAGAATCAGACATATTCCGATAGTCTTTTTGCCCCATAATAAAAGCCCCGGCTTCACTAAGAAACCGGGGCAACACTGTTTTCGTCTGGCGGGAGTGTGTAGGAATCGAACCTACCGCGCCCGGGTTGGCCGCGCGCCGACTGGGTTTGAAGCCCAGGGAGCCCACCAGGACCCATTCACCCCCA
>JAQWAU010000025.1:20162-25338 GCA_028707535.1 Heliobacteriaceae bacterium | reverse complement strand
GGCCTGGTTGCGGCAGGTGGTCAAGGAGCAGCGGCAGCTGACCGCCGCTTTGCGGGTGGCCCACCAGGAAAAGGCGTTAATCCTGGAAACGATCAGCGATTTTGTGGAATTGGTTGAGCCGGATCTGCGGGTGGTCTGGGCGAACAAGGTATTGGGCAAACTGGCCCACCTTACCCCGGACCAACTGCCGGGCCGGTTTTGTTTCGAACGGTGGCAGCGGCCGGATCCTTGTCCTGGTTGTCCGGTGGTCAAGGCTTTGGCGACCGGCGAGGTTCGGCAGGCCGAACTGGATTTTCCCGACGGCAAGGTCCGGGTATTGACGGGTTATCCGTTACGAAATCTTTCGGGAAAAATCACCGGAGTGATCAATATTTCGATCGACATTACCGAACAGGTCAAGCTGCAGGAAAAACAGCGGCAATTGGAGGAGCAGAAGGCCCAGGTCCGCCGGGTGGCTTCATTAAGTGCCATGTCTGCCGGCATTGTGCACGAAATTGCCCAGCCCTTAAACGCCATTAAAGTGGTAGCCGATGGCGTCTTGTTTTGGCAGGAAAAAGGTTATCCCTTGGATTTAGCGGAGCTGGTCGAAAACTTCCGGCGGGTTTCCCTGCAAACAACCCGGATTGACGAAATCATCAAACACATTCGTTTTTTTGCCCACCGGCAGCAAGAACGGCCGGTTTCCTGGTGCAGTTTGAACCAGGTGGTGACTGGGGCCCTGGATGTCGTCGGGCGGCAGTTGGCGGCACACGGCATTGCAGTCAATACGGACCTGGCGGCAAACCTGCCTTTGGTGGCCGGTGATTTTTACCGGCTGGAGGAAGTGGTGATCAACCTGTTGATCAATGCCATGCAGGTTTTGGATCCGGTAAGCCGGGGGGATAAGCATGTCTGGTGTGTTACCAGGGAGCAAGCAGGGCAAGTCCGGTTGGAAGTCAGTGACAATGGGACCGGTGTGCCTGCTGACATCATCGATCTGATCTTTGAGCCGGCTTTTTCCACCAAGGAACAAGGGATGGGGTTGGGCTTAGCCATCGCCCAATCGATTGTGGTCAGTTATCAGGGGCGGATTGGGGTATTAAACAACCGGTACGGCGGGGCCACTTTCTGGGTCGAATTGCCGCTCAAAAGCCAACTGGAAGGTGATCTTGCTGAACATATTGTTAGTTGATGATGAACAAATGAGCCGCTGCTACCTGGCGGAATTTTTACAGAAAATGGACCACCAGGTGGTGGAGGCTGCTGATGGGGTGGAAGCCTTAGCGTTCTTGGTCGCCGACGATTTTCACCTGGTATTGACCGATATCCGTATGCCCCGGATGTCGGGGCTGGAGCTGTTGCAACAGATTCGTTCCGGCCAGGGTGAGCAGAAACCGGATGTTGTGCTTTTTACCGGCTACAGTGAGGTGGAGACCGCAGTTGAAGCCTTAAGGGCCGGAGCCTATGATTACCTGCTCAAACCGATCAACATCAAGGAATTGGTCAGTGTGATCGAGCGGGTTACGGAACACCAGGCATTGATCAGGGAAAATGCCGTTTTGACCAGCCGGTTCGAAGTGGCGGTGGCGGCGGCTACCGCCGGCACCCGGCAAGAATTGTCCCACCTGAAAAAAGCCTATTCCCGGCAGATCGGCCTGGACCAGGTCGGGGTTTTTTCGGCGACGATGAAGGCGGTTTTTGCGCAAGCGGTCAAGCTGCACCGGGATCGGTCAATTCCCGTATTGATTGAAGGTGAGACTGGTACCGGCAAAGAGTTGATCGCCAGGTGGGTGCATTATGGTGAAGAGATGGTCGTGGCACCGTTCGTGGACTTAAACTGTGCGGCCTTGGCTCCGAATATTTTTGAATCCGAGTTATTTGGCTATGAACCGGGGGCCTTTACCGGGGGTTTGCCCAAAGGGCAAAAGGGCAAATTGGACCTGGCGGCCGGAGGCACGCTTTTTTTGGATGAAGTGGCCGAGATTCCGGTGAGTCTACAGGCTAAACTGCTCCGGGTCTTACAGGAAAAAGAGTTTTTCCGGGTAGGGGGACTGAAAAAGTACCGGACTGATGCCCGCATCATCTGTGCCACCAATGCAAACATTGAGAAAAGGGTTGCCCTGGGCGAGTTTCGGCGTGACCTTTATTACCGGTTAAATGTAGGCCGGATTTATATTCCCCCTTTGCGGCAGCGGAGGGATGATATTATTCCTTTGGCGGAGATGTTTCTCCGGCAGCTGGCCCGGGAAAAGGCGAAGGGTTTTCGCCGGATCAGCCCGGCGGCGGCCGCGATGTTAGTGGCCCATGGCTGGCCGGGTAATGTTCGGGAACTGAAAAATGTGATTGACTGGGCAGTGTTGATGGCCGATGACGTGGAGTTGAAACCTGCTCACCTCGGCATTTTGCCGGGGGCCGGGGGTGGGCCGGATCAGGCCCGGGCCGGCTGGTTTGTGCTGGGCGACGACAATTTCAGCTTGCCTGACACCAATTTTTCGTTGGTTGCCTTAAATCAGGCGGTGATCAAAAAGGCCTTGCAAAAACATGACGGCAACAAAACCCGGACGGCAAAATACCTGGGGCTTTCCCTCCGTTCTTTATCCTACCGGCTCCAAAAAATGGATGATAAAACATAAGGGGTACAATATTCTGCCCGCCCTGGAAAGGGCGGGCAGAACTATTAAAGAGACCGGTATTTAAGGTATAATGGAGTGGTGGGAGGCGTTACCTGTGAAGGTGCCGTTTGATTTTGACCGGTTTGCCGATCTGGCCGACGAGATGGTGCAGATGATCCCGGAGAAGTTTTTCCGGCGGTTTAACGGGGATATCCGGGTGTTGCCGGAGCCTTGCCGGGATGAGCAGGGATTTTACATCCTGGGGGAGTATTTTACCGATGAATTCTTGGGCCAATGGATTGCCGTTTATTACGGTTCTTTTGCGGCCTGTTTCCGGGGGGAGCCCCCTGAAGTTTGGAAAGCGGAGTTGTGGACAACCCTTTTGCACGAAATCCGGCACCATTTGGAAGATTTGGCCGGTATAGATGATCTTGTCCGGGAAGATATGGCGGAACTGGCCGCCTGGCTGCGGGAGCGCAGCTAACCGGAAAATAGCCTGCTTAAGGTAAAAAGGGGGAATGTGGGTGGGCAATTTGGCAAAGTTGGCAAAATGGTTAAGTGAAGCAGGACCCGTGGTAGTTTTTACGGGCGCAGGGGCCAGTACCGAGTCAGGACTGCCGGATTTCCGGTCGGCTAAAGGGTTGTGGCGGCGGAAGGACCCGCGGCAATTGGCTTCAACCATGGCTTTGGCCCGGAATTATGAGGAGTTTTGCCGTTTTTACCGCTGGCGGATCGAAGCTTTATTGGCGGTTCAACCCAACCGGGTGCACCGGTGTTTGGCCGGTTGGGAAAAAAACGGGTTGGTTTCCCGGGTAGTTACCCAGAATGTGGACGGGTTTCACCAGGCGGCCGGCCAGCAGGTGGTGACGGAATTACACGGCACTTTGCGGCAGGTTTTTTGCCAAACCTGTGGGCAGGTGCAACCTGCTCAGGTATTTTTGGAACGGACTGCTTGTCCTGAGTGCCAAGGCCGCCTCCGGCCCGGGGTAGTGCTGTTTGGGGAGGCCTTGCCCGAAGAGGCCGTCCGGCAAGCCTGGCAGGCGGCGGAAACGGCGCGGTTGCTGTTGGTCATCGGCACCTCTTTGGAGGTCTCCCCGGCCAACCAGTTGCCTCACCTGACCCGGCGGGCCGGGGGTAAGGTGGTTTTGGTCAATGCGGAACCGACGGCTTTTGACCAGGCGGCCGATCTGGTGCTGAGAGGACAGGCGGGGGAAATCCTGGCCGGGGTGGGGAGGATGCTAAATTAAATGGGAGCGGCGGAAATCGGTCTTCACGTTCCGACGATTTTGTTGCCGGCCCCGGGTATTGATCTGACGAAATGGGCGGTGGTAGCTTGTGATCAATACACTTCCCAGCCGGAATACTGGACAGCGGTGGCGGAATTTGTCGGGGAGCAGCCTTCAACCCTACACTTGATTTTTCCGGAAGTTTACCTGGCGGCGGCGGGAAAAACCGCCCGGATTGCCGGCATCAACCGGACCATGCGGGAGTATCTCGCCAACCGGGTGTTGGTGCCCCAGCCGCCGGGTTTTATCTATATTGACCGGCAGACCGCCCGGGCAACATCCCGTAAAGGGCTGTTGGTGGCGGTAGATTTAGAACATTATGATTACCGGCCGGGAGCGCAAACCTTGATCCGGGCCACCGAAGGGACGGTATTGGATCGCCTGCCTCCCAGGTTGCAGATCAGGGCGAATGCTTGTTTGGAATTGCCCCACGTTATGTTACTGATCGATGATCCGGCCCGGACGGTGATTGAGCCTTTGGCGGCCTGGTTGCCGGAAATGCCGCCGGTTTACGATTTTAAGCTGATGCAGGGTGGGGGCCGGATCCGGGGCTGGCGGGTGGCTGCGCCACATTTATTGGCCGGTATCCGGGATGCGTTCCGGGCCTTGGCGGCCCCGGCTGCCTTCCGGGAACGGTACGGGGTAGGCCCGGAGCAAGGAGTATTAATTTTTGCTACCGGGGATGGGAACCACTCCTTGGCGACCGCCAAGGCTTTTTGGGAGGAATTAAAGCCCGGCTTGAGTGCTGAGACCGTGCAGAATCACCCGGCCAGATTCGCCTTGGCCGAGGTGGTCAACATCCATGATCCCGGGATTGTTTTTGAGCCGATTCACCGGGTGTTGTTTAATGTTAACCCGGAACAGGTGTTGGTGGACTTGGTGGCTTTTTGCCGCCGGGAGGGTGCGGAGGCGGAAGTAAGGGCCGGCAACAGGCCCGGCCAAAAGGCAGCCGCCGGGGCGCAGTTGTTACCTTTTGTCACCGCAAAGCAAACCGGTGTGGTGATTGTGCGGCGGCCCCGGCTTAATTTGGCAGTCGGTACCCTGCAGGCTTTTCTGGATACGGCGGCCGGAAAGTATCCGGGGGCCCAAGTCGATTACATCCACGGGGATGCGGTGGTAGACACTTTGGGTTCCCAGCCCGGGAATATTGGTTTTCACTTGCCGACGATGGATAAAAATGACTTATTTAAAACCGTTATCTTAGACGGGGTGCTCCCCCGGAAGACGTTTTCCATGGGGGAGGCGGCCGAAAAACGTTATTATTTGGAGTGCCGGCAAATTGTGCCGTAAGGATTCGGA
>JAQWAU010000025.1:0-20062 GCA_028707535.1 Heliobacteriaceae bacterium | reverse complement strand
ACGTTTCAAATGGAACAGGCCTTGGTGGCGGCGGTTGAAACCGGCGGGGTGATCCGGGCCCAGGTTTACAGTTTCCGCCGTTTGGCTTGGCAGGTGCTGCAGGAGGTTGGGGGCAGCGCCCGTTTGCCGATCGGGGAACTGGGCAAGCGGATGGTGTTGCGCCAACTGCTGGAAAACCACCGCCCGGAGTTGCGGGTTTTTCACCGGGCCGCCGGCCAACCGGGTTTTGCCGATACCTTGGCCGGCATTTTGGCGGAACTGAAGCTTTACAATGTGGCGACAGCCGATCTGGCCCTAGCGGCTTCCCGGTTGACTGCCGGGCCGGACCCCGGTTTACTGGGGGATAAGTTGCATGACCTGGAACTTTTGTACCAGGCTTTAAGTGAATTTTTGGCCGGGCGTTATACCGATCCCGACGACTACTTGGCTTTGCTGGCGGAAAGGCTGCTTGCTTCGACTTTGCTGGCCGGAGCGGTGGTTTGGGTTGACGGGTTTGCCGGGTTTACCCCCCAGGAGCTGCGGGTCTTAGGGGCCTTGCTGACGGTGACGGACCAGGTCAATGTAACCTTGTGTCTCGCCCCGGAAGCTTTGGCCGGCCCGCCGGAACCGGGGGACCCGTTTTACCGGACCCGGGATACTTATGACCGGTTGTGCCGTTTGGCCCGGGAAAAACAGGCGGTTTGGGAACCGGCGGTAGTGCTTCCCGGTCCGGGACCCCGGTTTGTCGCGCCGGTTTTAAGTTACCTGGAAGCGGCCTTTTTTGCCCGTCCTTATCCGCCTTTTTCCGGACCGCTTACCGGCCTGGGGGTTTATGCCGGGGTAAACCGGCGGAGTGAGGTGGAAGGGGTGGCCCGGGAAATTATCCGGTTATGCCGGGACCAGGGTTACCGGTGGCGGGAGATTGCGGTGTTTCTGCGTGACCTGGAGCCTTACGATGATTTGATTACGACGGTTTTTGCCGATTTCGGCATCCCGTTTTTTATGGACCGGAAACGGCCGGTACGCCACCATCCGTTGGTGGAGTTGATCCGGTCGGCTTTGGAGGCGGTCCGGCGGGATTGGGCCTACGAACCGGTATTCCGGTACTTAAAGACAGACTTGGTGCCGGTTGACCGGGAGGCGGTGGACCGGCTGGAAAATTACGTGTTGGCCCACGGGATCCGGGGTTCCCGCTGGCGGGATGACCAGCCCTGGGTTTACCGGCGGCGATTAAATCTCGAGCGGGGTGGAGATAAGGCGTTGACCGGGGAGGAAGCTGCCGAACTGGTGGCGGTCAATACGGCCCGGGACCAGGCCAGGGTGCATTTGGCGGCTTTTCACCAGGCGGTAAAGGGGGCTGGTGATGTCCGGCAGTTAACCACCGCCCTATACCAGTTGTTGCTGGACTTGGGTGTATCCGGACGGATTGCGGCGTGGAGCCGGGAAGCGGAAGCGGCCGGGGAAATTGAGACTGCCCGGGCCCATCGCCAGGTTTGGACCGGGGTGGTCGATTTGCTCGACCAGTTGGTGGCTGCCTTGGGGCCGGTACCGGTGGACCTGGCTAATTATGCAGTGGTGGTGGAAGCCGGTCTGGAAAGCCTTCACCTTGGTCTGATCCCGCCCGAGCTGGACCAGGTATTGGTGGGTTCTTTGGACCGTTCCCGCAGTCCGGCGGTCCGGGCCGCTTTTATCCCGGGGGTTACGGACGGGGTGTTTCCCGCTCGTTTGCGGGATGACGGGGTTTTTGACGATGCGGAGCGGGAACGGCTCCGGGAGGTGGCCGGTCTGGAGTTGGCGCCGGGCGCCCGCCGCCGGTTATTGGATGAGGTATATCTGGTCTATCTGGCTTTGACCCGGGCAGGGGAACGGTGTTATGTCAGTTATCCTTTGGCTGATCCCGAAGGCCGGGCCTTAACCCCATCCCCGGTGATTGCCCGTTTACGGGAATTGTTTCCCCGGCTGACGGTGGCGCCAGGGGTTGCCTTGGCCCAGGAGGAGTATGATAGCCCCCCGCTCCGGTGTTTAAGTGATCTGGTGCCCCAATTGCGGGCAGCCGTAACCGGCCAGCCGGTAGACCCGGTTTGGTGGGCGGTGTATTCCTGGTTTGCCGGCCAGGACGGGTGGCGGGACCGGTTGCGGGTGGCCTTGGCCGGCTTATGGCACCGTAACCAGGAGCCCGGTTTGCCTGGTCCGGTTTCCCGTTTGTTGTACGGCCAGCCGTTAAAGGCGGGGATAACCCGGTTGGAACGGTTTCAAGCCTGCCCGTTTGCCCATTTTGCCACCTATGGCCTCAGGCTCGAACCCCGGCCGGTCTTCCAGCTGGGGGCGCCGGATTTAGGCCAGTTTTTCCATGCTGCCCTCCAGAGGTTCGGGGAGGCGTTGTACCGGGGAGGTCTGGACTGGGGAGAACTGACCCCGGGGCAGTGCCGGGAGTTAACCGGACAGGTAGTGGCCGAATTGGCTCCCCGGCTGCAGAGTGAGATTCTTTTGAGTTCCGCCCGTTACCGTTATTTAACCGGTCGCCTGCAACAGACTGTCGCCCAGGCGGTGACTGTGTTAGGGGAACATGCCCGCCGGGGCCGGTTCCGGCCCTTGGGTCTTGAGGTAGGTTTCGGGCCGGGTGAACAGTTGCCGGGTTTGCGGGTACCGCTGAGCGGGGAACGGTGGTTGGAGTTGACCGGGCGGATCGACCGGATTGATGTGGCGGTGGACCAAGGCCGCCGGTATTTGCGGGTGATTGATTACAAGTCCGGCCCAGCTACCCTCAAGCTGCCCGGTATTTACCACGGCTTAAATCTGCAGTTGGCCGCCTACTTGGATATTGCCCTTTTGTCCGGACACCTGTTGGCTCGGGAAGGGGGTTCTTTTTCCCCGGGGGGAATGCTGTATTTTACTGTCGGCGACCCGTTACTGGCCGCAGATGGGCCTTTGACACCGGCTGCTGCTGCCCAGGGACTGCTTAAAGCGTATAAAACGCGGGGGTTGGTGCTCGCTGACCCTGGATTGATCAAGTTGATGGATGATCGGATCACCGGTTATTCCGACCTGATCCCGGCCGGGTTAAAAAAAGATGGTGGTCTTTACAGCAGTTCCGCTGTTTTTACGGCAGAACAGTTGCAAATATTGCGCCGGTATTTAGGTGCCCTCTACCGCCGGGTGGGGGAGGGGATCTTAGATGGTTGTGTAGCCATTCGGCCATACCGGCTGGGCAGCCAGGCGGCCTGCAGCCGGTGTTTGTTCAAGCCGGTTTGCCAGTTTGACCTGTTGTTACCGGAAAACACTTACCGGCAGTTGGCCGAGGAACCGCCGGACCTGGTTTGGTCGAAATTTGCTCAAGGACCAGCCGGCTCAGGGGACAGTGAGGGTGATCAAGGGTGGTAGGGGAAACGAAAAAATGGACCGCCAGCCAGTGGCAGGCCATTACGACCAGGGGCTGTGACATCCTGGTTGCGGCCGGGGCCGGCGCCGGTAAAACCGCTGTACTGGTGGAGCGGGTGGTGCAACTGGTTCACCAAGGGGCCGATGTCGACCGTTTGTTGGTAGTGACTTTTACCAATGCGGCGGCAGCCGAGATGCGGGACCGGGTGCGGACAGCCTTGGCTAAGGCCTTAACCGCCGATCCGGCCAACAGCCACTTAAACCGGCAGTTGCTTTTAGTGAACCGGGCGTCGATTATGACCTTACATTCTTTTTGCCTGGATATCCTGCGCCGTCACTATTACCGGATCGATCTGGACCCCGGTTTTCGGGTAGCTGATGAGACGGAGATCGCCTTGCTGCGTCAGGATGTTTTGGATCAGGTGTTTGAAGCCGGGTATGAGGGTAATGGTGCCCAGGGGGCGGCTTTTATCCGGTTGGTCGATGCTTTGGCGGGTGACCGGGATGATGGTTCGTTACGGGAGACGGTCCTGGACTTATACCACCGGGCCCGGAGTCAGCCCTGGCCGGAAGCTTGGCTGGAAGCGGCGGTTAAGGCTTTTCAAGGGGGCGGGGAAAGCACCGAAGGGGAACTGGTTTGGCTGGTTGGGTTACGCGAAGATTTGATGCCGGATCTGGACGGGGCGGCCGGGCAATTGGCCCAGGCTTTGCGGCTGTGTGGTGTTCCCGGTGGTCCAGGGGCCTACATTGAGGCCTTGCAGGAGGATTCCCGCCAGGTTGCCGATTTGATCGGGGCAGCGAAGCATTCTTGGGACCGGTTGTACCAGTGTTTCCAGACTTTGGCCTTCCCGAAGCTTAAAGTGATCCGGGGGGATGTTGACCAGGCGGTAAAAGCCCAGGTACAATCCTTGCGGGACGGGGTGAAAAAACAGCTCAGAGGGCTTAAGGAGAGTTATTTTACCCGGGAGCCGGCGGCCTTGGCGGCAGATTGCCGGCAGGTACTGCCTTTAGTGACGACCCTGGTGGAACTGGTTAAGGAATTTAGCCGGGAGTTTCAGCAAGCTAAAATGGAAAAGAGGCTTGTCGATTTCGGCGATTTGGAGCATTATTGTCTGCAGATCCTCCTGGCTCCCGGGGCCGGATCGGACCATTTGGCCGGTTCGGTGGTTGCCGGGGAGCTGGCGGCCAATTTTCAAGAAGTGCTTGTGGATGAATATCAGGACATCAACCCGGTGCAAGAAACGATTCTGGTTTTGCT
This sequence comes from Heliobacteriaceae bacterium, assembly GCA_028707535.1. GTDB lineage: Bacteria > Bacillota > Desulfitobacteriia > Heliobacteriales > Heliobacteriaceae > STF2-203. The sequence goes on along the minus strand of JAQWAU010000025.1, from coordinate 15,447 downwards.
TTCCCGGGGTAACCGGTTTATGGTTGGGGATGTAAAGCAAAGTATTTACCGTTTCCGGTTGGCTGAGCCAGCCTTGTTCACGGCAAAATACCGGGAGTTTTCGGTGCTGGGTCCAACGGAACCGGCCGGGACAGGGGTGCGGATTGATCTGGCCCGGAATTTTCGCAGCCGCAATAATATTATCGACGGGGTAAACTTTATTTTCCGCCAGTTGATGACCGCCCGGGTGGCTGAGGTTGCTTATGATGACCGGGCGGAATTGGTCTTTGGCGCCGGTTACCCGGCAGAACTGGCCGACCCGCCTTTGGAATTACATATTATCGACCGGGGTGATGCTCCGGAGCAGGATGAGGGGCCGGATTTAGAAACCGCCTGCCTGGAAGCCCGCTTGATCTGCCGGCGGATCCGGGAGATGGCGCCGGTGCGGTTTGCGGATATCGTCGTATTGATGCGGGCGACCAAAGGACAGGCCAACGTGTTCCTTGAGGAATTCCGGCTGGCTGGGATTCCGGTGCATGCGGAAACAGAAACCGGTTATTTCGAAGCAACGGAAATTGCGGTGATGCTGGCTTTGCTGCAAGTAATCGACAACCCCAGGCAGGACATTCCCCTGGTGGCAACACTCCGGTCACCTTTGTTTCGCTTTACTGCGGCGGAGCTGGCCCAGATCCGGCTGGCCGATCGGCAGGGTTGTTTTTTCACCGCCGTCCAGGCTTTCGTGGCCGCAGGAGGCGGGGATGCTACCGGCCAGGTGTTGGCGGAACGGTTAGCCGGGTTTTTAAAGCAACTGGAACAGTGGCGGAATTCGGCCCGGCGGGAATCGTTGGCCTGGCTGATCTGGCAGGTAGGCCGGGATACCGGGTTTTACGATTATGTCGGGGGAATGCCCGGCGGCAGTCAACGCCGGGCCAACCTTCGGGCTTTATATGACCGGGCGCGGCAGTTCGAGGGGACGAGTTACCGGGGTTTGTTCCGGTTTTTGCGGTTTGTGGAACGGTTGCAGGAACGGGGCGGTGACTTGGGCCCGGCCCGGGCCTTGGGCGAAAAAGAAAATGTGGTGCGGATTATGAGCATCCACAAAAGTAAAGGGTTGGAGTTTCCGGTGGTTTTTGTCGCCGGGCTGGGCCGGCAATTTAACCTGACAGATACCCGGCAGCGGCTTTTGGTGCACAAAGACCTGGGATTGGGACCGGTTGTGGTTGACCCGGTGCACCGGTATTATTACCCGACGATTGCGCGGCAGGCGATTCAGCGCCGACTGATCCGGGAATCCTTGGCCGAAGAAATGCGGATCCTGTACGTTGCCTTGACCCGGGCCCGGGAAAAGCTGGTGCTGGTTGGAACGGTTAAGGAGCTAACCAGCCTGGCCCGGAAGTGGGAACCGGTAAGTGAATGGCCGGAAACGGCTTTGCCGGATTACCTGCTGGTTAAGGCGAAGACCGGTCTCGACTGGCTGGGGCCGGCCTTGATCCGGCATCCTGCCGGTCAGGCTTTACGGGGCGGACAGCCTCCGGCAACCGGGGCAATTGGTGATCCTTCCCGCTGGGAGGTGCGGGTCTGGTCAGGGGCGGAATTTTCCCAACCGGAAACCGGGCTGGGGACGGATAAGCACCCGTGCCGGGAATGGCTGGCCGGGGTCCAAAACCTGGAACCGGTTTGTCCGGTGGAACCGGTGGCCGGTTTGCTGGCCTGGGAGTACCCGTTTGCCGCCTTGGCTGGTATTCCGGCCAAGGTTACGGTCACTCAGGTAAAAGCACCATTAGCCGGTCCGGTCACCGGCGGTGGAGACGAGATGTGGTCTCTCCGGCCGCCCCGGTTTCTGACGGCGGAACAGCCGCTTAAAGCTGCGGAACGGGGAACGGCCGTACATATTGTGATGCGGCATTTGAATTTGGCCACTGCTGGATCTGTGGCCGGTATTCAGCAGCAAATTAACAGCCTGGTAGAACGGGAATTATTGACTCCGGTCCAGGCAGAGGCCGTCCGGCCGGAGGAAATCCAGGGGTTTTTGGCGCATCCTTTGGGCCGGCGGCTGGCCCGGGCCGGGCAGGTGTTGCGGGAAAGACCTTTCAGCTTGGCGGTGCCGCAGGTGGGCGGGGAATCATTAGTGTTGCAAGGGGTGGTGGACTGTCTGTTTTTGGCTGAGCAAGGGTGGGTGCTCTTAGATTACAAGACAGACCGTTTGCCGCCCGGAACAACCCCGGCGGAATGGTTGCCGGTAGTTGCCGCCAATTACCGGGACCAGGTTGCCTGGTACCAACGGGCGGTGCAAACCTGTCTGGCAGCGCCGGTGGTGGAACGCTACCTATATTTATTTGCCGTTGGCCAAGCGGTTGCGGTCTAAAGGAGGAAATCAGGTGAAAACAAGCAGTCTATTTCCCCAATTTGAACAGTTGAAAGATGTTGAAGCATTATGTGTTGTGTTTTTCGACCTGGTTGACTCTTCGTTGTTAAAAAGGAAGTTGGGCCCGGTGGAAGGGGTCGCGGTGGCCATGCGCCACAACGACTTGTGTACCCAAGCGGTTGAATGGTACGGGGGACAAGTGGTCAAGTATATCGGTGATGCCGTTATGGCCGTGTTTAAGACCCCGTTGGCCGGAATTTTGGCCGCCCTGGAAGTGAAACACGTGATTATCACCCAAGGGTATCGTTTTCAGACCAAAATCGGTGTTAGTCACGGCATCATCACCCCGGTAGTGACCACAGGGGCCGATTATCTGGGTTATACCGTGGACCTGGGGGCCCGGTTGGTCAACCAAGCCGGACCAAACCAGGTTGTTACGGATGAAGTGACTTTTTCCTTGTTAAAGCCGGTGTTAAAAAGTTTTTCCCAGGTAATCTTCCGGTTTATTGGGGTTCAAGAACTGAAAGGAGTCGGTAAAATCTCCTTGATTGAATTTACGCATGCTGATCTCGGGTTTGCCGAAAACGCACCGGCGGCCAAGCGGGGTTTTTCCCGGAATAGCGGGGCCGGGCAAGAGTTGCCGAAGCTGGCGGCCCTTTACCGGCAAGAGGGGAAGGCGACCGAGCGCAGCTTTGGTACCCTGCTGGAGCGGATTACGCCCCGGGATGCCGATCTTGAGGCGGTAAGCGCCGGGTTCCAGAGTGTGCGGCATGTGCTTACGGAAGTGTATGATCTGCCGGTTCGCGAGGTGGTTGTCAGCGGCTCTTTGGCCCGGGGTACCATGCTCAGACCGGTTGGTGACGTAGATTTGCTGGTGTTGTTGGCGGAAACAAGTCTTGAGCCTGGTAAGATTCTCCAAGCCTTGGGCCAGGTGGTGACCAAGGCTGGTTTGAGCACCGACTTGCAGGTAGGCCAAACGGGAGCCGGTTTTCGGTTTCAAAATATGCGGTTCAAGCTTATTCCCGGATTAATCCGGAAAGTTGATGGCCAAGCTAAACTGCAGATGGCCGGTGAGGACGGGACCTGGGTGGACCGGAATCCGGTTGCCCCGGAAAACTGGATGAACCGGGCCGTCGGACGCCATGGCCCCGATTTTTTAGCTTTGTTGCGCTTGTTGCACGTTTGGCGCCGCAATAACTGCCCGGTCATGCGGTCCTTGCATTTGGAAATGTTGACCGATTTTATTCTGGGGAAAGTGCAATTGACCGTTGGGCCGGAAGGACTTTACAACTGGTTTCGTTATCTTCATCAGATCATCAGCACCCACCGGGAGCCATTTATCGCCGAACCGGGTGATGGGCCCGGCTATGTTGACAGCTATCTTTTCAGCAGCAGGCCGTTGTTCAACCGATTCGGCCGCATCGTGACCACATCTTTGACCATGGCCGGTCAGGCTTTAAATCTCGAGTTGAAAAAACAGCCGGCCCAAGCCCGCAGTCAGTGGCGGGTCTTGTTGGGGCCGGAATTTGAAAGTTAAGTAACCTGGATTGGGGTCCGGAACGTTTGCAAGCGTTGCCGGACCTTTATTTTTTGGATTCATATCCGGGCCGGGGTTTTCGCATACTAGGTGAGGAACTGAATTAAACCGAGGAGGTGACAGGGTGTCGATCAAAAAACACAGTAATTTCCGGGTAGACAATAACCGGATTGAAGCCATGGCTAAAAATACCTATCCCGGGGGTGTCCGGGTGGATCCCCTGCCGGTTACGGCGGGACAGGAAATAACGGTTTTTTATTCCGGCCTTTTACACAACAGCGGCGCCGAGCAGGTTTACCTGCGCCTAGGGTATGGTGATGCGGATAATTGGCACCAGGTCGAGGAACAACGGATGGAAAAACTCGGCTGGGGTTGGGTGAAAGAAATGCCGGTCAAGGATTTGACGACCATGCATTTTTGTTTTCGCGATTCAGCGAACAATTGGGACAATAACAATGGCACGAATTGGAGTATCCAGGTGCATAACGGCTAAAGGCCGGCGAATCATTGGTTGTTGGGGGCGTGAGTGTTGAGGATTCTGATGCTGTCCTGGGAATACCCGCCAAAAAGTGTTGGCGGTCTGGCCCCGCATGTTCATGGGTTAGCCGGGGCCTTGGCCACCAGGGGTCACGAAGTGCATATCGTTACCCAGGGGGGTGACGGCCTGCCGGAGCAGGACGATGATCGGGGTGTATTGGTTCACCGGATTCATCCCTATGCCTTGTGGGCGTTGGATTTTGCCGGGGGAATCCATCATTTAAATTTTGCCTTTTTGGAAAAGGCGGCGGCTTTGGCGGCAACATACGGCGAATTTGATGTTATTCACGCCCATGACTGGTTGTCGGCCTTTGCCGGGCGGGCCTTGAAGCATGCTTGGCAAAAGCCGCTGATTGCCACCATCCATGCGACCGAATGGGGCCGGCACAACGGTTTGCACAACGATTTGCAGCGGTATATCAGTCAGGTGGAATGGTGGCTCTGTTATGAATCCTGGCGGGTGATTGTTTGCAGCCGGCATATGCAGCGGGAGCTGAGCTGGATATTTCAATTGCCGGTTGACAAGATGGCGGTAATCCCTAACGGAGTACACCCGGAGGAATTCGCCGCCAATCAGGTGACCAACGATTTTAACCGGTCTGACTATGCTGCAGATCAGGAACGGCTCATTGTCTATGTTGGCCGTTTGGTTTGGGAAAAAGGTGTACAGATATTGATCGAAGCTGTACCCGAAGTATTGGACCGCTTCCCTGATGCTAAGCTGGTAATTACCGGCACAGGCAGTCAGCTAAGTTATTTGCGCCATTTGGCCAGGGCCAGGGGTGTCGGCCACAAAGTCTTATTTACCGGGTATGTTGCCACCGGCATCAAGGTCGGTTTGTTGCGGGCGGCGGATGTCGCGGTATTTCCCAGTTTATACGAACCATTCGGCATTGTTGCCCTGGAAGCAATGGCGGCGGGCACTCCGGTAGTCGTCGGGGAAACCGGGGGCCTGGCCGAAATTATCGATCACCGGCGCAACGGTTTGAAGACCTACCCTGGAAATGCCTCTTCCTTGGCTGCCCAGATAAAGACGGTGCTTGGCGATCCCGGGTTGGCTCAGGCAATGGTCAAGGAAGCAGGCCGGGAAATCAGCCGGGTTTATTCCTGGCAGGCAATCGCGGAACAAACCTTGGGTGTTTATCAGGCGGTTTGCGGAAATCTTGGTCAAAGCCGGCGGCAGGAACGGCCTTTTCCTTTGGCCCAGTTTTTCCGGGTGGCCAAAAGTGGTGTGCGTTAAAATTACAGGCATATTTGCCTGAAACGCACATACAATAACATTAATGGTTATTTTTGCTAAAAACCCCTGAAGAGGTGAGGTTGACCTGAAAGCCGTTATTATGGCCGGAGGTGAGGGTTCCCGGTTACGCCCGCTCACCTGCAACCGGCCAAAACCAATGGTTCCCGTGCTAGACCGGCCGGTGATGGAGTATGCCGTTGGTTTGTTGCGGGACCACGGGATTTCTGAGATTGGCGTAACCTTACAGTACCTTCCGGAAGCGATTATGGACTATTTCGGTGATGGTACCCGTTGGGGGGTTAAACTGCATTATTTTATTGAAACAGAACCCTTAGGGACCGCCGGTAGTGTCAAGAATTGCGGTCAATTTTTAGACCAGCCGTTTGTAGTGATTAGTGGGGATGCCCTTACCGATTTGGCCTTAACCCAGGTGATTGCTTTTCACGAGGAAAGGATGTCCCAGGCGACCTTGGTTTTAAAATCAGAGCCCTGCCCTTTGGAGTATGGGGTGGTGATGACCGATCCCTACGGAAAGGTTACCCGCTTTTTGGAAAAACCCGGTTGGGGGGAAGTTTTTAGCGATACGGTAAATACCGGGATTTATGTGTTGGACCCGGTGGTATTGGATTTGGTACCGTCAAACCGGATGTTTGACTTTTCCAAGGATTTATTTCCTCAATTACTGGCCAAAGGGGTACCGATGTATGGCCATGTAATGGATGGTTACTGGTGTGACATTGGTAACCATGAACAGTACCGGCAGGCCCAGGAAGATTTTTTGGCGGGTCGGGTCAAGCTGGCGGTGCCGGCGGAAGAGATCCGGCCCGGTGTTTTTGTCAGCCCCCTGGCCCAGATTCATCCGGAAGCCCAGTTGCAAGGCCCGGTATTTATCGGGGAAGAAGTCAGGCTCGAACCAGGGGTGAAAATTGGACCGGGTACGGTGATCGGCCGGGGTTCCCAGGTGGCTAAAGGGGCTTCGGTGAAACGGTCGGTGCTTTGGGAACGGGTGGAATTGGGGTGTTTTTCCCAAATCCGGGGGGCTGTTTTGGGCAATGGCGCCTGGCTGGGAAATAATGTGGATGTTTTCGAAGGGGCGGTCATCGGGGAACGGGTACGCCTTGGTGACCGGGGACATATTCGTCCCGGGATTAAAGTTTGGCCGCAAAAGGATTTAGAAGACGGCACGACCTTGACGACCAGTTTGATTTGGGGAGCGAAAGCGAGCCGGAGTTTATTTGGGCCGGCCGGGGTAAACGGGGAGATTAATCGGGAATTAACCCCCGAATTTTTAACCCGGTTGGGTGCGGCTTTCGCCAGCTGCCTGCCGGTTGGTGGCCAGGTGGCTTTGGCGACTGACGGCCACCCGGCTACCGGTGCGGTTAAGCAAAGTCTTTCGGCCGGGTTGGGTTCGGCCGGTATTCATCCGCTCAATTACGGTGTGCTGCCGGCCGGCGCCTTACGTTATGGCATTCGGCGCCATCAGGCCCGGGGCGGCTTACTGATCCGCACTGCTTCCCACAGCTCCGATCGGTTGACGATCGAGTTTTTCGACCACGAAGGTTTGCATATCCCCCGGGGGTTTGAACGCAAAGTGGAGGGAACATTTGCCCGGGAGGATGTCCGCCGGGTAAAATGGCCGGAGTTGGGCCGGGAAACCACCGGTGGTGATGGGCTTAATCCTTATCTGAGTTGGCTGGTTCAAGGGACCCAGGAGGCTTTGGTTAATCTGACGCACCGTGATCCGGGGTGGCCCGGGGATTGGCAAAAACCGCAGCCTTTGGTTGTTTTGGGGATGGCCGGCAAGCTGCCAGTTAACCCGGCAAAAATACTCCTGGAGCGTTTTGGGCTTCGGGTGCAGGAACTGGCGGTAAAAGCGCCTACCGGAGTTTGGCAGCAAGACCAGGAAGCTTGGCGCGGGGCGCTTACCAGTCAGGTAGGGGAGCACCGGGCGGATTTTGGGGTCTTAGTTGACGGGACCGGTGAACACCTGGTTTTGGCGGATAGCCAGGGTCAGATTGTTGAGGGTGACCGGTTGTTGGCGTTTTTACTTGCTTTGTTGTTTCAATTTCAATTGGCGGTGACAGTGCCGGTACCGATCAATACTTCGGAAATGCTCGAAGCTTTGGCTACCCGGTATGGTGGCCGGGTTTTCCGCACCGGAACCGGCTTGCGGGCCCGGACTGAGCGAGTAGAAGGCTCGGAATTAGCCCGGTTTTTTCAGGTCGATGCCTTAGCGGCCTTAACCTTGGTGGCTTTTGCCGCGGTGCAATGGACCGAAAGTCTGGACGGGTTGCTCAATGATATCCCGGTGCCTTATCTCCACCGCCGCCGGGTCGCGGTGCCCTGGGAGGCCCGGGGCAAGGTAATGCGGGGATTGATGGCCGGTTCCGACCCGGACCGGTTGGAATTGGTGGATGGGGTTAAACTCCGGCACGAAGAAGGCTGGGTACTGGTTTTACCGGATGGCCGGGAGCCGGTTTGCCGGGTGTATGGCGAAGCGGTGACCTTGGAAGTGGCGGAGTCGCTCACTGAGTTTTACGACCAGCGGGTCAAACGTTTGGCCGGGGTGACGGAAACTAATCTGGGTGAGAAAAGCCGATCATTTTAAGCATTTTGCAGCCGGCTAAAATGGCCAGTAATTCCGGCAGACAGTCCACTGTGGTGTGAATCAGATACCAGGCTTGCCGGGGGTAGTAAGGGACGACAAAAGCCAGGTGGGAATACCCTTCCAGCAATCGCAAAAATAATGTGGCTTTTTGCCGGTCTTGTACTTGGACAAATAAAACTTGCCCATCGGCCGGGTGTTCCAATAAGACGGCGGTAAGGGCGTAGTTGCCTTTGTACTGGGTTATAGGAGCCACCCTCCTTAAATAAAAACAATAATAATATTTAAGCAGCCCCTAAAACGGGGCTGCTTTTAATGATGTTGCTGATTTGGCATCATTTTACCAAAAAAGCCGGCAACTTAAAAGGGTTATTGGGTAGGGACCGGTTCGCTGTAAATCCGGTAATCAAGGTCCGGGAACAGGTTGGCGTACTCTTCAAGTTCAGCAATTACCGTCTCATTCAGCGGTTTTTGGTCGGTTAACATCTGATAGATTAAGGAACAATTGTTGAGATGGTAGACCGAACGGTTGACCGCATACTGAACAGCGGTGTCGGTTTTTATGATAAACGCCCAGTCACTGCTTTGGGCCAGCAAAAGTTCCCGGGCCATTTGGTTGAGCGCCCGCCGGGTCAGCCCGCCGGCCCCGGTATGGTCCCGGCTCAGCCGGATCATACGTTTGGCAGCCCGGTGGAGGTGGCGGTAAAGCCAGTGGTTACTGCCATCCAACCAGACATCGTGGTAGCCGTTGGCTCCCCAGCTGGATTCACACGGGATCGCCGGTTGGATCAGGGGGTATTTTTGCAGGTACCGGGAAGGGGTGGTAAACTGCAGGCCGGGATCAACCTGGACCTGCTGGCGGATCACTTGATTGAGGAACAAAGGGCCTTCGTACCACCAGTGGCCGAAGAGCTCGGCATCATAAGGACAGATAATTAAGGGTTCCCGCTCGCCCATGATTTGATTGAGGTAGGTGACCTGGTGGCTACGGTTAAACAAGAAATTGCCGGCATGCAGGGCGGCTTTAGCCTCGGCCCAGGCAGGCACGTAGGGTTGTTTGTCTTTGGTTTTGCGGTGGGTGATCCGGTAATATTTAAATCCGGTGTGCAAACGAATTCCATCCGGATGAATAAACGGCCGCACGTATTCGAAGTCCAGGTCATAACCGATATCCCGGTAATATTCCCGGTAGTCGCCATCGCCGGGATAGCCTTCGTCATTGCTCCACACCTGTTTTGAGGATTCCAGGTCGCGGCCGAAAGCGGCGACACCGGCCGGGGTCATGACCGGGGCATACAAGCCATACCGGGGCCGGGGAGTGGCGAATAAGATCCCGTGGGCATCGGTAATAAAATAACCTAGGTCGTATTTGGCAAGAATATTCTCCAGTCCCGGGTAGTAAGCACATTCCGCCAGCCAGATCCCGGGGGGCTTTTGGCCAAAATAGCGTTGGTAAGTGTGGACGGCAACACCGATTTGGGCGGCCACGGCGGTAGGTTGGGGCCGGAGCAAGGGGAGGTACCCATGGGTGGCCGGACAAGGAATAATCTCCAGGATGCCGGCTTGCTGCAACTCCCGGAAAGCCTTGATCAGATCCCGGTGATACTTTTCTTCAAAGGCCTGCCGGGCGTTGTTGAAACGTTCCCGGTACAAATGGGCCAGCCCGCTGAAAGCGGGGTCACCGGATGTGCGCTCTATTTCCAGTTCGGCTAAAAGGGTCAAGTCAGCGATAAATTTGCTATACCGGGTTTGCATTAACGGGTCGGCAAGCATCGACAACAGGGTGGGGCTCATGGTTAAGGTTACGGTAACCGGCAGCCGGTCCTGTCGCCAGCCCTCAAACACTTGGAGTAGAGGAAGGTAGCATTCGGTGATCGCTTCAAAAAGCCACCGTTCTTCCAAATAGTCTTCCTTGTCGGGGTGGCGGACAAAAGGGAGGTGGGCATGTAAAACAAAAGCGATTAAACCTTTACTCATCATGGCTCCAAGCTCCTGCCGGTGATGCCGGCAAACCCCAGCCGGCCACAGGTGAGGTAATACCGGATATTTCTCCCGTTTTTCCCGGACAGCTGCTCAGGATGTCCTGCAGGGTAACTAAGGGGGGCCAATTGGGGTCGATGAGGGCGGATGGGGAGGCAGCCGGGGTAATTACCGGGGCGGAGATCAGCAAAGGCACAAAACCGCCGGGCAGCAGTCGCCCTAGGGCCACGATGTATTTCCGGCTTGGAAAGACTTGATTAAAGTTCCAGTTGTCCACTGTTTCCGCGATAAATACATCATGGTAAGGGGAAAGTGCCGGGTCGGCCGCAGGGTTGTCAGTTGTGTCGTAAAGACGCAGTACCCAGGGAGCATTTTGCCAGTCGGCCGGCGGGTGTTTTTGCGCAACATCCCTTTGATGTTGCGGTGACACCTCCCAGTAGGAATATATGGAGTGTGGTGAACGCACGAGCAAAACAATTGTGTCCTTTTCGTATTTGCCGGGCAATGGCGCGAGGTTGTTGTCAAACCGGGATTGCCCGATTTGGGGGGCTAATTCTGTGGAAAACTCCTGCCAGGCTTCCTGGTTGCGAGTTTGTTCCGGGTGATTACCACCGGCCTTTTTTCTTGTCGGTCCCGTTCCCCGGCGCGCATCCTGAAACATCCAAGCCATGAGTAAAGCCAATGCCGCCGTCATGAGCAGGGATGTCACCAGGGAGAAGCCCCCGAAAAACGATGGGATCAAAATAAAAGCACCTCCTGATCAGGCTAATCGCTATTTAGTATTCCCATGTGCTTGTTGCATATTTAGTGGTGTGGCAGGGATTTGTCCCACTAATCACGAAAAAAACCAATAGAGGAGGAATAATGCCGGAAACTGTATTTATTAGAAGTATTATGACCGGAGCGTTTTTTACCGGTTTTGCTTGGGCCGGCAGCCTGGTTTGTCGCCGGAAGGTGGCGTCACAGGAATTAGGGCCGACCAGCAGATTTTTGATGCCGGGAGTTTGGAATTTAACCAGTCTGGGCCAGGGTTTAATTGTTGGGGGGCAAATTTTTTTGCTGCTCACCGGGCTGGGGTTGTTGGCTACCTGGCTGATGCCGGCGCCGGAACATCCGGTGCAGCAAATATTACGCCAGCCCGGAATTACGCCGGGGCAGGTGGGGCTGGTGGTCTTGGCGGTCGGGGTGATTGCCCCGCTGGCGGAAGAAGTGTTTTTCCGGGGGTTTTTGTTACCGGCCCTGGCGATTCGCTGGGGGGCCAATCCGGCTAACCATTTATCCGCCATTTTGTTTGGGGCCTTACATGGCAGTCTTTATGAATTTTTTTTGTTGTATCTTGCCGGGTTACTACTTGGCCGCGCGGCTTTAGTCTGGGGTAATTTTGTGCCGGCGGTGATTGGCCATGCCGTGTGGAATTTCTGGGGACTGGCGGTTGTCCTCAGCGGGTGGTAGACGGTAGCCTTTGCGGAGGGTGGATATGAAACGGGCGTTTAAATATGGGGCCGGGCTTTTGCTGGTTTTCGGCCTGGCTTTCGCGACGGTCTTTTTTGGGGTAGACCTGTTGGAGAAATACGGTATCGTTCTTGGTAACCGGAATCTTCATTATGATTACGTGCTGAAGAACGGCACCATCGTTGATGGTGCCGGGAATCCGCGTTTTCAGGCCGATATCGGCATCAAAAAAGGCCGGGTGGCCTTCATTGGTTTGATCCAGCCTCCACCGGGCGTTAAGGTGATTGAGGCAACATCTCTCCTAATCCTGCCCGGATTTATTGACCTCTACTCCCGCTTGGACGGCACGGTGGATTCCCCCCAGACTTTTGACAATTTGCTTAAACAAGGGATTACGACGGTGTTATCCGGTCAGGGTAGTTTAAACCTGGGATTGGCCCCTAAAACCGGCTTGCCGGTAAATTACGCCGTTTTGGCCGGGCAGCAGGGGTTGTTCAGCTTGTTTGAATCCGAAGCCGACGAAGCCCTTAATGACGTTGATTTAGAATTTGGTCAGTTGCCGCCGCCGGTGAAACCGTTGTCCAAACCACCGGTTGACCAGTTGTTGCCGGAATTGGAACAGTCTTTGGACCAGGGAGCCTTCGGGTTGGCCATTGACTTGAACAGCGAATTGGGGCGACAGCTGACGGTAGAAGACACTAAGGCCTTGGCGGCAGCTCTTGGGGAGCGGGGAGCCATTTTAAGTTTGACCTTGCCGACTGGTTTTTCACAGTCCGAAGACTTTTTGGCGCAGGTTGTCACCTTGCGTAAGGATACAGGCGCCCGGATTTTGTTGAGTCCGGGGGTAAACTATACCGGTGCTTCCGAAGAACAAACAGCGGCAATGGCGGCCGGTTTACAGCAGGTCTGCCAGTCTGCGGGGAATATTTATCTGTGCCTTTATCCTAGTGACCGGTTGCCTAACGGTTTGCGGCAGAATCTGCAACGGGCGATTGCCCGCTATCCGGCGGACCGGATTGAAATTGTGACGGTCGGCGGGCACAATCCCCCGACTTTGGTCGGGAAAACGTTGGCGGAAATTGCCCGGGAGCGGGGTTTATCCGAAATGGGAGCGGCCAAGGAGTTGCTGGCCAGCGGCTTGGTTCAGGTAACCTTGCGCCTGCCCAATCAAGAACAGCTGGGCCGGTTGGCGACAGCGCCATTTGCCTTCTTGACGGTCGATCCGGGTTTAGGTGAGGATAGCCAATTCAGTGCCGGGGCAATTAAAGAATTTCTGGCCGGTTGTGTGGTTGGCCGAAAACTGATTTCCTGGGAGGAAGTAGCCTTAAAACTTGCCGCCCGGCCGTGTGCCTTGTTGGGAATTGATGACCGGGGCATGGTGAAGACCGGCAATTGGGCCGATCTGGTGGTGATTGATCCCCGGCTGCTTTCCGGACAGGACGAAGGAAGTCAAAGCGGGATCCGGTATGTGTTTGTCAATGGCTCTCTGGTGCTGTCCCCGGATAAAATGCCCCCGGAGGGGCAAGGCCAGGGTCAATTGTTACGTAGTTAACCGATTTGTGGTGTGGTGGTACACAGGCAAGGGTTGGTTTCCGGTACTTGGCGGTAATAACGTTCCCCGTTCCAAGGAAAATTTTGCCGGGAGGTAAAGCCGGGCAGGATGCCGCTGTTTTCCAGGATAACCAATTGCTTTGCGCTTACCTGGTAAGTAACGGCCGGCTGAACGGTTGCTTCCGGAAAAGGCCGGGAATGGAAACCGGTCGAAAATTGTTCCAGAAAAAACTCATACTGAATGGGGTGTTTTTCCCCCCGGGGGAAGACCAACATATATAAAGGAAAGACTGGGCCGCCACCGTAAAGGGCGGCCTGGTTTTCCGGTGAGAGGCTGCCGAGGGGAATTTCAATGTTCCGTTGCATCGGTACCGGTTTTTTAGTAATTGGGTCAGGGGGAAAGTGCAGCCGTAGTTCTCCCCAGGCGGCAAACTCCCCTGCCAGGCTGAAGAGCAGGTAGTAAAAGTCGTCAAACGAAAGTTCCTGTTTTAGGTATACCGTGCCATCGGCGGTGATGGCGAGGGCAAACCGGGCTTGTCCTAAAATCAATTTGACGGAAACGGTAACATAGCGGGAGAGGTAGGAAACACTGCGTAGCAGGTGGGGTGGCGGTATAATCGGGTTAAAGAGCGGGGTGCCGGTCGGGTTGACGGTGTGTTGGAGCAGCCGGCGGAAAAGGTAAATGTTCAGGGCGATCATCGCGAACAATAATAACTGCAGCCAACTTAAGGGCCGGGGGGGCCAACCGGGGGCGGTCAACAAGATGGCGGCCCAGATAAAGAGCACCAGGCCCAAGGTAAAGTTGAGGAAAAAAAGAATGCTTTTTCCCGGCCTGTCCGGAAAAAGGTAGTGCATCTGGTATTTGCGGACCAGGTTAATCATCGGTACGGAGAGGTTCCTTTTTTCGGCATAGGGTAGTTCCAGGAATTCTTCCAGAATATCCTGGAGGCGTTCCAAACGTCGTTGAACAACCAGGGAAACGAAAATACCGGTTGAACCGAGCAAGGTTAGTAAGCCGGCGGCAACCGATAATAAGGCGAAGTATAGTTCCCCGCTAAACAAAAGTCAGACCTCCAGATTGAAGCGTAAATTACGGGCCAGGCGGCTGACGCTTTTTGCTTCCTTACCTTGTGACTGACAGCTGTCTTCGAGGCGGCGGAAAAAGTGTTGTAAGTGGGCGGTCGGCAGCCCGTCCCGGGCCGCTTGTCGGCCGAGGTCGGCGATTTCCGGCAGCAGAACTTTCAGGGCCGGCCACTGGTTTTCCTGAACCAGGGTCAGACCGGTTGCGGTCAGGCAGGCGCTTAGGTGTGCCCAGAGGCTGTCCGGGAACGGAAAACCGGGTGAACGGCCATACTCGAATACCTGGCGAAGCGGGTGCAGGTAGTAGTGGGTGTGTTTTTCCGGATCTGCCGGCGGGCCGGCCTGAAAAAGGGTGCTTAAGTAATGTTTGAGCAGTTCGTTGATCCCCAAACAGACCCTCGTCAACTGGTGGGCGGCTAGAGCCGCCAACAGCAGTTCAAATGCGGCGGTGAGCCCGTCAAACGGGGGATAATCGGTTTCCCAGGCGGCCAGTTCGGCGGGGGTTACCGGTCCCCGGCTTAAATCGACATAGGCCGGTAGTTCGTAAGCGGGTGTAGGGACCGGCGGGCCGGCCAGGGCAGTTTTGAACCGGCGGAGCCAGCCGTAAAGGTCGCTGTTTTTTTCGCGAGTCAACTGGTCGGTCATGTGGTTAGTATCGCTTGACCGGCGGTGATCTATGCCATTGCCGTTCCGGCGGAGGAGAAGCATGATGCAAGTTGGTGACACCGGAGTTTTTTTAATTGAACGGCTTACTTTACAGGGAGAAGGGGTGGCCCGGCAGGAAGGCCTGGTTTTGTTTGTTCCCGGCTGCCTACCGGGAGAACGGGTGCGGGTCCGGATTACGGCCCGCAAGCCCCGGTTTGCCCGGGGGGAGCTTTTGGCGGTGGAGCAACCGGCGCCGGAGCGGGTGACGCCCCGGTGTCCGGTTTTTGGCCTTTGTGGCGGTTGCCAGCTGCAAATGCTCGCTTACCCGGACCAATTAAAGTTGAAACGTCAGGCGGTGCAGGATGCCCTGCGGCGGATCGGCGGGGTGCCGGATGTGCCGGTTGCCCCGGTTTGGGCGGCCCCGGCGCCATGGCGCTACCGCAACCGGGTTCAGTTTCACGTCGATTGGCCGCCGG
>JAQWAU010000062.1 GCA_028707535.1 Heliobacteriaceae bacterium | reverse complement strand
TTGTTTGCTCCCGGGCCGGTGACCCTGTCCGACAGTGACCCGTTCGGTAAAACCGCCATGGGGGCCCTGAATAAAACCGGCCTGCCTTGGCAGTTTTCAAGCCAGTGGGACGGAATGGTCCAGGTCATCGGCGGTCAGCGCAATGAAGGGATGAACGGATGGTGTTATAAGGTTAACGGGGAAAACCCCATGGCTTTGGCCCGGGACTACCGCGTTGCGGCGGGAAGCAAGATCATCTGGTGGTACAGTAATGACGCCATGTCTCCCGGGCCGGACTGGAATGACCTGTTTAGCGGGCAGTGGACTGCCGCCCCGAAACCGCAGGAGGCTGTCGATAACTTGAAGGTGTTCAAGGAAACGCTGGCGCTTTACACCGGGGAACTGGAAAACCTGAAAGGCAAGAGCAAGGTCATAAATCAGGAGCGAAAGATGGCGGCGGAACAAGTGAAAAACCGCCAAGAAGAACTGGCGGCCAATATTGTTTCCCTTAAACAAGAGGTAGGCTTGAGCGCGGCGGTGGTGTTCGATACCGCCGGGGAAGTGTCCTTGTTGGTGCCGGAAAATGCCTTGACTCAGATCAGGACCTTAACGGTTAAGGAATTAATGGTCAAGGAACCGGATTCATCTACGGTCAAATTCCATTCGTCCGGGTATGAGTTCGGACCGGCCGGGCTTAAATTTGCCAAACCGGTGACGATTGCCCTTAAAACGGCGTTTGTTGAAGGAATCAACTACGAAAACCTGACCCCGGCCCGGTATGATCACCAAGCTGATCAATGGGTTCCAGTTCCGGGGATCATCGACCTGGAAAAACAGCTGGTGGTTTTTGAGACTAGTCACTTTACCCGGTTTGCGGTTATTGAGCTGCCGAAAGAGCCGGTTAAGCGGATCAGCTTCCCGGATGTCGGACCGGAGCTGGACTGGGCGAAGGATGCCGTGGAGATTCTGGCGGGCAAAGGGATCCTTAAAGGAACCGCAAATGGATTCGAACCCGCCCGGCCGATCACCAGAGCGGAATTCACCAAACTGGCGGTAACGGCCTTGGCCCTGCCGGAAGCTCAAGCTACTAATGACCGGTTTATTGATGTAAATGAGGCCGACTGGTTTGCCGGGGGGGTGGCTGCGGCCTGTAAACACAACCTGATCACCGGCTACCCGGACGGCGCCTTCCGGCCCGGCCAGGCGATTACCCGGAACGAAGTTGCGGCCCTTTTCTACCGGTTGCAGAACCAGCCGGCTGACCAGCCGGAAAACCCGGTTGTTTTTGCCGATGGGGATCTAATCCCGGCTTGGGCAGCCGCAGCGGTACAGGATGTCATCAAACAAGGACTGATGCAGGGGTATGAAGACGGGACTTTCCGGGGAAATCACCCAATTACCAGGGCGGAAGCGGCCGTAGTATTCTATAAGTACTTATTGCCGTAACCTTCTATATATAAAGTTGTCACTACCGAAAGGATTTTCCGGGCTGTTGACCGAATACAATCTTGTTGCCATAAAGGGGTTGCGTAAGATTGGGAGGCAGCCGGTTTGATTGAGATCAAGGATCTGACAAAAATCTATCATGTTCCCGGTCAGGAAATCCTGGCTTTAGATAATGTGAGTCTTTGCGTAAAAAAGGGTGAGATATTCGGGATTATCGGGTTGAGCGGGGCAGGCAAAAGCACCTTGATCCGGTGTATAAATATGCTGGAAAAGCCTACGGCAGGGTCAATTTTGATTGATGGGCAGGAAATTACCACATTCAACAACAAACAATTACGGTTAGCCCGGCAAAAAATCGGCATGATTTTTCAGCATTTTAACCTGCTCTCTTCCCGGACTGTTTTTGATAATGTGATGTTTCCCCTGGAGATTGCCAAGGTACCCCGTGGTGAGGCCGGCAAACGGGTTACCGGGCTATTGGAATTGGTGGGGCTGGCCGATAAAACTAAGGTCTACCCGGCGCAATTGAGCGGCGGTCAGAAACAGCGGGTGGGGATTGCCCGGGCGTTGGCCAACCATCCCAAGCTTTTATTATGCGATGAGGCGACTTCGGCGCTAGATCCCCAGACAACCCGCTCGATTCTCGAACTCTTGAAAGACATCAACCATCAATTAAACCTGACCATATTACTGATTACCCATGACATGAATGTTATCAGGCAGATTTGCGACCGGGTGGCGGTGATCGACAACTCCCGGATTGTGGAAGCCGGTGATGTTCTGGACGTGTTTTCCAATCCGCAGACACCGACAGCCCGGAGTTTTATCAGTACGGTGATTAACCGGGAGATTCCGGCCGAATTGCTGCACCGCCCGGAAACGGATAATAACGGGGCGGCAACTAAACTGATCCGGGTTTCGTTCATTGGCGCTTCGGCCGGAGAGCCGGTGATTTCGTCATTGGTGCAAAAATATGCCGTGCACGCAAATATTTTATACGGTAATATCGACCGGGTGAAGGATACCCCGTTCGGCAATTTAACCCTGGAACTGATCGGGGAAAGTGCGAAACTTGATGCCGGGATAGACTACTTGCAGAGCCGGGGCCTGAACATCGAGGTGCTAAAAGCATGACAGAAATAATTAGCGGTTTATTAGCCGGGCTGCCGGCGTTTTTTGAGACGAACGCCTGGGTGCCCGAGAGTGTAGCAATTGCTACCTGGGAGACCATTTACATGGTGGCTTTTTCGACTGGTATCAGCTATGTTTTTGGACTACCCTTGGGCGTGATCCTCGTAACTACCGATGAAGGGCATATCCTGGCCAACAAAGGGGTTAACCAGATCCTGGGTTCCATCGTTAATATGGTCCGGTCGATCCCGTTTATCATTTTTTTGATTTTAATTATCCCCTTGACGCGCTTAATTGTCGGGACCCCGATTGGGACCATCGCCTCGATTGTACCCCTTACCTTGGCGGCGATTCCCTTTGTGGCCCGCTTAGTTGAGACCGCGTTAAAAGAGATTGACCGGGGTTTGATTGAGGCTGCCCAGTCCATGGGGGCCAGCGCCTGGGATATAATCGCCAAGGTGTTGATTCCCGAAGCAAAACCCTCACTGATCCTGGGGGTGGCGATTACGACGATCAACCTGGTCGGTTATTCCGCTATGGCCGGGATTGTGGGAGGGGGTGGACTGGGGACGCTCGCCTACTATTATGGCTACCAGCGTTATGAAGATGTAATCATGTGGGTTACGGTGGTTGTACTTATACTGCTGGTGCAGGGCGTGCAAATGCTGGGTGACGGCCTGGCAGCAAGAATAGCAAGTAAGAGGAGGTAAAAAGGTGAAAAAGGTTCTAGCACTGGTTATCTGTTTGGGATTAATGCTTACGGTTGTGGCCGGATGCGGGAGTCAGCCGGCAAAACAACCTGCCGCCGATCAGGGTGCGGCTACAAAACTGGTAGTCGGAGCAACGGCTAAACCCCACGCCGAAATCCTGGAAGTGGTCAAACCCTTATTGAAAAAAGACAACATCGACCTGGAAATTAAAGTGTTTACCGATTATGTGTTATTGAATCCGGCCTTGAAAGATAAGCAGATTGACGCGAATTTCTTCCAGCATATTCCTTACCTTGAAGAATATAACGCCAAGAACAAGGCCGACCTGGCCTGGCTGGTCAAGGTGCATAATGAGCCGATGGGGGTATACTCGAAGAAGATTGATAACCTGGACAAGCTGCCGGATGGAGCCACGGTGGGGGTCCCGAATGATGCGACCAACGGGGGCCGGGCCCTGGCAGTTTTGGAAAAAGCCGGTTTGCTCAAACTTAAGGATGGGGTTGGGGTAACCGCCACGGACCGTGACATTATCGACAATCCCAAGAAAATCAAGATTCAAATGATGGATGCAGCCATGCTGCCCCGGGCTTTGGAAGACCTGAACGCCTGTGTGATTAACAGCAACTACGCCCTGGAGGCCAACTTGAATCCGGTGAAGGATTCGATCTTCATGGAGCCCAAAGATTCACCTTTTGCCAATATTTTAGCGGTGCGGCCGGAGGATAAAGACAAGGACGCCTTCAAGAAACTAGGTGCGGCCCTGCAGTCACCCGAAGTGAAGAAATTCCTTGAAGATACCTATAAAGGTGCTTGTGTACCGGCTTTCTAGTGAAGGATCTCAACGCAATGGTTAACTCTGTCGACGGACGGAGGGAGAGACCCCTTAAAAGGGTCTCTTTATTTTTTGCTGATTAATAACATATATTACCACTAATTCCACTAGTTGCATATAATGCCTGCCGGCATACGTTGAATTAAATCCAGTTAATGGAGGTGAAAGCATGTGTTTGTAAGCAACAACCAATGTGAATCCCATTGCGTAACCGGGCCGGTCAATACTGATCAGTTCCCGAAATGTCCTTGTATCTTTAAACAGGCCCAGTTTTCCCAGGAATTTGCCATCCCCTGTCAGCAACCGGATATTCTATCCCTTTCCGAGGTTACTGTGGCGAAAGTGGAAATCAAGTCAATCCGGATCATTGCTACTCCCAAGGGGCTGGCCTTGGATAATACAATCCTTACCGGTAAAAAAGCGGTGATTAGGGGAACGATTTGTTTCCGGATTATCTACCAAAGCCCTTGTGGCTTGAATATTACGGAAAAAGAAGTTCTGTTTAATGATTTTGTAATTGTGCCCGAAAAGTGGGATAGTAACACCCCGGTTTTTGGTACCGCCATTGTAGAAGATGTATTGGCTTGTCGAGTGGACGAACGCACATTACAAGTAAACGTTATTTTATTTATTAACTTAAAAGACCTTGAGGCAGAACCATGTCCGCCACCGTGTCCGCCACTCTGCCCGCCGCCCTGCCCACCGCCTTGCCCGTCCCCTTGTCCGGACAACAAATGCATAACCATTATCTCGATTCACTCGCGACCCCATGTTATTGTTCCGCTCAAAAAAAAGCGCAAAACCAGAAAGAAGTGTATTTGGGGTTAAAGGAAACAACCAAAAATAGAGCAGCTGTTAGCGGCTGCTCTATTTTTTGGAAAATAATCAGTGTCACTTGGTAACCGGCGTTCATACCATGTATTGGGGATTCCCAAAATTTTCCTAAAGAAAGGGGTTTTAATGAGGATGGCTAACTGCGGATGCGGTGGAAACAACAACGATTTTTTCCATTGTGAAGTAGAGGTGCCGTGCTTCGGGGTCACCGATCCGGATGAGTTTCCTACTTTGGGAACCGGTGACTTGAGCGAAGTATGGAGTCAGATTACCCGGGAAGAAACCTTTACCTTACCTTGCGGTTTACCGGACATCAAGCAAATCACCGGGGTTACCACCACACCGAAAATTCTAAAAACCAAGGTGGTGCGTACACCGCCCCGTACCCCTGTCGGCAAGAACAGTGTAGGTGGTCAGCGAATTACCGGCTATAAATTATGTGTCGAAGGGGTACTCTGCCAAAAAATCACCTATTGTACGGACTGTGGTCAGCAATATTGCGTCGACTTTTTCCGGCCCTTCAGTGACTATATCGTTCTACCGATCACCATTAACGGTCAGGATCCCTTCGATATTCAAGCTTGCTTGACCGTTGTTCCCTACGTGGAATGCTGTTTTGCCCAAAGAATCGGTCCCCGGACGATCTTTAAGAATGTTGTCCTCTTCCTGCACGTATGTGTTTAACCTCAATTAGTGGAAAGGAGCTTGGTTAAGCATGGCTGAATTTGTCACTTGTCCTCCGCTCAATCCGCAACAGGTGCCGCCCGCCGCATTGGCGGCTATATCCGCCCAGGTTACAGTGGCCGAAAACTTTGATTTGCCTTGTCAGAAGCCGGACATCGAAAACCTGGTTTCGGTCAACGTTAACAATGTTGTTATTAATCGGCAACACATTGTTCCAACACCGGCAGTCGCCACACCTGGTGGGGATATTTTTACGGGAGTAAAGCTGTGTGTTGAGGGCACCATCTACCAAACTGTCACTTATTTTGCCTGCGGCAGTCAGGTTATGCATGCCGCCGAATTTCAGGTTCCCTTCAGTGCCTATATTGTGTTGCCGCCGACCACACCCTCCGGGATTCCGACCATTGGCTTCAATCCCAATCTAATCCAGGTTAACTCGGTGGTAGAATGTTGCTTTGCCCGCATGACTTCACCACGGACGATTTTCAAAAATGTGGTGCTCTTCCTGTACGCCGTTTTCCTGGTGTAGATTCCTCACTTCGTTCGGGAGG
>JAQWAU010000061.1 GCA_028707535.1 Heliobacteriaceae bacterium | reverse complement strand
AGGAGGGCTTAAATCTCTAAATGGCGGAGAGATAGGGATTCGAACCCTAGAGGCCGCTCATCACAGCCTACTCGATTTCGAGTCGAGCGCCTTCGACCAACTCGGCCATCTCTCCAGTAATTACCGCATCCGCTGAAAAAACTCCTGCATCAATTCCCGGGCCGCCGTTTCCCCGATGCCGGATAGCACGGCCACCCGGTGATTGGTCCACGGACTTTCCAAGAGGTTAAAACAGCTGCCGCCGGCCCCGCCTTTGGGGTCCATTACCCCGAATACAACCCGGGAAATGCGGGCCAGCACGATCGCCCCGGCACACATGGGACAAGGCTCTACCGTTACATACAAGGTTGTGCCGGTCAACCGCCAGCGGTTCAGGTTTCGGGCCGCCTCCCGGATCGCCAGAATTTCCGCGTGGGCTACCGGATCACCGTCGGTCTCCCGCCGGTTGTGGCCCCGGCCGGCCACCAGGCCGTCCTTGATCACCACACACCCGACCGGAACCTCGCCTAAAGCCAAAGCCTGCCGGGCTTCTGCCAAAGCCAGGGCCATAAACTTTTGGTGTTCCCCCTGCAAACCCGGTTCCCCTGCTTCCCTCAAAGATGTGTCTGGTGCCCCCGGAGAGAATCGAACTCCCGACGACAGGGCTTAGGAAGCCCTCGCTCTATCCCCTGAGCTACGGAGGCAAACCAAAATACGAACACGTTCACTCCGTGAAGATTAGTTTACAACTTCACCCTCATGATTGTCAAGGACGGGAGGGTGCGGTCATTTGAGACAAAAAGCCGCGCTACAGGCGCGGCTTTGCCCTTTTCGATTTGGTGATCCACGCTGGGCTCGAACCAGCGACACCCTGATTAAAAGTCAGGTGCTCTACCAACTGAGCTAGTGGATCAATCCGGCCCTTAGTCCGCTCGACCAAGGGCCCAACAAGTATGAAGTATACAGGAACAACAAAAAGGTGTCAACGCTTTTCGACAAATTTTACGTGTAAACCGGATCCAATATAATCGTTTGATCCCTTTCCGGCCCTACCGCCAGTAAAGCCACCGGACACTCACAAAGTTCCTCTACCCGCTCAACATAACGGCGGGCATTTGGCGGCAAATCGGCAAAAGTACGGCAGCCGGTTGTCGGGGCCAACCAGCCCGGCAGTTCCTCATACACCGGCTCACACTGGGCCAGTTTCTTCAAGCTGTCGGGGAAGTAATCAATTACGTTACCCTGATAACGGTAGCCCACACAAATTTTGATCACCGGGAGATGATCCAAAACATCAAGCTTGGTGATCGCCATGGCGGACAAACCGCTAACCCTTACCGAATAGCGCAATACCACCACATCCAGCCAACCGCAACGGCGTGGCCGCCCGGTCGTGGTGCCGAACTCGTGGCCGGCCTGGCGGATTCTATCCCCGGTTTCGTCGTGCAGTTCCGTAGGGTAAGGACCTTCCCCGACCCGGGTAGAATAGGCCTTGGCCACCCCAATTACTTTATCGATCGTCGTCGGGCCGACCCCGGCGCCGATACAGGCCGCCCCAGCCACCGGATGGGAAGAAGTAACATACGGGTAGGTGCCGTGATCGAGATCCAAGAGGGTACCCTGCGCCCCTTCAAACAAAATATTTTTGCCGGCTTTCCGCACCTCGTCGAGGATAATCGAAGTGTCGGTCACATAAGGCCGCAGCCGCTCGGCATACTGTTGGAATTCCGTAAAGATCGCCTCTACCTCAAACCCAGGCGCATCGAAAACCCGTTCAAGCAGCCGGTTTTTCTCCTGCAGGTTGCGGGTCAACTGTACCCGGAACTCTACCGGATCCAAAAGATCGACCATCCGGATCCCGGTGCGGGCCGCCTTATCCATATAGGCCGGACCGATGCCCCGTTTGGTCGTCCCGATTTTATTCGCCCCACGCCGCTCCTCTTCCACTTCGTCCAACCGCAGGTGATACGGCATGATCAAGTGGGCCCGGCCGGAAATTTTCAGGTTCGCAGTCGAAATCCCCCGGCCCTCCAGGCCTTCCAATTCCTGCACCAATGCCCCGGGGTCAACCACCACGCCATTCCCGATAACGCAAGCCTTCCCGGCATAAAGAATCCCCGACGGGATTAAATGCAGCTTATGTTCCTCATTACCTACAACTACGGTATGCCCGGCATTATTACCCCCTTGGTATCGAACCACCAAATCGGCCTTTTGGGCCAAAAAATCGGTGATTTTCCCTTTGCCTTCATCTCCCCACTGGGCGCCAACAACCACGACCGATGCCATAATAAACCCCCCACGCGTTCTTTGTTACCAAAATTTACACCCGCCCGAGAATTGTCCGGGCGGCAAGTACCCCGGCAGCCGAAGCCTGCATCAGTCCCCGGGTTACCCCGGCCCCGTCACCAACCGCAAATAAGTTCTCGATTTCTGCTTCCATATCCGGTTTAAGCTGTAACCGGGAAGAATAAAACTTCACTTCCACCCCGTAGAGTAAAGTGTTGCGGGAAAAAACCCCCGGAGCGATGGCATCCATGGCTTTAAGCATTTCCACAACGTCCTTCAAAAAACGGTAAGGTAAAACCAAGGACAAGTCCCCGGGTGTAGCTTCCGGCAAAGTAGGGGTTACCAGGCCTTTGCGAATCCGGTCCGGTGTCGAACGTTGCCCGGCAATCAGGTCACCCAGCCTTTGAACAATCACGCCGCCACCCAATAGGTTAGCCAACCGGGCCACGTATTTCCCGTAAGCAATGGGCTCCTTAAACGGCTCCGTAAAGTTTTTGCTGACCAGTAAAGCAAAGTTGGTATTCGCAGTCTTCTTCTCCGCATGGGTATGCCCGTTAACCGTAATCAGGCCTTCATTGTTCTCCATAACGACTTCCCCATACGGGTTCATACAAAACGTCCGGACCCGGTCGTCGAAAGAACGGGAGTGATAAATAAATTTGGACTCGTAAACCACATCAGTCAGGTGGGCCATTACCGGGGCCGGCAATTCGACCCGCACGCCCAGATCCACCGGGTTGATCGCCATCGTTAACCCCAGGCGAACCGCTTCTTCCTTCAACCATTCAGCGCCTTCCCGGCCCGGACAGACAACCACAAACCGGCCGGCAATCATTTCTCCGGCCGTCGTCCTGACCCCGGCAATGCCGCCATCCCGGACGATTAGCTCCGCCACCGGGGTGCCGGTTCGCACCACCACCCCGGCTGCCGCCAATTCCTCCCGCATCTTTTGCATGATCTGGCCACACCGGCCTGTCCCCAAATGGCGAATCGGCGCCGGCACGAGCTTTAAATCGGCCAACACGGCTTTTTTCCGGATTTCCTCGATTTCCACTTCCCGGTCAAGGCCGTAAACCCGTTCCGGGGCGCCAAACCGCAGGTAGATGCCGTCAACGTAATCGAGCAGTGCCTGTAACGGCTCCTTCCCGATATACTCGGCCAAGTGCCCGCCGACTTCGGTGGACAAGGTCATCTTGCCGTCGGAAAAAGCACCGGCCCCACCCCAGCCGCAGAGGGTCGAACAAGGGGCACACCCGACACACTGGCGGTGTTCTTGTTTTTGGAAACAGCGCCTGGCTTCAATATCCCGGCCTTTATCCAAGACCACAATTTTTAGTCCCCGCCGGGCACCAGCCAGTTCCAGGGCAGCAAAAATACCGGCTGGCCCGGCGCCGACGATTACGACATCCCAGACCATCGGATCCACCCCCCAAAAACAAAGCTAGTATTCCCCGGAAACCAGGCCCGGGAAACCAATTGGTCACAAGCAAACGAAAACCGTGGCCGAGGCCACAGTTGTCCGGATAAAAACGGGCACACTTCACGATTCTGACTAGCCCCACTAATGTTATCAAAGCCAACAACTCAAGTCAAGAAAATCAGTGCCGCACCCAAAGGTTCATATCTTCAAACCGGCCCCCGATATGGCAGTTGTTGATCAACCGCCCTTGAAAACGGTACCCCAGGTTGAACAGCACCCGGTTCATCCCGCAGGAACCGGCCCGGGCTAACGAGTACAAGGTATACGGCCCTTTTTCCCGGACTGCCGGTTCCAGCAGGCCGGCCAACCGGTTAATCAGGGACATCCCCCGGTAGGCGGGCAGGGTCGCACAATCGGTGATTTCACAGCGCTGCCAGCGTGATTCCGGGTAAGCGCCGACCACACTGACCAAGCAGTGTTTACTGAAGGCCCCGGCAAACAAACACCCTTTCCGCATTAGTTTTTGAATATACCCCGGGTCGGACACCGGTGCCGGATAAGTGCTGAACATTTTTTGCAGCAACCGGGATATCGCCCCGGCATCCCCGGTACTTAACAACCGGATTGCCACTTCCGCCGGCAAAGGCTTGGGACCGGCAGCCGGGCTTTGCCGGCAAACCGTAGTTAATATTTTATCTTCAAGGTCGGTATGCTGGGACACCGCCCTTGCGGCATCTAGAAAATAGGCCATACTGACCGTCGGCTTTTGCTCCGGCGCTTCAGCCGTCACTGCTTCCACCTGAAAGCCCTCGTTTTCAAAGGCGGGAGCATCGGCCGAAAACGACCACAGCCAAATTTTATCCAACCGGCGGCGGTTAGCTATGGATACGAGCCGGGCCGCCAGGGCGGCCGGCGGAACCGAACGTGGATAGGCCGGCACCACCAACCGGCGGTTTAACTTATCCTCATAGGCCCCGGGGAAATCACACAAACTCACGAGCCATCGACCGCCCGGTCAGTAAGCATAAAACCATGCCGCCGCTTTTCCCGCAGATTGTCCTTGGGCACCAGACTCATTTTTTCGCCCCGGAAAAGTTTGGCAAGACCGGCCCGGCTGGCGAGGCTCGAATTACACGGGTCGGCACAATGGTGGCAACCGCTTTCCCGGTCCTCGGTCTCATTGTAAACCGTAATGACCCCTTCATAATTGCGCAAAACAACATGGTCCTGAGACTGGCACAATAAATAATTCGGCTGCAGCGGAATTTTTCCCCCGCCGCCGGGAGCATCAATCACAAACGTCGGAACAGCCAAGCCGGACGTATGACCGCGCAGGGTCTCTATAATATGGATTCCTTGGGCCACCGGGGTGCGGAAGTGCTCGATCCCCCGGGAAAGGTCACATTGATAAAGGTAATAAGGCCGCACCCGGTTCTTTACCAGCTTTTGCATCAATTCCTTGATGATTACCGGGCAGTCATTGACCCCCTTCAGCAATACCGTCTGGTTGCCCAGAGGGATGCCGGCATCGGCCAGCAGGGCCAAGGCCTTTTCCGCTGCCGGGGTAATTTCTTTGGGGTGATTAAAGTGGGTGTTAAGCCAGACCGGGTGGTATTTCCGGATCATTTTAACCAGTTCCGGGGTGATCCGCTGGGGCAGGACAACTGGGATGCGGCTACCTAACCGGATAATCTCGATGTGGGGAATGCGTCGCAAGGAAGCCAGTAAAAACTCCAGCAGCTCTTCACTTAAACAAAGCACATCTCCCCCCGACAAAAGCACATCCCGGACTTCCGGATGGTTCCGGATGTAATTTAAGGCTAAGCCCAGCTCTTTTTTACCCCGCTGCCGGTCATTAACACCGGCGAAACGGCGGCGGGTACAGTGCCGGCAGTACATCGCACACTGGTCTGTCACCAACAACAATACCCGGTCAGGGTACCGGTGAGTCAACCCCGGAACCGGCGAATCCTTATCCTCATCTAAAGGATCATCAAAATCCCGGGCCGATACCGTAAGTTCCCGGATGGAGGGAATCGCTTGTTGGCGCACCGGGCAATTCGGATCATCCGGATCGATCAAGGATAAATAATAAGGGGTTACCGCCATGCGAAACTGCTGAAAACACCGCTGCAGCCCGATCTTTTCGCCGGGTGACAAAGGCAAAAACCGCTCTAACTGTTCAAAGGTAGTCACCCGGTTAGCCATCTGCCAGTGCCAATCATCCCATCTACTCTCTCCGTTGTCCTTTTTCATTCTCGTCCTCCTTTATGAAAAAACAAAGACCCCCTCCGGCAGAGCCAGCGCGGGTCCCTTTGAATGTGTAATTTGCCAAAAAGAGATCTACCTACCGTAAAATGGCAGGAAAACAGAACAAAATAGCTTGTATCTGCTCCCTTTTTCGGCGCTTGCGAAGTTAGCTGACGGATTCGGGCCAAAGAGTAAGCCCTACCGGCACAGGTGCCGGATTCACCCCATGAAAGTGGTTCCCCCGCTTTCACCACCGTGAAATTCAGCGCTGATTCTGAACCGAAATATTATTTATTTTCT
>JAQWAU010000060.1 GCA_028707535.1 Heliobacteriaceae bacterium | reverse complement strand
GCGCCGACAGATTTGGCGGTGCGGTTGGCCCGGGAAATTGGGATGACCGTTGTTGGTTTTGCGCGGGGGCAGCGGCTGAATGTTTATGCCCACCCCCAGCGCATCGTGGAAACGGGAGAATTTGTTTTGGCAGAAAAACGAGTTTAAGGAGGGATTGTTTTATGCGGAGCATCCCGGTTTTATCAATCGTTGGCACTTCCAATTCCGGTAAGACGACTTTGATCGAAAAGATGTTAAAAGAGCTGAAAACACGGGGCTACCAGGTTGCCACGATTAAGCATGATATCCACGGAATTGACGTGGACAAGCCGGGAAAAGACACCTGGCGGCATGCAAAGGCCGGTGCCGATGTGGTGGTGATTGCTTCCCCCGTGAAGCTGGTGTTCATTGAAAAACTGGCTGACGAACCTGACCTGGACGCGATTATCGCCCGGATCAAAAATGTTGATCTGGTCTTGACCGAGGGGTATAAGAACGGGAACAAACCCAAGATTGAGGTATGCCGGGTGGCGATCCGGTCTGAGCTGATTACCCCCCCGGAGCAATTGGTGGCGATTGCCTCGGATATCTGTTTTAACGTCGGGGTCCCTTGTTTCGATATTAACGATGCTACCGGTTTGGTGGATCTCGTGGAGGAGAAATTCTTAAAACCCCAAGCCACTTAAGATGGTGCGTAATCCGGCAGCACTTTCCCGCAAGGCGCCGGCCTCAGCCAAGTCAACCGGCAGTTCAACGACCTGTTCCCGGCCATTGCCGGTGACCAGGCACGGCAGGCTCAGACAAACATCGTTGATCCCGTAAGTGCCGCTGATCAGGCTGGAAATGGTCAAAATTGAATGTTCGTCCCGGACAACGGCTTCCACAATCCGCCTTACGGCCAGGGCAATCGCGTAATAAGTCGCCCCTTTACGATTGATGATTTCATTGGCCGCATTTTTTACGGCGCCGAAGATTGCTTCCCGGTCTACGGCCGGCCGGCCCAAGGTCGCAATGTGGGTCAAGTCCGTCCCGGCGATGTTGGCCAGGCTCCAGAGCGGGACTTCACTGTCACCGTGTTCACCGACGATGTAGGCGTGGACATTGCGGGGGTCTACCCCGTAGTGCCGGCTCAGTGATTGCCGGAAGCGGGAGCTGTCCAAAACGGTGCCGGAACCGATCACCCGGTTATCCGGCAGGCCGCTGATTTTTAAGGCGACATAAGTCAGAATGTCCACCGGGTTGGCAACCATTAAATAGATGGCGTCCGGGCAGTATTTTTGCAGTTCCGGCAGGGTCTTGCGCAAGATCGCCACATTGCGGGCGGCGAGGTCCAGGCGGGTTTCCCCCGGTTTTTGGTTGGCCCCGGCGGTAAAAATGACGATCCTCGCCCCCTGGCAGGCAGCCGGGTCACCGGCGACAATTTCCACCGGGGAGACAAAGGAAACCCCGTGGCTGAGGTCCATGGCTTCCCCTTCCGCTTTTTGGCGGTTGACGTCCACAAGCACCAGTTCGGAGGCGGTACCGGCATTGACCAGGGCAAAAGCGGTGGTGGCCCCAACAAAACCGGTGCCGATGATCGCGATCCGGATATCCATAAACATTCACCTCAAGGGCTAGTATGTGCATGCCGGGGAATGGACACTCTTCCGGCGGAGGGGGAGATGGCGACGAAATCAGGAAAAGATTACCGGTCGCTGGTTAAACTGGCGGCCTTAATGATCCCGGTATTATTGGCCGGCGGTTGTTCCGGCGATGGCGGGCCGGCCGGGGGAAAATCCGGTGTCCCCAAAAAAGTTGTCGTGGAAACCGTGGCCGACTCCGGCTTGAAAAAGGCGGGGATCGCTGCCGGCCGGGTAACCGGCGAGACCGAGGTCCAGGTTTTGGCGCAGGTGAGCGGCCGGGTCTGGCAAGTCCATGCCGAGATCGGGCAAACGGTCACGGCCGGGGAACCGTTGGTTGTTTTGGATGACCGGGATTTTCGGGCCGGGTTGGCTTTAAGTGAAGCAAACCTTAAAGGCGCTCAGGCCCGGCTTGCCGAAGCGGTAAATGGGGCCAGGCCGCAACAACGGCTCCAGGCGGCGGAGCGGGTGCGGGCGGCGGCGGCGGCCTTCGAGCAGGCCCGGAAACAAGGGGAACGGCTTCAGGTTTTACATAAGGCCGGGGCGGTCTCCCCGGTCCAGGTGGAAGCGGCGGAATTAGCCGTTACCCAGGCCGGGGCGGCTCACGAACAGGCGATACAGGATGAGAGCCTGATTAATGAAGGGTCAACCCCGGAAGTCTTAGCCAATCTTCAGGCAGGAGTTGAACAGCAGGAAGCGGCCTTGGCTGCTGCCGGACTGGCTTTGGAAAATGCGGTGATTGCGGCGCCGGCCACCGGCCGGGTGGCTGGCCGGCAGGTGAATCCCGGGGAAATGGCGGCCCCGGGGAAGGTATTGATGACTGTGGTCAGTCAGGATCCGCTAGTGGAGGTTAATGTCCCGGCGGCGGATATTGACCTGGTTGCGGTTGGGCAGGCTTTGCCGGTATGCCTGGACCGGTTTGCCGGGGGAATGTTGACCGGCCGGGTGATTGCGGTGAGTCCGCAAGCTGACCCGGTAAACAAAGAATACCCGGTAAAATTACGGCTACCGGGTGAATTGCCGGGCTGGACCTCCGGCCTTTATGCCGAGGTGATTTTACCGGCGTCTGCCGATCGGCCGGTAGTTTCCCGGGAAGCGGTGGTTAAGCGGGGTGGCGAGTACCTGGTCTTTGTGGCTGCGGATAACCGGGTAACCGCCCGGCCGGTGGTCACCGGTCATACCGACGGCACCCGGTGGGAGATTTTAAAAGGGCTGCATCCCGGTGAAAAAGTAGTTATTGTCGGTCAGGATGCGCTCCAGGATGGAGAGTCCGTTGTGGTGCTGGCCGAGAGGGGGCCGCAAGAATGAAGCAAAAAAAGATCGGGTTGGCCGTGCTTGCCTGTTTGCTTCTCGGGGTGGCCGTTTACGGGATTTGCACTTATCTTGACAGTGTCCGGTTTGTCAAGACCGATGATGCCCGCATCGATGGTGAGCTTGTCCGGGTTAGCCCGGAGATTGCCGGCCGGGTGTTGGAGTTACGGGTTAAAGAAGGTGACCTGGTTACTGCCGGGGAGCCTTTGGCCCGCCTGGATGCCGCTTTGGTTAAGTCCCCGGTGGCCGGCCAGGTGGTGAAAAAGTTTGTTAGCCCGGGAGAACTGGTGTCTCCCGGCCAGCGGTTGTTTCTGGTGGCTGATTTGGCGGCATTGGGGGTTACCGCCCGGATTGAAGAAACGAAAATCCGCCGGATTGCCGTCGGCCAACCGGTAAGGGTAACGGTGGACGCCTTTCCGGGGCAGGTGTTGTCCGGGGTGGTGGAACAGGTGGGTCTGGCGGCGGACAGCACCTTCGCCCTATTACCCACCACAAATGTTGCCGGTAACTTCATAAAAGTCACCCAGCGGATCCCGGTTAAAATTAAACTCCTCGACCACCAGGGGCTGGCTATTGTACCGGGGATGAATGTTGTCGTTAAAATTGCCGCCGGGGGCTAACGGATGAAACCAAAAAAACGCCTGATTTTCGCCTTAGTTGGGATTTATGTGCTGCTTGCCGGGGGGATTTCCGCTTATTATTGGTATCAGGACGAATGTTTTGTGGTGGCGAATGATGCCCGGGTCAAACTGGATTTTGCGCTTGTTCGCTCTCCGGCTACCGGGTGTTTAGAAACCTTGCCGGTGTACGGGCAACAGGCCGTCAAGGCTGGTGAAGTGTTGGCCGTGGTGGTGGCCGGGGAGCGGCTACCGGTGGTGGCCCCGGTGACAGGCAAGGTGCTACGGCTGGCGGTGACCGCCGGAGAACAGGTTATCCAAGGGCAACCCTTGTTGGCAGTCGGTGATCCGGCAACTGCTTATGTCGAAGCCCGCATCCCTGAAAACCGGGCTGTCCGGGTCCAGGCCGGGCAGCCGGTGACGCTGGAACTGGCGGCGGTACCGGGCCGGACCTTTACCGGAATGGTGGCGGGGGCCGGCCGGTACACTGAAGCGGTGGTGTGGCCGGTGACGGCAGTGGTGCCGGCCCGGCAGCAGCCCAAGGAGACTGCCCTGGTCCCGGTGAAAATTGCGGTCGAAGCGGCCCCGCTGGCGCCCGGTACGGGTGCCGCCGTTAAGATCCGGGTCAAGGGGGCAGGCCGATGACCGGGGGGCAACAAAGAGGGATACTGGTTACCACCTTGGTAGTGGTGATCGGCTCATTTATGGCGGTTTTAGATAGTTCCATCCTGAATGTCGCTTTACCTAAGCTGATGGTCTTGTTCGGGGTCGATACCAAGCAGATCGAATGGCTGCTGACCGCTTACATGCTGGTTTCCGGCTCGGTGATCCCGATTACCAACTACCTGGGGGATACCTATGGCTATAAAAGGCTTTATACCGGGTCTTTAATCATCTTTACCTTTGGGTCGTTACTGTGCAGTCTGGGTTGGAGTAATAACAGCCTCATCTGTTTCCGGATCATCCAGGGGATCGGGGGCGGCTTGCTCATGCCGACCGGGATGGCTTTGTTGTTTAAGCTGATTCCCCGGGAAAAAATCGGGGTGGCCATGGGCTTGTTCGGCTTGTCCATTGCGGTTGCCCCTTCCGTCGGGCCGACTTTAGGCGGTTTTATTCTCGATGAGTACAGCTGGCGCTGGCTGTTTATGATTAATGTGCCGGTAGGCATTCTGGGGGTAACTTTATGCCAGGCGTTTTTGGTGGAGACCACCCGCCGGGCGGTACACCGTTTTGACGGCTGGGGTCTGGCTTTGGGCTCTGCCAGTGCCTTTTTATACCTGTTGGCCTTAGCCAAAGGACAGGACTGGGGCTGGACCAGTTACCCGATTGTGATGTTGTTGTTAACGGCGACCACCTTGCTGGCAATCTTGATTATCGTTGAATTGGACCATCCGGAACCGATGATCAATATCCGGTTGTTCCGGGAGCCCAATTTCACTTACAGTGTGATTTTATCCTGCGGGTTGGCGGTGATCCTGTTTACCGGGGTGATTCTGGTGCCGATTTACCTGCAGAATATCCGGGGATATTCGGCAATGGAGACCGGCCTTTTGTTGATGCCCCAAGCCTTGGCGACCGGGGTGATGGCTCCGGTTGCCGGGAAGGTTTTTGACAAATTCGGGCCCCGTCCCCTGTTGTTGGTGGGATTACCCTTGATGTTCTATAGTAATTGGCAGTTTTACCAGTTGGGGTTAGATACTCCGGATGCGGTGATCAATAGGCTGATGGTGCTTCGGGGACTAGGGTTGGGCCTGACGATGATGCCGATTACCACCGCCGGGGTGAATGCCGTGCCGGTGCGGGAGAGTGGGGCGGCATCCGCTTTAAACACCTTGACCCGGATGATTGCCGGCTCCTTTGGGATTGCCTTGGTGATGACCATTATGGAAAACCGGCAGTTTTTCCACCAGCACCGCCTGGCCGAGAATCTGGACCTGTTTTCCCCAACCTGGGTGATGATCCAACAGGTGGCGACCGGAATTTTTGCGGCAACCGGAGATACTACGGCAGCAGCCCCGGCCGGGGTGAGCCTTTTGGCCACCCAGGTGCAAATGCATGCCGCCACCTGGGCGATTGCCGATGTGTTCTATCTTTTTGCCTTTGGCATCCTTTTACTGACCCCCGTGGCTTTTCTGCTGAAAAAACCGGCAAATCCTGCTCCGGAGTTGTCGGGCAAATAAGGACCAACCTTTCAATATTGATTGACAAAAATGTAAGGCCCCCGAGTTTTTGTGGAGCCGGGACTAAAGTACCAGCTTTTATTTAGGCCGAAAAACTGATGTTTTTCGCCAGACATGTCATTAATTCGGCAAATTAGGAAAACCATGCTGTAATTGGCATGGTTTTTGCTTTTAAAAATTAAATACAGGCATTATTTTTACGCCAAAAATTAACACTCAAAAAAAACAAAGGGGAGGAATTACGGAATGAAATGGTTCTATGACCTAAAAATCGGTACCAAAGTTTTAGCCGGTTTTATTATTGTTGCCTTGATTGCCGGGGTGGTCGGCTATGTTGGGATCGCCAACATCCAGGAGATTACCGCAGCAGATGTGCGGGTATATACGTTCAATACCGAGCCTTTAGCCTTTATTGCCAAGGCATCGGCCGATTTTCAGCGTACCCGGGTTAACCTGCGGGATATCTGTATTGCCACCGATATGGCGGCCAAGACCCGGTATGCTAACGAAATGAAGGAATTGTCTGAGAATGTGATCCACAACCTCGATCTGTTTGAAACCAGGATCGAAACAGAGACCGGGCGACAGGAGTACGACAAGGTAAAAGCGGC